>CAZCBE010000097.1:0-28658 GCA_964496695.1 uncultured Klebsiella sp.
CGCGCTCGCAGGCTTCCAGCGCCCGGCGATACAACGGCTCGGCGGCGGCCAAGTCCGCCTTATCATATAGTAAGACCGCCAGATTGTTGACACTGGTGAGCGTGTCCGGATGCTCCGGCCCCAGCACGCTCTCGCAAGCTTCCAGCGCCCGGCGCAACAACGGCTCGGCGGCGGCCAAGTCTCCCTTATCCCGCAGAAGCTCCGCCAGATTGATGATGCTGATGAGCGTGTCCGGGTGCTCCGGCCCCAGCAGGCGTTCCCTGGCTTCCAGCGCCCGGCGATACAACGGCTCGGCGGCGGCCAAGTCCCCCTTGGCAGACAGCAATGCCGCCAGATTGTTGAGGCTGGTGAGCGTGTCCGGATGCTCCGGCCCCAGCACGCGCTCGCAGGCTTCCAGCGCCCGGCGATACAACGGCTCGGCGGCGGCCAAGTCTCCCTTATCCCGCAGAAGCTCCGCCAGATTGATGATGCTGATGAGCGTGTCCGGGTGCTCCGGCCCCAGCAGGCGTTCCCTGGCTTCCAGCGCCCGGCGCAAGAACGGCTCGGCGGCTGAGTAGTTGCCCATGCCTTGAAGGCTGAGGGCAATTTCATTGAGGAAGAGTGACAGGCGGATGCTGTCGCTGCCCTCGGCGGCTGCCAAGTTCAGCAGCAGCGCGTCCCAATGGGGCTGGAGAGCCTGAAAGCGCGCCGGGCCGCCGGGAACGCACCGCTGGGCGAAGCAGTTGCGGAGGTCGGCCTCCCACCAGTCCAGCCACGCGGCAAGAATGGGTCCCCCGTCTTCCGGTAGGTGACGACGTAAGGAGTCGCTGATTGGGTCTGGGGTCTGGGGTTTGGCGTCTGGGGAGGCAGCGAGAGGCTCCTCACGTCGTCTGTTACTCAGGTCGCCGCGTCCCCACTTGCCAAGCAGGGCGTGGGTGAGCTGCCAGCCGGGTTCGGTCTCATCGGGTTTCGCGGCGGGCATCCGCTTCTTTTGCGCCAGGCTGTAGTTGACCAACGCGGCGAGGGCAGACTTGACCACTTGCTCCGAACCGCCCAGCGCACCCTGCAACGCGGGCAGATGGATGGGCGCATCGCCATGCAAAGCGAGGGCAAACCACGCCTCCAGCGCGCGCGGGTGCTGCTGGCGCACCGCCGCCGCACTGTGGTCGAAGAGCAATCCAAGGTTTTGCCGCCGCTGGTCCCGTTTGGACCAATCCCCAAACTGTTCGAGCTGGAGGCTGGCGGAGAATTCCTCCGGAGTTTCCTCCTGCGTGTGCATCGCGGAGCCAGCGAGACGCAGGGCCAGCCCGTGACCCCCGAGGGCTCCAGACAGCTTCAGCCATGGACTGCGTTTGTCCGGCGACTTAGGCAGGTCCCTCCGCACGGCAAGCTGATGGAGCAACTGCGCGCCATCCGCCGCCGGCATGGCGCGCACCTCAATCGGGTGGGCATCCCCAATATGGGTCGCATCCCGGGAGGTAAGCAGCACCTTCGCCGAGCCAGTGAGCGCGAGGAGGGCCGGAAGGTCCTCCGCCTGCTCGCAGCCTTCCAAATAGAGCAGGATGGTCTCCGAGTGGAACAGCGCCTGCACGCGGGCTTCCAGTTCTGAGCGGTCTCCTTTGAACTCGGGTTCCTTGTTCTGCGCAATGGCGTGCTGGGTGAGCAGACCGAGGAGCACTCCAAAATGCGAGGCTTCCTTCTTGAGCTGGTCCGCTGGCTGCGAGTCATCCCGGCCCGGCCCATAGAAGTTGTGGCTGTAGATGCCACCCGGAAACAGTCCCGGCTGCTCCCGCCGGGGCGCAAGCTGGAAGATGGCTTCCGCCGCGATGGCCGTCTTGCCCATGCCCCCGGCCCCCAGCAGCGCCACGCGCCGCTTGCCCCGGATCAGCTTCTTCACCTCGCCCAGCTCCTTCACACGCCCGGTAAAGTCTGGGACCGGCTCAGGTGGATACCATGCAATCACAGGTGGAAGAGCAGGCGCTCTGGTATCCAGCCGGGTGATGATTTCCGTGTGTCGCTGTGCTGCCTTTGCCTCCCCATCGGCCACGAGGGAATGGGTTTCAATCTGGCCCGTCTCAATGCGTGCCGCGGTGGCCTTGATCTCCGTCACATCCTTCTGGAGGACGGCCATGCGCGCTTGGATGTCCGCTACGCCTTCGTGCAGCCGGGCGAATTGGACTCCAAGACGCTCTTCCAGGCCCTTGAGCTGCGTCTCGGTGAACTTGTGGAACTCCTCCACCACGCCACGCAAGTCCCCCAGCCGCTGGATCAGCTCTTCAATCTGCTTGGGCAGGCCCTTGAGCTGCTTCATCTCCTTCGCCACCTCGCTCAAGGTCTGCGCGATGAGGGGGTTGAAGACTTCCGGCCGGTGCTTGACCTTCTCGCGGAAGAAGAGGCAGAAGGCCTGGTAGAAGGTGAGCAGTTCCGGGCTGTCTTTCTTCAGCGGCCAACCGCCGGCAAGCAGGCCTTTGACGCATTCCGGCTCGTTCTCCCGCCCAACATGCTTGTCGAGCCAAGCCGCAAAGGCGTCATGGATGGCCTTCACCAGGGCGGGCTCGTTGTTCTCCAGCAAAAGCTCGTTCAGCCGGCCATCCTCCAGGACAAATTCCGCTCCAATCCCGTGTTCAGGGGATTCACGGGACTGCTGGTCGCGAGCATGGCGCGTTTCCTTGATGAGTTTATCCACCCACTCGCTCCCGGGAACCTTGAGCAGCTCGATGAACGGCTTGTCGGGCAGTTCTCGCCTCTCCAAGTGATCCTTGACGTGGTCCCAGATGGGTTTCTTCTTATCGAGTTTCGAGGCTACCCCGAGGGCAAACGCTTGGGCCGCCTCCAAGAGTGATTCCTCCACCGCGTGGCGCAGGTCGTGGTTGGCGGGAAGTTTTCCTTCGCGGATGTAGTTGGTCAGTTTCTGCTCGCCATGCTTCAGGACCTTCTTGCCCAAGTCCTTGACCGGAGAACTCAAGACATCACCGAAACAGGAGCCTAAAAAGCTCCCGACCATATTTAAGGCAATGCCAAGGTAAAAGGGGTCGGTCATCCGCTGGAAAGATAAACGGCGCGGGGTGACGGCCCATTCAAGGGAAATGGCGCGTCAGGTCACGCCTTGAGCTTCCCCGCCAAAATCTTCCCGACGGAGGTCAACGCCAGAGGCGGTCACAGACCGCCGCTACAGGGGTTTTCTTCCGTGCCTTGCGCGCGAGCCAAGGGAAGGCGGGGCGCAGGGTCAACGGAGGGCGGTCAGAGCGGGGGCAGGAGGGCGGCGGGGGGCAGGCCTTTCTGTCGGGCGGCGGCGATGGTGAGGTGGCGCGTGATGCACCCCAGCAGGTGCGGCAGCTCAAAGGGCTTGGTGAGGTATTCCGCCGCGCCCAGCGAGAAGGCCTGGGCCCGGGTCTGGTTGGCGTGCTGGCCGCTGATGACCAGGACGGGCAGGTGCCGCAGCCGTTCGTCGGCTTTGATCTGGCGGCAGACGTCGAGACCGCTGATCCCCGGCAGGGTGATGTCCACGATGACGAGGTCGAAGGGTTCCTGATTAAGCAGGCGGAGGGCCTGTTCCCCGTCCGCAAGGATGGTGGGCTGCATCGCGACTTGGGCGAGGGCGCGGCGCAGGACGGTGACCATGTTCTGCTCGTCCTCAAGGATGAGGATCTGCGCGGAGGCCTTGGCGGCGGGCGCTGGCGGACTGGCTGGCAGAATTTCTGGCATCGGGTGCGTCAGGACTAAAATTGGCGTGAACCCGCAGAGTGCGCAAGTTGCTTTTGGGCCATGGAAAGACATTACCAGCCTGCCCGGCTTCCGGCAAGCGTCCCGGCCCGTTTTCAGGCGCAGAAATCGGGCGGCCCGATGCGGGAAATGTTGCCAGAAATAGTTTCTTGGTAAGACTGGGGGCATGCCCAAGATCTTAATGGTGGATGACGACGATTCTTGCGCGGGGATGCTCATGAAGGCGCTGACGGCATCGGGCTACGATGTGGTGCGGGCCAGCAATGGCAACGAGGCGTTAAAACTTTACGACCCGCAGACCTTTGCGCTGGTGCTGACCGACCTGTTCATGCCGGACATGGACGGGATGGAACTGATCACGCGGCTGCAGGAGCTGGAGCCCTCGGTGCGGATCATCGCGATGTCCGGCGGCGGGATGGGGCGACCGGGGGTTTACCTGCCGTTGGCGGAGCGGCTGGGGGCGGTGAAGACACTGGCCAAGCCTTTTCCGCTGGAGGAATTGAAGCTGGCCATCGCGGAGTGCCTGGACGTGACATAGGGAACTGGTGCCGTGGCATTCGATCTAACGCAGAGGGCGCAGCGGCGGAGCCGCACCCAAAGCGGTCGGATGACTCGCTGTATCGCAATGGGCGCAAAGACCGCAGATAGACGCGGAGCCGGATGGTTTCTTTCGGCCTCTACGCATCTCCGCTTTCTCGGCGTCTGCGTTAAAGCCAACCGTGGCCAACCAATCAGGGCTGAAAGCCCGTCCGGTGACAGCCAAACTACCCGGGGTGAAGCCCCGGGCAGCCTGCCAGCAACGCCTCGCCGCCCTGAAAGGGCGGGACGCTTTCCGTTACCGTGCAGAGTCCCGCCCTTTCAGGGCGGTGACGAAAAGGGACCGCGAACCCGGGCCTCCGCCTCGCGGTGCTCGGCTTCAGCCCGGGCTGTCACCGGACGGGCTTTCAGCCCTGGAGCCTGGGGACTCCGTTGCGGGATGGGGTGAATCCATTTGGGATCCTACGCGCAGCTCCCGGAAGGCATTAGAGTTAATGAGAATCGCGCTCCTGCTGCAGCGTTCCGCTCAGGAGTAGTGCTGCCACCCGGTCTGCCGCGTCTGACCGTAGGCACGGTTGATGTGGCGAAGGTTTTGCCCGGCCTTCTCCGTGCCGGCTTGTTCCGCATCGGCTCGGGCGCGTTGCTGGTCGAGCTGCCGGGCGTTCTGGCCTTCCAGTTCCATCAACTGGGAAACCACGGCGCGGATGGCCGATTCCGTTTCGTGGGGGTCTTGGCGCAGGGCGGTCTGCTCGGCCTGGAGCGCGTCCGTGGCGGCGATGATCCGTTCCTGCAGGGTGTGCTTGGCGTTCTGGCAGCGGGAAACTTCGGTCCAAGCCCCGTGGAGTATCCCGTCCCCTTCCGCGAGACTCAGGCGCCGCCACTGTTCGTAGAGGCCGAAGAGATGGTCGCGGGCCTTCACGACTCAAGCATGGCTGGCGAAGGCCAAGGTCGGACTGGAGCGTTCCAAGTCTTCACCGCGCCGCTGGAGCATTTCGGCCCAGGCACCGCGGAGGATGCCCAGCCGCCGCAGCACATCGTCAATGCCCGCCTCGGTCTTTTGGAAATTGCTCTCCTGCAGCCGCTCGTCCATGTAGTCGTAGAGGCGGCGGAAATTGGTGGCGATCTCGCCGCCCTCGCGGACGTTGAGCGAGTTGTTCAGCTCGCGGATGATGGCCTGGGCGCGCTGGATGTTGTTGTTCACCGTCACGTTGAACTCGAGCGGGTCCGGCTCCGCGAAGCCCAGCCGGGCGCGCTCCAAGAAGCGGATGGCCCCGTCGAAGAGCATCAACACGAGCTGGCCGGGGGTGGCGGTCTGCGTGGCGACTTGACGGTAGGAGGACCAGGGGTTGGCGAGGCTCATGGGAAATCAGATGTCCGCCGGTTCGTCGGGCACGTTGAGGGCCAGGAGGGAGGCGATGCGCTGGATCGTTTCCCGGGGCGGGTAGGTGACGTCGCCGATGAGGGCGCGGGCGCGCTCCACCTCGCCGGGGCGCAGGTCCGGCGTGTCCGCGAGGGCGCGGTTGAGCGCGGCGGCCTGGTCAAACTGCGCGGAATCCGCACCGTGATTGCCGGGAGCCGATGGAAAGGCTTTCCAGTAGGTTCGGGTCACCGGCCCGCTGTTGCTGTTCGGGCTGATTTGCATACTCACTCGCTTCCTCCCGCGCCGGGCGCGGGAACTTTCGGTTTCGTCTCACTCGGGACATCGGCAGGCGGCGGAATAACTTGAGGGGTAATTTCCCGGGGCGGGATGGTGAGGGCCAGGGCGTGCAGGGTGTATTGGGCAAACCGCCGCGGGGTGTGGAGCATGGCCAGGGAGTCCGCCAGCGGCCCGGTCACCTTCAGCTCACTGAGATAGTAGCGGCGGGCGGAGTTCACCACCGTGGCGTTGCCCGCGTCGAAGACTTCGTCCGCCGCCCAGAGGATGCGCGCCGGTTCGACGGGTTTGGCGGGGCACTCCACCAGTTTGAAGCTCCAGCCCACGGCGAGCGGGGGATAGGCGCGATACTGGGTGAGGCGGCTGAAGAGCACCGCGTCACAGCCGTGCTGCTCGCGCAGGCGCTGGAGCAGGGCGGGGGGCAGCTTCTGCTCGGCGGTCCACTGGCTGCGGCCGGTCAGGTGATTCAGCTCGTCCGCGCTGACCGCCACAATCTCAAAGGCCCCGGAGCGCACCAGTTCGGTGACGAGCACCGTTTGCATCGTCTCCACGCCGGCCTCGGCCTGTGCTCCGCGCGCATCGGACACGAGCGGGAGCACGGCGACGCGACGGATCTTCTCCGGCACACCGGCGGGCAGGCGGTGGACGTTGGCCGGCTGGTAATCCGGGCCGCTGACGCGCTCGCGGGACGTGAAGTCCATGGTTTCACAGCCGGCGAACAAGGCGGCGGCGCCCAGCAGCGTGCCGGCGCGGAGGAGGTTATTCCAAATTCTGTTCATGCAGTTGTCCTAGGTATTCCTCCAGCCGCCACAGCCAGGGAACGAGGCTGCGTTCCAACACGTCCGAGAGAATCATCGCCGCCGGCAGCGATTCCACTTCCGGCTTGAGGAGGATCAGCTCGACGTGGCCGACGATGCGGCCCAAGTCCTCCAGATGCGCGTCCAACGTGTGGCCGCCGACGGACAACTCGGCCAGCCGCGCGCCCCAGAGGTCCCTGAGCATGCCCAGCCGGGCGAGGGGCTCGCGGATGGAGGAACGCCACGACAACCAAAGGCGGCGGTTTTGGGGTGGCTCGTTGATGAGCACTCCAAGCACGGCCCGCTCGACGCTCCAGCGCAGTTCCCGCACCTGTTCGCGGGTCTCGCCGGCAAGGCGTCGGCTGAGTTCAGCCAGGGTGATGGATTCGGCCTCAACCCGTTGGAACTGGCCGCTGTCGGAGCGGCCGGCCACGAGTTCCGCCGGGGTGCCGTCCACCCACACGCCGGAGAGCACGCGCTGGCGGCTGGCGGCGAGGGATTCGAGTTCGGTGAAGATGGCGGGCAGGGAGCCGACGGATTGCGCGGACACGGCCACGGGGTGCCCATCCAGCCACACGGAGGGCAGGTGTAATGGGGGTGGGGTCCAGGCGTTCACCGACATATGGTGGTTATCGGCACGGGAGCAGGAAACATTTAGCGAAGTTGCAGGCATGGCTCAAGTTCCGAAGCGCTGCTTCAGGAACTGCAACTGCTGGTTGATCTTGGACTGCGCCGTTTCCATGGAAATGAAGCTGTTGATGAGGGTCGCGCGGTTTGCCTGCACGAACCGCTCCAGATCCGCGATCTGGTCATCAATGTCGCTGGACTGCTTGGTGAGCGTGTCGCGCCGGGTGACGAGCGATCCATCATCGCCCACGGTGGCCTCCAGATAGGTGCTGAGCTGCACGGCCAGGCCCGTGGAAGAATTCGTGAACAGCTCCTGCACATCCGTCAGCTTGTCGGCGAGCGCGGTGTCGAGCGCGTCGCTGTCAGTGAGCGTGATCTGGTTGTCCTCGGAACTGGTGGTGATGCCCAGGTCGGCGAGCTTGGTGAGGGTGGTGGTGAGGCCGGTGACCGGCGTGTTGGCCAGGCGCCGCAGCTTGGTCGTGAGTTCGCTGGCGTCGGTCTGGCCGGAGAGGACGCCGGCGGTCACCTTGCCCTTCGCGTCCGTGGTGCTGGCCGTGGTCTGGTCGAGGAAGGACTGCACCTGATTGTAGGCCGAGATGAAGCCCGTGATGGCGGACTTGATCGTGGCGGTGTCGCTCTGCACCCCGATGTTCACGGTGCCCGTGTCGAGCACCGTGACCGTCAGCCCGGTGAGGCCGGAGCTGGCGCTGGAGATGGTGTTGGAATTGCTCACCAGCGTGCCGCCGCCGTTGATGGTGTATTCCAAGTTGTCGCCGCGGGAGAGGGTCCCGGTGGAGAGTTTGCTCGCGGCGAGGAAGTTCCCGGTCACGTCTTCCAGCGCGATGCCGAGATCGCCGGTGGTCTTGTTGGTCAGCAGGAAGCGGTCGTTCACGCTGTCGTAGGTGGCCGTCACCCCCGCCGCAGAGTTGTTGATGCGGGCGAGCAGGTTGGCCGCCGAGTCACCGGTGGCGCTGAAGGCGATGGAGACGCCGTTGATCTTGAACTCGCCCGCGCCGCCGCCGCCGTCGGTGACGGCGGTGGCGAAGTTCGCCGAGGCCAGCGCGGTGGACTGCTTCACCGTGCCCAGCGAGTGGCTGCTGGCCACGCTGCTGGTGCCGTTGTTGTTGAGCTTGGCGGCGCTCAGAAAGTTGCTGGTGTCCACCGCGCTGCCCAGCGTGATGGTGCCTGTGCCGGTGAGGGTGATCTTGTCCGTGCCGGGGTCATAGCTGCCGGTCACCGCACCGCTGGTGGCGGTATTGATGGCGGTGAAGACGGCCTGGAGCGTGTCCGTGGTGGCCACGGTGATCTGCTGGCCGTTCACGGTGAAGGTTCCGGCGGTGACGGGCGAGGCGAAGGCGGCGTTGCTCAGCACCAGCGCGGAGACATCGCTGGACCCATTCAAAGGCGAGCCGGCATCCGTGCCCCCCTGCTGCGCGCTGGTGGAGGCGAGCTGGCTGATGACAAAGGCATAGCTGCCCAGGGAAGTGCCGGCGTCCGCCGTCGCGGTGGCCAGGTCGCTGTCGCTCGAATTGACCTTCCGGGTCTCGAACAGGGAAGCCTCGTTCAACGCCTCCACCTTGGTCTGCAGGGAACCCAGGTAGGTTTCAACGACGTCGTAGGCGTTGTTGACGCTGTCGAGCGAGGCCTGCTGGCGCTTGAGGATGGTTTGCGGCGTGCGTTCCACCTCCGTGAGCTGGTCCACCAGCGAGCGCCAGTCGAAGCCTGAGGCCAGGCCGGAAAGTCCGAGGTCAGCCATGGGAGAGAAGGGTCAAGGGTGGCGCGGCAGCGGGGTGGACCGCAGAAAAGGCGAACGCCCGCCCGGCACTTGCGCGCCGGACGGGGTTCGTTTCACGGGCTCCAGAATTACTGGAGGAGCCGGAGGGCTGACTGTGGGCTTGCATTCGCTTGGGCGAGCATCGCGGTGCCGGCCTGGACGAGGATGTTGTAGCGCGCGAAGTTCGTGCTTTCCTCGGCCACATCCACATCCTTGAGGCGGCTGCTGGAGGCGGTGAGGTTGTCGCGCAGGACGGACAACTGATCGTTCGTATAGGTGAGGCGGGCGTTGGACGCGCCAGCGGTGGCGCGGTCACTCGCGAGCTGCGTGATGGCGGACTTGACGGCCGTGAGGGCCGCGGCGGCCGAAGTGGAGTTCGAGACCCCTGCTGCGGTGGCGCCGGTGTAGGCCGCGCCGCCGAGGTTGATGCCGGACATCGAGAACGTGCCGCCGTCGCTGTCCACCACGACCGAGAGGGCCGAGCTGGAGAAGAGGCTGACGCCGTTGAAGTCCTTCGACGAGGTGGAAGTGATGAAGGAGCCGAGGGTGCTGAACTCGCTGTTGTAAAGCGCGCGGTCAGCGTCGGTCTTCGTCACGTCCTGGGCGAGGATGGACAGTTCGCTCATCCGGTCCAGCGCGGCCTGCACTTTTTGCAGGAACCCGTCGCGGGTCTGGTTGAACGAGATGGCGTTCCCGACATTCGACTTCGAGGCGTTGGTCCGGTTGATCTGCGCATCAAAGCGCATCGCAACCGCCAGGCCTGCGGCGTCGTCTTCAGGGTTTACGATTTTCGAGCCTGAGGACAGGCGCGCCAGCGACTTTTCGAGCATGCCGGAGGACTGCGCAAGCAAACGTGAGCTGCTCAGGGCCGACACATTAGTATTGATGACCATAACTGGACTCCTTCCATGAGTCACCCCTTGCGGGGCTTGTTTGTTCTGCGGCATCCGTGCCGCTGGTGACTTTTTTTAGGCGTCACCGTTTTCCCGTCGGCCCTTTCCGGCTGCCAACCGCCGTGTCTTGCGACACTCAAGCTATCGGCGGGATCGCTCCGGGCTTTAGCAACTTTTTCAATCCCTGCGCGCGGCGCGCCGAAGCGGCGTTGGAACTGAGATCCGAAGGGTGCCCGCGAATCACGCGAATGGATTGTGATCGAGGCATGCCGGCAGGTTGCTCAAAAGTCGATTCCCGCCAATGATGCACCGGCGCAGGCCAGCATAGCGCCACCGATCCAAAACGATGCCGGCCTGATGACTACGGAAAGTAAAACGCGAGCAGCAACAGGCACAGGGGCGGAAAGAAGAGACAGCCGAAAAACCACCCGCGCCCACGTTTGAGGGCGGCAGCCAAAAACATCACCTGACCCGCAAGACAAAGGAGCGCGCCGCTGAAGACCAGAATATAACCGGCAACTAGCATGACGCGCGTTCAGCCGGACGCGGCCGGCTGGCAATGGGATTGGGCCTGATCGCTTCAAGACGGCGAACGGCCGGCCTGGTGATCCTGAGGTTACTGTCGCCGCGGTCCGCGACACTTGTGCTCATCTGGCGAGGTCGAGTTGAAGCTGGTTGAACGCGATGCTGCCAGCCATGGGGTGAACTCATGCCGCAGTGTCTATACTCTGGGCGGGCGGTGTCAACTGGCCGCAATGCCTCCAATTGGCCCTAGACCGAGGTGCGCTTCGGAATTGGTCAATCAATTGGGGATTTCAGTGCTTCCTCCTTGCCTTGCCGGTGCTTTCTTGATTTCTTCCCGGTGTTCCCGTGAAGCTCGGTTCGGCTTGCCGCTGGCCGGATGGTGTCGGTCACAAGTCACACATGTCTGCACGTCAAACTTGCGATTCATCCCCACCCAAGATGCCCCATTTTTCTGCCAAGAAACGATCCTCGCGCACCGCATCGAATCCGGTCGGCCGCCTGCTCACGCTGGCCCTGCTGAGCCCGGCCTGCATGGCCACGGCGCAGGATGCGCTGTTGCAGCCGGCGCAATTGAAGCAGGAGATGCCCACCAACTCCGTCCCGCGCTCCGCGCTGGCGGATGAGTTGCGCTGGCTGAAGGCGGAGAAGATCACGATCACCTCCGTGTCGAAGCGGCCGGAAGATCCGTTCACCGCCGCCGCCGCGGTGTCCGTCATCACGGGGGACGAGATCCGGCGGTCCGGGGCGCGGACGCTGCCGGATGCGTTGCGGCTGGCCCCGGGCATCAGCGTGTCCCAGGTGGACGCGAGCAAATGGGCGGTGGCGTCGCGCGGGCTCAATGACATTTTCACCAACCGCCTGCTGGTGCTGGTGGACGGGCGCACGGTTTATTCGCCGGGATTTGCCGGCGTGTTCTGGGCGGCGCAGGATGTGTTAATGGAGGACGTGGACCACATCGAAGTAGTGCGGGGGCCGGGCGGCACGCTGTGGGGTGCGAACGCGGTGAACGGCGTGATCAACATCATCACCAAGGACACACAGAAAGCGCAGGGCACCTATTTCAACACCGGCGGCGGCACGCAGGAACGGTTCTTTGGCGAGGCGCGGCAGGAAAGCCACATCACCGATGATCTCACCGGGCGCATCTACTTCAAGTATGCCGACCGAGGCGAGCACCCGACGGGCACGGACCGGTGGGATTCCACGCAGGGCGGAGTGCGGCTGGACTGGCACCGGCCGGATACGCAGTTCACGCTCCGGGGCGATCTCTTCAACGTCAACACGCGCGACACCTTTCTGCGCCCGACACCGGCGGCCCCGTTCTTCACGCCGGAGCAGCAGGCGATTGATTACTCAGGTGGCAACGTGCTGTTCCGTGCCGAGCACGATTTCAGCGCCGACTCGCAATTCCATTTTCAGACCTACTTCAGCTCCTTCCGCGAGCATCGGTTCGACGTGCAGACGGAGGAACTGGTGGATGTGGAACTTCAGCACTCCGTCAATCTGACGGACTGGTGGAAGCTCATCTACGGCGCCAACTACCGGTATCTGCCCACGGACAGCCGGAACAACAACTACTACACTTACAGCCCCACGGCGCGGGAGCAGCAGATCTTCAGCGGCTTTGCGCAGACCGATTTCCTGCTCTTCGCTGAGCGGTTGAAGCTGACGCTGGGCTGCAAGCTGGAGGCGAACGACATCACCGGCCTGGAGACCCAGCCGAACGTGCGCGTGTCCTGGAATCCCGATGACAAGCACTCGCTGTGGGCGGCCTTCTCGAAAGCCGTGCAGATTCCCTCACGGGCGAATACGGATCTGAACGTGCCGCTGTTTGGGCCGGTGGGCACCGCCTTCGGCCTGCCGGTCATGGCCAACTTCAGCGGTTCGCCGAATCTCGGGGCGCAGGAGCTGACCGCGTATGAGGTCGGCTACCGTATCCGGCCCCGGGAGGCCGTGACCTTGGATGCGGCCGCGTTTTACAATGTTTACAAGAACGGGTTTGGGTCCATCACCGGGGTGCCGGTCTTCGTGGCTTTACCGGCCCCGCATCTGTTGCTGCCCATCACCTCGGACAACTCGGCGGATTTTAATTCGTTCGGCACCGAGTTGTCGGCCGACTGGCTGGCGAGTGAGTGGTGCCGTCTGACCGCGAGTTATTCCTTCATCAAACTAGAACTCGATCAGGGCAGCCCGCTGGACCAGCTTGGCTCCACGCCGCAGCAGCAGGTGGGGCTGCGGTCCGCGTTTAATCTGCCCAACAACTGGACGCTGGACCTTGGCGTGCGCTACGTGGACCGGATCACGGCGAACAGCGTCACCATCCCCAGCTACACGACGTTGGACGCACGGCTGGCCTGGCAGCCGCATCCGAACTGGGAGGTGGCGGTGGTAGGGAGGAACCTGTTCCAGCCCCAGCACTTCGAGTATTCCACGCCCGGAGTGAATCCCACCCAGGCCACGCCGGTGCCGCGCGAGGTGTTCCTGCAACTGACGGCCCGTTTTTGAACCACGCAATGCTCATGCTGGCGACCCTGAACACAACCCCGGCCAGTGCTCTCGGACCGCTCCTGGCCAACCTCGGCGGCTACATATTCTGGACCGTTGCCTACCTGCTGATCCTGCGCCGTGCCTTCCGGGACCGTTCGTTCGGCATCCCCATTGCCGCCCTGTGCGCCAATGTGGCGTGGGAGACGCTCGCCTCCACGGTGCTCGGATTTCCTTCCGGGCTGCGGATCGGCAACATGATCTGGCTGGGGCTGGACTTGCTCATCCTCTACACCTGTCTGCGGTTTGGGCCGGAGGATTTCACCCAGCCCGATGTGAAGAAATGGTTCCGGCCGATGGTGCTGATCGGCGTGGGGGTGATGCTGTGGGCGGAGTCCGCGTTTGTCTTCGCGTTCAACGATCCGTTCGGGGTCCATGCGAGTTGGGTCAACACCTTCGTGGTGAGCGCGCAGTTGCCTGCGATGTTCTGGCGGCGGAACAGCCTTAAGGGGCAGTCCTTCTACATCGGGCTGAGCATTCTGCTGGGCGACATCAGCGGCTACTTCATGATCTATTTCGGGAACGAGCAACTGCCCGGGCAGATTCACATGAATCTGATGAACGCGCTCTTTGCGGGCATCCTCGCCTGCAACGTGCTCTATGTGACGCTGCTCTACCGACGGTGCAAGCAGGAGGGGCTGAACCCATGGAAGCACTGGTGAGATGCGGCAAACGTGATGGGGGGAAGGGGGGCCGATGCAGGGTTTGATTTCATTCTGTCCACGGCCTGGGTTTGCTGCCTGGGTGCGGCTCGAGGCGGTTGTCTGCGCCCTTTCGGCGATGGCGGCCTGGGTGGTGCCGGACGTCTTGATCCGGTTTCTGTCGCAGGCCCCCCAGGGCAGTTTGGTCGGCTGGCTGGATGTGGTCACCTTGATCCGAATGGCTGGCTGGGTGCATCTGGCCCTGGTGGTGATTCACCTGCTGGCCAGCCGCGAGACGGCCCCGCAGTCGCAGCGCTGGCTGGCGGGTGGGCTGCGGGTGGCGACGGGGGTGGTGCGCTGGCATATCTTGGCATCGCTCCCTTCCGTGCTGGCGTGGACCGCCTGGGTGGAACTCGCCTTGGTGGTTTTGACGGTGGCGGCCCTGTTGCGGCCGCGAACTGGAGATGCCCCCACGCGCTGGCTGGCCAATTACCCCCGGTTGCGACTCGGTCTCGGCCTGCTAGGCCTGGGCCTGGGCTGCTGGCTCGGGTGGCTGGGCTATGCGTTGCTGCTCCGTGCCCCGGGTGACGAGCGGTTTGCTTCGGAGGAACAGCATTTCAAATACGGGGGGCTGACCAACGAGAAAGTTCACGGGCTGCCGCTCTACCTGTTTGAGGCGCTCCCGGGGGTGTTTCCCGACTTGTTGCCCGGGACGAATGGCTGGGCGGCGTTCGGGCTGATCCAGGAACCGAACCGGGCCGGTCCCATCGGCTGGTCCGTCCGCACCAACGGCTTCCCGCATCTCCTGCCCAACTGCGCGCTTTGCCACACGGCCACGTATCGTGTGCCCGGCGAGGCGGCCTCACGGCTCATCGTGGGTGGCGCGGCCTTGCAGCTCGATTTCCAGGCGCTGCTGCAGTTTCTGTTCGCGTCCGCCCGTGATCCGCGTTTCACGGAGGGGCCTTTGCTGGCGGCGGTTCAGCGCCGGCATCCGCTGGACGCCAGCGAGACCTTGCTCTACGAGCGGCTGATCATTCCAACGGTGGCCGGGGTGCTGCGGTTGGCGGAACAGGACTTCGCCTGGATGAACCGCCAGCCCCGCTCGGGTCCGGGCCGCTTCGATGCCGGGGCCATGCTCAAGTTCAACCTGCTGCGCCTGCCTTACGACGGGGCCCTCTCCACCACGGACATGCTTCCGGTGTGGGACCGGCGGGCCGAGCAGAACATGTGGCAACGGTGGACTGGCGGTGGCACCAACGTGCATGAAGAAATGCTGCTCAGTGCCGGCTCGCTGGCCGCGCTGGTGCCGGGGCTGTTTGATCAGGCAAGCTTCGAGCGCTACGCGAAGTTTCTGGAGACCCTTGCGCCACCCAAATACCCGCTGCCTGTGCAGGTGGCTCTGATCGAACGGGGTCGCGGTCTATTTGCCACCCACTGCGGAGATTGCCACGCGCCGGGGGGCAAGAGCTATGGCCGCGTCACCAGCCTGCGCGAACTCGGCACGGACCCGGAAGTGGTGCGGGCTTACGACGCTCGCACCGTGGCTGCGCTGCACGCGCTGAAGCAGCCGCCCTTCCTCTACCCGGCCCAACAGCAGACCGACGGCTACAAGAACGTCTCGCTCGCCGGCATCTGGGCGCGTGGGCCCTACCTGCACAACGGTTCGGTCCCGACCTTGTGGGATTTGTTGCAGGCCCCGGAAAAACGTCCGGTCACCTTTGAGCGGGGCGGGGACCTGCTGGACCCGGTGCGGGTGGGTTTCACGAGCAGCCCCGGTGCGGCACGCAAGCCCTTCCTCTACGACACCACGGAGCGCGGCAATCGCAATACGGGGCACACTTATGGAGTGGACCTGCCGGAGGCGGACAAGCAGGCATTGGTCGAATTCCTCAAAACCTTATGAACGAGACTCCGGCTTCCAATCCCAAGGCATCCCGGCCCGGCTGGCTGCGCTCCCTGCTCGGGGCCGGCGTGGCCTTGGTGGCTGCGGCGGCGCTCATTCCCTCGGTGCGGCACGCGGTGCTCAAGCTGTTCATTCAAGAGGAGCGGGAACTTCTGGCGGTGGAGGAGCAGATCAAGGCGGCGCTCGCCGCCGAACTGGCCAGCAAGCCGCTGCCGGGAATGCAGCCTGTTCCGGCTGGCATGGTCATCATCCCGACGGGGCTGACCAATTTCCAGATGCGCACCGCCTGGCACCGCACACCAGAGGGCAGCGATGCCTTCCCGGTGGCGCTCTTCCGCGCGTTGAACGATCCTACCACCGGTCGGCCCCTGATCGAGAGCTTTGCCAGCTATGGGTTGATCCCCGCACCGGATGACGATACCGGGCTGCCAGTGGGCTTTTCCCGCCTCAAGGTGAAAGATCATGACTTCGTGCTGACGGGGATCAACTGCGCCGCCTGTCACACCACGCACATCACCTACCGGGGCAAGACCCTCCATGTGGACGGCGCGCCCAACTTGCTGGACGTCGAGGCGTTCTTCCGGGGCACGCTCGGCGCGCTCAAAGGCTTGCTCGAAGGCGGGGAACTCGGGGACCGGGCGAAATTTGTGCTCCGGTTCGCGTATTACAACGCCATCGAACTGGAAAAAATGCAGGCCGCCGGGCAGCTTGCGACCCGGCCCGCCTATGTCACCAAGTCCGCCACGGAACAGCATGAACTCGCGCTGGCTTTTCTGAAGGAGCGGCTGAAATCCGCGGTCCGCATCGTCGCCTCGTTTGACCGGCAGACGGCGGCCGGCCCCGGCCGTGCCGATTCGTTTGGCATCATCCGCAACCTGATGATGACGGAGGAAGTGCTCGGGGCGCCGGGCAATTTCCAGCCCATGACCGCGCCGGTGAGCATGCCGCATCTGTTTCAGTTTGGCAGCTTCACGAACCTCCACTGGGATGGCAATACGACGACGGGCAACGACCGCAACTACGCGCAGGCGGTGGCACTGGGAGCCAGCTTCGATCCGAAAACCTACGTCTCCTCCGTGCGTCCCTACGATCTCTACACGATGGAGCGGACCGGGCAGTTGCTGAGGCCGCCGAAGTGGCCGGAGGAGGTTTTTGGCGCGCTGGATTCGGCCAAGGTGGCGCGGGGCGCGGAGTTGTTCCGCAGCGAAGGCTGCATCAAATGCCACGGCAAGGAGACCTGGACGCCGCTGGAAGTCATCGGCACCGATCCGAACCGGCTCGTGAACTACGCCTTGCCGGTCAACGTGAAGGGAGGACGCACGGAGTCCTACGCCACCAATCTCTACAAGTCGGCCATCGCCGTGAAGGAGAAGGCTTACGCCGAGAACAAAGTGCCGCCGGCGGACCAGCAGAAGATGGACGCCTGGCATGCGCGGGTGGTGCCCGCGTGGCTGGAGACCCTGAACCTGGGCTACTTCACCCGGCCATTGCGCGGCCTGTGGGCCACTGCGCCCTACCTTCACAATGGCAGCGTGCCCACGCTGTGGGATCTGCTTCAACCGGTGGACCAACGGCCGAAGAGATTCGCCGTGGGGCAGCGTGAGTTTGATCCCGTCCACGTCGGCTATGCCAGCAAGCCTGAGCGGGTGGTCTGGGAGTTTGACACCTCTCTCAGCGGAAATCGTAACACGGGCCACGAGTATGGGACCCGGCTCACCGAGGCGCAGAAGTGGGATCTGGTGGAGTATTTGAAGACGCTGTAGGCGGGGCGAACCGGGCCGGGAGAACAGGCGTTGTCAGGCAGGCTGGCTTCGGGTATTCCTCCCCGCGTCCATTAAGGTGAACCAGAGCACGTCCAAACCAAGCCAGCGCATTTCCCGCCGCACGGCCCTGCAGGCCCTGCTGGCGACGGGGGCCGCCGGCCTTTTTTTGCGGGTTCTGGCCGAGGACGAGCCGCTCACGGTCTTCTTCTACAGTCCGGAGACGAACATCAACAATTTCAGCCTGCTCAAACGCGAGTTTGACGGGTTCCTCGCCGCGCATGGCGGGCACAAGTTCCAGCCGTTCAAGGACCGGGCGACGTTCGAGCAGCAACTGGCCGCCAAGCCACGCGGGCTGTTTCTCCTGTCGAGCTGGCATTACAAGCTGCTCGCCGCCAAGGCCGAACTGGACCCGCTGCTGGTCGGTCTGGCCAAGGGGAAGGCCACCCAAAAGCACCAGCTTTTTGGCCGGACGCTGAATCTGAAGGATCTGCGCGACCAGAAAATCGCCACCGCCGGCACCAAGGACTATACGCTGACCCTCCTGAACGAGATGCTGCCGGGCCAGAAGGCGTTCGTTGATTCGCTGGAGATTCTGGTCGTGCCCAAGGACATTGACGCCTTGATGGCCATTGGCTTCGGCGCGGCCAAGGGGGCGATCGCCACCGAGAGTGGTGCCGAAAAGCTGGCGGGCATCAACCTGAAGCAACGCGAGGGGCTGAAGCTGGTGGTGGATGGCCGTGAGTCCCTGCTGCCGGTGCTCGCTTCGCCGCGCTCCGCAGGCGCGGCCGGAAAGAAGCTCGTGGAGATCTTCACGAACATGGGCGCGTCCCCCGAGGGCAAGACCTGCCTGCAGTTTCTGGGCCTTGAAGCCATGCGCCCGCTGGACGCGGAGCAGAAAGGGAAGCTGGCCCCATGAACCTGCGCCCGCTCCTGCACCGGCTGCTGACGCGCGACGAGCGCGCGGCGAGCCGCCTGGCGGTGCTGGCCGCGCTCGCGCTCTGCTGCGTCGGGGCGTGGGTGGTGTTGGCGCAGGTGCCGAAGGAGAAGATCCTCGTCGTCAATTCGGACGGGGTCGTCGAGAAATACGCCACCGCCCAGTCGGCCTTCCGCGACACCATCGGACAGCCAGTCAAGGAGCTGAATCTGGCCGGCCTCACCGACGCGGCCGCTGAGCGTGCCATCCGCGCCGAGGCTCCCACGGCGGTTTACAGCATCGGGGCCAAGGCGTTTCTGGCGGCCAGCCGCGCCGCCAAAGGCAAGCCCATCGTCGTGTCCTCCGTCATCAACTGGCAGCGCCTTCCGGCGGCGGCGGCACCGGGAACGCATGTCGTCGCGAATGAGCTGCCCAGCTCCTCCCAGCTCACTCTTTTCCGTTACTTCTTCCCGCAAGTGAAACGCATTGGCGTGCTCTACAGCACCGACTACAACCGCCAGTGGATGGCCGACGCGATCGCCGCCGGGCGCGACGTGGGGGTGGAAGTCATCGGGGTGGCGGTCCGCACGACGGCCGGGGCGCGCAGCGAGCTGCCCAAGCTGCTGAGCCGGGTGGACGCGATATGGGTGGCGGCTGATCCCGTGGTGCTGGCGGACGAGGCGGCGGTCCGGGCCCTCTTCGCCGCCATCCGGGCCGCGCAGAAACCGGTCTTCACTTACTCGACCGCCTTCACCGAATTTGATCCGACGCTGATCGTGGCCCCCGACGTGCCGACCATCGGCCGGCAGGCGGCCAGCCTGGTGCAAGGGCTGCGGCCGGGGGCGAGGAAGGAGATCCAAAGCCCCGCCGGCTCCGAGGTGACGCTCAATTTACGGGCGGTCAAGGAGTATGGGCTGATGCTCAACGAGGAGGCGATGGACTCCGTGAACAACCTCATCCGCTAGCGCATGGAGCACGTTCCTGTCACCCGTGGCATCCGCTGGCGGCTCCTCAGCACGATGGTCGGGCTCGTCGCCGCGCTGGTGGGCATCCTCACGTTCGGGAACATTGTCAGTGAGACGCGGATCATCGAGCGGGAGCTGGAGCGGCGGATCGTCCTGCAAAAGTCCGTGCTGGTGGAACGCGGCAAGGCGCTGGCTGACACGCTGGCGGCGCAGGCCCGGGAAGACATCTCCACCCTGAGTTTTTCCAATCTGGCGGAGGCGCTCCACCAGCGCACACAGGACGGCCGGCGCACGGAAGGCGGCCTCAGCTACGCGATCCTCATGGATGCCAAGCGGATGGCGTTCATCCATACCCAGCAGCCGGCCCTGCAGCAGGAGCAGCTCAAGGACGAACGTGACGTGCAGGCCGCCGCGCGCACGAACATGTTCGCCACCGAACTGGGGACCGGGGCCGACGCGGTGGTGGAGATCACGGTGCCGGTGCGGGTCGGCGTCGAGCAATGGGGCACACTGCGGCTGGGCTTCTCCCTCGCCGCGCTCGATCAGTTCGTGCGGAACACGCGGCAGGAGATGGCTGAACTACGGCGCTCGACGATCACACGTTCCGTGGGCGCCGGCGTGGTCTTCATCCTGCTGGGCTGCCTGGTGGTCCTGCTGTTGTCCACCCGGCTTACCCGCCCCATCACGGAACTGACCGGCGTGGCCCGCGAGCTGGCCAAACGGAATTTCGACGCCGTCCCGCAGCGGCGCGACCATGTGCGCGACGAGGTGGACGTGCTGGCCAACACCTTCGTCAGCATGGCGGCGGACCTCAAACAGACCTATGCCCAGCTCGAGGAATACAATCGCGACCTCGCCAAACGGATCGAGGAACGGACCCAGGAACTGGCCAGGATGACTGTCGCCGCCGAGGAGGCGCGCAAGTCCGCCGAGTCCGCCAACAGCGCGAAAAGCTCCTTCCTCGCGAGCATGAGCCATGAGCTGCGCACGCCGCTGACGTCCATCATCGGGTTCAGCGAGCTGCTCCTGGCCGATGCCGAAGCGGAGGGACGACAGGAGGCCGTGGAGGATCTCACGCGGGTCATGGATTCCGCCCGGCACCTGCTGAACCTCATCAACGAGATTCTCGACCTCTCGAAAATTGAGGCCCAGAAGATGGAGCTGCATCTGGAGCGCTTCCCGGTTGCCCAAGTCATCAAGGAGGTGAACAACACGCTTGGCCCGCTCGCTGCCAAGCGCGGCAACCAGCTCGTCGTGGATGTCGAGGGCGACCTGGGCACGACCCTGTGCGACCTGGTGAAGCTGCGGCAAAGCCTGCTCAATCTGCTCAGCAATGCGAACAAGTTCACGAATCAGGGCCGCGTCACACTGGCCGTCCGGCGGGTGAGCCGCGGAGGGGAGGACTTCCTCGTGTTCCGGGTTTCGGACACCGGCATCGGCATGACGCCGGAGCAATTGGGCAAGCTGTTCCAGGCGTTTCAACAGGCGGACAGCTCCACCTCGCGCAAGTTCGGCGGCACGGGGCTGGGGCTGGTCATCACGCGGAAATTTTGTGAGTTGCTGGGCGGCAGCGTGGGCGTCACCAGCCAGGTCGGAGTCGGCTCCACGTTTACCATTGAACTGCCTGCCGAGGTCAAGAAGCCCGAGAAGCCCGCCAAGGCCGAGGCGAAACCGCCCGCGCAGGCGCTGCCAGCCAAGGTGGTGCCGCCAGGGTTGAAGCCGGTCGAGAACGCCCTCCTCCAGTTCGCGCCGCCGCCCGGTGCCAACGGTTCCAAACCGCTCGTGCTCGTGGTGGATGATGACGTGAACGTCCATCAGCTCGTCGAGCGCACGCTGGCCCTGCTGGGCTGCCGCTTCCGTTTCGCCACGAACGGACAGGAAGGCTACCAGCTCGCGCGCGAACTGCGGCCCACGCTCATTACGCTGGATGTGGACATGCCGGTGCAGGACGGGTGGGCCACCATCGCCCAGATCAAGTCCGACCCGGAACTCGCCGCCACGCCGGTCATCATGCTGACCATGAGCAGCGGCGACAAGGATCTGGGCTTCACCTTTGGGGCCGCCGAATTCCTCGCCAAGCCGGTCGAGGGCGTGCAGCTCACGCGCATTCTCAAGCGGCACCTTGATGGCGTGGCGAACGGGTTCGTGCTGATTGTGGATGATGACCCGGACATCCGCGAACTGCTGCGCCGCCAGTTGGAGGTGCAGCAGCTTGGCATCCTGGAGGCGGCGGACGGCACGGCCGCGCTGGCCCTGCTGGAGCGCACCCGGCCCAACCTGATCATCTGCGACCTGATGATGCCGGCGATGGACGGCTTCAAGTTCCTGGCCGAGTTTCGTCGTCGCCCGGAGTGGGAGCACATCCCGGTGGTGGTGCTCAGCGCCAAGTCCCTCACCGAGCAGGAGCGGGGCTTCCTCGCCACGCACGCCCAGCTCTTCATGCAAAAATCCGATGCCGCCGGGGCGGAGCTGGTGCACACCGTCAACCGCCTGCTTCATCGGAACCAACCCTGACCCTCCCTGACCATGGCCAAGCTCCTCATCATTGATGACACCGAGAACAACCGCATCCTGCTCTCGCGCCGCCTGAAGCCGCGCGGCCACGAAATCCTGCTCGCGGAGGACGCAGAGCAGGGCATCGCGCTGGCGAAGGAGCACCGGCCGCACCTGATCTTCATGGATGTCGGACTCCCCGGCATGGACGGCTGGGAGGCCACCCGCGTTCTCAAGGGTGATCCCACCACGGCGGGCATCGCCATCATCGCGCTCACGGCGCACGCGATGAGCGGGGATCGTGACAAGGCGATCGAGGCCGGCTGCGACGAATACGAGAGCAAGCCGATTGATTTCCCCGCGCTTTTCGCCAAGGTGGATGCGCTCCTGGCGGCCAGCACGGGCGCGTCACCGCCCGCCGCTCCGCCAGCCTGACCAGTTAGCCGCTCGTGTCCTCCGGTTTTCAATCCCATCCTGTCCCCGCCCGCGTGGCGAAGACGCGGCACGACCTCCGCAATCCACTCGGCGAAATCATCGGCTTTGCGGAGATCCTCGGGGAGGAAGCAGCCTTGCTGGGCCAGCCCCAGTTCCAGCCGGCGTTCGCCGCCCTTTGCACCGATGCGGGCACGCTGCTCCGGCAAATAGACACGACGCTGGAGCTGGACAATCTCCGCAGCGATCCGGCGTCGGTCGAGATTCTCCGCGAGGCCATCCTGGAGTATGGGCGGCGCGCGTCGGCAGCGGCGGGTGAGCTGCGCGATCAATGCGGGCGGCTGCCGGACCAGCCGTTCCTCGATGACTTGGGCCGGATCACTGCTGCGGCCAGCCACCTGATCGAGCGCGCGCCCTTGCTGCTGGCTGATCTCTACGAGCGGGGGTGCGACGATCTCAGCCAACGCGCGTCGGGGCAGGGGGAGGCGGGGTTCGAGTCGGGCGTCAGCGGGGATACGATCTTCCTGCGGCGTCCGTCGGCGTTGGCCGGGAACAATCCGGGCGGCACCACTTTTCCGCCGCGCACGCCGGCGGCACCGGTCCGGGCGGCGGCCATCCTGGTGGTGGATGACAACGAGGCCAACCGGGCGCTGCTCACCCGGCGGCTCGTGCGTAACGGCCACACCGTGGCCCACGCGGAAGACGGCCAGCGGGCGCTGGAGATGCTGCGGCAGCATCCGTTTGACCTCGTGCTGCTGGACGTGCTCATGCCCCACCTGAGCGGGCATGAAGTGCTCGCGGCGATGAAGGGTGATCCTGCCTTGCGCCACCTCCCGG
The DNA here is from genome assembly GCA_964496695.1 of uncultured Klebsiella sp. Taxonomy (GTDB): domain Bacteria; phylum Verrucomicrobiota; class Verrucomicrobiia; order Limisphaerales; family SXTU01; genus SXTU01. Next base: position 23,001 of record CAZCBE010000097.1, read on the forward strand.
TCATCATGATCACCGGTTTCGACGACCTCGACAGCCTCGTGCGCTGCATCGAGGGCGGGGCGGAGGACTACCTGACCAAGCCGTTTGATCCTGTCCTGCTCAACGCGCGCATCGGTGCCTGTCTCGAAAAGAAGCGCCTGCGCGACCGCGAGCGCGAACACCTCGCGGTGATTGAGGAGCAGCGCCGCCGGGCGGATGAACTGCTGCGAGTGATCCTGCCGCAGTCCGTCGCGCTGGAACTGAAGGAGACCAACGCGGTCAAGCCCCGCCAGCATCCGCATGTGGCCGTGCTGTTCAGCGATGTGGTCGGGTTCACCGCCTATTGTGACCAGCATCCGGCGGAGGAGGTGATTGTCCACCTGCAGGCGCTGGTGCAGGCCTTCGAGGAAATCGCCGCCCGCCATGGGCTGGAGAAGATCAAGACCATCGGCGATGCGTTCATGGCCACGGCCGGCCTGATCGAGCCGGTGGCAAGTCCTGCGCTGCAATGCGCCCGGGCGGGGTTGGAGATGGTCCGGGCCGCGCGCGCGCTGCCGAGCGGGTGGGACGTTCACGTGGGCATCCATGTTGGGCCGGTCATCTCCGGCGTGGTGGGCCGGCGCAAATACCTGTTCGATGTCTGGGGGGACACGGTGAACACCGCGTCCCGGGTGACGGACCTGGCGGGCAGTGGCGAGGTGTGTGTGTCGGAGCAGACCTGGCAGGAACTGGTGAGCCGCTGCACCGGGGTTTCCACCGGCACCTTTCAGGTCAAAGGCAAAGGGGAGATCGAGGTGTTCCGCGTGGATTCGGCGGCTTGAGTGAAGTTGGCTGCTCACGTTGGCCACCTGCGGGACGCGGCAACAGCAGCCTAAATCCAGCAGCGATTGGCGAAGCACTCCTCCAGCCCGCGTTCACGGAGGGGCGCGCAGCTCATCGAGCTTGCCCTTGGCCTGGGCGATGACGTTTTTGAACTCGGTCAGTTGCAGGGCGGAGAGGAGCACCCACGGCTTGCCGGAGCGTCCGTCGTGCAGGGCATACTGCAGCGTGCCGGGCCGGTTTTGGCTGGTGTAGATGAACACGCGGAACTGGCTGCGGGTGCGGTAGCCCGCGTCGAAGCTGGGAAAGGTGGTCACATTGAAGTCCGCCTTGCTCAGGTATTCGAGGCCGCTCAGAAAGGACTCCAGTTCATCGTAGTCAATGACCACCGTGTCCTGCTCCCGTTCGGTGCGGTGCAGCGTGATGAGCAGGCCGTGCTCCTTCCGGCCCGCGCCGACATCGGTCGTCTCCCGGTATCTTACCTGCACCGCGGCGGGACGGATGTTCACGGTGCCGATGGGAGCAGTGGCGCGGAGGAGGACAGTGCCGGACCGGGCCTCGAGCGCTTCCAGCCGGGTGAGCGGCGGATTGGTCAACAGGACAAGCTCTTGGGCGAAGGCGGTGCTGGCGAGGAACGTGCCGGCGAGGGCGAGCAGGATGAAGGTCTTCATAAAGCATCAAACGGGTCGTCTCAGTGGGTGGTGAGCAGGGTGTTATCTCAGTTTCCAATGCGAGTCAGCAGAATACCAGAGGCACCACGATCGTTGGGCGCAAATCAGGTTTTGAGCACAGCGCAGGATCTCATTAGCACCCGGCTTTAGCCGGGTGAAAGCGGGTGGTGTGAGGGCAAACCGTTTCAACGGTTTGCCCCAGCAGGTGGTCGGTGCGGCTGGCACAAGCCGTTGAAACGGCTGGCCAGCGTGCGGTTGCCCCAACACCCGGCTGAAGCCGGGTGCTAATGAGAGATGCACAAATCCTGATTTGCGCCCATGGCCGCTTTTACTTCGGTTCGCAGCGCGGAGGGGGCTAACTCCTTCACCCTCTCTCCGCGCCTGCGTCGCGGGGCTGGGGAGACGGAGGTGTGCCGAGCGTCGGCTCGTGGGCCGCGCGTTAGGGGTGCGGGCGCTAGCGTGAGATCGGCTCGGCCTTGGGGTTCCGCTGGTCGTGGCGGGCCAGAATCCATTCGGCAAGCTTGCTCCAGACGAGGTTGAAGAGCCAGGCGACCAGGATGCCGCAGACGAGTCCGCCGGTGCCGCCCACCAGCAGTCGCGCGGTGATGCTCCAGTCGCCGCCGACCAGCCACGAGACGAGCCACGCCGCGCCGATGCCGCACGGAACGCCGATGACCGCCCCCAGTTGCAGGAACAGCGCGCGAAACCCGGACGCGGGGCTTCGGCGGATGAAGCCCACCGCCACGGAGGTGGAAAGAATGCCCAAGGCCGCCAAGGCCCCGGCCAGCGCGCAGAGCACCACGCAGGCGACGAGCCCCACCGCCAGCAGGAATACAAATACGACCACCATGACCAGGGCCAGGAACAGGGCCAGCAGGCCCAACAGTGGCGAAAAATCGTCCGCATCAAAGGGCGGGAGGAATGGGTCATTCGTGCCGTCGGCGAGCGCCGGCAGCAGGCCAAGCGCGATCGCCAGCAGGGTGAACACCGGGAGCAGCGAGCGGTTGCGGAACATATGGGTGGCTGATCGCGGTTTCAAAGTTTGGACGCGCAGGTCGGCTGTCCGCTCGCACCAGTTCCCAAGGTAAATGGGGCGCCTGCCGCCGGACGGCACCCCTCACCCCAACCCTCTCCCCTCCTCCGAGGAAGGGAGAGGGAGGCCGAGTGCGTCGAGGTCAGCATTTGGTTGGGCGATGATTGCTCACGCTCACACCGGGCTGGACGCCGACCCCATCCATGACAAAGAACTGAGCATCGGCAGCACCGGCGCGCAGGGCCTTGGCCCGGCCATACTCCTCGGAATGGAAGAAGCCCTTGGCAGCCGCGAGCGTGGGGAATTCGAGGATTACGACCCGCCGGGTTTCCGCCGGGCCTTCGAGGGTGTCAGACTCGCCGCCCCGGGCGATGAAGCGACCGCCGTATTGGGCGATCACCGCCGGGGTGGCCTGCATGTATTCGGCATAGCGGGTCCAATCGGTGACTTGAACGCGGCCAATGATGTAGGCGGGCATGGGATTAGTAGAGTTTTTGGGGTAAACTTGACCGAGCACCGACGGATCAACATTGGAGGTCGGGATAATCCGCAAAAGGACAAAGCGAGGCGCAGTCCAGGTTCATTGGGCGGTTGGGAGGGCCAAGCGGAAAAGTTTTTGACGGTCAGCGACCGGCACTTCCACAGTTGCATTGGAATTCACGATTGTCGGCACGATTGGCACAGGTATCCAGGAGGCTGGGACGCCCAGTGCATCACTCGCCTCCAACTGCAGTCCTTGAACCTCGGTTGGCCAGGTGATGGTCAGGTTTGCTCCGTTTCGCTCTGCCCTCAGACTGGGAAGTGCTGGACCTAAGAAGGTGAAAGTCTGAAAGCCGCCGCCCAGCAAGTTAAGGCGGTCTGGTAATTCAAAAGCAGAACCCAAGATGACTCCGTTGGAATAGGTGGTGGATTCGGTCAACCGACTCCGAACTGAAAAGGTTACTGGTTGATCCAAAAAAATCGTGCCACTTGAAACAGACCAAGTAATCACGCCGGAGGCACTGATCGTATGGGTCCAGCCCGGGGCGTCCTGAATCTCGACAACTTCATAAGACTGCAAACGGATGTAACTTCCATTGAAGCTAAGTCCAAAAACAGCAGGGGCGTCGCCACGCCTGAACGTGTAGCTAAACAAGCCACCGCCATGGTTGGTGCTATCCACAAAGCAAGGAGTCCCTTGAGCAGCGTTCACAACCGCAAAAATAAGCAGAAGCAATCGCACTGGATTTAGCATGACTCCTTTGGAAGAACGGTTGAGTAGGTGTCGGAAATTGCTGAAGCCAGGTCTGCCTTTCTCGGCGAATCCAAGCTGCATCCTCAATTAAGCAGCACCGCATTGTCAACGGGTTGACTGATAAAATCATGGAATTGCACGCCCAGTCATGTTCCTTGCAATGCCAAAAACTTTTGTATGTGTCACGTTGGCGAGACGTTCGCTCTCCCTCCGCGTAAAACATACTTCTGAATCTTCCCCGTGGCGGTCTTGGGCAGCTCGGGGATGAAGGTGAAGCCGCCGGGGACTTTGAAGTGGGCGAGGTGGTCGCGGCAGAACTGGCGGAGCTCGGCCTCGGTGGCGGCCGCGCCGGACTTGAGGACGATGAAGGCGTGCGGGGTCTCGCCCCACTTTTCGTGGGGCAGGCCGACGACGGCGGCTTCCTGCACGGCGGGGTGGCGGAGCAGGGTGCCTTCTATCTCGACGGAGGAGATGTTCTCGCCGCCGCTGATGATGACGTCCTTCCAACGGTCGCGGATCTGGATGTAGCCGTCGGGATGCACCACGGCGGCGTCGCCGCTGTAGAACCAGCCGTCACGGATGGCAGCGGCGGTGGCCGCCGGGTCGTTGTAGTAGCCGGCCATCACGGCGTTGCCCCGGATGATGATCTCGCCGAGGGTGTTGCCGTCCGGGGTGACTTCCTTCCCGTGGTCATCCACCACACGCACCTCGGCGGCGGCAAGGTATTCGACGCCTTGCCGGGCCTTGATCTCGGCACGGCTGCGGGCATCAAGCTGGGCGTGCTCGGGGCGCGGCTCGCTGAGGGTGACGATGGGGGAGACCTCGGTGAGGCCATAGACGTGGGTGATCTCCCAGCCCAGCTCGCCCTCCATGCGCTCGATTGTGGCGGCGGAGGGCGGCGCACCGGCGGTGAGCACGCGCACGCCGCGCGGGGCCTGACGGCGCAGTTCCTCCGGGGCATTGGCCACGCCAATCAGCACGGTGGGGGCGGCGCAGAAGAGAGTAATGCCCTCGCGCGCAATGCCTTCCAAGATGAGGCGCGGGTCGGCCTTGCGCAGGCAGTAATGCGTGGCCCCGACGGCGGTGGTGGTCCAGACGTAGGTCCAGCCGTTCGCGTGGAACATGGGGACCACCCAGAGGTAGCGGTCCGCGCAGGACATGGGCGTGTGCATGAGGCGGCCCGCGCAGTTCAGGTAGGCGTTGCGGTGCGTGATCATCACCCCCTTGGGATTGGCGGTGGTGCCGCTGGTGTAGTTGAGCGAGATCATTTCGCTCTCATTGATCGGGGCCGGGATGAACTCGGCGGGGGAGGCGGCGAGGGTGGTTTCGTAGTCGAGCCAGCCGGGCCGCGAGCCCTCGAAGGCGACGAGGTATTCCACCTCGGGCACCTGGGCGCGGATGCTGTCCACGGCGTCGAGGTAGTCGGCATGGACGCACACGACGCGCGCACCGCTGTGCCGGAGGATGTAGGCGAAGTCGGCGGGCGTGAGGCGGAAGTTGATGGGGACCGTGACCGCGCCGATCTGGGGGACGGCGTAGAAGGACTCGAGGTGGGCGTGGGTGTTGGGCGAGATGGAGGCCACGCGATCGCCGGGGCGGACGCCAAGGTGCTGGAGCGCGGCGGACCAGCGGTCGCAACGTTCGAAGAACTGGCGGTAGGTGAGGCGCATGGGGCCATCCACGACGGCGAGGCGGTCGGGGTAAAGGCGGCGGGCGCGACGGGCGAATTCGAGGGGCGTGAGCGGGGTTTCCATGCTAGGGCGATGCCGGGGATGATGGGAATATGGGCGGGAAGTGCGAGCGGGAAATTGGGGGCAGTCTATTTGCGCGGCGCAAGTGCGGGGGATGGCGGAGGTGCGAGAATGAAGCACCCAAAGATTTGGGGAAGACAAAGATGGGAAACCACGAATGGACACGAATGA
>CAZCBE010000098.1:0-28544 GCA_964496695.1 uncultured Klebsiella sp.
TCCATGCCTGCCGACTCAGAATCCTTCGGCGTCTTTTTTCCATGAGGCAACGTGGGGATGGGCGAATTCCCGCCGTGGACCATTGAACGCGCACGGAGTCCCGGCTTCAGCCGGTGGAACGCCGCCCGGTTTCTGATGCTGCGCGCGTAGCGTCCTGAAAGATCGAACGCCGCACCGGCTGAAGCCGGGACTCCATACGCGCGTCACGTAGCGTTCAGGGGTTCAAAGCCCGAAGCTGTCGTTTGGCACGTTCCGTTTTACCAAACTATTCCCACAGTTGGCATAACGCCTTCCACCCCTCACCGCCGCATCTCACCCACTGGCTCCAGCTTCGCGATGGCCGCCATGAGCTGATCGGCAATCTCCTGGTAAATCTCCTTCAAACGCGGCTTCGTGCAGTTCCTGGCCTCCTCGCGCAGGGCCTTGAAATCCATCGGCTCGCCATACTTCACCATCACGCGGTGCGGGCGGGGCAGCTTTTGATGCCGGTTCCAGGCCTCGTAGGTGCCGAAGACCCGCACCGGCACTACGGGCGCCTCGGACTTCACCACCGTCAGGCCGATGCCGCTGCGGGCGGGCAGAAACTGGCCGTCCGAGGTGCGCGTGCCCTCGGGAAAGAGGATGATCGCCCCGCCGTTCAACAACCGGTCGAGGATGGCCCGCAGGCCCGCCGCGCCCGCACCGTCCCGATCCACCGGCACCACGTTGAGCTGGCGCAGATACCAGCCAAAGCCCGGGAACCGAAACAACGACTCGCGCGCGAGGTAATTGATGGGCCGATGCAGGCCGCTGCCGATGAGCGGCGGATCGAGGTAGCTGGCGTGATTCGCGGCGAAGATGACCGGTCCGTTGAGCGGAACGTGCCGGGCGTCGTAAACGCGCCAGCGATGGTAGAGCGTGAACCAGGCGCGTGAAGCGTGCCAGGTGAGGCGATAGACAAGCTTCACCGGGCGGGGCGGGATGGGAGTGATGGAGTATTGGAGTGTTGGGGAGCAATACTCCAACACTCCAACACTCCAACACTCCGTTGGTTCGCCCTCATCACGCCGCGGGCTTGAGCGGCTTGAGCCCGTTGGCCTTCCGCCGCACGTTGATTTCCGCGAGCATGAGATCACAGGTCTCCTGCACGACCTGGTGGGAGTTGTCTATCACCAGCGCGCCGAGCGAGGGCATGAGCGGCGAGTGGGCGCGGGAACTGTCGCGCTTGTCCCGGGCGTGGACGTCCTCCTGCACGCCGTCGCGTTCGCGGCGGCCCTTGCGCACCTCGGGGCTGGCATCGAGGAAGAACTTGTAGTCCGTCTCGGGGAAGACGTTCGAGCCAATATCACGGCCCTCCATCACGAGGCTGCCGAACTGGAGGCACTCGCGCTGCTTGGCCTTCATCCAGTCGCGGACGACACGGATTTGCGCGACGTGGGCAACGGCGGCGCTGGCCTCCGAGGTGCGGATTTCCTTCTCCGGGTAGTAACCGTCCACCAGCAGGCGGACGTGGGCATCAGCCACGACAAGCTGGGTCTTCCACTTGCGGCAGAGCGCGGCGACCTTCTTATCGTCGTTCACATCTATCTTCATGCGAAGGCAATGCCACGCGAGGGTGCGATACATCGCCCCCGTGTCCACGGTCAAGCAGCCCAGCATCTGGGCGAGTCGGCGTGACGTGACGCCCTTGCCGCTGGCGCTCGGGCCGTCAATGGCGATGACGAAGTTGGATTTAGTTTCAGACGCGTTTCCCATTTTCAGAGGCGGAGTGTGGGTGAACCGATTTCCGATTTCAACCCTGTCCATCAACCAGTGGAAATGCCCGGGTTTGGAGTCCCGCCTTCAGGCGGCGTGTCGTTCAGAGGTCGGAGACGCCGCGCGCGAAGCGTCTGGCATCAGGTGCCGTTCCATCGGCTAAAGCCGGGACTCCAGACGGGCACAAATCAGGATTGGGGTTTCTCTCATTAGCACCCGGCTTCAGCCGGGTGTTGTAGCCACAGCACGATGGCCAGCCGTTTCAACGGCTGGTGCAAGCCGCACCAACCGCCTGCTGGGGCAAACCGTTGAAACGGTTCGCCCTTACACCACCCGCGTTCACCCGGCTCAAGCCGGGTGCTAATGAGATTTGGGGTGCGCTCCAAACCTGATTGGTGCCCGCTCCAAACCCCGCTCGTCTCCCGCGTTGACTTTGCCAGTCGCGGGCAAACACTGGCGGCATCGCCGAATGAAGACCTCCGTTCGCACCGGCTCAGTCCTGTTGCTCACCTTCGTGCTGCTGGCGGCCTGCTACGCGCCCCGCTCCGCCGCACCGCCCGCGCCGCCCAGCGTCGGCGTCGCGCGCGTGGACATCACGCCGGACTACCCGACGCGGCTGACCGGATTCGCCGTGCGCAAGACCGAGTCCGAAGGCGTCGCCCAGCGCATCCACGCGAAGGCGCTGGCCATCGGCTCGGATGCGGAAGCTCCCGCCGTGCTCGTCACCGTGGACAACCTTGGCGTGTCCGACGCCATCCGCACCGAACTGCTCCGCCGCCTCACAGACACGCGCCTCGCTCACGACCGCCTCGCCATCTGTTCCTCGCACACGCACTCCGCGCCGATGCTCTCGGGCGTCGCGCCGAACATCTTCATGGCTGACCTGCCGCCCGACCAGCAGTCGCGCGTAGAGCGTTACACGCGCGAACTGACACTCAAGCTGGAGCAGGTGATCCGCGCCGCACTGGCCGACCGGCGGCCCAGCCGCATCGAGTGGACGCAGGGCAAAGTCGGCTTTGCGATGAACCGCCGGGGCAAAGCCATCGCGCCCGTGGATCACGACCTCCCGGTGCTGCGCGTGCTCTCGCCGCAGGGGTTCGTGCGCGCCGTCTTCGTCAGCTACGCGTGTCATTGCGTGACGCTCGGGCTGAACACGGTTCACGGGGATTGGGCGGGCTCCGCGCAGCGGGCCATCGAGGCCGACCATCCCGGTGCGATTGCCATGGTGGCCATCGGCTGCGGCGCGGACCAGAACCCAAACAAGCGTGGCACGCCGGACCTCGCCGACGCGCAAGGCCGGGCCATCGCCGACGAGGTGAAGCGCGTTTTCTCCGGCCCGTGGAAGGAATTGTCCTCGCCCTTGGCCGCCCGCACGAAGCGCATCGCGCTCGACTATGACAAGCTGCCCACGCGCGCCGAGTGGACCGCGCTGGCCACGAACAAGGCGCCGCAGATCGCGTATCATGCAAAGAAGAACCTCGCCCGGCTCGACCGCGGCGAAGCCCTGCCCACAAAACTGCCGTATCTCATCCAGACCTGGCACTTCGGCACGAACCTCGCCCTGGTCTTCCTCCCCGGCGAAGTCGTCGTGGACTACGGCCTGCGGCTCAAGCGCGAGTTCGACGGCACCCGCCTCTGGGTCCATGCCTACGCCAACGACGACCCTTGCTATATCCCGAGCGAGCGCATCCTGCAGGAAGGCGGCTACGAGGGCGGCGGTGCGATGGTCTATTACGACCGTCCGACTAAGTTTGCCCCCGGCCTGGAGCACAAGATCATCAGCACCGTCCACGAACTGCTGCCGAAGGGATTTGTTTCCTCCCCCCAAACCGCCACCTCCGGCACCGCACCCAGTGCCGGCGGCTTGCCGCCGCCGCCTTTGACTCCGGAGCGGCAACCAGCCACCTCCAGCAATCCTCCACCCAAATCCCCCGCCGACTCCCTCGCCACCCTCCGCACCAAGCCCGGCTTCACCATCGAACTCGCCGTCTCCGAACCGCTTGTCACCAGCCCCGTCGCCATAGATTTCGGCACCGATGGCAAGCTGTGGGTGGTCGAGATGTCCGATTACCCAATGGGCCTCGACGGGAACTGGCAGGCCGGCGGGCGCGTGAAGTTCCTCACCCGCTCACGGCCCGACGGCCCGTTTGACCGCGCCACGCTCTTCCTCGACGGCCTGCCGTTTCCCACCGGCGTGATGGCCTGGCGCCAGGGCGCGCTCATCTGCGCCGCCCCGGACATCCTCTACGCCGAAGACACCAACGGCGACGGCAAGGCCGACGTGGTGCGCAAGCTCTACACGGGTTTTGAGACCAACAACTACCAGGCCCGCGTGAACAGCCTCTCCCTTGGGCTGGACAACTGGGTCCACGGCGCGAACGGACTGCTGGGCGGAGACATCCGGCAGATTGGAGTGATGGAGCATTGGAGCAATGGAGTATTGCCTGCCCAGACCACCACTCCATCACTCCATCACTCCAATACTCCGCCTGCCACTCCGCTCAACATCCGCGGCCGCGACTTCCGCTTCCGCCCGGACACCGGCGAATTCGAGGCCACCTCCGGTCTCACGCAGCAGGGCCGGGCGCGCGACGACTTCGGCAACTGGTTCGGCTGCCACAACAGCACCTTTGCCTATCACTATCCCCTGCCCGACCGTTACCTCGCGCGCAACCCGCATGTGCCCGCGCCGCCGCCCAGCGTGAACCTCGCCGGCAGTCCCGGCCTCGCGCGCCTATACCCCATCAGCACCCCGCTGGAGCGCTTCAACAGCCCGCAATCCCTCAACCACGTCACGAGCGGCTGCGGCCTCGGCGTCTATCGCGACACGTTGCTGGGAGCGGGCTTCAGCCAGAACCTCTTCGTCTGCGAACCGGTGCATAACATGGTGCGTCGCCTCGTGCTTACGCCCAGCGGCGTCACTTTTACCGCCGCGAAGCCTGCTGACGAAGTAAACTCCGAGTTCCTCGCCAGCACCGACAACTGGTTCCGGCCCGTGCAGGCGCTCACCGGTCCCGATGGTGCGCTGTGGGTCGTGGACATGTATCGCTTCGTGATCGAGCACCCGCGCTGGATTCCGCCCGACCGGCTAAAATCGCTGGATGTGCGGGCCGGCTCCGACAAAGGCCGGATCTACCGCGTGTATCCAAAGGACGCCAAGCTCCGACCCTTCAATGACCTGACCAAGCTGACGACCAAGCAAGTCGTTGCTGAACTTAACACGGAGAATGGCATCGCCCGCGACTTGGCACATCGGGAATTGCTGCATCGTGCGGACCCGAAGACGGAAGCGGAATTAACCAGGCTTTTTCACTCAGCATCAGAACCGGCAGTGCGGTTGCAGGCTTTGGCCGTGCTGAGCGAATGGATGGAACCACGCTCGCTCGCGATGGCTTCCGGTTTGGTCCGTGAGCCGCAGACGGTTGGTCATGGTTTGCCTACGGAAGATATGCTGTTGGTTCGAGCGCTGAATGACCGTCATCCATCCGTGCGACGTTTTGCATTGCGCCTGCTCGAACCTCGACTGGCCAACGACGAATTCAGTCAGCGCATTCTGCTGAACCGAGATGAGGAGCGTGACCCCACCGTCCGCTACCAGCTCGCCTTCACCCTCGGCACCTGGAACGACCCGCGCGCGACCGCAGCGCTTGTTCAGCTCGCCCGCGAAGGCATGGCCGATCCATACCAGCGCGCCGCGATCCTGAGCGGAGCCGTGGGCCGCACCGCCGAACTGCTCAAGCTCGCCGTCACCACGCCCGCCACCGCGCCGGGCCGCAACGAGTTCCTCGGCCAGCTCATCGCCACCGCCTCCGCGTCCGCGAGCGACGCCGAGTTCGCCGCCCTGCTCACGGCCTTGGCCCCGGCGGAGGGCGAGCGGACACAGCAGTGGCAGTTGCTCGCCATGACGGCGTTGCAGGACGCCTTCGATGCGCGCGGCCTTTCATTGCGGAAGTTCTCCACCTCACCCAGTGCCGAGGTCCGCGCCGCCATTGTCCGCCTGCAACAGCTTTACGCGGATGCCCGCGCCTTTGCCGCCAGCCCGCAGTCCTCTGACGCCACGCGTCGCGCCTCCCTGCCGCTGCTGGGCCGTGGGTTCAACCGTCCGGAGGCGGACGTTTCGGTCGTGGCCTGCCTGCTCGTGCCGCCAGCGAGCACCGCGCTGCAGCAGCTCGCGCTCACCACCTTGCGCACCCGCCGCTGGTCGAAGACGGACGAACTCATCCTTGGAGAGTGGAGCGCCCTGCCGGTCGCCGCACGGCCCGCCATTGTGGATACGCTCACCAGCCTGGAGGCCTGGACGCAGTCGCTGCTGAACGCCGTCGAGCGCGGCGTGGTCGGCCTCGCTGAGATCCCGCCCGCCACGCGCAACCGCCTGCGCTGGCATGGCTCCGACGTCACGAAGGCGCGGGTCGCGAAGCTCTTCCCGGAACAGACCGCGTCGCGCGCTGCCGTGGTAGCGAACTACAGTGGCGTGGGTTCGCTGAAAGGAGATGCGGCAAAAGGCCGGGAACTTTTCACCGCCAACTGCGCCGCCTGCCACGCCTATCGTGGCCTGGGCAATGCGCTCGGCCCGGACCTGGCAGCCTTCCGCACCAAGCCCGTGGGCGATTTTCTCACCGCCATTCTCGATCCGAATGCCGCCATCGAGCCCAAGTTCATCGCCTACAATGTGGACACGAAGGATGACCGCACCCTGACCGGCCTCGTCACTGACGAGACCGCCACCGGTTTCACCCTCGCGCAGGCCAACGGCGTGCAGGACAAGCTGCTGCGCTCGAACGTGAAGACCTTGCGCCCTTCCCCGCTCAGCCTCATGCCCGAGGGCCTCGAAGCCGCGCTCCCCCCACAGGCCATGGCCAACCTGCTGGCCTGGCTGCAGGAGTGATGGGATGACGGGCCGCGCAAGCCGCTCCCGAGCTTTGGCTTCCCAGCAGCTTTGGTTTCCCTCTTCGTGTCTCTGCGTTGCAGCGGGGTTGACTGAGGCCGCTTCCAGCCAGAACACATTCCAAGCGCCCGAATCGAAACGGCGGATTTCGCAGAGGGCACGGAAGAGGAAGTCTGGCCGTTCCCCATTGGCAATAAGGCTGACCAATGATTCGCGGCGCAACCGCATCCTGATCCGCGTCTTACACGATTCAACCTTCGGAATCCGGGCTCATTCCTACTTTGCGTTTGCGGCGACGCCGGGCCGGGGCTAGAACGTCGCCACCATGATCGGCCCAATCAAAAACTCTTCCGGCGAAAACCTAGACCTCACGTTCCATGCGGGCGATCCCGCCTCGAAAAACCTCGTTGTGCTCGGCCACGGCGTGACGGGCAACAAGGACCGGCCGTTCGTGGTGGCGCTCGCGAACACTCTCGCCGCCGCCGGAGTCAACGCGCTGCGCTTCTCCTTCGCCGGCAACGGCGCGTCCGGCGGACGCTTCGTGGACGCCACCATCTCGAAGGAAGTCGCCGACCTGGGCGCCGTGCTGGACGCCTGCGCGGGCTGGAATGTCTGCTACATCGGCCACAGCATGGGCGGCGCGGTAGGCGTGCTGCGCGCCAGCCAGGACGCGCGCATCAGGCTGCTCGTGTCGCTCGCGGGCATGGTGCGGACGGCGGACTTTGCGCAGCGCGAGTTCGGCACGGTGAAGCCGGGCGCGGGCTTCTTGTGGGACGATGAGAAGTGCCCGCTCTCGCAGGCCTACATGGACGACCTTGCCCAGATCGGCACCGTGCTCGACGCTGCGCCGAAGATCAAAGTCCCGTGGCTGCTCGTCCACGGCACCGAAGACGACGTGGTGCCCATCCAAGACTCGAAGGACATCCTCATCCGCGCCGGCATGGACACGCGCTTCGTCGCGCTCAAAGGCTCCGGCCATGTCTTTGCCGGAGAGCATACCGCGCTGATGGTGGACACAGTGGTGGCGTGGGTGAAGGTGCGGTTCGCGGGAGGAAAATAGACAGTTCCTCAACCATTACCGGCGGCACAGGTGGGATGGCCATGGAAGCACTTAGGACCAGCGTCAGGTCGCTCAACTGATTCCCTGTGCGCTACACCGAATTCCGCGACCTAATTCAGAGCGAATTGCGCCGCCACCCCGCCGGCCTGACCTGCGTGGAACTCAAGGCCCGCTTGCGCTTGCCCTATGACCGGCCCTGTCCGACTTGGACCCGGCAATTGGAAGCGGAGATCGGCCTCCGCCGGTCGCCGGGCAAAGGACGCGCGAAGGTCTGGGGCGTTGAAGTGGACCGAAGCAAGCGCGTTCGTTGAAACCGCGGAACACACGGAATACGCGGAAGGGGGAAGATGCCGAGACTGGGCTGGCACCTGCCCTCGGAGCGCGGGCCTGAAACCCGCAGCGGCCGCCTGCGGTCGTTTCCGTTCATTCTTGCCAGCGGTGTGGGTAGTCGGACCCTGCTGAGGGTCACAGACCCGCGCTCCGCCGTGCTCCGACAAACTACGCCCGTCGATGGTTCAGCACCGAGGACAGGGTTGACCCAACCAGCGCCCCGCACTACTGTCCAGCACCCTTGGCACCCAGACTCCCGTGAGCAAACCCGCACTCACCGGCCCACCAGAGGGGGCGCAACCCTCGCCGGCCTCCGCGCGTTGGCGGAGCGCGGGGCTGGCGCTCGCGGCGGTAGTGGCCATCGGTGCTTCCAGTTGGTTCCTCGCCCGGAATCTGCGCACAGAGGAGAAGATGCCGCGTTCGGATGGCCGGCTTTACGAAGCCGTGGGGGCGGTCATGGCGGAGGAGACAGCGCGTCTGCTGGGCAACCAGGGCAAAGTAGTCGTGATTACGCCGAACACCGGCGCGCAGGCTTCTCCGGTCCATGCCAGCTTCCTCCGGGGCTTCGAGCGCAACCTCAAGACCCGGAGCAGCGTGCGGCTGGCGGGCAAGGAACTGATTGCTCCGGGCGAGGCAGGGTGTCCGGCCGCAGCCTTCCTGGCCGTGCTCAAGAAGCACCCGGCGGCGGATGCCGTGGTGTCGTTCATCGGCCCGCCGGTGCTCCGGGGCGACGACCTGAAGCTGCTCCCCGCCCGCCGGCCCAAGCTGCTGGTGCTCGGTGGCGACCGGGACTTGACGCGAACCTTGATGAGTGAGCAGGTGCTGGCGGTCAGCTTCGCGCCACGACCAAGCGGCAGAAATTCAGGGAGCTGGCAGCACTCGGTAACGCAGCGGGAGGAGGTCGAACGCCTGTATCAAATCATCACCCCGGCCACTGTCGCGGCCTGGGCAGCGGGAGGACAACCTTGAACCTCGAGCCACACCCATGGGCTGGCGGGCCGGTCCGGCCAGTCCGGCGGGCGCAGCCCGGAGCCGCGTTCACCTTGATCGAACTGCTCGTGGTGATCGCGATCATCGCGATCCTCGCCTCGCTGCTCCTGCCCAGTCTGAGCGGGGCCAAGCAGCGGGCGGCCAAGATCCGGTGCGTGAGCAACCTGAAGCAGCTCGGCCTGATCACGCACATCTATTCGGACGATCACGGCGGACGGCTCGTGCCGGTGTTCCTGGTTGGCAACACGAATGTCGGGTTCATCCCGCTGCTGGTGCAGAACCGCTACGCGCCCGCCCCCACGGCGATGCCCGGCTGGGACCAGCTTGCCAACGCGACTCCGGCCACGCGCGAAGCCTCGATCTTCAAGTGTCCCTCGGGCTTGGACGACCGCACCTCCGGCAACTGCCTGTCCGGGCAGAACGATTACAACCCCTACGGTGACGAGGCCCGCCGGCCCTGGCGTAGCTACGGCGTGGGCGGGGTGAGCTACGACATCTGGTATTCCTTCAACGCCCGCTCCGGCGGAGCCACCACCCAGTATCCCCTGTGGACATGGGCCTCCATGGCCACCACGCCACCGAGCCTGACGCTGCTCACGGCACCGAGCGATACGATCTACATGCTGGACGGCCCCTGCTTCTGGAACTTGGACGGCCCGGGCGCGGGCACCCGGCTGGGCAATGGCCGCATCAGTGCGCGGCATGACCGGCGCAAGGTGACGAACGTGCTGCTGTTCGATGGACGGGTGGAATCACCGGAATACACCCGGGCGATCAACGGGTATCAGTGGACTCGGTGAAGCGGGCCGGGAAACTCCAAGCTCCAAGTCCCAAGCTCCAAAGAAGCTCCAAAGCCCAAATTTCAATCGTTCCGCGTGTCACGCCGCCAGCGCTTCCGCCCTCGTTCGGCCCCTGGTCCAAAGGCTGGTCCGGTCCGCCTGGCCCGGCCAGTGCCAGACGACGTTTCCCTTTGAAATTTGGAGTTTGGAGCTTCTTTGGAATTTGGATCTTGGGATTTGGAGCTTCTCCCACACCCATGCCACTGAAAACAGCGGAGAACCGATTTTTTCGCTGAAACAAACCCAGTGAACCGCAGATTCACTTCACCTCGCGCTTGCGTTTCTTCGCCAGCGCCTTCATGCCGGGGAGGGCAAAGAGCGCGGCGCCGACGATGCCGGCATCGTTGCCCATGGTGGCCGGAACGATCTTGGCCTCGACATTTTCCAGGTAGCGGAAGAACTGCTCGGGGTCACTGCTCACGCCGCCGCCGATGATGAAGAGATCGGGGGCGAGCATGTATTCGAGCGTGGTCAGGTAGCGATCCACGTTCTTCCCCCATTGCTCCCAGTTCAGCTTGTTGCGCTCGCGCGCGACGGTGGAGGCGAACTTCTCGGCGTCCTGCCCGCCGACTTCGAGGTGCCCCAGCTCGGTGTCGGGCAGCAAGGAGCCGTTGTGCAGCACGGCGGAGCCGATGCCGGTGCCCAAGGTGACGAGCACCACGGTGCCGCGCACGCCGCGTCCGGCCCCGAAGCGTGCCTCGGCGAGGCCAGCAGCGTCGGCGTCGTTGCC
This sequence comes from uncultured Klebsiella sp., assembly GCA_964496695.1. GTDB lineage: Bacteria > Verrucomicrobiota > Verrucomicrobiia > Limisphaerales > SXTU01 > SXTU01. The sequence goes on from CAZCBE010000098.1 coordinate 10,569, forward strand.
GACGGCCACGAAGCTTGCGCCCAAGGTGCGGCGCAGGTGTTCGACGATTTCGTGACGGACCCATGCAGCATCCAGGTTCGGGGCGCGGCGGACGACGCCGTGCTTGATCAGGCCGGGGAAGCCGACGCCTACGGCCCCCTGCCATTTCAGCTTCTTGGCCAACTCGCCGATAGCGGCGACCACGCTCTTGGGCGTGGCCGGCTGCGGGGTCTGGGCGCGGTAGATGGCGGAGGCGAGCGTGCCTTTGCGGGTGTCCACGACCGCAGCCTTGATGCTGGTGCCGCCGATGTCCACGCCGAGGATGAGATGCGAGTCGTTCATGCCAGTTTGCGAGGGGATGAAAGCTGCTTCGCGCGCCCGGCTCAAGCCTTGGCTTCCTTGGAATCTTTCCCGTCCTTGTCCCGCGCGGCGAACACCGGGCTGGGCCGGCGGGCTTCCAGCACGATGCGGAAGCCAACGATGTCCACGCGGTGTCCGGGTGAATTGAAGAGTCGCGCGGAGGAAAGCAGTGTGTGCTGCTTGGCGCTGTGCCACGAGGCCCCGCGCAGCACGCGGTAGTTCTGCTTGCCATCGTAGGAGTCCTGACACCACTCCCACACGTTGCCGCCGAGATCGTAGAGACCGTGGCGGTTCGCCGGGAAGCTGCCGACGGGCGAGGTGTAGTCGAAGCCGCTCCGGCGCAGCTCGGGGTCATAGTTCCCCACGCCCTTGGGCGGCGGCCATTGCGTGCCCCACGGATACACGTCGCGGATCTTCCCGTCGCGGTCCTGCGGGGTCGCGCCGGTTTCCTTGGGGAGATCCACGGCAGCGCTCCATTCGAGATCGGTGGGCAGACGGTAGGCATCGCGTTCGCCAAGAAGACCGGCTTTGCGCTCCCGGTCGGTGAGCCAGTGGCAGAAGGTGCGCGCATCGTCCCAGCTCGTGTTCACAGCGGGATGGGTCGGCTCCTGCTTGAACTTGGGCCGCGGCCATTTGTGGGTTTGCTCGCGCGCGAACACCCCGTAGTCCTGCACGCGCACCGGCCACACGCCAAACAGCGCCGTCGCGCCGGGCACGGGGATGAATCTCATGCCGAGGGAGTTGATGAAAGTCTCGCGATTGAGCTGGGCGCGGATGGCCCCGAGGCGGTTGCGCCGGCCCAGATGGATGTGAACGGTCTTGGTCAGCGGCTCATAGAGACTGGGGTCGAGCGTGAGCTGATAAGCGCCGGGGGCGAGATGCTCGCCCGGACGCACGAGCCGGCCATTGAAATAGGCTCCCAGCTTCTCCGGGTCTTCGATGGCGTGGCCGCCCGCCTCGATCTGGAAATCAACCCGGGTGCGCTCGTGCAGCCGGCGACCCAGGCGCTTGGCCCCCTGCGCGAGCAGCAGCAACACCACCACAGGAGCGGCCACAGGCAGGAGCTGCCGGTGGAACTGCACGCACAGAACGCCCGCCACCACGACGCCCGCCAGCTCAAGCAGGGCGCGCTTGCGCGGACCATCCAGGCGGGCGGCCACACCGTCGCGCAGGGCATCCCGCTGACGGGCGAGTTTCTTGAACAACAGGTGTCCCTCGCGCGCGTAGTCGGAGGACTTCCAGCTCTCCAGGCCGCCGTGAAACTTGGTGAGGTAGTCATGGAACCCCTGCAGCTTCTCCTCCAGCGCAGCCTGACGGGGAGCCACCTGCCAGGGCTGGGCGAAGGGCGCCCGCCACGGGGCCTGCACCTCCGCGACGAGCTGGGCGAACTTCGCCTCGACCTCGCGCAGGTTCTTGCGCCACTCCTCGATGGCCTCGGAGATGTGGGTGTAGGGCAGGTCGGAGAAGAGCGGGTTGAGGTTTTCCGCCAGCGCGGCGGCCCGGGCAAAGTCGCCCGCCTCGGCAAACGCCAGCGCCTGCTGCAACGCCTCAGCCTGCTGCTCGTGGAGTTCGAGCAGGTCCGCTCCGGCGGCCCGCACCGCCTCCAGGTGGGTCACGACCTGGGCGTGCAGTTCGCCTTCGCCGTGGGCGAAGGCACACAATGCGGGCCGGGTGGGCTGGAGCAGCACGGAGGCGGGACGCGCCAGCCGGGCGAAGGCCGGCAGTTCCGGCACGACATCAATCGCGCCGTCGTCCATCGCGAGGTCCTTGTTCAGAAAGCCCGCCGCGAGCCGGTGCTGGCCCTCGACGAGGCCCGTGAAGGCGGCATCCACCGCCGCCTTTTCCTCCTCGATCTGCGGGCGAGCCAGGGTGCCGGGCTTCGGGTTGAGCAGGACCAGTCCCAGCTTCATCTGCTCATCCACGAAGCCGCTGATGCCCTGCAAAACGTCCTCCAGACGCTCCACTTCCCGGGTGACAAACTCGCTGAGATCATCCGGCACGTCCTCGCTGGCGCGATGGGCCGCGAGATACTCCGCCAGCTCGTTCTGAAACTCGCGGTGCGCCAGCATGTCCGCCGTGTCGCGAAAGGCGGTGCTCGTGCCACGCAATTGCGTGGCCGTGGCCTGGAGAACGGCCAGCTTGCGGATGAGGTCGAGGTTCATCCGAACTGGCGCTTGAGCTGACGCAGGGTGGCCACGGCATCAGCCATGCTCTGGCGGGAAGCGACCACCGTCTGTTCGCGGGCCGTCTCGGCTTCCGCTGCGGCCTGGGCCTCGGCCAGCCGGGCCTGCTCGGCGGCAAGCTGTCGCTGATGCGCTGCGCGCTGCTCCTCCAGCATGGCCTCGACGGCGCGCAACTGCCGGCGCTGCAGGGACACACTGTGCAGCAGCAGCCCGATCCCGCCGCCCGCCAGCAGCAGCAAGGCCACTCCGACCAGGAGGTTGAGTTGATCCGGTGTGAACATGAGAGCAGCCCCAGACTAGCGGCCATGGCCGCCGGAACAACGCTGAAAAACGGGCGGGACCGGAGCGCGCGCGCATCTCAGTTGTTTGCACCCGGAATGCCACTTGAGAGCCTTCTCCCTTCGCGGAGCGAGGGGAGAAGGTGGCCGGAGGCCGGATGAGGGGTGGGGCCACCCTCGCCCACGCGCGCAACCCCTCACCCCACCCTCTCCCCTTGCTCCGCAAAGGGAGAGGGAGTCGAAGACCAACGACTTCGTAGCCAAGCCGATCTCAGTTGCCCATGGCCTGACACTGCTCCGAGGAACGCATCCCCGGAGCGCGGCTGTGTTGCGAAGACCAGCCGCAGCAACTCCGTTGAGTCAGAGGTGGTTGAATGATTCCAACAGCGCTCGCCGCTTGGACGTTGCTGCTGCTGATCCCGCGCCGAGCGGGACACAGCCGCCCTCCAAGCGAAATGCCAGGACGCGCGCGGAAATCTCAGAAGCCACCTACTTGGACAACGCCACGATATACCGCTGCGAGCGGACGGTCTCCTCGGCAAGGCTCAGGTTGGTGTAGATGCCGTGCAGATTCGAGCAGATGCGCAGGAGGATGCGGCGCGGCGTGACCGGGGCGAGAAAGCCGTCGTGAAAGTCGTGACCAGAGTTGATGAGGAACTTGATGCAGTCGCCCTTGGTCATCAGCTTGCCCTTGCGGAAGGCATCAATATAGACCTCGCCGCGCGAGGTCTGGAGCCGGCAGACGAAGTGGCCCGGCATTCCGATGCCCGTGATGGGAAGCTGCAGCCGACGCGCCACGGCGAGGTAAACGACGCACATGCTGATGGGGTTGCCGGTGCGGCGGTCCACCACGCGGTTGAGGTAGCTGTTGTCGGGATCGTAGTATTCGCCTTCGTTGCCGGCGAAACCGAGGTCATTGAAGAGATAGTAATTGATCGTGCCGATGATGCGGTCCAGCGGCGCGCCGAAATCAATGCGCGCCCGCAGGTCCGCCGCGTAGCTGTCGAAGAGCGCGGAGTAGGCGAGCGCGTTGATGTTCGGATACTGCGTCTGGCAGAGGAGCCAGATGGCCTGCTCCAGGTCCATGTCCTCGCCGCGGCTGAGACAGAAGGCAAGGAAGCGGTTGTCCGCCGCGCCACGCTCGAAGTGATCCACAATCTCCTGCGCCCGGCGGCGCAGCACGGGATCGCTGCTGAGCGTGTAGCCGCGCAGCCAGTCGCGCGCGGGCTGGCCCTGCTCGATGATCTTGGCGCGGATGATCTGGTAGATGGCGGGGTCTTCGTCCGTGAGCAGCGTAAGGAGCGCGGCGCGCTGACCCTCGGTGAGGGCCGCCGGAGGATTCGCGCTGGTGGCGGAGAGATTCACGGCTGACAGGGAAAACATGGCAGGGGGGGCGGGCGAGCGCAATGGAGAAAGGCGCCTCAGCCACGATCCGGGCGCATCTTGACACTGCCCCGAAGCCGAGCCGGCGCGGACGCCGGCGACACGGCCCGCGGGACGCGGGCGCTACGTGGCGCCGGCCTCCGGCCGGCCGTGCCGCAAGCGTCCTCGCTTGCCCGGCGGCGCGAGGGCGGGGGCAGTGTCCAGATACGCCCCTTCAGCCACGATCCAGCCGGAGCACGATGCATTTAAACGCAGAGACGCAGAGAACGCGGAGTGACGCAGAGATTAGTCCACCGCCACGTTCACCTGGGCTGTCATGGCCTGCCAGCTCTGCGAACCTTTGGATTCTCTGCGCCTCTGCGTTAACGGCAAGGCCTTCGGCCAACTGGATCGTTCAGGTGCCATGCAAGGCTTCCCCCCTGCCCCGAGGCCGTCCGCACTTGAGACAAATTGGCGCCGTCGTGAACATTGGACCTTGAACTTTGAACCCGGAACTTCACCCTTCCCGCATGGAAACACCCGACCAGTTACGCGAACTCTTCCGGATGCAGCAGGCCCTCAACCAGCGCATCGGTGTCAAGACCGACGGCATGAGCGAGGAGGAGAAGACCAAATGGCTCCTCAACTACACCCGCGCCATGCAGCAGGAGCTGGCCGAGCTTACCGACAGCGTCCCGTGGAAGTGGTGGGCGAAATACCAGAAGTTCGACGAGCAGAACGCGCGCGTCGAGGTCGTGGACCTGTTCCACTTCCTCATCTCAATGGCGCAGGTGTTGGGCATGAGCGCGGACGATGTCTTCGCCGCCTACGTGAAGAAAAACGCGGTGAACTTCCAGCGCCAGGACTCCGGCTACACGCAGAAGGACCACGACGACTCGAAGCATATCTAACACAGCTCTCGGGCTTATGAAGCTGCGCGATTACTTCTCGAAGAAGGCCAGCGCGAAGAACGAGCCGCCAGCCCCGCCCGGCCAGCAGACGGACTGGCTGGATTTCTGCGAGTTCGTTCTCAAGGGAAACAAGGTGCTGTGCGTTGACGCGCAGTTCGCTCCCTCCGCCGAGGACGGCTTGCTGGTGGACCTCAGCCCCGGCAAATACCTCCTGCAGGCGAAGTGCGTGGACTACGGCGGCGACAAGCGGGTGGCACGTCTCCGCCTCCTGCCGAAGAAGATCGTCGCCTCGCTCGGTGCCCAGCTTGGTGAGACGTGGACCGACACCGCCAAAACCGGCGTATGCGATTATGACGTTTTTTCGAAGGCCTGGGGCACGGACGATGATGCTTCCTACGAAAAGATTTCCCCAGCTTTCGAAACCGAAAAGCCGTTTGGAAAAGCGACGCTCGACAAGGCGAGCAGTGCGATCCTGCCGTTTTTGGATTCGGGTTTTGGCGACGGCACTTTTCCGGTGTTCGAGCTGGTGGCGGATGGCAAGCGTGTCGGCTTGGAGATCCAATTCATTGCGGAAGGGACACCCTATCCATTCGGCGAGACTCCGCTTGAGCAAGAAACCCGCATTCAGGAATTGAAGTCCAAAGCGGAACAGGGCGATGGCGAGGCACAGTGGGAAGTCGGTAAAATGTATTACAACGGCAAGGATGTTGAGAAGGACATCGCCGAAGCTGTAAATTGGTTTGAGAGAGGGGCGGCGGGCGGCCATGCCGAAGCTGCCAATACGCTCGGCTTTCTGTTCCAGAAAGGTAACGGGGTTACTCAAAGCTACCAACGGGCCTTGGAGCTCTACGAAGCCGCCGCCGCCAAGGACCTTGCGCTGGCTTTGAACAACCTCGGGGTAATGCACCGCCATGGGTATGGGGTTCCCGTCAACCTTGAAAAGGCAGTGAAATACTACCAGATGGCTGCTGAAAAAGGATCGCGAGACGCCCAGTTTAATCTTGGAGTTCACTATCAATATGGATTTGGCATCACAAAGAATGTCGAGGAAGCCGTCAGGTGGTATCGTTTGGCCGCCGACCAGCGCCAACACCAGGCGACCGGCAATTTGGGGTATTGCTACTTGCATGGACTAGGTGTTCCCCAAGATTACAAGGAAGCCGTCCGCCTGTTTGAACGAGCCGCCTTGTTTGGGAACAATTTTGCTGCGAACAACCTCGGCCATTGCTACGAACTAGGTCTGGGCGTTGAGCAAGATTTCGAGAAGGCTTTTTCAGAGTATTCCCATGCAGCAGCGGCCGGCCTAGCTCTGGCAAAATGCAACCTCGGTTCCTTGATAAAACGTGGATTGGGAGTGAAAGCAAGAGACCCGCGGCGAGCGCTGCAGTGGTTCCGAGAAGCGGCCGAGCTTGGTTGCGCCGACGCAGACTACGAGCTGGGCTTGCTCCACGAAGAGGGTGAAGTGGTCAAGACAGACCAGGCAGCCGCACTGCGCTTTTACCAGAAATCCGCTGAAAAGGGGCATGAGCCAGCGGTGAAGCGGCTGGCCGAGCTGGAGGCGGAACGTGCGTAAACTTCCAGTGCCGACGCAGGAGTGATGGAGTAATAGTGGCAACGGCACGTGTCCAACACTCCACTACTCCATCACTCCACCACTCCGCTCTTCCCCGCCAGCCCGCCTGCTTTCAGATACCCCACCAGCTTCTCCGCATACACCCGGTTCGCCTTCGCGCTGGGATGGCCGTCGTGCGGGGCGTTGGTGTTGCCCGGCTCGGTGAGCGGCACGGAGATGTCCACGGCCTTGATGCCAGCAGCGCGGCACCAGTCCAGCATCGGCCCGGCGTCCGAGCTGATGCCGGCCACCACGAAGGGGATGCCTTCCTTCAGGCAGGCTCCCGCCCAGTTCTTGATCAGCGCCCGCGACACCTCATGGCTGCGGACGCGCCGTTCCTGCGCGACGTTGGCGTTCTGTTCCAGCCAGTGGACCAGCGCGGACTGCCGTTGCAGCGGCCACTCGGCATACGTGGCGGGCGCGGCGTCGTAGGTCAGTTCTCCGGCGGGGCTGAGCCGGGCGAAGGGATAGACGAGGTCAGGCAGACGGTTATAGGGCGCGAAACCCTTCTGCCAGATCCGAACGTAGGTGCTGCGATAGTCGTGAAAGAGACCGTAGGCGATGATCACCTTGGCCGGCTTGCCGCGCTGCTTGAGCAGCTCCTGAAAGAGCAGCCGCTGGTGCAGGGTGCCGTAGCCCGACACGCCGGCATTGATCACCTCAAACTCCGGCATGGCCGCCTGCACGCGCCATGGGTAGGTGTCCTCGTCGTTGAGCGACCAGCCGTGCGTGAGCGAGCAGCCCATGAGCCACAGCTCGGGGCGGGGCTTTGCATTGGGTGGGAGTGGTGGATGGGTGATGCGCAGACCGTTGGTGCCGTGGGTGACCTGGAACTGATACCCGGTGGGCAAAGTCACCTTGAACTGACCGGGATAATGACTGAACCCGCCCTCCGGCAGCGCACGGAAAAGTTTGCCCCCGGGTTCCACGCGGACGTCGGGCGGCTGGGCGGAAAACGGTTTGAAGCCACTCAGCCGGGCGACGATCTCACCGAGCAGGAACGCCGCGAGCAAGGAGAGCAACATCGCCAACGCGATGAACACGGGGCGCCGGCCCTTGCGAGCCGGGGGCGCGGAAGCTTTGGAAGCGGCGAACACGCGCTGCTTTTAGCCACGCACGCGGGACTTTGCCATGAGGAAACGAAACGTTTATGCAGCCCGCGTGCGGCGTTCGAGCGGTGAAGCGGCATGAATGCCGCGCGCCTCGCTCACATTCGCTGGCGTTGCCAGTGGGTGATCTTCTTGCGGAAGCTCGCCGCCGTCAGCCAATACCAGCGCTCGTAACGGCGCAGGGCAGTGGCGCGTTCGTTGGGGTCGTCCCGGATGAAGCGCGTGGTGACCCCGGCCTCGGCGGAGACGGGCTTCTCGAACACCGCGTTGAGCCGCGTGCCCGGCAGATCGCCGTCGAGCGAGTCCACGCGCTTGATCGCGAAGCCGATCTTCTGCGCCAGACGGTGCAGCGTGCGCGGGGAGAAGCTGTAGTGGTGCGCGATGTGGAAGAAGTGGGAAAGCCGCGAGCCGGGGGCCTCGACATTGGGCACCTCGACAACGAAGTAGCCGCGCGGCTTGAGCAGCTTCTTCACGGTGGCCAGCGTGGCGGTGGGGCTGACGGTGTGCTCGAGCACATGGTTCATCACCACGAGGTCGAAGCTCGCGGGCTTAAGCTTGTGCGAGATCTCCTCCAGCAGGCCGTTGTGGACGTCGAGCCCCTTCATCTCGCGGGCGAACCGCGCGTGGCCCTCGTGGGGCTCGATGCCGGTGAACTGGCCGGTGGACCCGACCACTTCCTTCATGCTCCAGAGCAGCGCACCCACGCTGCACCCGATCTCCAGCACGCGCACGCCGGGCTTCAGATAGGGCCGGAGCTGCGTGAGCATCGGCCGGATCTTCGGCAGGCGGCGCTGGAAGAACCGCTCGTCGGGCATGGACTGGTTCTTGTAATCGCCCCAGTAGCTGGTGTGGTAAAACTTGGAGTTCTCGCGCTCGGTCGGACGCGGGTTCGTATAGACCAGGCCGCAGTCCTCGCAGATGACGGTGGTGAGCTTGGAGCCGCCCCGGCCACGCGTGGCGAACACCTGATAACGTGCGCTGCCGCAGAGGTCGCAGACCTGCTTCGGCTCTTCAATGATAGCGGCGGTGGATTGCATCAGCCCCGGTTGCCCGGAAAAAGTCACGCAATGTTTGCGAAGCGCGGCCAATTGTCAAAGGCGCGCTTGCGGACCCGAGGAAGAGATTCCGCGAACAGGCAGAGCGGCTCGACGCTGTGGCTGGACTGCGGAGTATTGCCCGCAGTTTCAGGACGATCACAGACGGGGAATCAAACCCGCCGGGGAGGTGGTTGCGGAAACCTGCGCGGGAACCCAAAGATTCAGGGAGGACAAAATGGCGGGGACCGCGGACTGCGCGGTGGCAGATCCAAGCAGGCAGCCGCCGACGTGAGGAGGCGGTGCGACCGGGCGCAACGCGGTCCGTCTCCTCACGTCGGCGGCTATGGGGTGCTGACCGACGCTCCGCTGCTGGGCTACGAAGAGAGATACTCGGCCGATTCCGTCTCCTGCTTGAGTCCACCGAACGACTGACTGCGGCCAAGTGAGTCATCGTTGCGCAGACGCGGCGGCAGCAGCGAGGAAATCCACCTTCGCGCTCAGTTCCGGTGTAAGGAAACGGTCAGGCTTCTGAATCTGCACCTTGATCTGCAGCGTGCCCTTCTGCCGCGAGGCCTCGGGGGCGACCTCGGCGACGTAGCCTTCGTAGTGCCGGTCTGGGTAGGCCTCCGGACTGATGCGGCATTTCTGGTTGAGGGAAATCTTAGCAAGGTGCGCTTCGTTCAGGTCTATCTCCACCTGCAAATCCTTCAAGTCCGCCAAGGCGATGAGCGCGGTGCTCGGCCCGCGCGCACCGCCGAAGCTTTGCGGCACGACGAGTTCGTCCGGGTCCACCAGCTTCTCCAGCACCACGCCGTCAATGGGCGAGCGGATGACGGTCCAGTCGAGGTAGAGTTTGGCCACGGCACGGGAAGCCTCGGCCTCGCGGACGGCGGCCTCGGCGGAGGCCAGGCGGGCGAGGGCTTCAGCGGGGGCGAGCCGGGCGGCGTTGAGGGCGGCCTCGGCCGCACGCACGGAGGCGCGCAGGGCTTCGAAGCGGAGCCGGGCATCGTCGAGGAGCCGGCGGGCCTCGGTGTTGCTGCGCACGAGCACGTCGGCGCGCTGCATGTCCAGGTCACCCTGGGCCGCGCTGGCCCGGGCGTTTTCGAGGAGCGCCTGCGCCTGCGCCTGACGCGCCTCGGCATCCGGCACGGCCAGCTTGGCGGTCGCCACCGCAGCCTGCGCGCTGGCGACGCGGGACTCTGTCTCGGCGAGCCGCGCCTGGTTCTCCGCGTCATCCAGCCGCACCACCACTTGATCTTTCTGCACCGTGTCGCCCTTCTTGACGCCAATCCACTTCACCACGCCCATGAAGCGCGGGCTCAGTTCGATCCGCTCGCGTGCGATGATGTAGCCGCTCACGGTAAGCACGGCCCCGGCGGGACTGGCGGCGGACGGCGGGGGCACGGGACTGGCCGGGCGGTCGGATTGCTTCGGTTCGGAGCCGGCGGCGGTGAGTTTGCCGTCCTTGGAGCCGCTGGCCACGCGCTGGTTGTCCGTGGCGCGCGGCCAGGCGAAGAAGACCGCCGTGGCGGTGCAGAGGAAAACGAGGAGGAAGATGCCCCAGGTGGTCGAATTAGAACGGCGCTTCGCCTCGGGCTGGATTTGCAACTGCTTGAGTTTCTCGGAGTCCATCACAACGGCGGGAAGATGCGGTCAAAGGCGCCGAAGGCAAAGGAGAAAGGCATGGGATGGCGGTCGGGCCTGATACCTTTAGCGTATTCTCGATTTGAATCCCCAAGGGATTCACCCGCCCTGCAACAGTTGGCGCAGTCTCGAGGGCCGAAAGCCCGTCAGGTGATAACCCGGGCTGGAGCCGAGCCACGCGAGGCGGAGGACCGGGTTCGCGATTTCATATTCTCACCGCCCTGAAGCGGCGGGACGTGGCACGATGCGACAGAGAGTCCCGCCCTTACAGGGCGGGCGGGCTTCGCTGGCCAAGCCACCCGGGGCTTCACCCCGGGCTGTCACCGGACGGGCTTTCAGCCCTGGATTGCAATCCACGCTGCGCGCGCTCGACCTCATCCGAGTTCGTCCGTGGTTGCTGCTTTCCACTTCGCAGTTAGGCTCACACGGACTTCAGCGCGGCGATCACCGGGAGGCGCGAGGCGCGCAGGGCGGGCAGGAAGCTGCCGATCACGCCCACCAGCACCGCGAACACCAGCCCTTCCGCGGCCAGTCCTGGCGTGATGCGAAACTGGAAGACCGTCTCGGAAAACGTCTCGAAGCTGATCGTGCCCGTGGAGTAGCCGTGCATCGGCAGGGCCAGCGCGCAGCCCAGCAGGCCACCGATGAACGCCAGGAACGCGCCCTCGATCAGGAAGCCCGCAAGGATGCTCCGCCGCCGGTAGCCCAGCACCCGCAGCGTGCCGATCTCCCGCGTGCGCGCGCCGACGCTCGCATACATCGTGTTCATCGCGGCGAACACCGCCCCGACGGACATCGCGGTGGCGAGGAAGGTGCCGAAGAATTTGATGGGCTTGGCGGTCATCGTCTGCGAGGCGTAGTAGGCCGTCTCCTTCATGGCCCGGAGCGGGAGCCGCTTCTCGGCTTCGAGCCGGTTCGTGATCGAGCCCTGGGAGGTTTCGTTCGCCGCGCGCACGAGCACGCTGGAGTAGTAGTCCCGGTCAAAGATCGCGCGGCACTCGTCTGTGTCCATCCACAGCTCGGAATCAAACGCGCTGCTGCCGCCATCGGTCAGGCCCACGACGGTCAGCTCCCGCCCGGCCGTGCGGAAGGTGCCGCCGATCTCGAGATTCGCGAACCGGCGCGAAAGCCGGCGGCTGGCGACGATCTCGCGCTTGCCCGGCGTGAACCAGCGGCCCTCGACCAAGGTGACCTGGGGACGCAACTGCATGCCGACGGGCGAGATGCCGCGCACCAGGACATTCGCCTCGCCGTTGTTCTCGCGGCGCGGGAGGTTGATGAGCACCAGCACGTCGGCGGTGAGCAGCGTCCGCCCGGAGTCGTCCCGCGCGATCTCCTCCCAATACTGCATGAGCCGCACCTGCTCGCGGGTGATCTGGCTGCTGGACTCGGCGGTGGAGCCCTTGCGGACCACCATGACGTTGCGCTCGTCCCCGGTGTTGCCGCTGGACTTCTCCAACCCGATGGCCAGCGACTGCACCAGCACATAGACCGCCACGACCAGCGCCACGCCGAGGATGGTCGCCAGCGTCGAGCGCCAGCGGACCAGGACGTTGCGGAAGTTGTATTTCAGCGGCAAGGCCACGCGGCGGGCAGGTTCAAGGTTTGAAGTTCAAGGTTCAAGGTTGAAGACAGGCGGCGACACGCGCGCGCCACGTAGCGCCGGCCTCCGACCGGTCGTGCCACCAGCGTCCTCGCTTGCCCGGTGGACAGTGACTGCGGGCGGTGCGTCGGCAGCACACGAAACGCGGGAGGGGAGGTCGGCGCTCCGTGCGAGCACGGCTTTGCACTCGACACCACTTTTTCCCGGTCTAAGTTGCGCCGCAGTTCGTTTCACCACCATGTTCTATCGCCTTTCGAAATCCCCTGCCCTGTTTTGCTTCGGGTTGCTCGCGGGCTGTTTGATCGTGTCGTCCCTCGCAGCGGAGACCCCGGAAAAGCCCGCGCCCCTCTGGACCGGCACGGCCACCAATGCGCAAGGAGCGGTGCTGGCTCAGATAGTCGTGGAAGCCCATGAAACCCCGGACCTGGAAGTCTGGGCGAAGCGCGCCGGCCAACTGTGTGCCGAGTGGTATCCGAAGATTTCCGGGCTGCTGGCGAGCGAAGGCTTCACCCCGCCCGCCAAGGTCACGCTGCGCTTCAAGGCGGACATGAAAGGAGTCGCGGCTGCCAGCGGGAATGTCATCAACTTCGCCGCCGGCTACGTGCGCGGGCACACGAATGACTGGGGCATGGTGGTGCATGAACTGACGCACGTCGTTCAATCGTATCCGCCTGGCGGACCGGGCTGGCTCGTGGAAGGCATCGCAGACTACATCCGCCTCTCGCACTTCGAGCCGAACGCACCGAAGCCACGCCTCAATCCCGACAAGGCCAGCTACCGCGACGCCTACAAGACCACCGCGATTTTCCTGGCCTGGGTGGAGCAGCACCACGATGCGAAACTGGTGGTGAAGCTCAACGCCGCCTTGCGCCAGCGGAAGTATTCACCGGAGCTGTTCAAGGAGACGACCGGCAAGACGGTGGACGAGTTGTGGGCGGACTTTACGGCGGAGTTGCGAGCGAAGCAGGGTGCGCCGAAGTGATGACGGCGACACGGAACCTTTGGCTGCATCTCATCAGCACCGGGCTTCAGCCCGGTGGGAGCCCACGGCGGTGGGCAAGCCGTTTCAACGGCTTTTTCTGCGCGCAACTGGCCAGGCCTTGAAACCGTTGAAACGGATTCAAGGTGGTGGCGGCTCCAATCACCCGGCTAAAGCCGGGTGCTAATGCGAGTCGGGATTGGTTCCCCAACGCAGCGAAGGAAAGCCATTCCCATCCGTGTGCATCCGTGGTTCAACTTCGGAGTCCGGGTTGAGATGTTTCACCCCCCACAGAAAACACTCGCCTCGCTGGGGGACGTTGCCCAACATCCGCCTCGATTTCGCGGGAGCCGCCCGCACTTGCATGAAAGCCAAAATCATCATCACTCCGAAGAAGGCCGTCCTCGACCCCCAGGGCAAGACCGTGCAGAGCGCACTGGAGCACATGGGCTACCAAGGCGTCGCCGGCGTCCATGTGGGCAAGTATGTCGAGATTGACCTCGCGCCCGGCACCGACCGCGCCGCCGCGCAGCAGGCTCTCAACGAGGCCTGCCATCGCTTTCTAAGCAACCCGGTGATTGAGGATTACCGGCTGGAGATCACCGACTGACCGAAGCCTGCGTCATGCCCTCCCTGGTTTCCCAACCGACCGTCATCACGGCGGCGGGCAACAAGCCCAAGCTGATCGAGGAGTTCATCGGCCGCGTGAACACGCAGACCGCCGATCTCAGCCTCGCCCGCATGACCAGTCCCGGCGGCTGGGTGGAACCCGGGCAGACGCCGGAGTTCGACGAGTTCACCCTGGTGCTCAAAGGCTCGCTTCGCGTGACGCACAAGGATGGCTTCATGGACGTCGCCGCCGGCCAGTCCGTCATTACCCGCAAGGGCGAGTGGGTGCAATACAGCACGCCCGCTCCCGAAGGGGCCGAGTATGTCGCCGTCTGCCTGCCCGCTTTTTCTCCGCAAACTGTCCACCGTGACACCCACTGAATGAACTTCGCCGTCCTCCAATTTCCCGCCTCGAACTGCGACCAGGACGCCGTCCACGCCATGCAGGTGCTCGGCCACTCCGCCCGGCTGGTCTGGCACAAGGACAGCTCCCTCGGGGCCGTGGATGCCGTGATCGTGCCCGGCGGCTTCAGTTACGGGGACTACCTGCGCTGCGGAGCCATCGCCCGGTTCAGCCCGGTGATGCAGGCGGTGAAGCAGTTTGCGGACAACGGCGGGCTGGTCATCGGCATCTGCAACGGCTTCCAGGTCCTCTGCGAGGCGCATCTGCTCCCCGGCGCGCTGATCCGCAACCGCTCGCTCCAGTTCCGGTGTGAACACATCTACCTCAAGACCGTGGCGCACGACTCACCGTTCACCTCGCAGATTCCCGTCGGCAAGGTGATGCGGGTGCCCATCGCCCACGGGGAGGGCTGCTACTTCGCGGACGCCGACACGCTGGCGCAAATGAAGGCCAGCCGGCAAATCCTATGGCACTACAGCAACGCCCAAGGCGAGGTGACTGAGGAGGCGAATCCCAACGGCGCACTGGAGAACATCGCCGGGATTTGCAACGAACGGCGCAACGTGGCCGGTCTCATGCCGCACCCGGAGCGGGCCTGTGAATCCCTGCTGGGCGGCACCGACGGGCGGTGGGTCTTCGAAAGCATGATCCAGGCGCTGGGGAAGAAGCCAGCCGCCCTGGCAGCCTGAACCCGGACTCACCCGGCGGTTCAGGGAAATGGGTTCTAAGGTCTTTCCCCCGCTTGCCTTCCGGGCAGGACGTGGCCTAAGCTCCCCGACAAAATGCACCGTCTCGTGTTTAGTTGTCACGTCCGCCGTCTGGCTCTCGCCTTGGTGGCAGTTTTGCTGCTTTCCCTGCCGGAAGCCGCCTTCGCACAGTTTGTCCCGCCGGCATTCCGCTGGGCTTCGCGGGCGGGCGGGACTTCGGGCAACGAGGATATGAGCGGCATCGCCGTTGATGCGGGGGGCAACTCAGTTGTGGTGGGCAGTTTGAGCGCGAATAATGAAACGGCATTTTTCGGCGCGTTTAGTGTTTTTGTCCCGCCCGGAGATGATGGGGCTTATGTAGCCAAGTATGATGCGAATGGAGCGCCGTTATGGGTAGTTCCCGTCAGGTCTGGAACTCGGGTTCAGGGACGCGCGATTGCCCTCGATCAGGCAGGGAACAGCTATGCGCTGGGTGAATTTGACAATGACCTGACCATTGGTTCGTTTGCACTGCGTTCGGTGGGCGGGTCCACGGATGTCTGGGTCGCCAAATTCGCTCCGGACGGAGCGGTGCTCTGGGCCAAGTCATTTGGTGGGTCATCGGATGAAATGGCCAACACCGCCGGAACCGGTGTTGACTTCCTGTCAGTCGGCGGCGTCGCAATTTCGCCCGGAGGACAACTGTTTGTCGCCTTCGATTTCGGCAGCAGCATGGCCTTGGACACCGGCGGGGGGAACACCACTACGCTTATCTCACAAGGCGATCAGGACATCGCTTTGATCAAGCTCGACCTGAACGGCAACTACCTTGCTGCCACGAGTTTTGGCGGCGCAAGCGCGGAAGGTTTTCGCGGCATTACCGTGGACAGCAATGGGAATGTCGTGGTTCTGGGGTTCAGCGCCGGAAGCTTCCTCCTGGGCGCGAATGTGGTTAACAGTCTGGGGAGCATCGATGGCTTTATTGCCAAATTCACGGGCAATTTGCAGCCCGTATGGCTGCGGGGCTTTGGCGGAGCGGGCACGGACAGCCCGCTCGGCGTGGCCACGGATCCCGCCGGAAACGTCATCATTACCGGCTATTCCGACGCCGACTTGTCCGTGGGAGGAAACAACCTCTTCAATCAAGGCGCACGGGACACGTTTTTCGCCAAATATGACCCCAACGGCCAAATCTTGTGGGCGCAGTCGGCCTCCAGCTTCGGAGGCAATGGCGATGAACTGGGCCACCATGTGATGGCGGACGCTGGCGGCAACATTTTCCTCGCGGGACGGTTCAACTCTTCGAGCATCACTTATGGATCCGTATCGGTGCCGAATTCCTCCGGGGCATCAGCCCTCTACCTCGTCAAGTTCGATCCCAATGGGAATGCGTTGTGGGGAACAGGAGCCACCGCTACGCAAGGCTTTGTCGATCCCAGCAGCATTCCGACTGACATCTTTACCTTCACATCAGGGGCCGCGTATGACCAACTCGGTCGGTTTTATCTGGTTGGACGTTACGAGGGCACGGCAACCCTAGGCACCTTCACCCTGACGAATGCCGGCAATGGCGACTTCTTCATCGCCTCCTTGGACGGCGACTTCAGCATTACACAGCATCCGGGCAACCAGTTCGTGAAGCAGGGTGCAACCGCAAGCTTCGGCGTGGAGACCGCAAGTTCCCTCCCCTTGAGTTATCAGTGGCTGTATAACGGCAACCCCATCGCCGGTGCCACGGCCACGAACTACACGATCCTCAATGCGCAACCCGCCCAGTCCGGCCTATATTCTGTCCAAGTCAGCGGCTTCACCGGCGTGCTGATCAGCTCCAATGCCACGCTGACGGTCAAGATCCCCCCCACCATCGTTCAGAACCCCCAGGGCCGCACCGTCACCATCGGCTCCACGGTCACCTTTTCGGCCGTCAGCACGGGCGATGCCCCGCTGGCCTACCGCTGGTTCTTCAACAACCAGCCCATCACCAACGCCATCAGCCAGACGCTCACAATCACCAACGTCCAGCCGGCCGATGCGGGCGTGTATGCGCTGGAAGTATCCAACGACGTGGGCAGCGTGCTGAGCGCGGGGGCCGGGCTCTTCGTCAACGCGCCGGCCGTCGTGCTCGCCAGCCCGCAAAGCCAGTCCGTGATCATCGGCTCCAACGCGGTGTTCTCCGTGACTCCGGGCGGCTCGGCCCCGTTCACCTATCAATGGCGGTTCAACGGGGCGCCCATCTCCGGGGCGGTCAGCCAGACCTATACCATCACCGGTGCGCAGTCCACCAACGCCGGCAGCTACGACGTGCTGGTGGCGAACTCGATTTCCTCGGTCTTCAGTTCCAACGCCATCCTGACCGTGACGCCGCCCTTCACCATCTCGCCGCAGCCCCTGAGCCAGGCGGTCCTCGTGGGCAGCAATGTCACCTTCACCGTCGGAGCCAACGGCATCGGCTCGTTCAACGGGCCATTTACCTACCAGTGGTATTTCAACAACGCACCGTTGCCAGGCGGGACCAACCAGCAGTTCGTGGCGACCAATCTCCAGCTCACCAACTCCGGCATCTACGCCTGCCTCGTCGGATCGTCCCAGGGTTCGCTCTCGAGCAGCAACGCGCTGCTCACCGTCTTCAACCCGTTTTCCATCGGCAACTCCGGCTTCCAGCTCGGTGGCCTCTTCCAGATGACCGCCTCGGGCGACAATGGCAGCGCCTACCGGTTGGAGACGACCACCAACCTCGTGGACTGGGTGCCCGTGGTGACCAACACCGTCTCCGGCGGCTCCGCCACCTTCACCGACAGCGGGGCGGCCGGAAAAGACCTGCGTTTCTACCGCATCGTCCTGCTGCCGTAGGGCGGGTCGCGTGCGGTGACGCCTCTCAGCTTTTTGCCGTTTCATCAGCCCCGGGCTGCTGATGCCGCACGAAACGGCTGCTTTGCGCACACCGTCTCCGGCGGCGCGAAGCGTCTGGAGTGCGGCGTGTTTCACCGCCGCTTTCGGTTGGGCGCATGGTGGGGGCGAAAAGTTTGCCAACCTCTAGACACGGGGAAAAGCGGTGCTGAAAGACACCGCACTCCAGACGCTGGCGCGACTTCCACCGTCTCGGACATTCTCAAACCTGGCGCTCCAAGGTGGCCTCCCTGTATGCAAGAAACGGGCTGCGCCTTCGCCCCGTTGCCTCATGGAAAAAAGACGCCGAAGGATTCTGAGTCGGCAGGCATGGA
>CAZCBE010000099.1:0-28280 GCA_964496695.1 uncultured Klebsiella sp.
CGACACCCCTCACCCCAACCCTCTCCCCTCCTCCGAGGAAGGGAGAGGGAGAAGAACTGCCAAACGAACCCATTGGGATGGTGGAACAGGGAAACCACGAATGAACACCAATGGACACGAAGGGGAGGGAAATGGAGAGGCGGGGCGTTTTGCGAAACGAAGCCAATTGCGATGCCAGTCCGACACCCCTCACCCCAACCCTCTCCCCTCCTCCGAGGAAGGGAGAGGGAGAAGAACTGCCAAACGAACCCACTTGGACGGCGGAGCGGGGAAACCACGAATGAACACCAATGGACAGCGCGCTCCAAACGCGCGGGCAACTTGTAGTATTCAGCGCACGGCGGCGGAGGGAAGCTGTGCGCGTGATTGACCTCGAATTCCGCACCCGGCACGCTGGCCGTCGTCCACTGAACCGCCTATGAACAAGCTCCCTTGCCTTGCCCTGTATCTGCTCGCCCTCCCCGGTGTCGCGCTCGCCGCCGAATCTTCCGGGGCCTTGACCGTCCGCGGCGCCACGCTGCCGGAGGCGCTGGCCTCGATGGTCGTCTTTGCCCTCGTCGGCATTGTCGTGGCCATCGGCGGCTACCGGCTGTTCGACAAATTCACGCCGGGTGACCTGCACAAGGAAATCCTGGAACAGAAGAACGTGGCCGCCGCGATCATCGCCGCCGCCGTCATCCTCGGCGTCTGCCTGATCATTGCGGCGTCCATCATGGGCTGACGCGACCGACTTCCTTTCGTGAAACGAAGCCAACACATCCGGCTGGTGCTGGTGGGGGGACTCTCCACGGTGGCGCTGACGACGGGGGACGCGGAGGCGCAGGCCACGCGGGTGCAGGCCTACGCACTGCAGGGCAACGTCTTCACGAACGACCACTACCTGGCCTACGCGGGCTACTACCACGCGCCTTACCGCGCCTGGTATCCGCTGCGCTACAACCACTACGACGCGCAGCAGCAAAAGTATTACCATGGCGGCGTGTGGACCGAGCAGCCGCACCAGAGCTTCACGAATCTCTCGACCCCGCTGCCTGAGGCGGTGGCGACGGCGGTCGCCGCGCAGCCGAGGCCGCCGGTCCACAGCAGCAGCACGACGCACCGGAGCGGTTTTGGGAGCACGTCGCATTCGTCGTTTGGAGGGATCGGCGCGTGATGAAGACGTGCGCCATTTTGTCCGCAGAGTCAGCGATCCGGCAGCCGGCACGATCCGGAACGCAGTGGCCTCTCACTCCCCAGGAGCCGGCGACGGGCAGGGCGGGCTGTCCTCAGCCCGCCGTCGAGCATCCGGATGCCGCTGGACCTCGGCGGCGCGGTGAGGACACCGCGCCCTACCAACGCGGGGTCAGGAGTTCACAGCAGGAAGGGGGGAGGCGATTCTCCCACCGGGCCGGAAGCTGTTCGGGCGATTCTGCGGCGCGCTGGGGACAGAAGCGCCCTGCCAACGCACCGTCATGAACCGGCACATCCTCACTCCGCGCGCGGACTGGCCGGCGAAGGTCGAGCAGGTGGGCCTTACCTACCATTCGCATCCGCATGGGCCGTATTGGGACGAATCAGCGTGCTACGAACTGGGCGCGGACGAGGTCGCCGCGCTGGAGACCGCCGCGAACACGCTGCACGGTCTTTGCATCCAAGCGGCGGAGTCGGTGATCCAGCACGGGTGGTGGGATCGTCTGGGCATTCCCGCCGCCGCCGTGCCGGTGATCCTGCAAAGCTGGGAGCGCGACGACTTCAGCGTGTATGGCCGGTTTGACTTCGCTTTCGACAGCACGTCGCCGCCGAAGCTGCTCGAATACAACGCCGACACGCCCACCGCGCTGCTCGAAGCCGCCGTGGCCCAGTGGTTCTGGCTGCGGGACACGCGCCCGGCCAGCGACCAGTTCAACTCGATCCACGAACGGCTCATCGCCGCGTGGCAGCGCTGGGGCGGCAAGGCGCTGCACTTCAGCGCCATCAAGGACCATCCCGAGGACGAGCAGACGGTGCTCTATCTCCGCGACACCGCCGAGCAGGCGGGCGTGGCCACGCAATTCGTGCATGTGGAGGACATCGGGTGGAACGGCGGCGGATTCGTGGACCTCGCGGGCGCGAGCATGGAGCAGTGCTTCAAGCTCTACCCGTGGGAATGGCTATGGCACGAGGAGTTCGGCCCGCATCTCCTGCACGAGCGGGCGCGCTTCATCGAACCGACGTGGAAGATGCTCCTGAGCAACAAGGGCCTGCTGCCGATTCTGTGGGAGCTGTTCCCCGGCCATCCGAATCTCCTGCCCGCCTACGAGGCCCCCGAGCCGCTGGGCCGGAACTTTGTGAAGAAGCCCAAGCTCAGCCGCGAGGGCGCGAACGTGACGCTGGTGCGGGACGGCAACGTCGCGGAGGAAGCGGCGGGGGACTACGGCGCGGAGGGCTTTGTGTATCAGGCGCTCGCGCCGCTGCCGGAGTTCGCCGGCAACCATCCGGTCTTCGGTGTCTGGGTGGTGGACCACGCGGCGGCGGGCCTGGGCATCCGCGAGGACACGCGGTGCATCACGGGGAATTTGAGCCGGTTCGTGCCGCATTTCTTTAATTGAACGAGATGAGCTGGGAACGACCATCCAAACTCCGTCGCCGAGCTGGACAGGCGGGCCATGTGCTGCGTGTTGCGTGTTGCGTGCTTTCGCTCGGACGCGCTCGAACTGCTGTGGCCAACACGCAACACGCAGCACACACCACGTTTGACCCATGAGCACCGCCAATCCCACCCCCGTCCGCGTCGGCATGACCGGCAGCTTTGGCGGGAAGAACTACTCCATCATCGCGCGCATCGTGATGGGCATGGAGGACCAGGGGGAGACCTATTACTGGAACGAGTTCTATCTCAGCGACGGTTCGGATCGTATCGCGATGCTCGTGTGTGAAGACGTCTATGGCGCGCAGCAGTGGCGGCTGTTCACCGAGTTCACACCCACCACGCCGCTGACCGCCACGCAGGCGGCCACCCAGCGGGTCGGCTACCACGTCAACCTCGAGGGCACCTCCGCCGAGGTCACGGTGGTGGACGAGACACGCGTGTATCACATCGAGGGGAAAGCACCGGACTGGGTGACGGTCGGGGACGTGGCGCAGTATTTCAACGCCGAGGCGGGCGGGAAGATGTGGGTGGTGAGCTGGAGCGGGGACGAAGTGGAATACTATCGCGGGATGCAACTCCATCCCGGGCTGGTGTCGCAGGCGCTGGGGCTGCCGGAGACTTCGTTCAGCCGGGCCACGGGAGCCAGCGCGGTGAGCAGCGGAGGTTCTGGCGCGTCCGGCAGTGCTGGCGGTGCGGCCTACGCAGGCTTGGTCGTTTCGCTGCTGTTCACCCTCGTATGCGGATTCTTCCTGCTCCGCTCCTGCAATACCGGGCCGCGCTATACGGGCACCCATGGTCCGCCTTCGCATCCCACGTCCGCATCGCATTACTCGTCCCCGCCCGTGGTCCAGCCGCAGCCTGCGCCGCCGCCGCCGCTGGCGGTCGGAACGAACGTCGTGCTGGATGGACTCGGTTACCAGGTGCTCAGCCATCGCGTGACGGGCTTCTCCAAGGTGAACGCGCAGTGGAACGCGCACCATTACCTGGTGGTGGACGACACCGGCCGGACGAACGTGCTGACCGTGCGCGCGCTGAGCCGGGGGACGAACTGGCAGCTCCTGAAACCCATGGCCGTCACCAGCGCGCCGACGCCGCTGGTGGCCGGGGCGATGCGCGTCGGCGACCGGGTCACGGTAGAGGACTTCCAGGGCACGATCTCGGATTTGCTGCTGTCGCGCGAAGTCTCGCGGGACGGTCCGGCGATCGCGGGTTTTGCGACGAACGGGCTGACGTATCACTACCTCGCCACCGGCAGCAACGGCACGCTGCTGGCGAGCTGGAACGGGGAGGGTGTCCGCTTCCATCGCGGGCAGACGGTGGGGAGTCCCATGCCGTGATGATGCTGTAGGAGACGACGTGAGGAGGCTCACTTTGAATTTGGGTGATTCGGCGCGTTCGAAAGCGGCGCTGAAAGACGCCGCACTCCAGACGCTTCGCGTGGCATCAAGCCGTGGCGTGGTCGCGTCAGCGTCTGGAGTGCGGCGTCTTTCAGCGCCGCATTTTCGAGGACGCAGCCAGTGCCGGCACGGAGCGCGGCCCTCTGGGCCGCAGCGGCAACTTTTGCAGAGCGGGCTTCGGATATCCGCAAACCATTCCCTGCTGCCAGCCGCTGCGGCCCGGAGGGCCGCGCTCCGGGGATGCGCTCTGGCTCGCGCACGCCGCCGTTTGGTGTCCACCCTTCAGGGTGTCCCAAGCCGCCGGACACGCTGAAGCGTGGACACCAAACGAAAGCGCCCGCGCACACCACGGCGTTTCACTTCGTTGACGCTGGGTGCTTGGACCGTCTTAATATGCGCGTGAAGCCCGCTCTCCGATTCCTCCTGGCCGTTGCGCTTGGCTGTGTCTTCGCTCCGGTCGCCATGGCGCAGGTCGTCAACCGTCCGCCGGTGCCGGAGTGGATTTTCCGACCCGGCGCGCAGACGAACCAGCCCGTCTTCTTCCGCCGCGAGTTCACCGCCCCGACGCCGCTGCTCAAGTCCGTCCTGCTCGGCGCGTGCGAAGGGCGCATGGAGGTGTTCCTGAACGACCAGCGCATCGGTGAAATCATCGGGGCCACGAATGCGACGGGCTTCGACATGACCGGCCAGTTGCGTGCGGGGGCCAACGTCCTCTCGCTGCGGGCTGTGAATCCATCCGGCCCGGCCAAGGTCGCGGTGCTGCTCGAACTTAATGCCGACCTCGCGCGGCAGCAGTGGATCATCTCGGACTCCAACTGGCAGACCGGACTGTCGTCGCCAACAGATCGTCCGCAGCCCGCGCGCAGCCTCGGCCGCGTGGATGTGGACCCGAAGGCGAATCCCTTCGCGCCGGACAAGATGGTGGACGCCTACAACAGTTGGAAGCTCGCCCGCGCCGGCACGCCCGCCACCGACCCCGCGACCTTCACGCTGCCGCCGGGCTTCAAGGCCGAGCTGGTGCGCAGCGCGCTGCCGGAGGAAGGCTCGTGGATCGCGCTTGCCTTCGACCCGCAGGGCCGGCTCACGCTGGCGCGGGAGAAGAAGGGATTGCTGCGGCTGTCACTCGATTCGGCGGGCGTCTCCAAAGTCGAAGTCATCAACGACACGCTGCTCGAATGCCGCGGCCTACTCTACGCCCACGGCGCGCTCTACGCGAACGCGAACAACTCCAAGACCCTCGTGCGCCTGCGCGACACCAAGGGCACCGGCCAGTTCGACGAGACCACCGAGCTGCTCAAGACCGAGGGCGGCGTCGGCCACGGGCGCAACCACCTGAAGCTCGGGCCGGACGGCTGGCTGTGGATTGCGCACGGCAACAACGTCCACCTGCCCAAGAACCTTTCCACCAACTCGCCGCTGCGGAACTTCGCGCACGACCGCCTCATCCCGTGCCCGTGGGACGCGGGCATGTTCGACGGCGACGTGCTGCTGCCCGCCGGCCACATCCTGCGCATGAAGCCCGACGGCAGCGAGGTGCAGCTCTGGGCCGGCGGCCTGCGCAACCCGCTCGATGTCGCCTTCAACGAGCACGGCGACCTCTTCACTTTCGATGCCGACATGGAGTGGGACGTGGGCTGCCCGTGGTATATGCCCAACCGCGTGCTGCACATCGTGCCCGGCGCGGACTACGGCTGGCGGCGCGGCACCGGGCGCTGGCCCGCGTGGTATCCCGACACGCTGCCCAGCGTGGTGGACATCGGCCTCGCGTCGCCCACTGCGGTCACCTTCGGCCACGGCGCGAAGTTCCCGGCGAAGTATCAGAAGGCGTTTTACATCTGCGACTGGGCCTATGGGCGCATCCTCGCGGTCCACATGACGCCGCAGGGCGCGAGCTACACCGGCACGAGCGAACTCTTCGTCGGTGGCCGCCCGCTGAACGTGACCGACGTGTGCATCGGGCCGGATGGGGCGATGTGGTTGACGACGGGGGGACGCGGGACGCAGTCGGGGTTGTATCGGGTGAGTTGGAAATTTCCCGAACAAATCGCCGAGGAGCGTGTTCGGAAACTTTCAGCGCAAGAAATGGACGCTGTCGTAGCCCGCATGAGGAGAGGTGCCATTCAAGCCTCCGACCCTGCAGGCCTGTTTACGGTTTCGAGAGCTATCGAGTCGAAGTTAGGCGAACTGGCGTCGGACGACCCGTGGTTACGCGATGCCGCCATGAATTCATTGAGGCGAATTCCTCTTACGAATTGGCAAGCGGCAACACTGACAGCCACGAACCATCAAGCACTTTTGTTCGGTTGCCTCTTGCTGGCGAAGGAGTGCGCGCCTGAGTTGAAACCGCGACTAATTGAGAGAATTGCTGCCCTGCCAACAGCGGCTGCCGGGCAGCGGTCAGCAATGACTGAAGGTCAACAATTCGCTGCCTTCCGCGTCCTCGCCCTCACTTTCATCCGCCTTGGTCCTCCCGACGAAGCCCAACGCCAAGCCTCCTTAAACTGGCTGGAGCCGCAGTATCCCAACGCCAGCCCGCGCGTGAACCAGATGCTCGTCGAGCTGCTCGTCTATCTACGCTCGCCGCAGGTCATCGCCAAGACCGTCCCGCTGCTGCGCGCCGCGACCGCGAGCGAGGACCTCCTGCACTACCCGTTCTACCTCCGCTACGCCCGCGACGGCTGGACGCCCGACGCGCGCCGCGCCGTCTTCGACGCCCTCGCCCGCGCCGAGCGCCTGCCCGGTGGGCGCACCTACTTCACGTCCATCGCGAACGTCCGCAAGGAACTCCTCGCCTCGCTCACGCCCGAGGAGCGCACCACCTTGGGCGGGAGCGCGGGTCTGCGACCCGCAGCCGGCGCGAAGTCCGATTTGCCCGCGCCGCCTCCACCGCGCTTCGTAAAAGACTGGAAACTCGCCGACCTCGAACCCCGCCTCGCCGAAGTCGGCAAGGGCCGCAGCTACGAGGGCGCGCGCACCGCGTTGCTCACCGCGCAATGCGTCCACTGCCACCGCGTCAGCAACGACCCCGCGTTTCCGAACAGCGTCATCGGCCCGGAACTGCTGGCCGTCGGCGCGCGCTTCAGCCGGCGCGATTTGCTTTTCCACATCCTCGAGCCGAGCACGGTGATTGATGAGAAGTTCCGCCAGACCCGCCTGCTCCTGAAGGACGGCGACGACGTGAGCGGCATGGTGGAACGCGAGGCGGACAACAAGCTCTTCGTCCGCCCCAGCCCGCTGGAGGAGAAGCTCATCGAGGTGGCCGTGACAAACGTCCGCGAGCGCCGCCTCTCGGAAGTCTCGCCCATGCCCGGCGGTCTGCTCAACGGGCTGCGCCTCGAACAAATCCTCGACCTCCTCGCCTACCTCGAAGCCGCCGGCGATCCCAAGCACCGGAACTTCCAGCCGTAGCCCGGTAGGGCGAGACTCTGTCGAGCCCCATTTCGAGCGAAGCGAGGCAAGCGCAGCGAGCTTCTCAGTTGGAACGATGCAATGTTAATCAGCCGTTCCTTTGCAACGCGGTGCCATCCCACTAATCCGTTGCGTTTTGGGTCAATTTTCAACGCTACGTCGCTGACCCACAAATCGTCCGGCGCACGGCTATGGAGTGCGGCAAGTTCTCGCCGCTTTCCGCAGGCGACTGGTCGCCGTCGAGGAGGTTGCGGATAGGTGGCCGGGCGGCATCCGCGCTCGCGCGAGCGCGGTGGGCCGCTGGGCGCAAGTGCGCCACCGCTTGTCGACGGCGACAAGTCGCCTGCGGAAAGCGGTGACGAGTCACCGCACTCCATAGGCGTCGCCGGCGGTCTGGGCACCGCCGTATGGCCCGCAGGTCCGGGCTCAGATGCTCGCTGCGCTCGCGCCGCCTGCGGCGGCAGATGGGGTTCGACGGAGTCTCACCCTACCGGGGGTGGGCGACGCGCAGGCTGAAGCCTGCGACTACGTTTTCCTTGCCACGCCCGCGCCGGCTTTCCACTCTGTGTCCGTCACCGCACTTGCCATGAACTCTGATTCCGCCTTCTCCCGCCGTTCGTTTCTCACCGCCGCCGCCACGACCGTCGCGGGCGTCGCCGCCGCCGCGGACCGCGACTGGACCGGCAAGATTCCCACACGTTACCCGGACCCGGACATCATCTCGCTCGACAAGCGCTTCAAGGCCAAGCTGGGCAACACGCCCATCCTGCGGATTCACCACAGCGCGAACACGCTCTGGACCGAAGGCCCGGCGTGGAATGCCGTGGGCCGCTACCTGCTCTGGAGCGACATCCCAAACAACCTCCAGCAGCGCTGGATCGAGGACGACGGCCATGTGAGCACCTTCCGCACCTCGGTCAACAACACCAACGGCAACACCTTCGACTATGAGGGCCGGCAGCTTTCCTGCGAGCATCTCACCCGCCGCGTCGTGCGCCACGAACACAACGGCACCGTCTCCGTGCTGGCGGACAAGTTCGGCGGCAAGCCCTTCAACGCGCCGAACGACGTGGTGGTGCATCCCACCACGGGCGACATCTGGTTCACCGACCCCGGCTACGGCGGCCTGATGAACTACGAGGGCGAGCGGCTGAAGTCCACGACCGTCCAGCCGAACCAGAAGGAGGCGGTGTATGTGATTGATGGCAAGTCCGGCAAAATCGAGAAGGTCACGGATGAAATCTTCAAGCCGAACGGCCTGTGCTTCTCGCCCGACTACAAGAAGCTCTACGTGGCCGACACCGGCGCGAGCCATTACGACAACGCGCCGAAGAACATCAAGGTGTGGGATGTGGACGGGAAGAAGCTCAAGGGCGGGCGGGAGTTCGCCTCGATGAAGCTCAAGTTCAAGCGCGATGGCAAAGACGTGGAAGACGCCGGCTTCGCCGACGGCATCCGCTGCGACACGGAGGGGAACATCTGGTCCAGCGCCGGCTGGGTGGGCGCGGGCTATGATGGCGTCCACATCTTCGCGGGCACGGACGGGCAGCGCATCGGCCAGATCCTGCTGCCGGAGATTTGCTCCAACGTCTGCTTTGGCGGCGCGAAGCGGAACCGGCTCTTCATGACTGCGAGCACGTCCGTGTATGCGGTGTATGTGGAGACGCAGGGCGCGCATATCACCTGAGCGGCCGGCGCGCGGCATTTATGCCGCTTCAACGTGCGCCCCACTTTGATGATCTTACGCTTTGCGATGTCCGGACGTTGAAGCGGCATAAATGCCGCGCGCCACTGCTCAAGGCGGCCACAGCTTCGCCTCCGAGGTGAACATCATCTTCAGGTCTTCCACCAGCATCTGCACCTCGACTGCGGGTTTCGGCCCGAGCAGACCCAGCCGCGGGCCGAGGTCGAGCAGCAGCGGGAGCTGGTCCGGGTAGCCCTCGGGCGTGCCAATCTTGGCCACATGCGCGGCGGCGGAGCAGAACTTGACCAGCCAGGTCTTGAACTCGGTGTCGGTGCCCAGCCCCTCGAACGGGTCGTGGTGGCGCAGGATCGTCTGGGACAATTCCAGCGGGAAGTTCCAGCGGTTGGCCACCAGCGCGCCGATCAAGGGGTGCGAGAAGCCGATCTCCTCCAGCTCGGCGGCCACGTAGTCCTCGTGGTGATCCTTGATGCGGCGGAGGATGGCGGGGAACATGTTGCGCGTCCGTGTGTCCGCCAGCAGGACGAACTGCCCCAGGCGATGCAGCACGCCGTAGAGGAAGAGGTCATCGGCATCCCGCCGGCCCAGCCGCTGCGCGAGGCCGCGCATCAGCAGGGCGGTGGCAATGGCATGATCCCGCACCAGCCGGTCGGCCAGCATGGGCTGGCGGTTGAGGCGCGTGAGCACCTGGGCCAGCACGACGCTCTTGAGGCTGCGCAGGCCCACGATGCCCAGCGCGTGCGGGATGGAGACCACCTTGCGCTGCTGGGCGAAGGCCGTGGAGTTGGCCAGCTTGAGCATCGCGGCGGCGATGGCCGCGTCCGAGGCAATGGTCGTGTTGATGTCGTCGAGGTCGCTGTTGGGATCGTCCGCCAGCCGGATGAGCTTGGCGGCCGAATGCGGCAGCGCCGGCAACTGGCTGGCAAAACCAACCAGCTCCTCGTGGCTGATGCCCCGCGCGAGCCGGCCTTCATATTCCGTCAGCAAGTTCGCCAGTGGATCCATGTGGCACTCGTTCTATCGGCCATCGGGCGACAAACTTGAACTGGAACACGCTCTGGCCGGCTGAGCGCACCCAACAGGCCGACGCTACAATGCGAGGCGGAGCAGGGCTAGGGCTTTTGGTCCTCGCGGCGGGCGGCGGGAGCGGCCCCGCGCCCGTGATAGGCGATCAGGAAGTAAACCAGCACGGCGGCCACGGAGAGGGCCAGGCCGCTCCAGAACACCGCCCAGTTCTCCCGCCCGCCGGCCCGGGTGTTGTATTCAAACCACGCGCCGTTGCCGAGGTAGCCAATGAGGTTGCCCACGCCGCCGGTCAGCAGCGCCATCAACCCCTGGGCCCTTGCGCGCCAGGCGGGGTCCACGCGGTCGTCGAGGTAGATCTGCGTCGTGATGAAGACCAGGGTGAAGGAGCAGCCGTGGAGGGTGACGCCCAGGAGAATCCACGCCTTCCCGTCCAGCGCGCACAAGGCATAGCGCAGGACGCCGCAGAGCAGACCGATGGTGAGAATCCACTTGATCCGCCAGGCGCTCAGCAGCCGGGCGAGGCAGAGCATGGCCAGCACCTCCGTGATCTGGCCCAGCGTCATCCACGCGGTGGTGTGCGTGAGGCCAAGCTCCTTCAAATGCGGCGGCGTGTAGGGGTAGAACGCGGCGAGCGGGATGTTGAACAGCGCAGCAGTGATGAACACGACGCGGTGGTCAGGGTTCTTGAGCAGCGTGAGCGCGTCGAGGCCGAGCCGCTCGCGGAGCGTGACGGTGCCGGACACCTTCGGCGCATCCACTTCCGGCAGCAGGAAGGTGAAGCCGGTGACGACCAGCCATGCCACCGCGCCGTTGTAGCCCGCCCGCGGCGAGGCGTCAGCATTCACCGCGCTGATGAGCCAGCAGCCGGCCATCCAGCCCAGCGTGGCCATCGCCCGGATCGGGCCGAACTCGCGTTTCGCGTCCCGCAGCCGGGAGAAGACGATGGTGGAGGCGATGCTCCAGGTCGGGGCCGTGCAGAGGGCGTGGAGCTGGATGAGCGCCAGCACCAGCCAGGGGCTCCAGGCAAACTGGATGGCCGTCGAGGCCAGCGCCATCGCCACGGCGGTCGCGAGGGAAAGGCCGCGCAACACTTTCACCGGCGACGCGTGCCGATCGGCCATCGCGCCGAAAAACAGAGGCGAGACGAAGGCGGCCACGGCGGTCGCGGCAAAGGCGAAGGGCTTGATGGCATGCAGGCCGTGCGCATCCAGCACGGTGCTCAAAGGCACGACCCACATGCCCATCGCCGCCCCCTGGATAAGGAACAGCCCGGTCAGCTCGGTGTATTCAACCCACGGGAGGGCGCGGCGCTCCGCTTGCACGGGCGGAGTGTAGCGAAGGCCGGGGATTTGTCGCGCCTCGACGAAACCGGGGGCGCGCGGCGTTCACGCCGCTTCAACGTGGACGCTCTTTGGCGAACTCGCGCTCTCGACCGTTCGGACGGTGAAGCGGCCTGAAGGCCGCGCGCCTCCCCGCTCAATTCTTCCTTCCCCCGCCGCCACATTTTTTCCACAGTCCGTCCATGGCCTTTCGGATTCACGACAGCGTTGTCCGCGGGGAGATCGACAACCGCCAGCGGGGCGTGGTGTGCGGCAGAATCTGGGTGCATGGCCGCGCCGAACCCGTGGTGCTGGAGCTGCGCGGCAACGCCCACCCGGACCTCGCGGGCTGCCTGCTCACCTTCACCAACCCGCAGCCGATCACGCCGCATCATCACCTTGATTCGCTGAACCCGGTCCAGCGCGGGACCATCGGCGACCTCACGGCGTCGCGGAGGGTGCGGGTGTTCGACATCCCCTTCGCGGAGGCCCTGGCGATGCTCGAGCGCAAGGAGAAGCCGCCGGAGCACATGGCGAACTCGCTCTACCTCGAGTGGTTCAGCGATGCCAACGGGCGCGTGGTCATCGAGAGCGCGGACTACCAGCTCACCCTCTCCGCGCCGGAGTGGCGGCTGACGCCCGGCGAGGACGAGCAGCGCGCCGCCGAGGCGGAGGCGGGCTTCGAAGGATTCCTGGGCAAAGTCAGCCAGACGCTGGAGGAGGCACGGTTCCAGCCGCCGGAGGACCGCCCCATGAACGAGTTCGAGTGGGAGAAGTCCTTCAAGGAAAGCGACGCGCTGACGGACAAGTTCATCGAGCTGCAGGAGAAATACGGTGACCGCGAGGACTTCGAGGAGATCGCCGCGCGGGAGATGGGCTGGGACAAGCCGGTCGAGGAAGACCCCGGGCGGGAGGCCTTCGACGTGGATGAAATGAACCGCATCTGCGAGGAGTCGGTGAACAACCCGCCGCAGCCCAACCCGCTCACCGAGGGCGTGGACTGGGTGCATGACAAGCACGGTGGCATCAGCCACCCGCTGGAGGTGCGCATCCGCGAGAGTTCCGTGGTCCTGTGGAAGTGGTGCAAGGAGAAGAACCTGCTCGGCGAGGACGGCGACGCCGACCTGCACGACATGATCTTCAAGCTCCAGTGCTGCGGGGCGAAGTGCGCCGGGGCGCTGGGCGGGCTGGCCTACGAGGACGACCTGCGCCAGCCGGGGTTCGTGGTGGCCGGCCTCAAGCGCGCGCTGGCGCTGCTGCACGAGAGCATCGCCGCCGCCGAGCGCGTGGGGGCCAAGACCGCGCTGCCGGCGGACAAGCTAGGCCCTTTCCGCGAGGAACTGTTCGCCGTGCGCCAGGAAATCCTCGCGCTGATGGAGCGGTTCCGCGCGGAAGGGTGAGCCTGAAAAACAGTCGGATCAGCCGCGAAAAGACGCAGAGAGCACAATGGAACGAAGTTGCAGCAACGCATCGGCTGTTGCCTGTTTCATCCCGCAGGTGCCTGACGCTTCAGGACCTAGCTGAACAGCTCCGTGATCGGGCTGCCGCCAGAGACAATGTGCGTGGGGCGGCCGGTGAGGTCGTTGATCGTGGTGTTTTCCCAGTCAATGCCCAGGTGATTGTAGAGCGTGGCCAGAAAATCACCGGGGCTGGTCGGGCGCTCGACGGGGTCTTCGCCGCGCTTGTCGCTCGCGCCGATGACGCCGCCGCCGGGGATGCCGCCGCCGGACCACAGGTTCGTGAAGCAGCGCGGCCAGTGGTCGCGGCCCGGCTGCAACGTGCCCGCCACACCGCTCGCGGGATGCGCGCCGGTGCTGCGGTCGAAGTTGATCTTCGGCGTGCGACCGAACTCACCGGTGACAACGACCATCACCCGCTTGGCCAGGCCGCGCGCGTGGATGTCTTCGATCAGCGCGGTCACCGCCTGGTCGTAGGCCCAGCAGCGGTAGCGCAGACCGTTGAAGACGTGGGCATTCACCGCGTGGTCATCCCAGTTGTTGCCCGCCGTGCCGCAGAGGGGGCCGTCCAGATTGCTGTGGATGATCTCGACGCCTGACTCCACGAGCCGGCGCGCGAGGAGAAGCTGCTGGCCCCAGCGGTTGCGCCCGTAGCGGTCGCGCGTGCGGTCGTCTTCCTTGCCGAGGTCGAAGGCGTCGCGCGTCTTGGGATTCGTCAGCAAGGTCACGGCCTGCGACTCGAACTGATCCAGTGCGCCGAGTTCGCCTTCCTTGTCGAAGGACCGCTCCAGCGTGTCGAGATTCTGCCGCAGCACCGTGCGGTCGCTCAGGCGGCGGGCCTCGCCGGCATTGGCCAAGCCGATGTTCGGCACCTGGAAATTGGGCCGGCTCGGGTCGTCCGAGATGGCGAACGGCGAGTAGGCGTTGCCCAGGTAGGCCGGCCCGGCGTAACCACCCTCGATGGAGTTGATGGCGACGTAGTTGGGCAGCGGGCTGTTGCGGCCGGGCTGCTTCGAGCGGAGGTAATTGGACACGCACATCCAGTCGGGATAGCGCGGTGCCGTCTTGTCACGGTCATCGGGATCGCCGGTAAGCATGCGCAAGTGGCCGGCCGGATGCCCGCCTGCGCGGTGCGTCATCGAGCGGATGAGCGTGAACTTGTCGGCCATTTTCGCGTGGAGCGGCAGCAACTCCGTGATGTTCATGCCCGGGACATTGGTCGGAATGACTTTGAAGGGCCCGCGATACTCGCTGCCGATGTCGGGCTTCGGATCGTAGGTGTCCACATGCGACAGGCCGCCGATGAGCCAGACCATGATGACGGCAGTCTTCTCCTTCGGCGGCTTGCCGGCATTCTCCGCGCGCAGGCGGAGCAGGCCCGGCAGGCTCAGCGTGGCGAAGCCGGTCAGCCCGATGTTCATGAACCCGCGCCGGTTCATCGGTCCGGCGCAACGCACGAGGGGGGATTGTCTGGGCGCTGACATGGTGTTTTGGACGTTGGTGAAGGCGAATTTAGTGACCGATAATTTTACCGCACTCGAACAGTCTGGCACCGGCCGAGGAACCGGCGCGTTGTGGAGTGCGGTGACTTGTCACCGCTTTCCGCAGGCGACTTGTCGCCGTCGAAGTCCCGTAGAGCTGCTTGTGCCGGGATGCTCTCATGCTGGCGCAAGCCGGAAGCCAAAGCGGGTTTCGAAGCCAGCCAGCCTCCGACGGCGACAAGTCGCCTGCGGAAAGCGGCGAGAACTCGCCGCACTCCATAGTGCGAGGGCGGGCGGCTCTGGTGCTCAGGGGATTCACAGTGACTTGCTCACTTCTTGTCAGCAGCCACCACGCGAATGCGGATGGGCTCGGACACGACTATGTCCGCGATGTCCTTCGGTGCGGCGGCGTCCGTCGCGACCTTCATGCGCCGGGTGGCCTCGGCCTTCGCGGCTTCGGCGGACTTGAGTTTCTCGCTGGCGGCTTTCGCGGCGGTCTCCACGGCGGCGCGCTTCTCGGCGGGCGCGGCGGTCACTTCGGCAGCCAGCTTCTTCGCCTCCTCCGCGATGGCCGCGGCTTCCTGCTCCGCCTTCTTCTGCGCAGCCTCGGCGAGGACCACCGCCGCCGGATTCTGCCGGTATTTCACCACGTAGCCGCTGGCGAAGGCGATGGTGTGCTCGCCCGGCGCGGTCTTGAGCGCCGCCAGGTCCAGCACGAGTTCCGCCGTCTCGGCCTTGGACGCGATCTCCAAGGGCTTGAGTCCGGTGATGGCCGTGCCATAGGGCCGCAGGCGGAGCTGGCCGGAGACCTCGTTGCGCCAGGTGAGCTTGAGCGGGATGGTGAGCTTCTCGCCGGCCTTCGCCTCCCAGACTTTGTCCTCGCGCGCAGCGATGGTGATGGGCGCGCCCTCGGCATCGGTCACGGAAATCGGCACATCCGCCATCAGGCGCGGCTTGGGAATCTCGCCGCTCGCATCGCGCACCGGCCACGCCATTGAGGCCAGTTGCACCGGACGCGTCACGGTCGCACCATTGATCTGCGCGCGGCCCACCATCTTAGCAATACCCGTCGAGCGCGGGGCCTTTTCCGAGGCGCTGATGATCAATTTTCCCTGCGACTGCCCGGCCGGAATCTTCAAGCCCGCCGCCGTGACTCCCGTCGGCAAATTCTCCATCCCCAGCTCGATCTCGCCATCGAAGCCGTCGCGCCGGATGACCACCACCTCCAGCGCCATCGTCGCGCCGGGGCGCAGCGCCAGCGGTTTGGACTGCGCGTTGCGGTCGCCGTTGCGCAGTTCGAAATGCACCGCCCACGCCGCGAGCGCGAAGTCCGGCGTCGCCGGGCGGATGACCAGCCGGTAGATGTTCGCCGCCTCGCTGCGCGTGCCGCCGAAGAGGTCGCGAAGCTGGAGGCGATAGAGGCCGTCCTCCTTGATCTCCAGCTTGCCCAGCACGTCGGGCGAACCGCCGTCGTAGGGCGGGCCGTCGTAGGAGTAACCGTTGCTCGAGGGCTTCATCGGCGGCGGGATGTCGTTCAGCTCGGCCACGTCGGTGAGCTTTTCCTTGTCGCCGTCCTGGGTGACGCGCTGCACAAGCACGAAGGGATCGGCCGGCAGCCCGAGCCGCTCCGACGCGACCTCGATCCACCACACCTCGCCCTGCTTCGCGTTGAACTCGAACGTGTCCACGTCCGCCGCCGGGAAGAAGCGGCCGGCAATCTCGCACGGCAGGGTGATCTTCTGCGCTTTGGCGTGCTCGTTGTTCGGCTCCGCCTCGGCAAGCTGCGGCGCGTTGAACTTCGCCTCGCGGTCCCAGGAGAACGAACTCACCGTGCGCGTGGTGGCCTGGCGCGGAACCGGCGCGTCCGCCGCCACGGACTGCAAGGCCAGCCGGTAGAAGTGCTCCGGCCCGCCCTTGAAGGTCAGGCTGTGGACCTTGATGAAATGCCTGCCAGCCGCCGCCGGTGTGAAGTCCAGCCGGCCGCTGGTGCGGTTGACGACGAGATCACGGCCCTCGCCGTCGGCGACGATGAGCACCGGGGTGAGCTTGGAATCAATCCCCGCCGTCGCGCACTCAATGACCACGCGCTGCCCCTTCGTGGCGGCGAAGGAATAAAAGTCCACGGCCCGCGCGGACATGGCCGCGTTGCAGATAGAATTGAGCTTCAGCTCCAGCGCGGTTTCGAGTGAGCCGTTGGTCCGGGTGCGCGTCACCTCGGCCAGCGTGCTGACCGAGAACGCCCGCGCCGAGGAGATGCCCAGCCGCGACACGAAGCGCGCATCATGCACGCCGACCGGCGCATCTGCCGCAGCGGTGACGAGGAACTTGTTCGCCTCGGGCTTGCCGTCGCCGCCGAGCTTGGGCTTGGCGGTGAGCTTGGGCGTTGAGAACTGGAGTTCGGTGAGGTCTTCGACGTTTTCCCCTGTGATGGTGACCTCGACCGTGGCACCCACCTGCACACCCATCGGCATGGTGGTGAGCAAGCGCGGTGTGGGGAGAATCACCTGCTGGGCGAGGGCGGAGCCGGCAAGCGCGAGCCACGCGACTCCGGCGAAAATACTGAGGACAGCTAAGCCGCGATGATGGCAGGTAGCGGGGTGGTGCTGAGGAGTGCGCCCTTTCCCCTCACCCCGGCCCTCTCCCCGAGGAGAGGGGGCAAGGCAGCCAGCTTTCGGCGCAAAGGTGGGCTGCGAATAAACGGACGCGGTCGTGCCTCCGCAGGCAGCGATTGACCGGTTGCGTGCGAAGGCGAATCCCCTCTCCCCCATCGGGGGAGAGGGCAGGGTGAGGGGGCAGGCGTGCGGACTAAAGGGGCGTGCGGATTCACATGCCGGGTGGAGCGCCTGATTGTAATCCTCACCCGCTCGAATTGCTGTGCGCCCCGCCCCCTCACCCCGGCCCTCTCCCCCGATGGGGGAGAGGGAGCCGCGCGTCGTTGTCGCGCGACTCGGTGCGAAAGGCAACCAAAGGAGATCGCTGGCAGTCGCAAGGAAATGGGTTGCTGACGTGAGCGACATGGCTAGTGGTTGTAGAGAAATTCCTTCGTGTTGATCAGTGCCCAGAGCAGGTCCTCGTAAGCCATGCGCCGGGATTGCTCGGGCGGCAGCGGATTGCCCTGCGCATCATCTCGGCGTCGGGCCAGATATTCCTCCGCCACCGCCTGCTCGTGCGACTGCGGCTCCCGCGCGAACGCCGCGAGATACAGTTCGCGAATTTTCTGCGCGGCAGGCTTGTCTTCCTTCGCCAGCCGCTCGGCACGACCGCCGCTGGCGGCAAGCTTGCCCTTCACGTCGCTGGCGTTCATCAGGTGCAGGCTCTGCGCAAGACTCGCGGCGGAAGCGCGCTCACACTCGCACACGCTCGCGCCCTCAGGCCGCCCGAAGACCTTCAGGAAGGCGGAGCCGCGGTTGTAGCTGTTGTCCGGCAGCGCAATCGCGCGCGTTCCCGCCGGCAGGTCCGCGAAGTCCGTCTTCGCCCCGGTGAACTGGTCAATCGAGTCGAGCAGCACCTCGGCTTGCATCCGGCGCGGGTAGAAGTGCGAGAAGTTCTGGCGGTCCACGCCGTTGTGCTGGTTCGGCGTCGCGCTGAGCTGGTAGGTGGAGGACTGCGTGATGACGCGGACGACGGCCTTGAGGTCGAAGCCGCTGGCCACGAAATGCTTCGCCAGCGCGTCGAGCAGCTCGGGGTTCGAGGGAGGGTTCGTGTCGCGGATGTCGTCCTCCGGCTCGATGAGGCCGCGCTTGAAGAAGTGCTTCCAGTAGCGGTTCACCAGCGACTTCGCGAAGAACGGGTTCGCCTTGTTGCCCATCCAGTCGGCGAGGCGCAGGCGCGGGTCCTCGTCGGGCGGGATGTCGAGCGTGGGATCGCCGAGGCCGGCGGGCTTCACCGGCAGCTTGGTCTTCTTGTTCTCCGTCTGGGCCATGCCGCGCTTGTGGAAGATCACGTCCTCGCCCGCCGTCGCCGTCGGCTTGCGGCCCACCTGGCTGAAGAACGCCGACATGCTGTAGTAATCGTGCTGGCTCCAGCGCTCGAAGGGATGGTGATGGCACTGCGCGCACTGCATTCGCACGCCGAGGAAAAGCTGCGCCACGTCCTCAAGCTGCTGAGTCGGCTCCTTCACGCGCTTATACCAGGCCACGGGCGGGTTGTCGGCGATGGTGCCGGTCGCCGCGAGGAGCTGGCGCACGAGCTGGTCGTAGGGCTTGTTCGCCAGCAGGCTGTCGCGCACCCACGAGTGGAAGGCGAAGTTGGCCGTGATGTCATTCGCGCCGTCGCGGTGGTTCTTGAGCAACGATGTCCACTTGTTCGCAAAGTAGTCGGCGTAGTCGGGGCTGGTGAGCAGGCCGTCCACCAGCTTGTCGCGCTTCGCCGGGTCCGGGCTGGCCAGGAACGTCTCCGCCTCCTTCACCGTCGGCAGGCGGCCGGCAATGTCCAGCGAGACGCGGCGGAGGAACGTGGCGTCATCACACACCGGCGAGGGCGGCACACCGATCAGCTTCAGGTTCGCGAAGACGAGTTCATCAATGAAGTTCTTGTTCGGCGGCAGTTGCTTCACCGGTGCGCCGAGCGGAATCGAGACGTTGCACACCGCCGCCAGCCCCTGATAGCGCACCATGACCGCGACGTTGCCCGGGATGTCGAGAACCTTGACGCGCCCGGTCTCGGTGGTCTCGGCCATCGCACGCTCGTTGGCCTCGAAGAGCGCGAGCTGGGTGACATCGCGCGTCCGCCCGTCGGCGTAGCGGGCGGTGACCTTGAGCTGCTGTTCGCTCTTCACCTTGAGCGTCTTGCGCGGCGGCTCGACGTCGAGCGACACGAGCTTGGGCGCCGTGTCCTTGTCATTCGGCGTGCCCTGCTGCAGCCAGGCGCGAAGCAGCCGGTAGGCTTCCCCGTCGGGTTCCAGCCGCATCCCGCCGCCGTGCGGAACGCGAGCCGACGCCTTCATCAGCAGCAGGCTCTGGTCCGGCGACGCGGCAAACACCCGGCGACCGCGCCCTTCCTTCACCAGATGTTCGTAATCCTCCTGCGGCTCGAACCCGAGCAGCGAAAGCTGAAACCCGTTCTGCCCCTGGCCCGCCTTGGCATGGCACGCGCCGGAATTACATCCCGCTTTCGTCAGCACCGGCACCACGTCATTGACGAAGCTGACTGGACGCGAGACTTCGGCGGCGAAGCCCGGCAGCGCGAGCAGCAGGCTGGGGATCAGCGCAGCCCAACCCAGCCGGCTTCGCCGGGGAGGAGTGAGATAGTGCGTGCGCAAAACCACCTTAGTCTGATTGCCGTGACCGCGTGCTTCTTCAATTTCACTTTGGCTCTCTTGCCTACGTCCCCAGCCCGAGTTTTTTTCGCCCCTCCTCCGTCAGCCGGTTCGAGTTCCACCCCGGCTCCCAGGTCTGCTCGACGACCACCCGGGCCACGCCGGGCACTTTCATCAGCCGCTGCTGCACGGGCATCGAGTTGCCGCCGGAACCGAACGCGAAGTAGCCGAGGCGCGGGCGGCCCCGGTGCGGCATGGTCATCAGCACATGGACCGTGTCGCCGCGCACGCGGAGGTCCAGGACCAGGCCGAGGTCCACCACGTTGATGGCGGCGGTGTAGAGCTGCTCGTCCTTGCAGTCGCGCAGGGCGGTCCAGAGGGCGGCCTTCGAGACCAGGCTGTCACCGGCCTCGCCGAGCCGCGCGAGGCGGCCGGGCTGTTCCTTGGCCGCTGCTCCGCGCGGCACTTCGCCGGCGGAGACTTGCAGGGGATTCACGAGCCGATGCCGGAGTTCCTCCAGCAAACGGGGCCCATCGGCCGCAGTGAAGGGCAGCGCGGCGTAGGCGTTCTTCTGGTGCAGCACCGCGCCCGCCGGGACTTCCTTCACCGGCAGCGGGTAGCGGCTCCAGAGCTGGCCGTGGGATTTGTAAAAGATCGCGGGCGACCCGTTGTGCTTCGGCTCGGGCATGCCCTCCGCCCGGTGTTCGAGGAAGAGCGCCACGAAGGAATCGTGGCTCTTGGGATTCGCCAGACCCACGGCCCACAGGTTGTCGCGGTTCGCCGCGTCCGGCGCGCCGACGCGCAGCTTGCCGTCCGGGCCCATCCAGACGATGTCAGTGAACGAATAGCCGCTGAAGACCCACTCGTCGTCGCGCAAGGCGGCGGCCTCGAAGGACTTCACCGCGCGCATGGTGCCGGACTTGTGGAACCAAGGCAGGCCCGCGTAGAAGCGATACTCTACATCCACATGCAGCCGGCTCGGGGTGAAGACCGGGTGCACCGGCGAGTGCGGAAAGCCCCAGCGCCGCACGATGGTCGCCAGCGGTCCGCGCACGACCTCGTAGTCCGGGCACGTCTCCCACAGGGTGACGCGCATTTTCTGGAAGTGGCCGGAGGTCGCGTAGTCATGCGCCCAGTCAATGCCCGCCGGCTCGCCATGCCCCTCGCCCCCGGCGAACAGCTCCAGCCCATGGTCGCGCTTGAGGCTCATCCGTTCCAACTGGCCCATCTGCCGGGACAACGAGGCCTTGAAATGATCGTTCTCAATGTCCAGCGCGAAGCCCTCGCCGCGCGTTTCCAAATCGGTCGGATACGCGGGCAGCTCGGCGTCCGGGTTCCCGTGGAACACCAGATAGGTCTGCCGCTGGTGCATGGTGCCGCCGGCCATGAAAAGCACCTTTGCCAGCAGTTCCGCGCCGCGCCGGACTTCGCCGTGGACCTGGCAGGGAACTTCTCTCAAGACCCCGTCCATTACCCGCGCGACCCGGACTTCCCGCGCCAGTGAAGCCGCCTGATCCGCAGGAAAGCTCAGCACCACCTCCACCGGTTCCGGCGGGCGCTCGACGCCCAATGGCTCGTCCAGATGCAGCGCCCGGCAATACTTCCAGCCGCGCGCCCACGTCCGCCAGGCGGGCGGCAGCGACTCGACCAGCTCGACCTTCGCCGCCGCGACCGGTTGTCCCGGGCTTTCCTCCTCCGCCTGCGCCTGCATCGCGGAGTGCCGGAGCGAGTGCGCCAGCGACCGCGCTAAACGAAAATCCTTCTTCCGCCACGCCGCCTCGATCAGCCGCAGCTTCTCCTCAAACGAATCAGTCCGGTCGGAGTATTTGGTCTCGGTCATGGGTGAATTACAGCAGAGCGACGCGATTGGGGCAGCAGTTTGTTCAATTTACCAACCTGTGCGCAGGCAACGAGGCGTGGCCCGGCCGGTTTTCGACCGGCTTTGCTGCGCCGGGATTTACCGGCTTGTTGAGGACCGGCCGAAGCGGTAGTTTGCCCCAATGACAACGACCGTCACCGAGAGCAATCAGGTGAGCATTCCGCCGGACATTGCCCGCGAGTTCGGCATTCATCCCGGAACGCAACTGGCATGGGCCAAGGGCGGCGAGGGAGTCATCGCCGTCACCCCGCTGCCGGATCGTGGCGAACAGGCGCGCCATCTGTTGGGAGCCGGCCGGCGCTGGTTGCAACCTGGAGCCAACCCCATCGGCGAATTGATTCGCGAGCGGGAGCTGGATGATCAACTCGATCAGGCCGACCAACCGCGATGACGCATCTGCTGGACACGTCGGCCCGCTACCTTGCTGCCTCCAGCTTCTTTTCTCCCACCCTCCATTCAGAGGAGCCAAGCGATTTTACGCCGCGGCCATCGTCATAGACCTGATAGTAACCTCGATAGCCTTCCTTTGCTTCGAGGAGCGATTCTTGCAGTTCGATCTCGATGTCGTATCCGGTGCTGAATGCCTTGGGTGTGGAGAGGTAGCGACGTTCATAAACTCGCAGCGAAACGACGTAGGGATACTTGGCTGTGAGTTCACTGACCCTGGTGCTGCGGAGGAATTTTCCTAACGCCGTTTTGTCACCATATTCCGACTTCACCAGCACCCCCGCGACGGCGGCGCGGCTAATGCGCACCGTTCCAGCGCTTGCGTTAACAAAGTCGGCGCTGCCGAACCAGATGTGGTAGCCGAGCTTGGTCGCGTCCTTGCGGAGAAGTTTCGTCGCCTCAGTGGCTTTGGCAGGTGGAACAGCTATGCCGTCAATCACGCTGCCTTCCATGGTGAATTTGATGCCACGCGATTCCAGCAGATTGGCGATGTGAATGTGAGTTATCTCATCGCCGTTTGATATGCTTCCGACGTGCTTCCAATGAGCAGGGTCCGGTGTATCGGCACAACCGCCAAGCAGGATCAGAAGAAGAAGCCCAGATGCGAGCTGCATCATAAGCGTTCTCTCCTAAACCAGCTCCCTTATCGCCTGCGCTCCGCCGTCCACCAGATAGTGCGGCCGCCCCTTGGTGTCCCGGATCGTCGTGGTGTTCACGTCAATGCCGAGGTTGTGGTAGAGCGTCGCGAAGACTTCCTGAAAGGTCACGGGGCGACTGTTCGCCTCGCCGCCGAGGCGGTCCGTGGAGCCGATCACCTGCCCGCAGCGCATCCCGCCGCCGGCCATGAGCGCCATCGCCACGCGCGGCCAGTGGTCGCGGCCGGTCTGCGCGCTGATGCGCGGCGTGCGGCCGAACTCACCCCAGACCAGCACCGTGGTGTCCTGGTCCATGCCGCGCTGGTGCAGATCCTCGACGAGCGCGGTGATGGCCTGGTCGAAGATCGGGAAGTCCTCGCGCTCGCGGGTGAAGATGTCGTTGCCTGGACCGCCGTGCCAGTCCCACTTGCTGTAGTTTACGGTCACCACACGCGCGCCGGCCTCGACGAGGCGGCGGGCCGCGAGGAAGCTTTGCGGCACGCGCGGCGCACCGTTGCCGTCAATGCGCGTCACCTCATTGCCGGTGCCGTAGCGGGCCACGATGCGCGGGTCTTCTTTCGACAAGTCCAGCGCCTCGGCGAGCTTCGACGACGTGAGCATGCCCATGGCCTGCTGGGTGAAGTGGTCCAAGCCCTGCATTTGCCCGCTGGCGTCCACGTCGCGACGAAATTGATCCACGCTCGCCTGCAAGCGCGTGCGATCCGCCAGCCGGTCATACGTGATGCCCTGGAGCTTCATGTCCGCGCGGCTGGGTCCGACGGGGCGGAAGCCGGAGTGCGCCACATTCACCATGCCGGAGCCGGGCTCGTTGTAGGGGCCGTGCGTGCATTCGTAGCACATGCTCATGAACGGCGGGGTCGTGGCGTTCACCGGGCCTTGGACTTGGCTGACGATGCTGCCGAAGGGCGCCCAGCCGCCCGCCGGAGCCATCTCCCGGCGACCGTGGCCGGTGTAGCATTGGAAGGCGTCATGATCATCCTGCGCACCGACGAGCGACCGGATGAGGGCAAACTTGTCCATCATCTTGGCCATGCGCGGGAACAGCTCGCAGATCTCGATGCCGTCCACGTTCGTGCCGATGGGCCGGTGCGGTCCGGCGATCTCGCGCGGCGCATCCGGCTTCAGGTCGAACATGTCCTGATGCGGCGGTCCGCCGACGAGGTAGATGAGGATGACCGACTTGTGCGACTTGCGGATGCCCGCCTGGGCTTCGAGCGCGAGCAGATGCGGCAGCG
The DNA here is from genome assembly GCA_964496695.1 of uncultured Klebsiella sp. Classification (GTDB taxonomy): domain Bacteria; phylum Verrucomicrobiota; class Verrucomicrobiia; order Limisphaerales; family SXTU01; genus SXTU01. The sequence continues at coordinate 23,873 of CAZCBE010000099.1, forward strand.
AGAGCCCCGCCGCGCCGAAGCCGCCGATCTTGATGAAATTGCGCCGCGACACGCCGTCGCAGAACTGGCGGTTTCGATCAGCCGGGCCGAAAATCTTGAGCATGGCGTGAGTTTGCTGTCCTTAACCCGACGCGGCCGGGCGGCGGCGAATTCGCAGCGATTCCCACGACCAGTTCGGAGTCCCGGCTTCAGCCGGTGGAACGCGGCTCACACCGAAGCCGCTTCGCGCGCAGCGTCCTGAATCATCGAACCCCTCGCCGCCTGAAGGCGGGACGCCATGCCAGGACGCTGACTTTCGCCTTGCCCGTCACAGCGAGTCGTCGAGAGTGTCCGGCCATGCAAGCCTCCTCCCGTGCGTGGTTCCTCGCGGTGATGTTTCTTTTCCTCGCCGTCCCCTCCGCCCGCTCCGCCGATGTCGAGACCAACGCCGCGTGGCTCGCCGAGCATTACACCAAGTTCGAGCACCGCATCCCCATGCGCGACGGTGTGCGGCTCTTCACGCGCGTCTATGTGCCCAAGGACGACTCGCGCGCCTGGCCCATCCTGCTCACGCGCACGCCCTATGCGCTGAAACCTTACGGCTCGGACAATTACCAAGACCCTGTCGGCTCCTTCCAGACGCTGGCCAAGGACCGCTTCATCCTCGTCACTCAAGATGTGCGCGGGCGCTACGGCTCCGAGGGCGTTTACATGCACATGCGTCCCTTCAACCCCGCGAAGGGGCCGAAGGACACCGATGAAAACTCCGACACCTGGGACACCATCGAGTGGCTGGTGAAGCACGTCCCGAACAACAACGCGCACGTCGGCATGTTCGGCATCTCCTATCCAGGCTTTTACACTTCGATGGGCATGATCAACACCCACCCGGCGCTCAAGGCCGCGTCCCCGCAGGCGCCCATCGCGGACTGGTTCATGGGCGACGACCTGCATCACAACGGCGCGTTCTTCCTGTCGCAGAACTTCGACTTCTTCTACCGGTTCGCGCAGAAGGTCGAGGACCGGCTGCACGACGAGATCAAGAGCTTCAACTTCGGCACGCCGGACGGCTACGACTTCTTCCTGCGCATGGGGCCGCTGGGCAATTCCGACACGCTGCTGCTCAAGGGCCGCTCACCCGAGTGGACCGAGTTCCTCGCGCACCCGACCTACGACGCGTATTGGAAGGCGCGCAACATCCTGCCGCACTTGAAGAACGTCCGCTGCGCCGTGATGACCGTGGGCGGGTGGTTCGATGCCGAGGATCTCTACGGCCCGCTGGAGACCTATCGTTCGACCGAGCGGCTCAACCCCGGCATCACGAACATGCTCGTGATGGGCCCGTGGGCCCACGGCGGCTGGGGTCGCGGCACCGGCGACACGCTCGGCCACTTCAGCTTCAAGGCGAAGACCTCGGAGTATTACCGCGAGAAGATCGAGCTGCCCTTCTTCCGCCACTTCCTCAAGGGCGACACGAACTACACCCCCGTCGAGGCGCATATCTTCGAGACGGGCACGCACCGCTGGCGCAAGTTCGACGCCTGGCCGCCGAAGCAGGTGGTCGCCCGCACGCTCTACTTCCGGGCCGGCGGCGCGCTGTCCTTTTCGCCGCCCACGGAAGGCGCGGCCTTCGACGAGTATGTGAGCGACCCCGCGAAGCCCGTGCCTTACACCGCCGAGCCGTCCACGAGCTACCCGCGCGCGTATCCCATCGAGGACCAGCGCTTCGCGGTGTCGCGGACGGACGTGCTGGTGTATGAGACCGAGCCGCTGGAGGAGGACCTGACCTTCGCCGGCCCGCTGCGCGCGACCTTCCACGTCTCCACCACCGGCACGGACTCGGACTGGGTGATCAAGCTCATTGACGTGTATCCCGGCGATTACCCGAACCCGAATCCGAACCCCGCGAACGTGAAGCTCGGCGGCGCGCAGCAGCTCGTGCGTGGCGACGTCTTCCGCGGCAAGTTCCGCAACAGCTTTGAAAAGCCCGAGCCGTTCGTGCCCGGCCAGCCGGCAAAGATCGCCTTCGACATCCCGGACGTGTGCCACACCTTCCGGCGCGGCCACCGCGTGATGATCCACTTCCAAAGCTCGTGGTTCCCGCTCGTGGACCGCAACCCGCAGACCTTCGTGAACATCCCGACCGCCAAGCCCGAAGACTTCCGCAAAGCCACGCAGCGCGTGTATCGCTCGGCAGGCGCGGCGACCTCGCTGACGGTGCAGGTGCTGCCGGCAGGGAAGTAGCGGTGCAAGTTTGGATTCCGGGTGAACTGACCCTGCTCGCGGACCAAGAACCGGAAATCAAACCCAAAGATTCAGGGAAGACTAAGATTTCGGATTTCAATCTTTGTCTTCCCTGAATCTTTGGGGAGTTTTTGGAAAGGCGTATAGTTCGCCAGAATACACCCTGAGCAACTGCGCTTCTTCTCCCTCTCCCCCCATCGGGGGAGAGGGCCGGGGTGAGGGGGCAAAGCGTGCGGACGAAATGAGCGCCTCCCTGCGCAAGCAGCCCGTCCCCTCACCCTAACCCTCTCCCCCAATGGGGGAGAGGGAACCGGACTTCGTAGAACACGACTGCATCGCATACCAGCCGCAGCCCGTGCGGGTGCCGTGGCTGGCTGCGCGTGGGCTCCGGAAGAAACCGGCGATGGCACCCTATTTTCTTTTGCTACCGCGCTGAGATGGCAGGGAGAGGATGTTCAGCTCGAACAATGTGCTGACCAGTTCAGGAATTTGGAACTGGCTGAGTTTGGTGACCGCCGTATCCATGGCGGTCAGCGTCAGGGTTCGGTTCTCGCCAGAACAAAGTTGAAGAATGATGCGCTCTGCCCAGAGCAAGGTGCCGTCATCTCGGAGCGACAACGAAGCCTTATGTATCTTGGCAGAGACGGCCTCAACGCGACGTTCGCATCCAACCGTTGGTAACAATTGAATCTTAGCCACAACGGCCTGCATGATGCCTACTTCATCAAGCCAGTGATCCACGATTGTAATGGGCAGTGCGACCTTGATTGGCGACAACTTAAATTCGCAAACGCGCGGCGCAGCCATACGCTTGGCATTTTCGCGCTGAAGCTCTTCGTTCTCCACTTTTATCTTGGCATTGTAAGCTTCGATTTCTTCAATGGCGTGCATTTCGATCGCTCCGTATAGGAATGCCCCGGGTTTTCCCCATCTATCTCCATTGACGCGAATTCTTCCTACGCCCGTCTTTCGGATGCTTTCTGTTATCTCGAATTCCGGTTCCAGTTTTTCGCATTCAATAATTTCAACGTCGAGACGAACTCCGGTGGAGCATCGCTTCTCAAAGTCATCCCAAACATCCGTGGAAACCGTGCTTACTGGCAGGCCAAGTGCGCGGCATCTCCTCGAAAAGGCATTGATACTGTCGGGCGGGCCGAGTGCCTTGACAGTTACGCATTCAACTAGCTCCTCGAAACCCGGTCCCGTTTGAACGATTCCCAAAGTTGGCTTTTTGAAGATCCTATCGTAATCGTCCTTGGTTACACCCTCGTTCAGCCTGAGTTCCAAATGCTCGTTGATCTGCCGGACAAGCAGCCCGAGTTCCCGGGCGGAGTGCAGGTTGCGATTCTGAATCCTGTCAAACGGACTGGGCAGTTTGGCTCGTTCAGTTCCGGGCAGACAGTAGATGTTGGCCTGCCCAAGCTTGTGAAGGCCATAACCCGCCTCAAAATAGGTCCAGCCTGACTTGAGTGCCTCGGGTGAGACGAAGATAAGCATCAAGGACATCCGGTCCAAGGCTTCTTTCACCTCCGCATCCCAGATTGTGCCGTGAGGGATGCTGTCGTCATCCGAGGAAAGGAAAAAATCAATCGAACCCCCGGAACGCTCATCTAGCAATCGCTTCAATGCCAGCAACTCGCGCCGATTCGCCGAACTATGGCTGAGGAACACCGTGGGTTTCGCGGGTCGTTTTGCTTTTGCAGTGGCCATAGATGTTCTCGCTTGAATCGGGCAGTCCTAGCCGGAGGTTAGGTTTTGACCGCCGCTGCGCAAGGCCGGAGTCGCCTTGCCGCCAAGACTCCCGAAACCGGCTTGCGGCTGCCACGCCGACTTCCTACGCTGACGGCATGAAGAACGGTCCTGCCTCGCACGCCCAGCGCACGGAACTCGGTCGCTTCATCGTGGCCGACCCGGCGATCTGCCACGGCAAGCCCACCTTCAAGGGCACGCGCATCATGGTCTGGCAGGTCTTGGATGATGTCGCTGAAGGCCGTTCGTGGGATTTCATCTGCAACACCCGCTGGGGTGGCCGCCTGCCGCTCGCCGCCGTGGCGGAGGCGGTCAAACTGACCTAGGATTGGCGTTGCGTTGCTCCGCCAACCCTGGGCTGAAGGACTCAATGCACCCTGAGCAAGTGGCGCCTCTTCTCCCTCTCCCCCATCGGGGGAGAGGGCCGGGGTGAGGG
>CAZCBE010000100.1:0-28277 GCA_964496695.1 uncultured Klebsiella sp.
AAACCAGCCGTGCCACCTTACCCAACGGTGTCCGCCAAATCGATACAGGCTCATCGCGCCGCGTGCCCGTCTCCCCCTCCATCCACATCACATTTGCGGGCAATCACTTGCGCCCGAACGAGCCCTGCGCCCCGGTCGCGCCAAATGGCTTCGTTTCGCAAAATCCAATTCGGCAACATCGTGCAATCCCGGCTCGGCTGGAAGCCCCCGCGTCCCCGCTCGGCTTGATCCAATCTCCCCTTTGGCATCCCGCTTCATAATGGCTTCGTTTCGCAAAATGCGTCCTGTGACGGGCTAGCGGCCATCGGCGATTGGCTCCCGGCCTTCCCTCTTAAACTTTGGACTTCGGCCTCTGGCCCTTGGCCTTCGGAGTTTGGACCTTGGACCTGAGACTTTGGACTTTAGACCTCGTCCCCGCCCGCCCGCTCTTGCGTGACGCAAATGGAACATTCCCCGTCTGCAATCCTGCCCCTACCCTACGGTAGGTAGGGCGGGCTGTCCTCAGCCCGCCGCCGAGCACCCGGATGCCGCCGGACCTCGGCGGCGCGGCGAGGACACCGCGCCCTACCCAAGCCGGTTCTATGGTTGAAACCGGTGCTGCTGGTGGGTCGTTGATGCTCTGCCCATTGGATACGGTGAAGGCCGATCCGGCCACGTCGTGCCTGCCCGGTTGAAGCGTGGGTTCAGGGCGGCGATCAGTTCGGCTTCGCGGTGCAGGGCGGCGGCTTCGCTGGGGCAGACATCCCATTCAATCCGCGTGACCGCGTGCAGCAGGCGGATGAGGCGGCGCGGGAGGCGTTCCGGGTTGGCCACGCGGTAGGCGGCCAGCCGGCGACGAAGGTTCCGCGCCTTGCCCACGTAGAGCACGCCTTCGCGCGGGCCGCAGAGCAGATACACACCGGGTGCGGTGGGCAGTTGCCGGAAGAAGTCCACGCCGAGTCGCTCGATGAGCGGGCGCGGGGGCGGCCAGAACCAGAGCTGGCGGGCGGGCATGGCTCAGCGCAGGGGGAGGTTCTCGACCTGACGGCAGCGACCGCAGAGCACGATGAGGCGGGCTTCGCCCACGCCTTCGTCGTAGGTCCCGGTGATGCGGAGGTCGTAGGAACCGCACTTGAGGCATTTGGCGTCGAAGCGGCGGAAGGGGCTTTCCGGCGGGGTTCGGGGCGGTTCGTCATCTTCGCGGCGGATGAACCAGCGGGCGGAGTTCATGGCCGGAGCTTGGACGCACGGGTGGGACATTCGCAGGGAGCGGATGCCTCCGCACCGGCGATGGGTAGGGAGCGCGGGCCGCCGAACAAACGGATAGGGGAGCGGATTTTGACGCGAATTGCGCTAACGATCGCGAATTGGCCAGTGCAAAAAATTCGCGTCCATTGGCACAATTCGCGTCAACTTTCCCAGCCTTCAAACAAGTTCCGCCCCACAGAGAAACCTTGGCCAGCCACCGGGGCCACCGCGCCTTACTTCCCCGCCTTCAGCACCACCTGGGGCAAATCCATCACCGCCGGGCCGGGCTTGGACTTGGGCTTCACCGTGAGGGTGTAGCGGCCGGGCTGGTCGAAGGCCAGTTCGCCGATCTCCCGCTTCACGAAGGCCTGGAAACCGCCGGTCTGCTCGACCTTGAACGTCAGCTTCTGCGCGCCGACCGCGAACTCAACCTCGCTGCCGCCGCTGCCGTTGCCGCAGCCATAGGTGATCTCCATGGTGAACTTGCCCGGCTTGGCGACCTCGAAGTCCCAACTCGCCCAGTCGTTCGCGTTCACCCAGTAGCCGAGCGTGTTTTTGTGCGGGAGCGGCTCGAAGCGGAGCATCGCGCCATGCACGTCCGCGTGCTGGCCGAGCAGGGTGATGGTGCCGTCGTCGGCCTGCGGGCTGGGCTTGTAGGCGGGGTTGGGCAGCATCATCTGCGCGCCGGTCTTGATGCGCCAGGCGTCGAGCTTGCCGACCATGGTCTTCACCCGCGCCGTGTGTGCGGGGTCCTCGGCGAGGTTGCGGTTCTCGCCGCTCTTGAGGTCGAAGAGTTCCACGCGACCAGTCTCATAAAACTCGATGAGCTTGAAGTCGCCCTCGCGGATCGCGCCGCCAGGCTTGCCGCCCTGGTTGCTGTAGTGCGGGTAATGCCAGAAGAGCGGGCGCGGCGCGTTCGTGCCGCCGCTGAGCACGGGGGCGAGGCTGACGCCGTCAATGAGGTTCGGAGTCCCGGCTTCAGCCGGCGGGGGCGACTTTGCTCCGGACGCCACGCCGGCTGAAGCCGGGACTCCAAGCGGGAGCCCGGCCAGTTCCAAGATCGTCGGAAAATAATCCACGCTGCTCATCGCATTGGTGGCGATGGAGCCGGGCTGGATGCCGGGCCCGCGCACGAGCAGCGGCACGCGGATGCCGCCTTCGTAGAGGTAGCCTTTGCCCTCGCGGAGCGGCGAGTTGATCGTGGCGGGCGTGCTCGGGCCTTCGCGCGTGGCGAGGCCGCCGTTGTCCGAACTGAAGAAGACCACCGTGCGGTCGGCAAGCTTGAGGTCGTCCAGCTTCTTGAGGATGCGGCCAACGCTCTCGTCCATGCTCTCGATCATCGCGGCGTAGATGGCGTTGGTCTGCTGGCCCGCCTTGTTCGTCTCGTGCGGATACTTGGCGATGTAGTCGGCCTTGGCCTTGAGCGGCGTGTGGACCGCGTAGTGCGCGAAGTAGAGGAAGAAGGGCTTTTCCTTGTTCGCTTCGATGATTTTCTCGGCCTCGGTGGTGAGGCGGTCGGTGAGATATTCGCCGTCCGGAGCCTGTTCGAGGCCGGTCATGGCGCGGGCCTTGCCGTCCTTGCCCTTGCCGCCGAAGGGCGCGAAGTAGCTCATCGGCGTGCCAGTGTGATCCCCGGCGATGTTGAGGTCGAAGCCCTGCTTCTGCGGCTCGAATCCCTCGCCGCCGAGGTGCCACTTGCCGACGTGCGCGGTGACGTAGCCGGCGGCCTTGAGGCGTTCGGCGATGGTGACTTCCGCGAGCGGGAGCTGCTGGTTGATGACGGGACGGGCGAGGCGCTGCGCGGGCAGGTCGCCGCGGCCGGGCAGCCAGTCGGTGAGGTGCAGGCGTGCGGGATACTTCCCGGTCAGGATGCTCGCGCGCGTGGGCGAGCAGACGGGGCAGGCGGCGTAGGCGTCGGTGAACTTCATCCCTTGCGCGGCCATGCGGTCGAGGTTCGGCGTGCGGTAGAACTTGCTGCCGTAGCAGCCGAGGTCGTTGCGCCCGAGGTCGTCAATCAGGATGAAGATGAAGTTGAGCTTGGGCGCGGCGGAGGCGGCGAGCGGGAGGGAAAACGCCGCGAGCAAAAGCAGTGCGCAACGCAGGGACAATTGGCTTTTCACGGGGCGATGCTGCCGAACCTCCGCGAGAACTCAAGCCCGCGCTCGGACGAAAGGGTTTTCACGGCGCGGGAAGTTGCTATGCTCGTTGTCATGCAGCCCGTGACATGCCCGCCTGTAGCCGCCGACGTGAGGAGGCGGATTTCCGCTGGCTGGCGAGCCATCCGCCTCCTTACGTCGGCGGCTGCGCTGCTCGGGTTGCTTGCCTCGTCAAGTCCCGCCCAGCACGGCACCAACGCCGCCGCCGAGGCGAAGCTCAAGCAGCTCCAGGTCGCGCCCGGCCTGAAGGTCGAGCTGGTTGCCACCGAGCCGCTGCTGCAAAACCCCGTGGCCTTCAGCGTGGACGAGCGCGGGCGGTTCTTCATCGCCGAGACGCACCGCTGGAAGTCCGCCGTCTTCGACATCACCAAGCAGGTGACCTGGCTGCTGGACGACCTGAGCTGCCGCACCTTGGCCGACCGCGAGGCACTGCTGAGCCGACTCTTCACCGGCACGAACTACGGCGTGCTGACGAACCGGTCCGAGATCATCCGCCTCGTCGAGGACACCGACGGCGACGGCCGCGCCGATCAGTCCACCATCGTTGCGGACGGCTTCAACGCCGCGACCGCCGGGCCGGCGGCGGGCATCCTCGCGCGGAAGGGAGAGGTGTGGTTCGCATGTTTGCCGGACCTTTGGAAGGTTTCGGGTTTGGGTTTGGGGGTTTCGGGTTCAACGCCCGTGCCACCCAGCGCGTCCGCCTCCAACTCGAAACCCCAAACTCCAAACTCGAAACAACTCCTGGCCTCCGGCCTCGGCGTTCACATCTCCGTCTCCGGCCACGACCTCCACGGCCTCGTCTTCGGCCCGGACGGCCGTCTCTACTTCAGTCTCGGCGACCGTGGCTTCGAGCTGCGTCCCGGCATGAAGCACCCCGGCTTTAGCGCAGAGTATCTCCGCCGCATCGCGCCCGACACCGGTGCGGTCTTCCGCTGCCAGCCGGACGGCTCGGAGCTGGAAGTCTTCTGCATCGGCCTGCGCAACCCGCAGGGGCTGGCCTTCGACGCACTGGGCAATCTCTTCACCGTGGACAACGACACCGCCGGCCTGGACAAGGCCCGCCTGCTTCACCTCGTCGAGGGCGGCGACTACGGCTGGCGCATCAGCTACCAGCACATGAAGAACTTCGGCCCGTGGGTGACCGAGGGACTGTGGCGCGGCGGGCACGGCGACACGCTCCCCTGGAGCGGCGAGGTGGCCCAAGGCCCGTCCGGCTTCGCCTTCTATCCCGGCACCGGCCTGCCCGACCGCTACACCAACCACTTCTTCATCTGCGACTTCCCCGGCGGCATCTGGAGCTTCAACCTCAAGCCGCGCGGCGCGAGCTTCGAGCTGGGCACCCGCGAGAAATTCCTCTGGAACCTCCTGCCCACGGACGTCGCCTTCGGCCCCGACGGCGCGCTCTACGTGACCGACTGGGTGGAAGGCTGGGGCCAGCCGGAGAAGGGGCGGATTTACCGGGTGAGTGATCCGGCGCAGGCGGGGAGCGCGAAGCTGGCGGAGGTGAAGCAGTTGTTGGAGGAAGGCATGGAGATGAAATCCATTCGTGAAGTCTTCCAACTTCACGATCATGTGAACCAAGCCGTGCGACGAGCGGCCCAAGCTGAATGGCATAAGCGGTTGAAAGTCTTCAAACGCTTGAAGAACCCTGATGGGTTCCACTTGGACATCATAAATTTGAAACTGAGCAATGAGACTAGGCGGCAGCTAATAGAGGACGCCGGAGATCTCTTTAACTTAACCCCTGCGGCTCGGGCTAATTTACCCACGTTGGATGAGGAAAATCCCGAAGCAGCCATTGCCCAAAAGTGGCGTGCCATCAGCAATTCTTTGAAGGCCAATGCCGATGCCGATCCTTATTTGACCCATTTCGGAATGATGGCCGTGATCGAGATGGATGATTTCGCGGCCGCATTTGGAGTCCGAAACTTCGATGCCATCCAGCGCGCCGCACGGGACGAGTCGCCCGCCGTGCGCCGGGCCGCGATGCTGTGCATGCAACGGTTGCTGCGCCCGGAAATCGCACGGTTCCTCCGCGACCCCGACCCGCGCCTCGTCCTCGAAGCCGCCCGGGCCATCAACGACGTCGGCATCGAATCCGCCTACCCCGCTCTTGCCGCGTTGCTTCCCGGTAGCAGCCGACGTGAGGAGGCTCCATCTTCCCAATCGGCCATCGGCCATCGGCAATCAGCAATCAATCAAAGCCTCCTCACGTCGGCTGCTACCGAGGCGGTCTTGCGCCGCGCCTTGAACGCCCACTACCGCCTCGGCCACGCCACGAACGCCCAGGCCCTTGCAGAGTTCGCCGTTGGCGGGGTAGGGCGCGCTGTCCCCAGCGCGCCGCCCGGCGGCCAGAAGACCGACTCTGCTGCCAGCGACTCCCTCCGCGCCGAAGCCCTCTTCCTCCTCAGCGCGTGGGATATCCAGCCCGCCACGCCGGGCAATGTCCCGGTCAAAATCGCGCGCGTGGACGGCCACGGCTCCACGCCGCTCGTGAACCCGGAGAACTGGCCCGGCTGGTTCGACCGCGTCTGCGGCCTCTGGCGTCCTCTCCCGCCGCGCAACGCGGACGCCGCCCGCGACGCGCTGCGCCCGCACTTGGCCACCCTGCTGCGCGCGACCGGCACCAACGCCGTCCCCGCCGCCATCGCCGCCGTCGAGAAGCTCGGCCTCACCGAAGCCGCCCCGCAGCTCGCCGCGTTGGTGAAAAATGCCACTCAGTCTGCGGCCATCCGGGCGGCTTCACTTCGCACATTGGGCAGTTCAACGATTTCCAATCGCCAATCGCCGATCCTGTCTGAAGCCGTCACTCGCGCGCTTTCGGACACCGATACCTCCGTCCGCCGCGAAGCCGTGAAGCTCGCCGCCGCCGGCAACCCCACCACCGCCGTGCCGCTCTTGGAACGCATCCTCGCCACCGAGAAAGACCCGCGCCTTGGTCAAGCCGCCCTGAACGCCCTCGGCGAACTGCCCGGCCCCACCGCCGACACCGTGCTCACCCAGCAACTCGCCTTGCTCACCGATGGCAAGCTCGCACCCGAATTGCAGCTCGACCTCCTCGAAGCCGCCGCGAAGCGCTCCTCCGCCTCCCTCGCTTCAACCCTTCAGCGCTTCAACTCATCACTCCCCAAAGACGACGCCCTCGCCTCGTTCCGCCCCACTCTCGCAGGCGGCGACGCCAGCGAAGGCAAGCGCATCTTCTACGAGCATGTGGGCGTGCAGTGCCTCCGCTGCCATGCCGTGCGCGGCGAAGGCGGCATCGTCGGCCCGGGGCTTACTGGCGTTGGCAAACGACTTACACGCGAGCAGCTTTTGGAGAGCATTGTCCTGCCGAACCAGACCATCGCGGCTGGGTTCGAGAACGCGACGATCGTGCTCAAGGGCGGCGCGAATCACAGCGGCTTGGTGAAATCCGAGACGGCCACTGAACTGGTGTTGGACTCACCCGAGGACGGCAAGCTGACGTTGAAGAAAAGTGATATTGAGAAGCGGCTGCGCGGTCTGTCCGCGATGCCGGAGGGCGTGGACAAGCTGATGTCGCGCAGGGAACTGCGGGATTTGGTGGAGTTTCTGAGCACGCTGAAGTGAGAGAGTAGGATTAAGATTAGGAGTAAGAGCAGGAAGGTTGGGCAGCGGTGCTTGCTCGTAATCTTACTCCTAATCTTAATCCTACTCTCCCCCCACTCCCAAAAAAGAAATCGCCCGGCCTCCCGCCTTTCCGCATAGTCCGCGCCACATGAAGTCCATGACGGGCTACGGTCGCGGCGAGTGCGCACGGGACGGTTTCAAGGTCACGGTGGAGCTGAGTTCGGTGAACCGGAAGTCCGGCGAAATCACCCTGAACCTGCCCCGTGATCTGGAGCCCCTCGAAGCGCAGGTGCGTGACGAGATCAACAAGCGCATCTCGCGTGGCCGTCTCAACGTGCGCGTGACCGTCCACGAGGGCGCGGACACCGGGACCGCCACGCAGATCAATGCGACTTTGGCCAGGGCCTACGCCACCGAGTTTTCCAAGCTGGCGCAGGAGTTGAACCTTTCCGGTGGTGTGACGCTGGAGGCCTTGCTGCGCGTGCCCGGCGTGCTGGAGGCGGGCGAGGACGCGGCGGATGCGGAGAGTTTCTGGCCCGCAGTGCAGGCGGCCTTGCTCCAGGCGCTCGATGCGCTGGTGAAGATGCGCGAACGGGAAGGCGAGCATCTGGCCACGGATTTGGCGGCGCGCATCGAATTGATCCGTGCGGCGGCGGGACGCGTGGGCGTGCAGGCCCCGCTGGTGCAGACCCAGTTCCGCACGCGGCTGCTGGAACGCATCAAGCAGGCTGGCTTGGAGGGCATCGCGGCGGATGACGAACGAATGCTCAAGGAGGTCGTGCTCTTCGCCGACCGCTCGGACATCACCGAGGAATTGACGCGGCTGCAAAGTCATTTTCAGCAGTTCGCCGACTGCCTCAAATCCAAGGAGCCCGTCGGGCGCACGCTGGACTTTCTCTCGCAGGAGATGAACCGCGAGATCAACACCATCGGCTCCAAGGCGCAGGACGCGGTGATCTCGCGCGAGGTGGTGCAGGTGAAGGCGGAACTGGAGCGGTTCCGCGAGCAGGTGCAAAACGTGGAGTGATGAACGTGACATGTGACATGTGGCGGGTGACAAGTTTGCGAGCCGTGGCCGCGTGGGCAGGTCTTCCGCATTCCGCATTCCGTATTCCGCAATTCCCCTCGCAATGAGCCAGAAGAACAACACCCTCTTGATCGTGCTCTCCGCGCCCTCGGGCGGCGGGAAGACCACGCTGTGCGAGCAGATGCTGCGGGACAACCGGAACATCTCCCGCGCCGTCACTTGCACCACGCGCGCACCCCGGGACGGTGAGAAGGACGGCGTGGATTATTACTTCCTCACCGCCGAGGATTTCCTCAAGCGCGTGCAGGCCGGCAACTTCCTGGAGCACGCGACGGTCTATGGCAACAGCTATGGCACGCTGAAATCCGAGGTGCTCGGCAAGCTGCGCGCGGGCAAGGACGTGCTGCTGGCGGTGGACGTGCAGGGTGCGGCGGCCATCCGCGCCCAGGCGGAGCACGAGGACGAGCTGGCGCGGGCATTGGTAGAGGTGTTCCTCACCCCGGAATCCTTGGCGGTGCTGGAGCAGCGGTTGAGAAAACGCGGCAAGGATGCGCCGGACGCCATCAAAAAGCGGCTCGCGGTGGCGAAGCAGGAGATCGCGCAGTGGAAGCACTTCGACTACCTGCTCATCAGCACCAGCATCAAGGAGGACGTGCGCCGGATGCAGGCCATTTACGATGCGGAGAAGATGCGGCAGCCGCGGTCCACGGCGCCGGAGGTGTGAGGGTGATGAAGGTGCTTCCAATCCTGTCGATCAACGTGCTGCGTGTTGCGTGTTGCGTGGAGACGACAACGATGCTCCCTTCTGACACGCAACACGCAATACGCAGCACGCTTCCTTGATGAGCAAGCCAGCCAAAATCACTCCCTCCGCCCGCCCCAACGTCGTCCTCGGCGTCACCGGCTCCATCGCGGCCTACAAGGCGGCGGACCTGTGCAGCCAGCTCGTGAAGCAGGGCTGTGACGTGCGTGTGGTGATGACCACGGACGCACAGAAGTTCATCACCCCGCTGCCGTTCAAGACGCTGTCCCGCCATGCGGTGGTGACGGACCTTTATGACGAGGAGGAAGGCTGGCAGCCGACGCACATCCGGCTGGCGGATGAGGCGGACCTGCTGCTCATCGCGCCCGCCACCGCGAACACCCTGGCGAAGCTGGCCAATGGGCTGGCGGATGACGCTTTGACCTGCATCGCCCTGGCCTTGAACCCCAAGGCAAAGCTGCTCCTCGCCCCGGCGATGAACGGAAAGATGTGGCTGCACCCGGCGACGCAGGCGAATGCCCGCACGTTGCGTGATCGCGGGGCGCGCTTCATCGGGCCGGAGGAGGGGATGTTGTCGTGTGGCTACGAGGGGCTGGGGCGGTTGTGGGACGTGAACGGCATCGTGGCCGAGGCGTTGAAGCTGTTGAAATGACGCCATGCCGCTTCTGAGTTCACCCAAGGCGAAGCTGCTCGCGAGCCTGCTGCGGGCGCCGGATATTTCCGAGGCGCAGCAGGCAGACCGCATCCGCTTCATGGAGCGGGACGTGTGCCTCACCATCAAGGTGGTGGTATTGGGCGCACTGGTGTTCATTTTCCTGTCGGACTGGTTTGAAGGCGTCACCACCGTTGGCGAACTCGGCATTGAGACGGTTCGCGGCGCGTTTCGCGCCTATCTCGTGGCGAACGTCCTGATCGGCGCGATGCTGCTGGGCATGGACTACCTGCCGGTGGCCTGGGTGCAGGGCGGGGTGTTCGTGCTGAACATCGTGGATGGCACCTTCGTGGCGCTGCTCATCGTGATCACCGGCGGCTTGGAGAGCACGATCTACTGGGTGTTTCTGGTCCTGGTGATCCGCAACGCCGTCAGCATCACACGGGTTCGGCTCCAGATCGCCGTGAATCTTTTCATCATCCTGTGCTACCTCTTTGCGGGCCTGCTGGATCTTACGATGCAGGAACTGCGCAGCGCCCAGGACCAGGTGGACACGCACTTTTCCACCGCCGGGCAGGTGCCGGTAGTCCGGCCGGCGGTTCCGGTGGAGCCCGTCCAACCACCGACCGTGGACATCTCTAAGCCGGGCAAGAAGCGGGTTCGTCGGGCCGACTCGGACGAGACGACGGATCTGGGGCGGGCGATGCTGCTGGCGGCTACCTCCCTCTCCGAAGGCCAGGCAGTGCAGGCCATCTTCAGCCGCGTGCTGCTGCTGCTGTTGCTGGCTGTGGCCGGTTACGGCATCAATGTGCTCGCAGACCTGCAGCTCCAGGCGCAGGAGGAGGCGCGGGAGTTCGCCATCCGGCAGGAACAGCTGCGGTCCACGGGACGGCTGGCGGCGGAGATCGCTCACCAGTTGAAGAACCCGCTCGCGATCATCAACAACGCGGCGTTCAGCCTCCAGAAGTCGCTGGGCGACGCGAAGCCGGCGGCGGTCCAGCAGTTGGAAATGATCCGCGAGGAAGTGGGGCGTTCGGACCGTATTCTCAACGAACTGATGGGCTACGCCCAACTGGCGGAGGGGCGGGTGGAGCGGCTCGAAGTGCGGGAGGAAGTGGAACAGGCCCTGAAACGGGCCTTTCCGCCGGCGCTCCAGCACGAGGTGAAAATTCAGGTCCAGTGCGCGGAGGATCTCCCGCCGCTGCTGATGCAGCGCGGCCATTTGCGCGAGGTGCTCGTCAACTTGTTCGCCAACGCCCGGGATGCGCTGGGGCACAAGGGCCGGATCGAGGTCAACGTCCGGCTGGACGAGCGCCGGGCGGTCATCCTCACCGTCACCGATGACGGCCCCGGCATCCCCGCCCATCAGTTGGAGCACATCTTCGAGCCGTATTACTCCACCAAGGAAAAGGGCACCGGCCTGGGCCTTGCGATTGTCCGGCACAACACCGAGATCTACGGCGGCAAAATCGCGGTCGAATCCACGCTTGGAAAGGGCACCACGTTCACCCTAGTCTTCCCGGCAAAGACAACCATGATCGCCGCCGCATGAGCCAGCCGCTCCCCCCCATCCTTCTCGTGGACGACGAGAAAAACATGCGCCTCACGCTCACCGCGATGCTGGCCGATGACGGCTACCCCGTGGAGGCGGTGGAAAGCGCTGAGCAGGCTGAGCAGCTCGTGGACAAGCGCGAGTTTCTGATGCTCATCACGGACGCGCATCTCGGCGGCATCAGCGGCTACGAACTGCTGGCGCGGGTGCGGAAGCGCCGGCCGGAGCTGCCCATGCTGATGATCACCGCCTACGCCACGCCCAAGCTGGCGGCAGAGGCGATCAAGGCCGGCGCAACCGACTACCTGCCCAAGCCCTTCGCCCCCGAGGAACTGCTCCTCCACATCAGCCGGTGCGCCGAGCGCCACCGCCTGCTGATGGAGAATGCGGCGCTCCGGGAAAAGGTCACCAGCGGCTACCGGCTCGAGCAGATCATCGGCGACTCGCAGGTGATGAGCGAGCTGCGTGAACTCATCAAACGCATCGCCCCTACCAACGCCACGGTGCTCATCCTCGGCGAGAGCGGCACGGGCAAGGAACTCATCGCCGGCGCCCTCCACAGCCTGAGCGCGCGGGCGAAGAAGAGCTACGTCCGTATCAATTGCGCGGCGATTCCCGAGACGCTGCTGGAGAGCGAGCTGTTCGGCCATGAGAAAGGCGCCTTCACCGGCGCACTCAAGCAGAAGCTGGGGCGCGTGGAGGAGGCGGATGGCGGCACCATCTTTCTGGATGAGATCGGTGACATGAGCCGGTCGCTGCAGGCCAAGCTGCTGCGCTTCCTCGAGGATGGCTCGTTCAGCCGGGTCGGCGGCAACGAGGAACTCAAGGTCAATGTCCGGCTGCTGGCCGCGACCAACCGCGACATCATTCAGGCCATCCGTGAGAACCAGTTCCGCGAGGATCTCTACCATCGCCTGAACGTCGTCCAGTTCCGCCCGCCCGCGCTGCGCGAACGCGGGCAGGACGTCTGCCAGCTTGCCGAGCATTTCCTCCGGCTCTTCTGCGGCTCGCTGGGCAAGCCGGTGATGACGCTCGCCAAGCCCGCCGCCATGAAGCTGATGGCGCATCATTGGCCCGGCAACGTCCGCGAGCTGCGCAACGTCATCGAGCGCGCCGTCATCCTCGCCCCCGGCCCGCAGGTGCAGCCGCTGCATCTGCCCGACTTCGAACTGGAGACCAAGCTGCGCAAAGGGGACGGCCCGACCGCGCCCATTCCTGACTCGCTCGACGAGGCCATGGCGAACTTCGAGAAGCAGCTCATCCTGGCCGCGCTGGAGCGGAATCACTTCAGCATCAACAAGACCGCCGAGCGCCTGAAGGTCACGCGCCACGCGCTCCGCTACCGGATGCAACGCCTCGGCATCACCACCGACGGCAGCTCAGAAAGCGACACGGACGTGCTCGATAAATGATCCGCATGGCCGAAGGCTTCCCCATCCTGCTGGCGGCGGAGGTTTTGCCGCCGGACATCCAGCCACCGGTCGCTCCGGGTTCCCTCCGGCCGGACGCGGGGCCTTATAGCCAGGTCGTGCCCATTCTCGCGGCGGTGCTGCTGGTGACGATCCCGGTGGTGCTCCTGCTGGCCTTTTCGCGCCGCCGCAAGCGCAAGCGCATGGTCCACCGTCCGCGCAACCCGACGCTGGCGGAAACGGGCGGACTGCCCCCGCCGCGTCCCCTGCCATGACCCCGCCCGTCAGCGAGCAGATCACGCAGCGCAGCGCGTCGAACCTGGCGCTTGCCTTCGTCATGCTCCCGAAGGAGAAGCGCGCCGCCATGTCCGCGCTGTATGCCTTTTGCCGCGAGGTGGACGACGTGGCGGACGAGGAAAGCGTGCCGGTCGAGCAGCGCCGCGCCCGCCTGGGCGAATGGCGGGCGGACATCCGCACCGCCTGCGGGGGCGGCCCGCCGCAGATCCCGGTCAACCGTGAACTGCAGCCGTTTATCGCCGCCCACCGCATGCCCTGCGCATTGTTCGAGGAGCTGATTCGCGGCGTCGAGATGGATCTGGATGTGTTGCGCTACGAAACCTGGGAGGAACTGGAGCAATACTGCTACCGCGTCGCGTCCGTCGTGGGTCTGCTCAGCATTGAAATCTTTGGCTACACCAGCCCGGCCTGCCGCGATTACGCCGTCCATCTCGGCAAAGCGCTGCAGTTGACCAACATCCTCCGCGACGTGGGCAACGATGCCGCCCGCGGCCGCATCTACCTCCCGCTCGCGGAACTGCGCCGCCACCAGGTCACCGAGGCGGAGATCCTGGCCGGCCAGTTCTCCCCGCGTTTCCGCAGGCTGGCCCAGACCACGGCCAGCCGGGCTCGCCATTACTATGCGCTGGCCCGGGCCACCCTGCCGCCGGCGGACCGTCAGGCGATGGTGGCCGCCGAACTGATGGGGGCGGTCTATTGGCGGCTGCTGCGCAAGCTGGAGCAGCAGGACTTTCCCGTGCTGGCCCCGACCCCGACCAAGCTCGCCAAGCTGCAAAAGCTAGCGCTCATCCTGCGCACATGGTATCGCTCCGCCACCGGCGCAGTGGCGCCGAACTATGGCGTCTGAGCAAGTCCCCATTCCGGCCACTCCACCCCGCCGCGTTCCGCGTGGCGTGGCAGATTTGCCTGTCCGGGAAGCCCCGCCCGACGAGGCCACAACTCCCTCCGTGACGGTCTCAGCCGTGGATCTGACCGGCTTCAAACCCCGGCGTCGCGCACGGAACGATGCTTTCGCCATCCCGCAGCCCGAGGCGCAGCCACCGGCGGAAGGACCAAGCCCGGAGGTGGCCTTTCGTTCCCGGCGCGTCTCCAGCAGTCCGTCGCCGGCTGCGGTCCCCGCTCCCGAGGGGAGGCAGGGCAGGGGAGAGCGCCCGGCGGTTGCCGGGCCGCCGGGTTCCAGCCGCCGCCAGCCCGCCGGCTCCGCGCGCCGGCTCATCGTCAATGCCGATGACTTCGGGCGCTCGCGCTCGATCAACCAGGCCGTCATCCGCGCGCACCGCGAGGGCATCCTCACTACGGCAAGCCTGATGGTGAACGGGGAGGCCTTCGACGAGGCCGTCGAACTCGCGCAGCAAAACCCGACGCTCGGCGTGGGGCTGCACCTCACGCTTATCTGCGGCAAGGCCACCTGTGGGCGGATGGAAATCCCCGACCTCGTGAATCCGGCGGGCGAGTTCAGCCGTTCGCCGGTCACAACCGGCACGCGCTATTTCTTTGACCGCAGCCTGCGGCTCCAGCTCGCCCGGGAAATCGGCGCCCAGTTCGCAAAGTTCAAGGCCACTGGCCTGACGCTCGATCACGTCAACGGCCACCTGAACATGCACCTGCACCCGACTGTGTTCGAGTTGCTCGCCGCCCGTTCGCTGGAGTGGGGCATCCACCACATGCGGGTCACTGATGACCCTTTCGCGTTGAACCGGAGGCTTGCCGGCGGCCAGTGGCTCTACCGTGCGAGCCATGCCTTCATCTTTGGCCGGCTCGCGCGCCGCGCCCGGCGGGTCCTGGCGCGTTCCAATATCCGCTTCACTGACCATGTCTTCGGCCTGCTGCAAAACGCGCGGGTGGACGAGACCTTCATTGTAAAGCTGCTCAATGTCCTGCCGCGCGGGGACTCGGAGCTCTACTCGCATCCGTCGCTCGATGAGTTTCGCCATGAGTTCGACGCCCTGGTCAGCCCGCGCGTGAAGGCGCAGGTCCAGCAGCTTGGCATCCAGCTCGTGCGCTATCAGGATTTGTGACGACCGTGATGCATGATGCGTGGGACGTGAAGCAGGGCCAGCCGTGGCCATTTCCACCTCACGCACCACGCACCACGCACCACGCCTTATGACCAAAATCCTCGCCATCCTCATCGCCGGCCTCGTCTGCGAGGCCATCGGCGTCGTGTTCCTCAGCAAGGGCCTGAAGCAGATCGGGGAGGTCCAGCAGGTCAACGCGGCGGAAATCTGGCGCATCGTGAAGGCGGGCGGGAGCAATCCCAGCATCCTCATTGGCGTCGCCCTGGAAGCCATCTTCTTCGTCGCGCTGCTCGTGCTGCTCTCGCGCAGCGATGTGAGCTTCATCTGGCCGTTGACCGCCATGGGCTTCGTGCTGACCACGGTCACCGCCAAGTTTCTGCTTCACGAGGAAATCCCTCCGATGCGCTGGGTGGGAGTGCTCCTCATCATGCTCGGCGCGGGGCTCATCACCTGGACGGAGAAGGTGAAAGAGCGGCAGCAGAAGGAAGCTGCGGTGCAGGCGGCGCAGTCCGTGCGGTAGGCTCGGGCTTCTGCACTTGCTCCTAAGCTTGATCCTAATCCTGCTCTTCCCCGGACCCCCGGCTTAACCCGAACTCCGAAGCAGGAATGGGTAGCCCAGGCTACCAGCCTGTGCCGTCCGGCCACTGGCCGGACGGAACGGCGGGGCGGCCCGGCAGCCACACGAGGCATCGAATCAGTGCGCACGCCGTCGTCATCCCGAGCGGCTGCGTCGCCGCTGCTTCGGAGTTCGGGTTGAAGGAGAGAACCCCCGGCCGCGATTTCGGCCCAGGACCCTGCATTGGTAGGGCGTGGTGTCCTCACCGCGCCGCCGAGGTCGAGTGGCGTCCAGGTGGCCGACGGCGGGCTGAGGACAGCGCGCCCTACCCAGCGCAGGTTCACGGCCCACTGGGGGATTCGACCAGTAACGGCTATGAGTTCCGACGAGGCTCAGCGTGCCAGTGCCGTGCGCAGCACCATCGCCAGCTTTTTCGCCGCCGCCTTGGAGCTTCGGCCCAGTGCCATCAGGGCGGGAATTTTGCGCGGCCGGCGGAGGACGGCCCGTGCGAGCTTGCGGAGGTTCATTTTGCCGTCCGCGTTCATCAGGGCGTTGAAGTCCAGCGGCAGGTCTTCCTGCGCGGTGTCGGAGATGACGCGCACCGTGGCGCTGGGGATGCCGTGCGCCCGGCACAGCCGGCGGATGATGCCCGACTCCATCTCCACCGCATCCGCGTTCGTGCGTTCGCGCAGCATCGCCTTTTCAAAGCCGGTCACGGCCACCTGTTCCGCGCAGTGGAATCGTGCGGGGACGGCTCCGGCGGCGAGCAGGGTTTGGCGCAGGGGAAAGCCTTCGTCCATCTCGCAGAGCACCGTGCCGAGATGCAGCGCCGGGTCCAGCGCGCCAGCGAAGCCGCAGGTGAGCACGAGACTCCAGTCCCGGGCGGCCAGCCGGGCCTTCACCGCGCGCTCGGCGGCCGCCGCCCCCATGCCGGTGACCAGAATGGTGACATCGGGTGGCAGCGCACGGCGGAAGGGCGCGGCCTCTTCCTTCACGGCGAAGCAGACGAGGACGAGGCCGCCGGCTGTGTTCACGGGAAGGACGGATCCTGAAAGAGCCGGGCGACGGGAAACCGGAAGCCGGGCAGCACGGAATTCCCGCTAAGGTAGCGGCCTGACCGCAGCAGTTCGAACTCGTCTGGTGCGCGATAAACCCGGACGGAGAAGTGACGACGGTCCACCATCCACGCGAGGCGGGTGCCGTGCGTTAGCAGCCGGGCGAATTTCTCCTCGGTCTTGGTGATCGAGTCGGAGGGGGACAGCACTTCCACCGCCAGATCAGGCGCACCCTGGAAGAGCTTGTCTGCGACGGGCAGGATGAGCTTGCGTCGTTCGTGGCTCACATAGGAAACGTCCGGTGAATAACAGTAGTCCACGTTGAGGCGGAACCCGGTCTGGCCATCGTAAACCAGCCCGAGGTTGTGGGCATAGACGTGGCTTCCGACTGCGACCAGTAACCGTGAAACCACATCCCCGTGATTCGCTCCCGCTGGACTCATGGTAACCACCTTTCCGTTCCACAGTTCGCAATGCTTTCCGCTGCTGTGCAACGCCAGCAGTTCATCATCCGACCAAATCTTGGTTTTGGCGTCGGCTTTCATTAGGCGAAGTTTCGCATGCTTGGCGTGGGCAGGCAATCAGTGTCCCGCCGGGTGCCCGTTCAGCGCCGCCTTGCCATTCACTTTCCCGTTGCTCCCGGCTTTGGCATCCAGCAACTGCCGGTAGGTGGCCAGCGCCAGCAGCGGCCAGGAGTTCCGATACATGTCGTATTTGAGGTAGAACACACAGGGGAAGCCGGTGCCGGTGATCTCGTCCTCCGCCCACGAGCCGTCGGGTTCCTGCGTGCGGCAGAGGTATTCGACGCCGCGTTTCAGCGCCGGCATGTCCGGATCGCCGAAGGTGCAGAGGCCCATGACGGCCCAGGCGGTCTGCGAGGCGGTGCTGGGGCCAAGGCCTTTGTGGACGGGGTCGTCGTAAGTATTGCAGCGCTCGCCCCACCCGCCGTCGCCGTGCTGCACGCTGATGAGCCAGTCGTGGGCGCGGAGGAGCCAAGGCTCGGTCATGTTGTAGCCGAATGTCTTCAAGCCCCGCAGCACCTGCCAGGTGCCATAGACATAGTTCACGCCCCAGCGGCCATAGAAGGAGCCGTCCGCCTCCTGCGATTTCTTGATGAAGGCGAGCCCCCGCTGGACCTGCGGATTGGACAACGGCACGCCTTCGAGGCCCATGACTTCCAGGATGCGCGCGGTGATGTCCACGCACTCGGGATCAAGCATCGCGTTGTGGTCGGCAAAGGGGACCTTTTCGAGGATGCTTTTGGTGCAGTCCTTGTCGAAGGCCGCCCAGCCGCCGTCCTTGCACTGGAAGGCCAGCATCCAGTTGTAGCCGCGCTTGAAGCATTCGTCGCGGCGCTTTGGGTTTTCGGTGGGAATCTGGCGGAGCGCCAGCAGCACCATCGCCGTGTCGTCCACGTCCGGGTTCCACTTGTTGTTGAACTCGAAGACCCAGCCGCTGGGCTCCACGGGCACGGGGTTCTTGTGATACCAGTCGCCCCGGAACCGGATCTCGCGGTCAATCAGCCAGCTCGCCGCCCGCTTCATGCGCGGGTCTTCGGCGGGCACGCCGGATTCGCGCATGGCGATGCTCACAATGGCCGTGTCCCACACGGGCGAGAAGCACGGCTCGATGCGCATCGAGTCGGTGGTGTGGTGTTCGAGCTTTTTCAGCTCCGCGTATTCGCGGGCGAAGATCGGGTGATCCTTCCCGTAGCCGAGCACTTCGAGCGCGATCACGCTGTTGAGCATCGCGGGGAAGATGGCGGCCAGGCCGTCGCTGCCCTCGTAGCGCTCCAGCATCCACTGCTCGCACTTCTTCAGCGCACGTTTGCGGAAGGGGTGGAAGCTCTTGCGTGCGACCCACTCGGCGAGCTTGTGCAGACGGTCGAGCCAGAGGAAGGCATTGCGCAGGCCGAAGTCGAAGTAACGCGGGCGCAAGGCCTCGTCCAGCTCCCACTTCCCGCCGGGGTAAAGCTCGTCGAGGTTCACGCCGCTCTTGAGCGGGCGCGTGGGGCGGAAGTGGTTGATGATCGCCAGCGGCACGAGCATGGCGCGCGACCAGTTGCTCATGTCCCAGAAATTGACGTGGAACCATTTGCCGATGAGCAGCACCTCGCAGGGAATGGAGGGGACGTGGTTCCACCCCACCAGGCCGATCAGTGCCAGATAGAGCTTCGAGAAGGTGTTCATCCGCGGCACGCCGCCGAGGTTGCGGGCCATCTCACGGGCCTTGAGCATGCGCGGGTCGGTGACGGCGACGCCGGCGAGCTTGAGGGCGAGGTAGGCCTTGATGGTGGCGTTCACCTCGGAGGGGCCGTGCGGGTAGATGTTCCACCCGCCATCCTCAAGCTGGCGCTCAAAGATGTGGTTGACCGCCTTGCGCTCCCATTCCCGGTCCACCGTGTTCGACCAGTGGTGATAGGCCACCATGTCCGAAACCAGCGTCACGTCCACGATCAGCTCGCCGAGCCAGTAGCCCTCCTGGTGCTGGACGCTGAACAGATAGTCCTGCGACCGCTTGGTGGCGGCCGCAAGGGCGGTTTCGGAAAACGGCCCGGAGGCAAAAGCCGTCGGCGCGGACGGCGTGACGCCCCGTCCGGTATGGGTGGCAACTGACATGCGGCGCGAATCTGGAAAACCGCGCGGGGGGAGTAAAGGATTATTCCCGTGTTTGGAGAACGCAACGGGCGCATCTTGGCGCACGGCTCACCGCAGATGAACCCCCTCGCCCTGCGAGGCACGAGCGGGGAGAGGGATGGGGAGAGGGGTGCTTCAACAGTATTCCAACGTGATTTGACCGACGCACCTCCTCTCCCCGGCCCTCGCCTCCATTCCCTGGAGGAGCGGGAGGCCAAAATTCAGGTGCGCGAATTTTCACCCACTCCAAGTAGCGATCATTCGCGCAGTTCGCGTCAACTTTGGCTGGTCGAGCCCCGAAATGGCTTCGGAAGGGCTGTAAGCCGATTTCTGTCTGCGTCCTTGCGGACGGAGAGAATCATTTGTCTGAGCAGCCAATACCCGGAACCCATCCCGCTTGCGCGGAAACTGGAGCGGGCGGCTCCGTTGGTTCCCTATTTGGCCTTGCACCCGATGGGGTTTGCCGTGCCCCCGTGCTTGCGCTTGGGGCGGTGCGCTCTTACCGCACCTTTTCACCCTTGCCGCGCCGGTTGCCCGGCGTGGCGGTCTCATTTTCTGTGGCACTGTCCGTCGGCCCGCCTTCCAGCGAACCGCCCGAGTGTATCTCCGGCTGAACCGGAGTTACGCGGCATCGCGCCCTATGGTGTTCGGACTTTCCTCCCCCGGACGAGCCGGGAGCGATCCTCCGCCCTTCCGAAGCCGCCGAGAACGTATGCGCGGAAGGCCGCGGGTGCAAGGTTCCGAAATTCCAAGCCCCAAGTTCCAAGCTCCAAAGAAGCGCCAAGCTGCAAATTCCAAGCATCCACGGTTGACGGCCAAGCCACGCCGAGTTGCGCCCGAACCCCGTGCTTGGAATTTGGAGCTTGGCGCTTCTTTGGAGCTTGGGATTTGGAGTTTGGCATTTCACCCCGCGCTTTGCCTTGCTCGGCGCTTCCGCTACCATCCGCCCGTGCACAGTCATTCACCCGTCGTCGTTCCGGCGTCCGTCATGGCGGAACTGCGCGCTGTGGTCGGCGCGGAGAACGTCCTTTCCCACGGGCACGAACTGCTCGTCTATGAGTGCGACGCCTACACGCTGGAGAAGCAGCTCCCCGGCGCGGTCGTGCTGCCGCGCACGACGGAGGAAGTCGCCGCCGTCGTAAAACTCTGTGCGCGCCACGAGCTGCCCATCATCCCGCGCGGAGCCGGCACCAGCCTGAGTGGCACGGTGCTGGCCAGCACGGGCGGCGTGATGATCGCCCTCACGCGGATGAACCGCATCCTCGACCTCGATGTCCGCAACCGCCGCGCGCTTGTCGAGGCGGGCGTGGTCAATGCCTGGGTCACGAATGTGGCCAAGCCACACGGCCTCTTCTACGCGCCCGATCCCTCGTCCCAGACCGCCTGCACCATCGGCGGCAACATTGGCACGAACTCCGGTGGGCCGCACACGCTCAAGAACGGCGTCACCACCAATCACATTCTCGGCTGCGAAGTCGTTCTGCCCGATGGCGAAATCGTCTGGCTGGGAACGACGCCCGACGGCGGCGAGGATGTGCCGGGCTACGATCTGCGCGGGGCGTTCATTGGCAGCGAAGGGATGTTCGGCATCGTGACACAGGCACTGGTGCGGCTGGTCCGTGCGCCGCAGGCTTTCAAGACGCTGCTGGGCATCTTCGAGTCCGTGGACGACGCCAGCCAGACGGTGAGCGATATCATCGGCGCGGGCATCGTGCCCGGCGCGCTGGAGATGATGGACCAGATGATCACGCAGGCGGTCGAGGCCGCGTATCACTTTGGCTTTCCGACCGACGCGGGCGCGGTGCTGATCGTGGAACTCGATGGCCTGGCCGCGGGCCTGGAAGAGCAGTCGGCGCGCGTCGTGGAGATTTGCCGGAAGAACAAGTCCCGCGAGGTCCGCGTGGCGAAGGACGACGCCGAGCGCGCGGAGATCTGGAAGTGCCGCAAGCGCGCGTTCGGCGCCATTGGCCGCCTCAGCCCGAACTTTCTCACGCAGGACGGCGTGGTGCCGCGCTCGAAGCTCCCGGAGATCATGCGCTTCATCCGCACCACGAGCGAGAAGCACGGCCTGCGCATCCCGAACGTCTTCCACGCGGGCGACGGCAACATCCACCCGCTCATCCTCTACGATGAACGCGTCCCGGCCCAGGTGCATCGCGCCGTGCAGGCGGGCGAGGAAATCCTTGAAAAATGCGTCGCGCTGGGCGGCAGCGTGACCGGCGAGCACGGCATCGGCGTGGAGAAAGCCGACATGATGGCGCGGCAGTTCACGCCGGACGACCTGGAGGCGATGAAAATGCTCCGCCGCGTCTTCGACCCCGCGCAGCGCTGCAACCCGCACAAGATGTTCCCCGGCGCGAAACGCTGCGCGGACTTTGCGCCGAGGAAGCAGATTGCGGCGTGATCATGGCCTTAACGACCGAGTTCAGCGACCCGCCCGCCCGTTACGCAGCGCCGGCCTCTGGCTGGCCGTGCCGAAGGCTTCCTCGGTTGCCCGGCAGGTCGAAACCTCAGGCAGTGCCACGTTGTGTCGCCGCGCCGGCTGGGTGGCACATTTTTTGTGATTGCGGCTGAAGGATTTATCCGCCGCGCCGTCCATACTGACAGCAGATTTATTTGCACATGAAATCACCGATCCTCTCCCGCCGCACCGCGCTCAAGGGCCTGGGTGCCACGCTCGCGCTCCCCTGGCTCGAAGCCATGGGGCCGATGACCAGTTGGGCCGCCGGCAACACTCCGGCGAGCCAGGCTGCGCCCAACCGCATGGCGTTCCTCTACGTCCCCAACGGCAAGAACATGGTGGATTGGACGCCCAAGGCCGAAGGCGAGCTGGCGGCGGAACTGCCGTCCATCCTCCAGCCGGTGGCCAAGTATCGCAGCGATTTTTCGATCCTCACCGGCCTCACCGCCGACAAGGCCCGCGCCAACGGTGACGGCGGCGGCGACCATGCCCGCGCTCTCTCCGCGTTTCTCACCGGCTGCCAGCCGCGCAAGACGGACGGCACCGACATCCGCGCTGGCGTCTCCGTGGACCAGGTGGCGGCCTCGCGCCTCGCCGATCACACCCGGCTCGGCTCGCTCGAAATCGGCACCGAGGCCGGTTCGATGGCCGGCAACTGCGACTCCGGTTATTCCTGCGTTTATTCTTCGACCATGTCCTGGCGCTCGGCCACGCAGCCGCAGCCCAAGGAAGTGAATCCCAAACTGGTCTTCGACCGCCTCTTCGGCGCGGGTTCCGCCGCCGAGCGCGCCAAGCGCGACGCCCAGCGCAAGAGCGTGCTCGACATGGTGAAGGCCGATTTCAGCGACCTCAACGGCAAGCTCGGCCGCAGCGACCAGCGCAAGCTCGACGAGTATTTCTCCGCCGTCCGCGACATCGAGCAGCGCATCGAGCGCGCGGGCAAGTTCGGCGAGGCCAAGCCCCCCGAGGGCTTCGCCGCGCCCACCGGCATCCCGGGGACCTACGAGGCGCACATCCAGCTCATGTGCGACCTGATGGTGCTGGCCTTCCAGACCGACACCACGCGCGTCTGCACGTTCGTCATCGCGAACGAGGGCAGCAACAAGCCCTATCCCTTCATCGGCGTCAGCGAGGGCCACCACGATCTCTCGCACCACAGCAACAACGAGGAGAAGAAGGCGAAGATCGCGAAGATCAATACCTTCCACACCACGCAGCTCGCCTACCTGCTGGGCAAGCTCCAGTCTGTGAAGGAGGGTGACGGCACGCTCCTCGACCACACCATGCTCGCCTACGGCAGCGGCAACTCGGACGGCAACGCGCACAACCACGACAACCTCCCGCTGCTCCTGGCTGGTCGCGGTTGCGGCACGCTCAAGCCGGGTCGGCACGTCGTCTATCCGAAGGACACGCCGCTGAACAACCTCTGGCTGTCCATGCTCAACCGCATGGACATCAAGACCCAGCGCCTCGGTGACAGCACCGGCGAACTGGCCAAGCTAGCCTGAGCCGCAAGCAACTTTCGCGCACGAAACGCGGGCCACCAGGCCCGCGTTTTTTTGTGGCGCGCGGCATTTATGCCGCTTCAAGGTGCGACGCTCTTTGGTATTCGCATCGTTGCATCGTCCGGACGCTGAGGCGGCATAAATGCCGCGCGCCACGACCTTCTTGTGAAGCCTCCATCCACCATGTCAGTCGAAGCCTGAGCCATGAAATCTGCGCTGCTGGTCGCCACCTCCCTCGTCCTCGCGTTCACGCTCCCGGCGCAGACCCCCAAGCCAGCCAAGCCCAAGCCCAAGGCCGAACCCGAAGTCACCTACCCGCCCACCATCCCCGGTGGCAAGGACCTCGTCACCGACACCGCGCCGGAGTTCCTCCAGCCCCCGGCCACGCTCCTGCCCGGCATCGCCATCGCCAAGACCGCGCCGACCGTGGACTTCGCCTACTTCCCCGGCCAGACTTACCGTGGCAACCCGTGGTCCAACTGGGGGGACAGCCTGTTCGCCAACGGCAAATACTACGCCTCCATCGGCGATCATCTCGCGCCCGCCGGCACGGCGTTCGTGTATGAGTTCGACCCCGCCACGAAGAAGTTTCGCCAGCTTGTGGACGTGAAGAAACTCCTCGGTCTGCCTGCGGGCCGCTACTCGCCGGGGAAGATTCACACGCAGCTCGTGCTGGCGCGCGACGGCTGGATCTACTTTGGCACGCATCGCGGCGGCACGCGGGCGACCGATGGCGACAAGGATTACAAAGGCGACTGGCTCATCCGCGTGCATCCCGTCACGGCGAAGGCGGAAGTCATCTCCGAAGGCCCGGTCCCCGGCCACTGCATCCCCACGGGACTGGCCGATCCGCAACGGCTCATCTTCTATGGTGGCACCGAGCCGGAGACGCGGGCCGGTGAGAAGAGCGTGACCTTCTTCGCCTATGACCTTGCCGCGCGGAAGATGATCTGGTCGGGCTTCGGCGGGCCGGCGCGCGCGATGATCTTTTCGCAGACCACCGGGAAGGTTTATTTTAACGAGGATGAACTCACCGGCACGAACTTCGTCCGCTTCGATCCCGCGAAGCCCGGCAAGCCCACCCCCGTCCCCGGCGTCATTGGCCTACGCGCCGCAAGCGACGAGACGCCGCAGGGAATCGTTTACACCGTCTCGCATCCCGTGAAGGGCACCGAGGCGCAGCTCTATGCGTTCAACACCAGGACGGAGCGCATCGAAGCCCTCGGCTCCGGCAGCATCGGCACGCAGCACTACACCACGTCGCTCGATGCGGACCCGACCGGACGTTATCTCTACTACTGCCCCGGTGCGCATGGCGGCAGCGAACTGGACGGCGCGCCGGTGGTGCAGTTTGACACGCAGACGCGCCAGCGGAAGGTCCTCGCGTTCCTGCATCCCTTCTACGAGCAGAAATACGGCTGCATGTTGCGCGGCACCTACAGCGTGGCGCTGGATGCCAAGGGCGAAACGCTCTACATCACCTGGAACGTCAGCCGGGGCACGCGGGTCTGGGATGCCTGCGCGCTGACCGTCCTGCACATCCCGGCGAGCGAACGCCCCCTGTGAGGGAGCGCCGGCTTCCAAGCCGGCTTTGCCTTGTCGAATGGGACCAGCGCAAGCACTGGCCATTGCTGCGCGGAGCATCGGGGGCCAGCAACTCTGGCCTTCAAGTCGTAAGCCGGCTGCAAGCCGGCGCCCCGTGGCGCGTGGCGGACGCATCGCGCGTGAAAACAACGCCCTCCGGC
This sequence comes from uncultured Klebsiella sp., assembly GCA_964496695.1. Classification (GTDB taxonomy): domain Bacteria; phylum Verrucomicrobiota; class Verrucomicrobiia; order Limisphaerales; family SXTU01; genus SXTU01. Next base: position 24,648 of record CAZCBE010000100.1, read on the forward strand.
GGAGCGCCGGTCTCCGACCCGGCGCGAATCTTATGAACTGGCCGAACGCTGGTTAGGAAACCGACGCTCTGGCCCTGTGGCAACCAACCTGCTATCCACCTCCCCGTGCCTGACGGCCTTAAGAAACCGGTCCTCTTGGTTGCCGCCGTGGTGCTGGCCGCGCTGGGCCTTTCGCTCGCCTGTCGCGCGCCGGAGCGGCTGGGTTTTCTCCAGCGCCTGGAGTGGATGACCTACGACTGGCGCGTGAAGCTCGCTGCCAATCCCTCTGCCCCCACCGACCCGCGTCTGGCTCTGCTCTATCTCGACGACGATAGCCTCACAGTGATGAACGCGCAGCGTGGCCACCGCTGGCCATGGCCGCGCAGCGTGTATGCCGAGGCGTTGCAGGAACTGCAACGGCAGGGCGCGGCCGGCGTGGCGTTCGACATCCGTTTCTTTGAGCTGCATCAGGAGAACCCGGCCGCCGACCGCGCGTTCGCCGAACAGTTGCGCGCCAACGGCAGGGTCGTTCTCGCCACCATGGGCGACTTGGGCGAGCACGGCGACTGGCACGCGCTGCCACCGGCTCCTCTCTTCGCCACCAATACCGCCGCATTGGGCCATATCACTTCCGACCGCGATGCCGATGGCGTGATGCGCCGGACCTTCGCCTTCCGCGACGACCCGCAACTCGGACGCATCTGGCATCTCGCGCTCGTGCTGGGCGCACGAGCGCTGGGGCTGGATCTGGCCCGGGCGGAAGTGCATCCCGACCGCATTCTTCTGCGTGGGCCGGGCATCGAGCGCATCATCCCGGTGGACGAGCGCGGGCGTTTCCCGATTGACTGGTCACTGGAGAAGAACGACTTCCGCGTCACGCAGCAAAGCATCCACGAACTGCTGAAACTGGAAGTTCCAGCCGCCCAGCCCGGCAAGGCATCCGGGCCGGCCGCGCGGTTCAAGGACAAGCTCGTCGTGGTCGGCTCGGTCGGCAGCGGCAGCAACCTCGCGGACCACGGCTCGACCCCGTTGGAGAAGGATTCGTTCCTCGTGAGCAGCCATTGGAACGTGCTGAACAGCCTGCTCTCCGGGCGCTTCATCCGCCGCACCGGAGCAGCGGCGGACCTGGTGCTCGTGGCACTGCTCGGTGCGGCGGCGGGCGCGGCGGCGCTGCGGCTGGAAGTGCGCCGCAGCACGGTGCTGCTGGTGGTGGGGACGGCAGTTTATCTCGGCGTCAGCGTCGTCTGCTATTCGCGTGAGCGGCTGTGGCTCCCGGTGGCGTTGCCCTTGCTCACAGCGTTTGCAGCGCACGTCGCGGTAGTGACGTGGCGGGCGTTCTTCGAGGGACGAGAGCGGGCACGGTTGCAGGCCGTCTTTGCCAAGGTCGTCGCCCCGGAGGTCGCGGCCGAATTGATGCGGCTGAAGGAGCTGCGCCTCGGCGGCGAGCATCGTGAAGTCACCGTGTTCTTCGCGGACATTCGCGGCTTCACAGAGATTTCCAATCTCCGGCACGACGAAGCACTTGCCCATGCCCGCCTGCTCAAGCTGGATGCCGCCGCCGCCCGTGCCTGCCTTGATGAACAGGCCGCCGAACTGCTCGACACAGTGAACCTCTATCTCAAAACCGTGTCCGACTTGGTCAAGCAGCAGCGCGGCACGCTCGACAAATACATCGGCGACTGCGTGATGGCGTTCTGGGGCGCGCCGGTGGCCAGCGAGACGCACGCGCTCGATGCCGTCCGGGCCGCCGTCGCCGCTCAGCGCGCGGTCCACACGCTGAATCGCGAGCGCGACGCCCAGAACCAAAGCCGTGAAGCCGCCAACGTGAATCGCGTCTTGGCCGGCCAGCCGCCATTGTCTCCGCTGCCGCTGCTCTCGCTCGGCTCCGGCATCAACACCGGGACGGTCATCGCGGGCCTGATGGGCAGCGAGGATCATGTGCTGAACTACACGGTGTTCGGCCGCGAGGTGAACCTCGCGAGCCGTTTGGAAAGCGCCTCCGGCCAGGGGCGTGTGCTCATCGGTGCGGAGACGTTCCGCGCCTTGCAACGGCTGGACTCCGCGCTGGCGGCGACCTGCGTGGCCCAGACGCCCGTGCGCTTGAAGGGCTTTGATCAGCCGGTGCAGTGCTACGAAGTTCCTTGGCGCGACGCCGGGGATGCCGAGCAGTTCAGCATCAGCGAGACGCGCCATTTCGCAAAGACGGGTGACACGCGCTTCCAAGTGCGGCCCGCCGAAACTTCCGGCTTGCCCAATCCGACCGATAACCCCAAGGCTGCTTCCACCTCCACCCACGCATGAACGACCCCTTTCTCATCAAACTGCGCGAATCCGCCGAGTGGCTCCTGCTGGACCCGGTGACGCCAGCGCATCTGCTCGTTGCGGGCGGGCTGTGCTTCGTGCTGGGGATCATCGTGCTTCGCAAGATGGCCGAGAGCCTCGGCGCATCGAATTGGACGCTGATGATGGCCGTGCTGTCGTTCGTGCTCGGCCTGGGCGCGATGGTCGCGGGCCTCGCCGCGTCGGACATGTTCCTCCTTCCGCTGGTGCCCAAGAGCGTGCCGTTTCCTGCCTACGCCGGCGGCGTGCTGCTTGTCCTGCTGCTGGGCGTCGCCGCGCCGATCGGCAAGTTTCTGATGAAGTGTGGCTACGCGGCGAGCGCGTCCGCGTGGGTCACGTCGCTGCTGGTCTGCGCGGCCGTGGTGTTTCTCGCGGACTTTGGTTTCACGAACTTCGGCCCGCAGATGGCCCGCGTGCTGGACATGAAAGGCGACGTCTCCTACCGCCTGGCCAAGGGTGAGCCGCTGGAAGTGATCAAGCGTCGCCGCATCGGCCTGCCCGTGGGCGCGGAGATCACCACCAAGGCCGATGCCTCCGCCACCCTGGACCTCGGGGCGAAGGGCTTCATCGCCATCCGTCCGCTCAGCGTCGTGCGCATCCGGGCGGTGGGCGAGACGGCCACGATTGAGATTGATGTGGGCAAGATCATCGGCTCGGTGCGGCACACGGAAAAGACGAAGTTCCAGATTCGCACCCCCGCCGCGAACACGGGCATCGTGGGCACCGACTTCATGGTGGAATCCGACAGCGCCAAGCAGACCTTCGTCACGGTGGCCAGCGGGAAGGTGGCGGTCACCTCGGCCAGCGGAGCCGTGACCGTGGAGGTGGGCGCGGGACAGACGCTGAATTGCCCTAATGGCGGCAACCCCACGCCCGCTCGTGCGGCCAGTCCCGCCGACCTTTCGGCCGTGAACAGCTTCAAGACCGCCGTGGGCGGGGCCATGAACCAGCGGAACAAGCAGATCGAGGACGCGCTGTAGTCGCGATGGGCCGGAGCACGGCCTTCGGTATTCCTAATCCAGCGACGATGCTGATTGGGAGCCATTCACTTGGTGCGGCGGAGTGGCAACCAAAGTGGCTGGATGACTCGCGTTGACCCGAACTCCTCATACCAATTCTCAATGACTATTGGTGGGATAGCGGATGAGGGCTGCGACATGCTCTGGCTCCCTCTCCCTTCCTCGGAGGAGGGGAGAGGGCTGGGGTGAGGGGTGGCCTTGGGCGCATCTTGACACTGCCCCCGAAAGCCGACGGAACGCGGGTCTGTGACCCGCAGCAACGTCCGATCCCCCGTCCCGCTGGACTACACGA
>CAZCBE010000101.1:0-1265 GCA_964496695.1 uncultured Klebsiella sp.
GCGGGTCACAGACCCGCGCTCCGTCGGCTTTCGGGGGCAGTGTCGAGATGCGCCCAGGGAGAACGGTCAGCCAATTCCCCGCTTTCCACTCGGGCGCAGCTTTGCTACTCCTGTCCCGACGCCGTTTGTTTCAACCGCCCGAGGGTGCCCTCCGGCCAGCCCGGTTGAACTGCGGCCCGACCGTCCGTCATGCGTTCAGCCCTGAAGGCGTTGTTTTACGCGGCCCTCCTCGCCGCCTGCTATTGGTGCGGCTTCAGCGCCTATCGTGACTACACGCTGCTGATGATGGACGACGGCGGCGAGCTGTCCCGTGGCCGGCGGTCCAAGCCCACCAAAGGCACCAACACCCCGCCCGCATCCGCAGCCGCTGAAACCAACGTCGCCAGCCTCAAACCCACGCCCAAACCCGCCAGCGGGCCGGCGGCTACGGCGCCCGCATCCGAAACGGTCGAGGAGGTCAACGAAAGCCCCGCCGTCACCACCAACCGGCGCGTGGGCCGGAACTACCTGCGGCTGCTGGGTTACACCGTGGGCTTCGCCGCCGCCCTCACGGTGCTGGGCTTCGTCGCCGCGCAGGACTTTGGCTATCTGCTGCGTTTCCGCATGGGCAGGGAGGTCTCCTACGTCAGCGCCAAGTCCGAACGGAAGGGCCAATACGAACGTGCGGAATACCTCATCCTCAAGGGTGACCATCACGCAGCGATCCGGCTGCTGCAGGGGCTGGTGGCGAAACAGCCGGACAACGTCCACATGACGTTGCGCATCGCCGAGGTTTACGACAAGGAGCTGCAGGATTTCCCAAACGCCGCGCTGCACTACGAGCGCGTCCTCAAGCTGGAACTGCCCGCCGAGCAATGGGGCTGGCTCGCCATCCGGCTCTCGAACATCTACTCGGGCAAGCTCAGCCAGCCGCAGGCCGCGCTCGCGCTCATCCGGCGCATTGCCGCCGAGCACCCGGAAACGCAGGCCGGCGGGAAGGCGCTCAAACGGCTCGCCCGGCTCAACGAGGCGGGCCTGGGGGCGGAAGCGGAGGGAGAGGCGTGATCACAAATTCCAAATCCCAAAATCCAAGTTCCAAAGAAACCCCAATTTTCAAATGGGCGCAGCTCGACACTGCCCCCGAAAGCCGACGGAGCGCGGGTCTGTGACCCGCAGCAACGCCCGTGGAGCCGTCCCGTTGGCTTACACGAATGGCAACGGACAAGGGGGCTCCTGCGGGTCGCAGACCCCCGCACCGGGGGCGGGGTCCAGATACGCCCGCATCA
>CAZCBE010000101.1:1275-28255 GCA_964496695.1 uncultured Klebsiella sp.
TGTCCCCGCCCGGTGGTTTAAAACTATGGCATCGGTACCTGGGGGTTCTTGGGGGCCCCATACCCGCGGTCCGGGGGCGGTGTCCAGATACGCCCGCTTCAAATTCCAATGGACTGCCGCCTTGGGGACGGGCTGCTTCTGCTGACACGCCAGTGCCGACGGCAAGCATTCACTTGAGATTTGGAGTTTGGAGCTGCTTTGGAACTTGGACTTTGGATTTTGGATTTTGTCCCCGCTGAATCCCCCGCGCGCCCGCCCGTCCATTGCTGCGCACATGAAAGCATTATCCGCCCTCCTCCTCGCCGCCTGCGTCCTGCCCGCCGTCGCTGAGAACTGGCCCGGCTGGCGCGGTCCGCGCGGCGATGGCACCAGCCTGGAGAAGAACGTCCCCGTGAAATGGAGCGGCACCGAGAACGTGCTCTGGAAGACCCCGCTGGCCGGCGGCCACGCCTCGCCCATCACCTGGGGTGACCGCCTCTTCACCGTCGGCGCGGTCGCGGAGACCGAGGGCCGCAACCTCATCTGCCTCGACAAGAACACCGGCAAGCTTATCTGGGAACAGGTCGTCGTGAAGTCCCCGCTCGAGAAGAAGCACCGCGAGAACAGCCACGCCTCCAGCACCCCCGCCACGGACGGCAAGCTGGTCTATGTCGCCTTCCTCGACGTGCAGGAGATGGTTGTGGCGGCCTATGACTTCAGCGGCAAGCAGCAGTGGCTCGTGCGGCCCGGCGTCTTCAAGAGCGTCCACGGCTTCTGCACCTCGCCCATCCTGCACAACGACAAAGTCATCGTGAACGGCGACCATGACGGCGAGAGCTACCTCGCCGGGCTGGACAAGGCCACTGGCAAGACCATCTGGAAGGTGCCGCGCGCCAACAAGACCCGCAGCTACTGCGCCCCGCTCATCCGCCAGCTCTCCGGCCGCACGCAGATGATTCTCTCCGGTGACAAGTCGCTCGCCAGTTACGATCCGGACACCGGCAAAGTTCACTGGTATTTCAAGGGCCCTACCGAGCAGTTCGTCGCCTCCCTCGTTTACAACGAGCGCGCCGACCTGCTGTTCATGACGGCCGGCTTCCCGCAATACCACCTGCTGGGGCTGCGCCACAACGGCAACGGGGACCTCGGCAGCATCTATCACCAGCCCAAGGTGGAGCACCCGCAGGTGGCCTGGCACCACAACAAGTCCAGCATGGCCGGCTACGTGCCCTCGCCCATCAGCGAAGGTGACTACTTCCTCGTGACCTCCGACACCGGCATGGCGAACTGCCTCGTCGCCAAGACCGGCGAGCCGCTCTGGCAGGAGAAGATCGGCCGCAGCCACGCCTCGCTCGTGTCCGCCAACGGCCTGGTCTATTTCCTCAACGACGACGGTGTGACCTTCGTGGTGCGCCCCGGCAAGGCCTACGACCTGGTCGCCGAGAACAAGCTCGGCGAACCCACCTACGCCTCCCCGGTGATCAGCGACGGGAAGCTCTACCTGCGCGGCGGCACGCACCTTTTCTGCATCAGCGGCGGCGCGGCGAAGACGGCGCAGAAGTAAGGCCCGGCGCGCGACGTTCACGCCGCTTCAACGCGCGGGGCCTTTGGTGTTCGAATGCTGTCCGGCGTCTGGACGGTGAAGCGGCCTGAAGGCCGCGCGCCTCGCCCTCAATTCACAAACGTCAGCTCGTTCGTCTCCAGCATCACCTGCGCGAGCTTTTCCCACGGATACAGCCGACGCGCGTTCGTCGGGGCGGCGAAGTCGCGCTGGGCGTTCCACTGCTTGCCGGTGGGCACAGGCGGGGTCTTGGTGGCGTCCAGTTCCTTGATCACGGGGGTCCAGGTGAAGGTGTCGTTCACCCCGCCGGCCCGGCAGTCCACGATGAAGTCAATCGTCTCCCCGGCGCTGACCTTGAGCCGGGGCACGGCAAGCGTGATTTCGTTGCGCAGCGCGCTGCCGCGCACGAGCGAGCCCACCGCGCTGTAAACGATCTGGCCCTGCACGCCGTCGCTGTTCTGGCCGCTGTGGGCCAGCGCACCCTCGACGCTCACCAGCATGTCGTCCATGGCGGTCCAGCGGCGGATGGCGGATTGCGTGATCATCAGGCCCGGGTGGCCGCCGTTGGCGGACAGGTGGAAGTTGCCGGCGCGAGAATCCGGAATGCGTGGCGAGGCTTGATAGAAACGCGCCTGCGGGCTGTAGAGCAGCGGCCAGAACGCCCCGACGCGCCCGGTGCGCGGGTCCAGGCTGCCGAGGCCGTATTCCCACTGCGGCTGGCCGGGCAGCGGGCCCTTGGGCGCGGTCATCTCGCCGTAGAGGTAGTTGAGCGCGAGCTTGAGTTCCGTGTCCGTCGGCGGGCGTGAGTAGATCAGGCGGTAGAGCATCTTCACGCGCTCCAGGTCGTTGGGCAGGGATTTCAAATCGCCGCGCTGGACGGTGTTGCGCGCCTGCTCGATGACCAGCGGGCTGTTCATCATGAAGAGCGCCTGCTGCGGGACGATGGTGTTGTTCCGCTGGCCCGTGCTGATGTCGGGATTCGCAAAATCAAACGCCCCGAACATGTTCGGCAAATTCGCGCGGTCCACGAGGCCATACACGCTGCGGCGGTCCGAGTATTCGCCGTCCGTGTCGGGCCGGTCGAGGCGTTCGCCGGGGCCGCCCATGGCGAAGTTGAGCTTGCCGCCGATGTGGAGAATCGTGTCACGCAAGGCCTCGAACTCCAGCCGCCGCCGGTTCTGCTGCCAGAGCCAGCGGTTGTCCGGGTCCACCTGGGCGTAGCGCGGGTTGTTCTCACTGCTCTGCTGCCACGTATGGGAGAGCATGATGAGCTTCTGGAGCTGTTTCACGGACCACCCCTTCTCCATGAAGGTCCACGCGAGGTAGTCGAGCAGTTCCGGGTGCGTGGGCGGGTCGGCGCGGAGGCCGAAGTCGTTGGGCGTCCGCACGATGCCCTCGCCAAACTGGTGCAGCCAGATGCGGTTCACCATCACGCGCGCCGTGAGCGGGTTGTCGGGCGAGGCGATGTCCCTGGCCAGTTCGAGGCGGCCGCTGCCATCCCGGAACGGCTCGCGGTTTTCGCCCGAGAGAATCTCCAGGAACTGGCGCGGGGCGTTCGGCCCGCGGCTGCCGCGGTTGCCCTTGATGTAAACATAGCTGTCGCGCGGCTGCGGCGAGTCGTTCAGCACGACGGCGCGCGGCGGCGAGCCGGGGTGCGTGGTGCGGATGTCCTCCACCACGCGCGCGAGCCGCTGCTGCTCGGTGCGGACGGTGCCCATGTCCCGGATGCGCCGGAGCGAGGCCTCCACCTTGTCATCGGCGAAGAGATACGCGGGCGAGGCGGGGTCGTAGATGATGCGGCGGATCTCCTCCTGAGCGGCGTCGGGCAGGCCGGTGGGCGCGGGCGGGACGTTGGTGGAGCCGGAGCGCACGCGGGCGGCGTGCTGGCCGGCCACCTGTCCCCAGCGGGCGTTGGCGTCCGCGAAGAGCCGCGCGAAGTTCGTCGCCACCACGGCGATGGAGCCGGGTGGCGAGCCGAGCGCGCGGGCCACCAGCGGGTTGACGGGCTTGCTGGCATCGCCTGGCGCCCGCAGGCGCAGTGCGACGGGCGTGGCGGACTTGAGGAAATTGGTCGGCGGCAGCGAGGCGAACTCGTGCCAGACCGACAGCACGGGGTGATGCTCGGTCTTCGCCTTGTCCAGCGCCTCCTTCCAGCCGGTGGCGACCGCCGGCAGCAGGTTGCGGCGCGTCATGAACTGGCCGAATCCGGTGGAGTTCGTCGGCTGGCTGAAGTCGTAGATCGCCTTGAGGTAGTCGCTGATGCGGACCACCAGCTCGGAGCGGGCGCGACCACGCAGGCCGTCTTCGAATTTCTTCAGCGTGTCCTCCGCCTCGGCGAGCGCCTTCTGGAACTCCTTGAACGCCGCCGACTCCTTGTTGGCCGGCAGTTCGACGCCGTCGCGCGGCTCCGTGCTGCTCGCGAAGACGCCGTGCATCGCGTAGTAATCCTTCGTGGGAATGGGGTCGAACTTGTGGTCGTGGCAGCGCGCGCACGTCACACTCAGCGCGAGGAACCCCTTCATCACCACGTCAATGCGGTCGTCAATCAGGTCGTCCGCGTTGTTGTTCAGGCGCGGGCCGAGCGTGATGAAGCCGAGCGCGGCCAGGTCGCTCCGCGACGGTTGAGAGTTGAGAGTTGAGAGTTGAGAGTCGGGCGTCTTGCCTGAGGCGTCGGCGACTTTGGACTTTGGACTTGGGACTTTGGACTCCGCCTCCTCGACGAGGCGGTCCGCCGCGATCTGGAGCTTGGCGAATTGGTCGAAGGGAAGGTCGTCGTTGAAGGCCTTGATCACCCAGTCGCGGTAGGTGTGCGAGTGGAAGTAGCGCGTCTCGCCGCGGTTGTTGTTGCGGCGGCCGGTGGTGTCGCCGTAGCGCGCCACGTCGAGCCAGTGCCGGCCCCAGCGTTCACCATAGCGGGGCGAGGCGAGCAGACGGTCAATGACCTTCTCGAAGGCCTTGTCCGAGTTGTCCGCCACGAAATCATCCACCTCCTGCAAGGTCGGCGGCAGGCCGGTCAGGTTGAAGGTCGCGCGGCGGATGAGCGTGATCTTGTCCGCGCGCGGCGAGGGGGCGAGCTGCTTGGCCTCCAGCGTGGCGAAGACGTAGTGGTCAATCGTGTTCTGCGCCAGCGGCACCCAGTCCTTGCGGAACTCGGGGACGATGGGCTTGAAGATGGGCTGGAAGCTCCAGTGCTGCTTCGGGTCGGTGAGGGCTGCCCCGTATTTGTTGGGCGTGTCGTTCCGCGGGTCGGGTGCGCCCATGCGGACCCAGGCTTCGAGATCGGCGATCTGCGCGGCCGGGAGCTTCTTGTCGTCCGGCGGCATCTGGAGGTTGCGGTCGCGATAGCGGACGGCGCGGATGAGGGGGCTGGAGTCGGGGTTGCCGGGGACGATGGCGGGGCCGGAATCGCCGCCCTTGAGCAGGCCGTCCCGCGTGTCCACGCGAAGGCCGCCTTTGACGCGCCCACCCTCGGCGGAATGGCACTTGTAGCAGTCCTTGACCAGCACGGGCCGTATCTTCTTCTCAAAGAAATCAGTCTGCTGGGGTGTGAGCTTGGGGGCCGGGGCGGCGGCCAGCGCGGCGGCGCCGAGCAGCCAGAGGGCGGTCACGCACGCCGGCAGGAGCAGGCGTCGGCTAGGCTGGCAGGTCATGGGCATGACGGCACTGGGTCGGTTGTTGGTGGGAACATGCCCCGGCGCGGCGAGAAACGCAACGGGGTGAAATCCTGTAGGCGGGACGACGGCACGGGCACGGTTGCCAAACCTGCCCGGCTCCGCTTGAATGGCCGGGCTATGGCCCGCCAGCGCACGCCACCCAAACCTCTCGTCGGCATCATCATGGGCAGCCAGTCCGACTGGGAGACCATGCAGCACGCCGCCGCGCAGCTCGACGCCCTCGGCGTGCCTTACGAGGCCGAGGTGGTTTCGGCGCACCGCACCCCGGACCGGATGTTCGAGTATGCGGCGACGGCGGCGGCCCGTGGGCTGGAAGTCATCATTGCCGGAGCCGGCGGCGCGGCCCACCTCCCGGGCATGACGGCGGCCAAGACCTCCCTCCCAGTGCTCGGTGTGCCCGTGCAGTCCAAGGCGCTCAACGGCCTCGACTCACTCCTCTCCATCGTGCAGATGCCCGGCGGCATCCCGGTGGGCACGCTCGCCATCGGCAAGGCCGGGGCCATCAACGCCGCGCTGCTGGCCACGGCGATCCTGGGCAACAAGCACGCCAAGTTCCGCGCGGCGTATGACCAGTTCCGCGCCGAGCAGACGGCGAAGGTGCGGGACAACCACACCCTGCCGCCGGTGAAGCCGGCTTGAACGCGCATCAAATAGTTTCCACCCTCACGCTATGAGTCCGGTCGCTGCTACTCTGCTCAAACAAGCCCTCTTGCTGCCGGAGGCGGAGCGCGACTGGCTGGCTTCAGAACTGTCTGCGAGCCTCGAAATGGCGATGACACCGGAGCAGGAAGCCGCCCTTGTGGAATTGCTCGAGCATCGCCGCGCGGAATTTCTCGCTGGGCGCGCAGAATTGATCCCCGCCGAAGAGGTGTTTGCCCAGGCCCTGGCAACCATGGCCCAGCACTCCGCTTCGCCACCGCGTTAGCCTTCGTCTTGCCTGCAGCCACCGCCCACCGTGCATTTCCCCATCCTCCCCGGCTCGACCATCGGCATCCTCGGCAGCGGCCAGCTTGGGCGCATGCTGGCCATCGCCGCGCGGCAGCTTGGCTACCGCGTCGCCGTCTATTCGCCGGACACCGATACGCCCGCCGGCCAGGTCGCGGACCTGGAGGCCGTGGGCGATTACCTCGATGAAGAGCGGCTCGCCGATTTCGCCCAGCGCGTGAGCGTGCTGACCTTTGAGTTCGAGAATGTCCCTTCCGCCGCGTCCGAGGTGGCGTCGCGGCACACGATCGTCCGCCCGTCCGGCAGCGTGCTGCACATCACCCAGGAGCGGCTGCGCGAGAAGAGCTTCCTGCGGGACAACGGCTTTCCCACCACGCCCTTCCGCGAGGTGAAGACCTACGCGGACCTGCACGCCGCCGCGCGCGACCTTGGCCTGCCCGCCGTGCTGAAGACCGCGAGCTTCGGCTACGATGGCAAGGGGCAGCAGAAGGTTTACACCCACTCCGATCCCGCGAAAGTCTTTGCGAGCCTGGGTGGCACCACCGGCATCTACGAGGCGTTCGTGGACTTCGAGAAGGAGATCTCCGTGGTCGCCGCGCGCACGGCGGACGGGAAGTTCGCGGCGTTCCCCGTGTTCGAGAACCGCCATGCGAACCACATCCTCGACGTGACCTTTGCCCCCGCCGCCATTGACCCCAGGCTGGCCAAGGAAGCGGTGGAACTGGCGGCGGGCATCCTGGAAAAGCTCAACGTGGTGGGCCTGCTGACGGTTGAACTCTTCGTCACCCGCAGCGGCAAGCTGCTGGTGAACGAACTCGCCCCGCGCACGCACAACAGCGGCCATCTCACGATGGACGCATGCATCACGAGCCAGTTCGAGCAGCAGGTCCGCGCGGTGTGCTGCCTGCCGCTCGGCTCCACGGCGCTCCGCGCCCCCGCTGCGATGGCGAACCTGCTGGGGCATCTGTGGGAGAAGGGCGAGCCGGACTGGGCTGCGGCTCTCTCGGACCCGCATGTAAAGCTGCACCTCTACGGCAAGGCACAGGCCCGTGTGGGCCGTAAGATGGGGCACCTGAACGCCTGCGCGCGCAGCGTGGAGGCGGCGATTGCCCGGGTGGTGGCAGCGCGCGAGCGGCTCGCGGGATAGCGATCAGGGCTGGGCGGCGACGGGCGTCACGAAGTAATTTGGATTCTCGTAGTAAGGGCCTCCCCCGGCTATGCCCGGGACGATGACGACGACCGCCCCAAAGAAGACATCGCCACCAATATACCCGCCCGAGGAACTTCCACTGCTGCTCCCGAAGGGCGGCGGGGGCGGCGGGGGCGGGGGCGGGGGCAATGCGGCCGCCACCTTCATGGACGTGAAGACGGCATTTTGCAGCGCCACCGCACCGCTCGGCGCGGCGTTGAAAACCCCGCTGTGCGTGGTGGTCAGTTGGCCGTTGTCCGGGGCGGTGCCACCGGCCTTCTGCGCTGCCAAGGTGGCCGTCTGCGTTGCGGAGAGCGCGGTCACCCGTCGCATCGCCGCGCCGATCATGGCACCATACCCCGCGCCTCCTCCGAGCATCCGCCCATAGGCGGCGGCGTCCAGTCCGGGAAAGCCGGGCAGCGCATTCGAGCAGACACCGACGATCCTCCGCGCGGCCTGGGAGGCCACATCGGAGAGCTTCGCCTGGGAGGTTTCAAGGGGCGGCAGCTTGCGGATGGCCTCCACGGCGGCCGTGGCCGCGAACGCGGTGAACAAGGGCTCCAGTTCCTGCGGCGCGGCGGCCGACCGCTGCCGCGCCAGCATCCTCATGGCCTGTTCCTCGGACGCCAGCCGGGCCGCCTGGTTCTCCTGCGGGGTGCCGCCAGCGAAATACAACGCCAGCCCGGCCCGCTGGGCGACATAGGTGGAACTGCCAGGACTGGTGACCAGCACCCGGTAAAAGCGGAAGCCGCCCGGCTGTGCCACCTCCACCGTGCCGTTGGTGTTCACCACCGAGGACACCGGCGTCCAAGTCTGGAGATTGTTGGAGCCTTGGACCTCATAGCTCTCCCCCAGCAGGCCGGTTACCAGCACCATCAGTTGCGAATGCGCCACCGTGACCAGCATGAGCAGCGCGATTCCGATGGGAATCAGCGTTCTCCCCTGACTTCGTCCCCGTTTGACTCTCTCCAGACACGCTCTTGGCATGACGCCTTGATAAAGCCTCCGCCCGGGTTGTCAACGCGCGATTGAACCCCTCCCGTTCTTCGGGCTGAATCCCTCCGGCCATGCCATTGCCGCCTTATTTGCGCTCACAGGGACGCGACGTGTTTCTATCCGTCAAGGTCCAGCCGCGCGCGAGCCGGAATGAACTCGGCGGGCTGCATGGCAGCGAACTGAAGCTCGCCGTCACCGCCCCGCCCGTGGACTCGGCGGCGAATCAGGCGGTGGTCGAGTTTCTCGCGGCAGCCCTCGGCCTGCCGCGCCGCAACGTCACCCTCGTGCGCGGCCAGACCTCACGGCACAAGGTGCTCCGCCTCGACGGCATCACCGCCGAGGCCGCCGCAGCCAAACTCGGCGCGTAGGCGCAACCTGAACCACGGAGCGCGGCTGCGGACCATGTGAAGGGGACACTCTTGTCCCCCATGACCTGCCGGCATGGTCGGCCCCGGGGGCAGGGCGCCACGTAGCGCCGGCCTCCGGCCGGCCGTGCCGCAAGCGTCCTCGCTTGCCCGGTGGGCGAAGGCCGGGGGCCGTGCCAAAATGCACCTACGGGGGGACAGGAGTGTCCCCCTCACTTGACGCGCGGGGTGAAGCCTGCGACCACAAGGGCCGTCTGTTCAACACGATGAGCCATCACGGACTTCGACCCGAGCACCTGGCCCTGACACGTCGCGAGTTTCTCAACCGCTGCGGCATGGGCATGGGCGCGCTCGGCATGGGCGCGCTGTTCGGCGAGCTGGGCCTCACCTCCGCGCAGGCCGAGATCAACAGCAGCTCCCCGCTCGCGCCCAAGGCCCCTCACTTCGCGGCCAAGGCCAAGCGCGTCATCCATATCTTCCTCAACGGCGGCCCGTCCCATGTGGACACCTTCGACCCCAAGCCGTCGCTCGACAAATTTCACGGCAAGACACTGCCCTACGAGCTGCGCACCGAGCGCCGCACCGGCACGGCCTTCCGCTCGCCCTACAAGTTCCAGAAATACGGGAAGAGCGGCATCGAGGTGAGCGAGATCTTTGCCAAGACCGCCGAAAGCATTGATGACGTCTGCGTCATCCGCTCGATGCACGCGGACGTGCCAAACCACGAGCCGTCCCTGATGCTGCTCAACTGCGGCGACGCCCGCCTGCCGCGTCCGAGCATGGGCTCGTGGGTCACCTACGGCCTGGGCACCGAGAACCAGAATTTGCCGGGCTTCATCGCGATGTGCCCGAACGGCTTTCCGATCCAGGAATCGCAGAACTGGCAGTGCGGGTTTCTGCCCGGCGTCTTCCAGGGCACCTACATCAACACCGCCGAGACGCGCATCGAGCGGCTGATCGAGCACATTTCCAACAAGCAGATCCCGCTGTCCGAGCAGCGCGCGCAGCTCGACCTGCTCCAGCAGTTGAACCAGCGCCATGCCGCCGCCCGCGCGCGTGAAGGCCAACTGGAGGCGCGCATCGCGTCCTTCGAACTGGCCTACCGCATGCAGATGGAGGCGGCGGATGCCTTCGATATTTCCAAGGAGCCCGCTCACATCCGCGCGATGTATGGCGAGGGCACGCAGGCGCGGCAGATTCTCACCGCCCGGCGGCTCATCGAGCGCGGCGTGCGCTTCGTGCAGGTCTGGCACGGCGCGGGCCAGCCGTGGGACAGCCACGACGACATCGAAGTGCAGCACCGCCGCCTGGCGAAGGAATGCGACCAGGCCATCGGCGCACTGATCAAGGACTTGAAGCAGCGCGGCCTGCTCGACGAGACGCTCATCATCTGGGGCGGCGAGTTTGGCCGCACACCCACCGTCGAGCTGCCCACGCCGGGCTCCAACCAGGGCAAGATCAACGGCCGCGACCACAACCACCACGGCTTCACCACCTGGCTCGCGGGCGGCGGCGTGAAGGGCGGCAGCGTCTATGGCGCGACGGACGAGTTCGGCTTCAAGGCCGAGGTCAACCCCGTCCACGTCCACGACCTGCAGGCCACGATCCTGCATCTGCTCGGCTTCGACCACGAGCGCCTCACCTTCCGTCACGCCGGCCGCGACTTCCGCCTCACGGACATCCACGGCAACGTGGTCAAAGACGTGCTGGCCTGAGAGTCCGCCCACCGATCCGGCAGGACGGCGGTGCGTGGACAGAGCTTTTCCGGCACTTCGCTGTTTTTGGTGGAATAGGGGCCGGAAAATTCCAAGCTCCAAGTCCCAAGCTTCAAAGAAACTCCAAAGCCCAAATTCCAATCGTTTAGCGTGCCACCCAGCGCTTCCGCCCGGTTCGGCCTTTGGCCCAAGGGCTGGTTCGGTCCGGCTTGCTCGTCGAGTGCCGGGCGACCCTTTGAAAGTTGGAGTTTGGAGCTTCTTTGGAAATTGAAACTTGGGATTTGGAGCTTTTCCCCCATGCCACTGAAAACAGTGGAGAACGGTTTTTCCTTACCCGCACCGCCGCATCCTCCTAGGCTCCGGGCGAAACGTCGTGCCGCCGCGTCCGCGCATCCTCTACATCAACAACAGCGCCGATCTCTACGGCGCGAGCCGCGCCTTGCTGCGGGTGCTGGTGCCGTTGCGGGGCCGTGGGTTCGAGCCGGTCGTCGTCGTGCCAGAGCGCGGCCCGCTCCAGGCGCGCATTGAGGAACTGGGCATGCAGGTGATCGTGGACCCCGGCCTCTCCATCGTGGATCGGGCCACCCTCAAGTCCTTCCGCGCCTTCGCGTTTTTCTTCGGGTTCCCGCTGTCGGTGTTCCGCTTCTTCAAACTGATCCGCCGTGAGCGCATCGCGCTCGTGCACACGAACACCGCCGTGATGCCCTCGCCCGCGCTGGCCGCGTGGCTCGCGGGCGTGCCGCACGTCTGGCACATGCGCGAGATTTTCGACGAGTTCCGGTCCGGGTGGAAAATCTACTGGCGTTACCTGCACGCGTTTTCCACGCGCATCCCCTGCATGTCCGAGGCCATCGCCGCGCAATTCCCGAACCGCAGCAAGACCTGTGTGCTCTTCGACGGCCTGCCGCTGGAGGAATACCCCCGCACCGCCGTGCTCTCGCGGGCCGAGGCGCGGGCGCAGTTCCAACTCGGCGCGGGGCCGGTCATCGGCTGCGTGGGCCGGATCAAGTTCGTGCGCAAGGGCCAGGAAGTGCTCGTGCAGGCCGCCGCCCTGCTCAAACAGCGTGGCCTCACCGCGAAGTTGCTGCTCGTCGGCGCGCCCGCGCCCGGCAACGAGGAGCACGGCGAACGGCTGCGGCAGTTGATCCACGACCTGGGCCTCGAAGCCGACGTGGTGATGCCCGGCGAACTCCCGGACCCCAAGCCCGCCTACGCGGCGATGGACATCTTCGTCCTGCCGTCGGCGCAGGCGGAGCCATTCGGCCTCGTCGTGCTTGAGGCGATGGCCATGGGCTGCCCGGTCGTGGCCACGGCCATTGGCGGGCCGCTGAGCATCGTGGCCGAGGGGGAAACCGGCTTCCTCGTGCCGCCGGGCGACGCGTCGGCACTGGCCGACCGGCTCGAGATCCTGCTGCGCGATGCCGCCTTGCGCGAACGGATGGCCGCTGCCGGACGCGCCCGGTTGGAGACCCAATTCTCCTTCGCCAATACGGTGAACGAGCTGGAAGCGCTGTATCGCGAGGTGTTGAACGAACCGCCTCGTCCAGCCCAGACTGCCGCGCGATGAGCCTGCGTCCTGCCAATCCACTAGTCTTCCTGGACCGCCTGGCGGGGGATTACCGCGCGCCGGTGCGCGCGGGCCTGGAGCATACCGGCTTCTTCCGCGATGTCCCGGCGGGCGGCACGGTCTTTCTCAAGCCCAACCTCACTTTTCCGGTGTATCGCCCCGGGGTGATGACGTCCTTCGAGTGCCTGCGGGCGGTGGTGGAAATCCTGCGCGAGCGCGGCTTCCAGGTCATCATCGGCGAGGCGGACAGCGGCGGCTACAACCGCTTCTCGATGGACGAGGTCTTCGCCAAGATGGGCATCACCGCGCTGGCGCAAACAACCGGCGCGCGGGTGGTGAACCTCAGCTACACCGAGTCAGAAGCCGTGCCGGTGCACGCCGGCTGGCGGACACTCTCCGTGCCGTTGCCGAAACTCCTGCTGCGGGAGGTGGACGCCTTCATCACCCTGCCCGTGCCGAAGATCCACATGAACACGCAGGTCTCCCTGGCGCTGAAGAACCAGTGGGGCTGCATCCAGGAACCCGCCGAGCGGCTCAAGCTGCACCCGTATTTCCCCGCGACCATTTACGAGGTCTGCCACCGGCTGCCGCGCCCCTACGCCATCGTGGATGGCCGCTTCGGCCTCAACGGCACCGGCCCGATGCAGGGCAACCCGGTGGCGCTGGACTGGCTGCTCGTGGCAAACGACCTTGTGGCCGCCGACCGCGTGTGCTGCCGGCTGATGCAGGTGGACGAAGCCCGCCTGCACTACCTCCGCCACTTCCGCCGCCAGGGCTGGTGGACGGACTACGCGGCCATCAAGATGAACCAGCCGCTGGAGCCGTTTCTGCGGGAGAAGTTTTACCTGCGCCGCGCGTGGACGGACTACCCCGGGCTCTTCTGCTTCCACAATTCGTTCCTCGCCTGGCTGGGCTATCGCTCGCCGCTCGCGGGCTTTGCGCACTGGCTGCTCTACAAGTTCCGCAAGCCCTTCTACGACTACGACGCGGAGGCGGAAAAGGTGAAGGGACGCGCGGAGTGATCCGCTTCGGCCTCAGGTAACAATGGCATTGTTTTCCGGCGGACACCTTCGATATTGGTCTGGATGAACTCAGTCAACGCATGAACCGGCCGTTATTCACCGTGGTCACGCCCGCCCTGAACGCCTGCGCGTTCCTGCCCCGCAACCGTGCCTCCGTGCTGGCGCAGGGCATGGCACCCGGCGAGGTCGAACACTGGGTCATTGATGGCGGCTCCAAGGACGGCACGGTCGAGTGGCTGCAAGCGCAGCCCGACCTGAAGTTCATTTCGGAAAAGGACCGCGGCCTCTCGGACGCGGTCAACAAGGGCATCCAGCGCGCCACGGGCGAATGGATTCTGTGGCTCAACGCGGACGACGAGTTGGGCCCCGGCTCCATGGCGAAGTTCAAAGCCGCGACCACGCGCTACCCGGATGCGCGGGTCTTCTGTGGCGCGGAGGAAATGCGCGGCTATGACGGAACGGTGGAGACCGTGCTCGAGCCGTGGGACTACAACCTGCGCGAACTGCTCGGCACGCGCCCGGCCATCAACCAGGCGGCGACGTGGGTGCACCGCTCCGTGTATGACCGCGTAGGCGTGCTGGATGTGTCCATCCGCTACGCGATGGATTACGAATGGACCGTGCGCGCGATGCGGGAGTTCACCTGCCAGCCCATCCCGGATGTTCTCGCAGTGTATCACCGCCGCCCTGGCTCGCTGATGGACGCGCACATGGCGGCGCACTACGAGACCTTCCTCCGCGTGCGCCGGAAGCTGGGGATGGGCTACTTTGATCGCGGTGAGTTTGCCATCCGCTTCTATCTCCTCACCGAGCCGCTGCGGCGGCAGCGGTGGCTGCGTGTGCTGGTGCGGCAGGTCAAGGGCCTCTTCGGCTGCGCGCCCGCCCATCCGCTGCCGCCCGCCTCATGAGCGCAGGCGGCGTGAACGTCCTGCAGGTGCTGGGCGGAACGAAGCTCGAAGGCGGCACGGCCAGCTTTGTGACCCGGCTGGCCCGGCTTCCGCTTGATGGTGTCCAGCAGCGGATTTGGATGCACCGGGAGTTTGTCCCGGCCCAAGACGCAGGAAATTTCGTGTGCGGCGGCACGGCGAAGCGCGTGAACGCCTCCATTCTGCATGACGCCCTCGCCGGATTGCGTGAGGCACTGGCGCTTGCAGCCTGGCTGAAGCAGGAAGGCCGCGTGGTGCTGCACGCGCACAGCCGCGTCGGCCTGGTGGCCGCGAGCCTCGCCGGGCGATGGCGACGCTGTCCGGTGGTGTTCCATTATCACTTCCTCCCGGCCCGGCCTTGGATTTACCAGCGGCTGCAAGCGCATTGCCGGGCGGAGCTGATCTTCAATTCAGCCAAGACCTGCCGCCACTTCGGGGCGCGGCCGGAGCAGTCCTTTGTCCTGCTGCCAGAGGTGGCCTGGCCGGCCAAGCCGCTGTCACCGGGGAACGGACGCCCTCGGTTCGTCGCCGCCGGCGCTTTCGTCCCGGGCAAGCATCTGGAAGTGCTCGTGGCCGCCTTCCGGCGCTGGCGCGCAGACGGAGGCGAGGCGGACCTCGTTCTTCACGGTCAGTCGGCCACGCCGGATGACCCGGAGTGCCAGCGCGCCATCGAGCAGGCATGTGCCGGCGATCCGTCCGTTGCGCTACGCCCCTGGTCGTCCGACTGGATGGAGTCGCTGACGGCCGGGGACATCTTCGTGCATCTGGGCGAACCCGAATCCTTCGGCCTGGTCATCCTCGAAGCCTTCGCCCGAGGCTGCCGCGTGGTCGTGCTGCCCCAGACCTTCCTCGACGAGCTGCCCGCGCCCCACGGGCAGACCGGCGTCTTCCGTGCCGCGAATCTGGAGGTTGCCAGGGTGGCCGAGGCCATGGGCCAGGCGCTGGGCACACCCGGCGTCGAAAACCTCGGGGCCCGGCGGCGCGAGGTTCAAGGCATTTTCTGTATGGAACAGCAGGCCGCGCGTCTGTCATCATGGTATGCGGACATGGTCCGCAAAACGGTCATCCGATGAATCATTCCGTCCAGGCGCTGCTCTTCGCGGCGGGGAGCCTCGTGCTCTCGCTCATGGTCGCCTTTGCGCTGGCCACGGAGAATTACTTCTTCCTCATCCTCGGTCTGGGCACGGCGCTCGTGACGGCGGTGCTGGTGGCGGAGGGGTTCTCCGCGCTCATCGCCTTCGGGCTGCTCTGCCCGTTCACCCTGCCGGTTCCGTTCGTCCGCGCCGTCCCGCTGCTCGCCTCGGTGCTCGCGCTGTGCGTCCTGAAATACATCCTGCGTCTCGCGGTGCGGCGGTCGGATGTGAAGTCGGCCATCTGGCTGCTCACTCCGAGCATCGCGCTGTTCTTCGTCTGGGTGCTGATCCGCTATGCGATGGACCCGGTGCTGCCGAACCCGAAGGGCCTGGGCGCGCATGTCACGGGGTTTCGGGCCTACTTCAGCTATGCGACCTGCTGCGGCTTCATCGTGCTGCTTGGGGCCACGATCAACACGCGCGAGCAACTGAATAGCCTGCTGCGCTGGCTGGGGATCATCGCCGCCGGACTGGCCGTCATGTTTATCCCGCTGGTCTTCACCCGCAGCCTCGGCATCGCCAGCGTCCTCGGCCAGTTTGGCGTGTTCGTGACCACGTTCGACAACGGCTTCCTCCGGTTCGTGGTGCTGCCCGGCTACGGGATGCTCCTCGTGATGCTCGCGGTCCTGCCAAATCTCTGGCGCTCCACGCCGGAGCTGCGCCTGGGCCTGTTCGGCCTGGGGGCGGCCGCCGTGGTGCTTGGCGGCAGCCGGAGCAGCTTCCTCATGCTGATCGTGATGCTGCTGTGTGTGGCGGCCATGCGCCGCCGGATGCTGCACACCGCCGCGTTCGGGAGCGGGTTCGCCATCTTGCTGGTCGGGTTCTTTCTCATTGGCGAGCACGCCCAGATCCGCGAGGTCGGCCTGCTCCGCATCCTGTCGCTGGCCAGCCCGCGCATCGCCAACCAGACGGATGCGGCGGAAAACATGCGCTGGCGCATGGCCCGGTGGGAGCGCGCCGTGGCCGACATCGAGCAGCGTCCGTGGGTCGGCAAGGGCTACGGCGGACTCGACAATGCCTGGGTGTTCCAGACCCGGCAGGACTTCGAATCCGCCATGGTGGACGTGGATGTGGCGGCCGGCTCCGTGCATAACGGCTACCTGGCGGCGGCCCGCGCCTTCGGCGTGCCCGCAGTGGTCTGCTTCGTGATCCTCCAGCTCGGACATGCGATCTGGAATTTCCGACGCTCCCGCCAGTTGCGACAGATTGACCCCATGGCCAGCGACCTCCACCTGCTCGTCTTCGCCTACGTGCTCAGCTACTCCGTGGCCATTTACTTCGGCACCGACCTGAACGATCCCATGGTCTGGTTCGCATTCGCGCTGGGCTTGTTGATCCACCGCATCCGGGCGAGTGAAGCCCCGGCACTGGCCCCGGCCCGCACCCCCCGTCTGGCCGAAGCGCAGCCCGCCCCGGCCATGTGAGGCCGAGGTTTCGTTTCCCTGAACCGAGGGCAAAGGAAAGATGCTTCTCCGCTGTTTTCAGCAGCTTGGGAGAAGCTCAAAATCCCATGTTCCAAATTTCAAAGGACGGCGTCGCTCGGCACTGGCCAGGCCAGCCAGACCAAACCAGTTCTTGGGCCAAGGGCCAAACCAGGGCGGAAGCGCAGGCGGTGGCACGCTGAACAATTGGAATTTGGGCTTTGGAGCTTCTTTGGAACTTGGGACTTGGAGCTTGGAATTTTCCCGCCCTGTTCCACGGAAAACAGCGAAGCGCCAGATTTCGGATTCCAATCTTTGTCTCTCCCAAATCTTTGGGCTTTTGCTCCCGTTCCCTTTTCGCGTGTTTCGCGGGCTACGCCCCGGAATTCGCCCTCACTGCGCCTTCCGCTCCTGCACCGCCGCCTCGCACAAGCCCCGGAGTTTCGCGGCGATGCTTGGCCAGGCAAATTCCCCCGCCAGCCGCGTGGGCACCGCCGCCGTCCACGCTTGCTGGAGGGCGGCCTTGACGGTCTCCATGCCCGGGTCGTTGACGCAGGTGAGCTGGTTGAAAGGGGCCTGCGTCGTATAGCCCGCCCGCAACAGCAGCACCGGCCGCTCCGCCGCCATTGCTTGAAGCACACTGATCGGCTGCGTCTCCTCCTCGCTCAGCAGGGCGAAGAGCCGGCAGGCGTGATGCGCCGCAACGAGCAGCGGATCGCCGTGGTCCAGACCGCGAACCCACCGGCCGCCGAACGCCTTGTTCTGCTTCATCTCGGCGGCCACCTGATCCGCGTAATCCTCGCCTCCCGGCAGCACCGGGCCAATGAGCACCAAGGGCAGTTGCAGCGCGTTCGCCGCCTGCGCGAGCAACCGCTGGTTCTTGCGCGGCTGCACCGCGCCCACGCAGAGGATAAAAGGTGCCTCGCCATGCGCCGCGTGCCACGGCTGCGGATCGCGCTGGAAATAGCCCGGAGCCACGCCATGGGGCACCACCACCACCCGACCCGGCTCCAGACCGCAAATCTGCTCGGCGGCACGGGCTTCCGCCTCGGTGATGGTGATGACCCGCGCGGCCCCCTGCAGCACCTTCCGCAAGGACTGCTCCGGGGCCACGGCGGCCTTCAACCAGTTGCGCGCGGCGGCCAGCCGCACTGCACCCGTCGAGGGCGCGCCCAGCAGCAACGTCACGAGATATGGCCGGCCGTGGGCCGCGACCAGCTCCGTCAGGCGCACCATGTGCGGCGGCAGGCCGATGAAGTGATAGACGTCCGCCGGCGGCCGCCGGGATGACCAGTCAAACAACTCGCACTCCAGCCCGCCGCCCAAGGCCGCGAGCGCCGCGCACGTTTCCTCCGCCTGCACCTGCAGGCCGCCGGCCATCAGGTTCAAAGGATACTCCGGCACGATGCACACGCGCAGTCCGCCGGAACTGGAGGATGGCTCGTTCACGCGGCGGGCTTGGGCGTCGCCGCCCAGTTGCTGTGGTCAATCTGCCGGAGCGTGTAGCCATGGCCGGCCACCCGCGACAACACCTCGAAGGCCGTGTGTCCAAACGTCCGGCACAACAACTCCGAGCACTCGAAGAAGAGCAGCGGCCGGTGCGGGCCGGACAGCAGGCGCTCCGCTCCTTTGAAGACCAGCATCTCCGCGCCCTCGGCATCGAGCTTGATCAGGTCCACGCCGGGCAGGCGCAGTTCCTCGCAGACCGCGTCCAGCGGACGGCAATGCACGCGGATGGTCTGCTGCACGGTGAACGATTCGTTGGGCTTCAGGCTCCCGTGGCCCTCGCGGCCCGGCACCGGGCAGCAAAACTCGAGGTCCCCCTCGTGATCGCTCAAAGCCACGGACTGCACGATCACGTTGGCGAAATGGTTGAGGGCGAGGTTGTGCCGCAGTTCGGTGAGCATGGTCGGGTTCGGCTCGAAGGCCACGACTTTGCCCGTGGGGCCAACCGCCCGGGCAAACAACACCGTATAGTAACCGAAATTCGCCCCGATATCGAGCGCGGTCATGCCCGGCCGCAAGGCCGCCAGCACGTCGCGGCGGAACGCGTCTTCAAAGTGCTCATCGCGCAGGATTTCGCGGCCTAGCTGATCGTTCAACCGCACCTCGATCAAGGGGCCGCCTTGCAGTTGCGTGCGCAGGCGCGGCTGCCCGGTTGCCTGAGCGGCCAGCCGCCGGAGCCGCCGCACGATGCCTTTGCCAAGTTGGTGGACGCGGTTCATGGGTTGGTGCCGTCGTCGCTGATCGCCTCCCGGGCCAGCGCCAGGGCGAACGGAGTGTAGCAGAAACCAAACGCCAGGCAGCCGGACCATACCACGCCCGCCAGCCCGTGCGTTCCCGCCACCGAGAGCTTGAGCACCAGCGCCACGCCGGCGGCGAGGCCGTAGAACCAGACCTGTCGGCGAAGGTAGCGCCCATGCACCAGCAGCATGGAGAGATTGCCGCACACCAGCATGAGCGCACTCAAGACCAGAAATCCGATCAGCACCGTTTTGTCCGGCCGGAACCCCGCGCGGAGCAGGTCCGCCGTGATCCAGTCGCCCCAGAGCACCAGCGGCAGGCCCGCTGCCACGCACAGGCCCAGGCTGCCCAGCAGCGCGCGGCTCAACGTCCGCCGCGCCCATGCGGTGTCCCGCCGCGCGAACGCATCGCCATAGGCCGGCCACAGCGCGGTGATGAAGAACTGCGCGACCATGGTCACCCCGAACAGCCGTAGCAGCACCGCATAATGGCCCGCGGCTTCCAGGCTCACCGCGTGGGTGATGACAAACATATCGAGGTAATTCCAGGCGAGGGCGAACACCTGGAGCAGGAACAGCGCGCCGCCGGTCTGCGCCAGCCGCCGGCCTTCGGTGCGGGAACACACCTGCCACTGCGGACGCAGTTCCGGCCGTCGCCGACGGAAATAATGAACTCCGTTCAACGCCTGCACGAGCATCGGCAGACCTGTGACTCCGGCGACCAGCCACACGAGCCCGCCCTGACATCTGACCACGATGAGCAGCGCGACGAAGCCCGCCAGGTTGCCCGCGATCTGCCAGAGGTTGCTCCGCAGGCCCTCTTGGAAGCCCAGTTGCACGCGCGACACCACGCTCATGGGCAGGCCCAATGCGAACGTCACCACGAACGCAGCCACCGCCGGGCCCGCCTCCGCCATGGCCGAGGGGGTGCGGACATTGAACAACGCGGGCCACGGCAGCAGCGGATACAGCCCGGCGAACAAGGCCAGGAGCCCCGCCGCCACGCCGCACAGCAGGAAGAAGCCGCTGCTCACCGCCGCGTGGACGCCCCGGAGATCACCCCGCCCATTGGCCTCCACCACGCGGTTGAGCAGGCCGTTGCCCAGGCCGAAATCCAGGAGATTCAGGAACGCAATCAGCGCGCTCACGGCCATCCACAGGCCGAAGCGCTCTGCGCCGAGGTAATCCACCGTGAGCGGCACGCTCACCAGCAGCGTGAGGAGCGTCACGCCCTTCGAGCCCAGCGAGGCCAGCGCAGTCAAGGCCGCGCGGCGATACCGTTCCTTCGACTGGCCCTCCAGTGTCGTCTCATCGAACGGTTGCAGCCGCAGCAAGGCCCACGCGGCGGCCAGTCGCGCGCGTGTGACCTGGGCCCAGCCCGGCTGCCGGAGTTCGCTCATGCTGCGGGGCCATTCAAGCAGAGCCACGGCGAAAGCACAATTCGCGCGGGCCCGCACCGGGGCACGGGGGGGGCCACCCACTTTGCTCGTGCGACCACCGCAATGGTTCATCATTCCTGCCACATGCACGCGCAACCCGGGCCGGCGAGGACGCCGGCGACACGGCCCGCGAGACGCGGGCGCTACGCTTCGTAGCGCCGGCCTCCGGCCAGCCGTGCCGCAAGCGTCCTCGCTTGCCCGACCGCGACGACCAGTGAGTTGCGAGCTTCCCCTCTGCCCATGCCCTTCCACCGCCACCCGCCGCCAAACTTGACTTCACGCCGAGGGCCGCGAAAGCATCGCGCCATGGCGTTCGACCCCCAAGGCATTCGCTTCCTGCTGCACGCACGGAAGCGCGGCGTCGCCTTCACGGAGGTCGCCACGCTGGGCCGCCAGACTCTGCTCGCCTCCCGCGCCGCGCTGGCCGCGCTCGTCCCGCACTTTCCCGCGCACGAGCCCGCCCAGCGCGAGGCGGTGCTCAGCGCCGCAGGCAGTTTCGCCGAGCCGCTGCTGCAGCTCCTCGGCGCGCGGACGGTGACCTCGTTCGACGTGTCCGACTTCGAGGGCGCGACCGTGCGCCATGACTTCAACCAGCCGCTCCCCGAAGGCCACGACGCGCGCTACGACACGGTGATTGACGCCGGATCGCTGGAGCACGTGTTCCAGTTTCCCGTGGCCATGGCCAATCTCATGCGGCTCGTGAAGCCCGGCGGCCACCTGCTCATCATCACGCCCACCAACCATTTCTCCGGCCACGGCTTCTACCAGTTCAGCCCCGAGTTGTTCTGGCGCGTGCTCGCCCCGGAGAACGGCTTCCAAGTCGAGCGCATGCTGGCGACCGAGCTGTTTCCCGACTCTTTCTGGTATGAAGTGCCTGACCCGGCGGCGGTGCATGGCCGGGTGATCATCAACAGCGCCAGCGAAACTTATCTGTGCGTGCTGGCGGTGCGGACGCGGGTGTGCCCTATCTTCGCCTCCCTGCCGCAGCAGAGCGATTACTCCGCGCTCTGGCAGGGTTCCCCAACGCCCGGTGGTCCCGCCGTCCCGCCCGCGGCCGCCGTCGCAAACAGCCTGGGTGCCAAGCTGCGCCGTCACCTCCACCACCGGCTCCTCAAATACCTGCGCTTCCGCGGCCACGACCGCGAGATGATGCTGCGTTCCCCCGTCTTCCGCCGGGTGGAACTGCCGTGAAGTGAGACTCTGAATTGAGTCCACGCGAAGGGCTGCAAAACCTTGGGGAGTTGACGCGAATGGCGCGAATTGGCGCGAATTTTCCGACCGCCCCAATTCGCGATAATTAGCGCAATTCGCGTCAAAACTTCTTCTCCTCGCCCGTTCGCGATCCTTTTGGACTCCGGCTTTCCTCGAATGCCACCGGGTAATTTTCTTCACCATTTTCGCGTGTTTCGCGGGCACCCTCCGGCCTTCAGATCAAAGCTCACATCGCCGCTGCGAGCTGGCCAATCCGTGTTGCCCACGTGTGCTCCGCGAGCACGCGCTGCCGCCCCGCCCGGCCAATTGCCGCCGCCCGGTCAGGCTCACGCGCCAATCCCTTCAGCAAGTCCGCCGCTTCTTCCAGCGTGCGGTAGGTGAGCACGTCGCGGCCCACGTCCAGCGCGGCGCTCACGTCCTCGTTGTGCTCGGTCACGTAGCAGCAGCCGTGGCCGGGGAATTCCAGGTCGCGCAGCTTGAGGTAGCTGGAGATGCGGCCCAGGGCATCGCGGCCCTGGTTCAGCCCCAGCACCGTCCGGCAGCCGCGCAGATAATCCGGCATGGCCTCGTCCGAGAGCGGGCCGCGCGCCAAGGCTCGGACCGCCGCCCAGTGCGGCTGCTCGCGCAGGTGATCGCCCAGCCCGTGAAACACCATGGCCGGTCGCGTCTCGGAGCCGGGCACGGGCGTTGTGCCGACAGATTCATCTTCCCAGCCCGGCCCGCGAATCTCGAACTCACAACCTGCCTCACGCAGCCAGCCGAGTTGCGTGACGCGCGGTCCGGTGGGCATGCCGATGAAGGCGGCCGGCCGCTGTGCCGCATGGCACGCACAGTCCGGCAGGTAATCGGGGTTGAACGCATACGGCAGGCACGCCCACGGCACACCCAGCGCACGGTAGTCAGGAATCGCCGCGTGCTCGACGAACCAGTTCAACGACACGACCTGCGCGAGCGCCGCGACCTCCCCGAAGCGATGCGTGCTGTCGCAGAAGAAATTGATCCAGGGCACGCCTTGCGCGATGACGCCGCGCACCAGCGCCGAGTTCAGATCGTGGCCGAAGCAGTAGGAGATGACGGCGTCGAGTCCGTGTGCGGCGTGCGCCCGCGAGATTTGCGTCGCAAGCTGCTCGCTGGCGCGGTCGCGCGGCGCGTCCAGCCCGGCGATTTCGCCCGGCTGGATTTGCCGCGCCCAGGCGAAGTCAACGGCTTCGGGCAGCACGAGCCGGTCAACCACCGCGCGCAGGCCCGCGTAGAAATGCCGCTGCCAGAGTGATTGGTAATGCCCCGACGGTGAGTGACAGTCCGCAACCACACAGAACACGTGGCGAAGCGGCTTCATGCTCAGCCGTCCGGGGTCCGCTTGCGCGCGGGGAGGATGGCGCAGGCTTCCTTGCAGCCGAAGACCTTGCTCAGGAGATAGCGGTTCCGGCTGATCCACATGTAAATCCGCTCGGCGATCCAGATCACGCCGGGAATCCATAGCACCAGCGCCAACGGCACCAGCAACGGCATCCGCATCCCCACGAACCGCAGACAACGCGCCCCACGGTGGATCGTGCCATCCGTCGTCACACAGTGAATCGCCTCCATCAACGCCTCACGGGTAAGCGTAGGTGCGACGCGCGCGGCCTCGGTGTCCGCGATGGGCAGCAGGCGCACGACGTGGCACCAGTCCAGCCAGGTGAGCAGCCGCATCTGGAACGTGCAGAGGGAGCACTCGCCGTCGTAGAGGACTATGTGGCGCGCGGAAGACACGGTTGAACTTAAGGGTAACGGCGGGGTGGCGTCAAACGATGCGACGGTTTTGAACACCGAACAGACGGCCAACGAAAGTCTCCGCTTGATTTCACCTTCAAAGTGCGGAGCGGCCACCCCCTATTATAGGGACGCAAGGTGCCGGGCAGCGTTGTTCAAAGCTGGTTTGCACAAGCAAACCGGCCCGCCGCTAAATCTGCTGCACGACCTTCTGGTAGCACTCGGGGCAGATGCCGTGGGTGAACTTGGCCTGCGAGTGCGTGGTGATGTAGGACTCCACCTCGTGCCAGTAGTTCCGGTCGTCGCGGATTTTCTTGCAGTAGCAGCAGATGGGCAGAAGGCCCTGAAGTTGTTTGACGTGCTCCAGCGCGGCTTCGAGGTCATGCACGCGGGCGGCCAGCTCAGTCTGGAGATGCACCACGCGCGCACCGACCTGGACGCGGGCCTTGAGTTCTTCCTGATCGAAGGGCTTGGTGATGTAGTCGTCCGCGCCGGATTCGAGGCCCTGCACGATGTTCGCCTTCCCGCCCCGGATGGTGAGCAGGATCATGTAGAGCGGGGAAAGCTTGAGCTGATGGCGGGCGCGGCAGCACAGCTCCACGCCGTCCATGCCGGGCATCTGCCAGTCAATCACCGCGAGGCGCGGCGGGTTCTCGACCTGCAGCGCCTGGATGGCCTGCTCGCCGTTGGTGGTGCTGACCACCTCATACTGCCAGCGGGTCAGCAGATCCTCGAGGATCCGGCGGACCACTGGGTCATCTTCAACGATCAGGACTTTCATTGTGCTTGGGCTGTGAAGCGGGATGAGCCTTCCAAGAAGGCGGAGGCACGTCAAGCAGCGCGTGCGGGGGTGAAGAAAGAGGGGCGCATCTTGACACTGCCCCCGAAATCCCCGGAGCGCGGCTGTGTCCCGCTCGGCGCGGGATCAGCCGCAGCAGCGTCGGAGCGCCGAACGGGGTCGGAATGCCTCAGCGCCTCCGGTCCGGCGCAGCCGCTGCGGCTGGTCTCCGCGACACAGCCGCGCTCCGGGAAGCTTCAGCGCATTCGCATCTTTCCCGCCATCATCAGCCAGACCGGGCAAGCGTGGATGCTGGCGGCCCGGCCGGCCAGAGGCCGGCGCTACGTAGTGACGCTCACGGATTCCACTGGTAGTCCGCCGTGTTCGGATAGTTCGGCTCGCCGGGCACGGCGACGCGATGAAAGCCCGCGTGCCCGTCGAGGAAGGCGTAGTTGCACTTCACCTCCTTGCCATCCACATGCCAGACCTCGCCCCGGCCGGCGGCGGTGCCGCCGGAATAGTTGAAGGCCGCGTTGTCGGCGAGAATGATTGTCCGGCTCGGATTGTTCGCGCGTTCCGTATGGAACTTGGTCTCCCCGGCGACGCTGAAGGTGGCCGTGCCCGCCGGGTCGCGGTAGTTGATCATCAAGGAATTGCCGAAATCGCGATACACGTTGTCCGTCGCCGCGAACGTGCCGAAGGCGACGTGGCCCTTGTCGCTCGGACATTGGGCCACGGGCACCTCCGCGTTCGGCGCGTAGGGTCCGCCCACGTAGCGGTTGAGCCAGCGCTGCGGATCGTCCGCCGGCAGATTGTAGGGTGCCAGCGGCAGCGCGCCCCGCTTGCCGGCGAAGGTGATCGTGGAGAGTGTGGTGCTGGCCGGGAACCAGCCTTCGTTGTCATCCACATAGAGCCGGAACCCCAGGCCGAACTGCTTCAGGTTGTTGGTGCATTTGGTCCGCTTGGCGCGCTCCTTCGCCTTGCCCAGGGCCGGCAGCAACATGCCGGCCAGGATCGCGATGATGGCAATCACCACCAGCAATTCGATCAAGGTGAAGCCAGCACGGCCCACGCGTCGCACGGACGGTTTCATGTGATGGACTGGCAATACGCCTGTCCGGCGGGGCTGTCAACCGCTCCGCCGCGCTCCGAAGCAGGAATGGGTAGCACAGGCCACCGGCCTGTGCCGTCCGGCCACTGGCCGGACGGAACGGCGAGTCAGCCTCCCTTGACTATGACGCTCCCAATCGTCCGCGCGCCCTCGTCATTCCGAGCGGCTGGTAGCCGCTCGGCACAGGCCGGTGGCCTGTGCTACCCCCGAATTCGCGATCGCCACTTATCAACTGCATCGTCCCGGTTTCATCTTTCTGACCCCATTTTTCTGACCTTGGTTCTGTCGGGAAGTCGCGGGCGTCACCCGGGTGCCCGGCACGCAGCCGGAGCAGGATTAGGATCAAGATCAGGAGCACGAGGGCTTGGGCGATCCCCTCCTGCTCGTAATCCTGATCCTAATCCTGCTCCTCCCTTGGTTCCCCCGCTTGCCTCGCCCGGCCCGTTCCTGCCAAGCTCCGCCCATGAGATACCGCCGCTTTGGGAAGACCGAGTTGCAGATGCCTGTCTTCTCCTGCGGCGGGATGCGCTACCAGCACAAGTGGCAGGACGTGCCGCCGGGCGAGGTGCCCAAGGACGGCCAGGCCAACCTCGAAGCCACCATCCACCGCGCGCTCGAACTCGGCATCAACCATATCGAGACCGCGCGCGGCTACGGCTCCAGCGAGATGCAGCTCGGCTGGGTGCTCCCGCAGATCAAGCGCGACAAGCTCATCGTCCAGACCAAGATCGCGCCCTTCGCCACCGCCGAGGAATTCCTTCGCACCTTCGACCAGTCCATGAAGTATCTGCGGCTCGACCATGTGGATCTGCTCTCGCTCCACGGCGTCAACAACCGCCAGCTCCTCGACTGGTCGCTCAAGAAGGGCGGCTGCCTCGAAGCCGCGCGCAAGCTCCAGCGCGAGGGCCGCTGCCGGCACGTCGGCTTCAGCACCCACGCCACCACCGACGTGATCCTCGACGCAGTCAACTCCGGTGGCTTCGACTACTTCAACGTCCACTGGTATTTCGTCAACGACCTCAACTGGTCCACCATCGAGGCCGCCACGCGCCTGGACATGGGCGTCTTCATCATCAGCCCGAACGACAAGGGCGGGAAGCTCTACGCGCCGCCCAAGAAGCTCGTGGACATGTGCGCGCCGCTCACGCCCATGCAGTTCAACTCGCTCTACTGCCTCGCGCGCCCGCAGGTCCACACCCTCAGTTGCGGCGCGGCGCGGCCCAGCGACTTCGACGACCACATCGCCGGCCTCGCGCACTACGACCGCGCGGCGGAAGTCATCGCCCCCATCGAGGCGAAGCTCCGCGCCGAGATGGTCCGCGTGCTGGGCGACGACTGGTGCCGCCGGTGGTTCGAGGGCGTGCCGAATTACGTGGACGTGCCCGGTGAAATCAACGTGAGCGAAATCCTCCGCCTCTGGACCTACGCGAAGTCCCTCGACCTCGTGGACTGGGGCAAGATGCGCTACAACCTGCTGGGCCAGGCCGACCACTGGTTCCCCGGCCACAACGCCGCGAGCTTCGACGAGCGGAAGCTGCTGGAGACGGTGAAGCAAAGCCCCTTCGCCGCGCGCATCCCGGAGATACTTCGGGAGGCACACGCGATGATGTGGGAGGCCCCGGTGAAGAGGTTGAGTCAGAGCTGAGCGAAAACGCAAGCCATGCTAGATTTTCCGCCAGGAATGTTCGTAGCGATGGCCGGAGTGGTTGTCGGCGTTCCGCTTCTCTGCTTCCTGACTCTCTCGCTTTTGGACCGTCGCTGGAAAGTCTGTCCGGCTTGCAATCGCCGTGCGTTGCGCTGCGTCCAGTGGATTCGCGCGACCGTGATCATTGAGGGCCGTCCAGCCCCGGATAGTTGGAGATACCTTCTGTGCGAGTCTTGTGGAGCACGCTTCAACCCGAACTCCGAAGTAGCTGGATAGTTTTGGAGGGATCGTGTCGTTGGCCTCA
>CAZCBE010000102.1:0-27957 GCA_964496695.1 uncultured Klebsiella sp.
TTCCGCCAAACTTCCACCCTCTCAAGAGGTTGCAGCTAATTTCCGAACACCCTCTACAAAGGAGATTGTTAACGACATCGATGGATTCGCACCCGCGATTGGTTCGTGGAATCAACTCGACGATTTGATCGGAGAGTTGTTCCAGCACCCGATCACTGCCGATGGCATTTCTGCCATGTTGCGCGTCTTCGAGCGATTCCCGACAGACGACGGAGCGGGAGTCCTCTGGTCCATTGTTCACGGACTGGAGTCACGACCCGACTACGAGCCTCATTTGGTTGCATCCGTTCGCCGCCGACCGAGTGAGTTGGGCGTCGTCATGCTTCACCGT
Source organism: uncultured Klebsiella sp. (assembly GCA_964496695.1). Taxonomy (GTDB): domain Bacteria; phylum Verrucomicrobiota; class Verrucomicrobiia; order Limisphaerales; family SXTU01; genus SXTU01. The sequence goes on from CAZCBE010000102.1 coordinate 332, forward strand.
CTTCTCAAGGCTGGTCATAAAGAGACATGCGGTGTTTCGATCCATTCCATCTTGGCGGAAGTTGCAGCGAGGCCGGATGTCGAACTTTCGGTTCGGCGATATGCAGAACGATTCATGCGGACCAATGCGGCCTGAATTAGTCCGCAGGCACCACGTCTGGTGCCTGCACTCACTCCGGCAGTTCCTTCCCCTTCGTCTCGGGCCCGATCCACACGATGAACATGCCCACGATGTAGATGGCGGCCATCACGGAGGCGGCCTTGGGGAAGCTGTTGTCGAAGGTCTTCATCAGCGTCGCCGTCTGCAGCCCCCCGATCGCGGCGACAATGCGCCCGAAGTTGAAAGCAAAGCCCTGCCCCGTCGCGCGCACCGCCGTCGGGAACAGCTCGGGCAGGTAGAGCGGGAAGAAGCCGTAGAACGACGCGGTGGCCGCGCCCGCGACGAACGCGGAGAACAGGAAGAAGGGGCCGTAGCTGGTGTTGCACTGGTAGAGCATGAGCGCACCGCCGATGGAGGCCACGCACAGCACCGCGTAGGTGATGCGCCGGCCAAAGCGTCCCGCCGCCAGTGCGGCGATCATCGTGCCCGTAATGGCTCCGACCGAGAGCCAGAAGAGCGTCCACTCCTTCGCGTGCTTCGCAGCGTCCGGCTCGAGCTGCACCACCCAGCGCGGCGCCCACTGCGTCGAGCCCCAAGTGCCGAGCAGCGCCACCGCCGCAATCCCCGCCCCGAAGAGCATCATCTTCACGACCTCCGCGCCCTGGCCGGGCTTGATCGCGCTGGCCGCCTCGGCCCGCTCGATATACATCCGCATCGGATACAGAAAGCCGAACAGCGCGATGATCAACCCCACCACAGTGACGCCCGTCGCCGCCCAGGGCCCGACCCCGGCCGGCGACCACGCCCAGATGATGGCCAGTGCGGCCACGCTGCCGATCAGCACGCCGATCAGGTCCGCCTTCGCCCAGTGCGAGGTCGCGCCGCGATCCCGCTCGTGCTGCCACTTCTCCGACTCCGGCACAAACAGCCGGATGAGGAAGATGAGCAGCGCGGGCAGCGCGCCGCTGATCATCAGGAAGCGCCACGCGGAATTCTTCAGCAGATACTCGGCGGTGGCATCGGACAGGCCGACGGCCAGCAGCCCCCCTTTGATGTGGGCGATGAAGCTCAGCAGCACCATGCTCAACACCGCCACAAGCAAATAACCGATGTTCGCCGCCGCCCCGATCAGGCCGGCGATGAACGCGCGGTTCTTGCCCGGCCAGATCTCGTTCACCAGCGCCACCCCGAGCGACCACTCGCCGCCCATGCCCAGCGACGCGATGAACCGCAGCACCGCGATGTGCCACGCCTCGGTCGCGAATCCGCACAGGCCGGTGAAGATCGCATAGGTGAAGATGCTCAGCGACATGGCCTTCACCCGGCCGATCTTGTCCCCAAGCCAGCCGAAGAGGACGCCGCCGCTGGCCGCGCCCACGAGGAACACCGCGATGATCGCCCCGAACCACTTCGTCGCGTCGTTCGGGTCCGAGTTCGGGCCGAGCAGATCCTTGAGCGCCGGCTGGCCGATGAGCGGGAAGAGGCCCATCTCGAAGCCGTCGAAAAGCCAGCCGAGAAACGCGGCGATCAGGGTCATGTATTTGGCGCGCTGCGTCGCGGGCGGGCGGGCGGTGTCAGTGCTCATGCGTCGGTGTCTTTTGGCTGGCCCGGCATTGCTAAAGACAAAGCGCGAACGGGTCAACCCATTTGGCCGGAAAAGCATTTGCCAGCCGCGCGCCGCCGCCTCTACGCTGCGCGCCTATGTTTTCGCATGTTGTGATTTTCTGGACCGATCCCGCGAACCCGCAGGCCCCCGACGCACTCGTCGCCGGCGCGAAGCAGTATCTCGCCCCCATCCCGGGCGTGCTGCATTTCCACATCGGCAAAATGGTCGGCAGCCATCGCCCGGTGGTGGACCAGAGCTATCAGGTGGCGCTGAACCTCGTCTTCCCGAACAAGCAGGCGCAGGACGACTACCAGGTGCATCCCGAGCACCTCAAGTTCGTGGACCAGTGCAAGAAGCTCTGGACCAAGGTGACCGTTTACGACTTCGCCTGAGCGCGTCGTGAGGGGGACACTCCTGTCCCCCAGTAGCGCGGACGCCAAGCTACCAAGGCGCGCTGCCAAGCGCGAACGCGCCCATCTGCCACACTCTCATTAGCACCCGACTTCAGCCGGGTGTTTGGCCCACGGCAGAGGCCCAGCCGTTTCAACGGCTTTCCCTGCGTTCAGAAGGCCGCTGATGCGGCTGGGACGGTCGTTGTTCGCGTTTGCACCGGGCTGAAAGCCCGGTGCTGATGAGAAATCGTGCGCGAGCAAGCACTGGAAAACACCGGCCTTTGCACGGGGGACAAGAGTGTCCCCCTCACGCGCCGGGCAGCCACCGCCCCAGCCACCCCGCCAGCGCCTCCGTGTCCGCACAGACGCTGAAGCCTGTGGCCGTGCAGCACGCAAACCCGCTCCCATACGCCGCGCCGTTCAGCACGCACGCATCGGTGCGGCCGCCGGCCAGTTGCTCCCACGCCTTCCCAAACGCATCCGCCCGGCTGCCCGCCAGCTCATATTTCCAGCCGACGATTCGTGCCTGTGGAAACCAGTCGCGCAACTGCGGCAGGACTTTGGTTGCCGGGGCCAGCACGAGACTTAGGCGCCCTTCGCGCGAGGAAAACTTGGGCGAGGCAATGACTTTCCCCTGCTCATTCACCACCCGCTCAATGCGGAAGTCGCACAATGCCGCCGCGTGGAGCACCGCATCCCAACCCCCTTCACCCGCAAGCGACTGGAGTTGGGCGGCCAGATCATCATTCGTGGAAAAGGCGAGCACTCGCCGGGCATGCACCGGATCGGGACAAGTCGCCTGTTCTCCCTTCAAACACGCCACGTCCCAGCCGCGCGCGGTGAAGGCATTGCTCAACGCGATGCCCAGCCGGCCCGTTGAGAAATTGGTGACCCGCCGCGCCCCATCAATCGGCTCGTAGCTCGGCCCGCACGTCACCAGCACCTTCATCGTGCGCCGACTGTGCCCAATCCCGCCACCGGGCGCAACTTGCCACCCGCACCAACCGAAGATGATGCGCTCCGATCTCCCTCTCCTCCATGGAATGGAGGAGGCCGGGGAGAGGAAGTGCGTTACGTCACAGCATCGTCGAAGCCCCCTGCCATTTTCATGAACCCGCGCTGGTAGGGCGGGGTGTCCTCACCCCGCCGCCGATCACCCGGATGCCACAACACTTCGACGGCGCGCTGAGGACAGTGCGCCCGACCATGGGCGCATCTCGACACTGCCCCCGGGGCGCGGGTCTGCGACCCGCCGCGGCCACGCTTGTCCCTTGCGGTTCGTGTAGTCCAGCGGGACGGGGGGATCGGACGTTGCTGCGGGTCACAGACCCGCGCTCCGTCGGCTTTCGGGGGCAGTGTCCAGATGCGCCCCCTACCATCGCACTTCAGAAAAGTCCTTGCCTCGCCGCCGTCCTTCGCCACCATCCGCCGCACACATGAAAACGCTCCTGTCACTCATGGCCCTGATGATCGCCTCCGCCGTCGCCCATGCCGCCGCCGACACCCGCTGCATCGAGATGCGCACCTACTATGCCGCCGAGGGGAAGCTGGAAGCGCTCCACAAACGCTTCCGTGATCACACCTGCAAGCTCTTCGAGAAGCACGGCATCGCCAACCTCGGCTACTTCGTGCCGGCCGGCGACAACCCCGAGCGCAAGCTCGTCTTTTTCATCGCCTATCCGAGCCGCGCCGAACGCGACACGCGCTGGAACGCCTTCTTCAAGGACCCCGCCTGGCAGACGGCCTACAAGGCGTCCGAAGCGGATGGCAAGCTCGTCACCAAGGCGGAGACGGTTTATCTCACCGCCACGGACTACTCACCGCTCGCGAAGGCGGAGAACGTCGGCAACCGTATCTTCGAGCTGCGCACCTACACCACCGAGCCGGGCCGCCTGCCGAACCTCAACGCCCGCTTCCGCGACCACACCGTCAAGCTGTTCGCCAAGCACGGCATGACCAACCTGCCCTATTGGACGCCGCACCCGGATCAAAAGGGCGCGAACAATCCGCCTGACCCGGCCAACACGCTCATCTACCTGCTCGCGCACAAGAGCCAGGACGCCGCCAAGGCCAGCTTCGACGGCTTCCGCAGTGACCCGGACTGGGTGGCCGCGCGCAAGGCCTCCGAGGAAAAAGCCGGCGGCTCGCTCACGATCAAGGAAGGCGGCGTGAAGTCCGTCTTCCTGGTGCCGACGGACTACTCCGCAGTGAAGTAAGCGCTGCCGGAGCGCCAAGCACCCGTGCCGGCGGCTTGCAGCCGCCGCCCGCGGGCCTCAGCAGGACGAACCGGCTGCAAGCTATCCACCCGCAACGCGGTGGCTGCAAGCCACCGGCACGGGCTCAGGGCTCAAAACACCACGCCAGCTACAGCGCCGTGACCGTCAGCGTGTGCTTCACGGGAACGAGCTGCTTGCGCACCTCGGCATCCAGCACCAGTTGCCGGCCCTGGAGTTTCTCGCGCACGGTATCAAACGCCTTCGCCAGTTCAGGATCGGCCTTCGTCTCGTTCGCAAACTGCCGGAGGTTCGTCACCAGACCCTTGATCATGGAAGTCTCGAACGCCTGCTTGCGTCCGATGGCGTCCACGAGCTTCGCGAACTGCCCGTCGAAGGGCGTGGCCGGGAACTCGGCGGCGAGGTTCACGCCCGCTTCAAGCTGCTCCTTGGTGAACTCCTGCGTCACCGCACCCCAGGTCACCTTGGCTTTCGCCGCGCCGAGGTTCTTCACCTTGAGTGTCAGGCGGTTCAGGTCCTGGTTGAACGGGGCGAAGGGCAGGATGCTGCGCGTGCTGCCCGGGGACTTCGGGTCGGCGTCGAAACAATACGGCCAGCGGGTGCTCTCCAGCTCCACCTTGCCCGCCGCGCTGCTGAGCACCTTGTGGCCGTCGGTCGCGGTGGCCGCGCCCTTGGCGTCCACCGTCAGCGTGCCGATGTCGCCGTCCACCCCGAGACCCTTGAGAAACGCATAGGCCATGAGGAGCTGGCCGTTCGGACCCGGGTGGAAGCCGTCGCCGCCGCAGACGGGATAGTCGTCGCCCAGCACGGCCTTGGCCTTGGGCATGGCGTCAAACATGGCGTTGTGGACATTGGCAAAGGTCTGCTTGTTTTCCGTGGCCAGCTTTTGCGCGATGTCCCGGAGATGGGCGAGGGTGTCGTTGTAACCAACTGCGGAGTTCTTCGCGCCAAAGGACGCCCGCGTGCCAAAGAACTTCGAGTCCACCGCCCCGGGCGAGCCCACCACGATGTGCTTCACGCCCACGGCGGTGAGCTGGTTCACCACGTTGCGCATGTTGTTCTCGTAGGTCTTGCCGAGGGGCTCGTCGAACGGCCGGTAGCCGCCGTCGTTCATGCCGTAGCAGGTCGTGGCGACGTTGGGCTTGAAAGCCGCGAGGTCGTTGGCACAACGCGCCGCGAAGCCGCTGGCCGTCTCGCCGCTCCAGCCAAACTGCATCACATGGATGTCCTTCCGGCCCGTGCAGGCGAGGAGGTAGGCCTCCATGTATTTGCTGTAAAGCTTCTGCTCGGTGATGGAGTCGCCGATGATGGCGACCCGGGCATTGGGGGGAAGCTGCGACGCGGCGAACAGGACCGGCGCGGCCAGCAGCAGCGCGGTGACAACGACAAGGCGGTGAACGAGACGATGATTCATGACAGGATGACGTTTGATTCGCGGCCATCATGGCGAAGTGCAGCGCAGGGTGCAACTCCGCAGACAACTCGGGGTGGACGAAGGGCGCATCCGCGCACTGCCCTCTGGGCCGCACTCCGGGGCAAGCGAGGACGCTTGCGGCACGGCCGGCCGGAGGCCGGCGCTACGTAGCGCCCGCGTCCCGCGGGCCGTATCGCCGGCGTCCGCGCCGGCTCACCCGCGCGCAAGACGGCGGGTCAGATACTGCGCCAGCGCGTCGGCGTAAGGCTGGTCGGTCACCATCGGGACGAGGTCCACATGATGGCGGTGGCAACCTTGCGTCAGCTCCTCCTGGAACTTCTTGAGGTTGTCCAGATACGCAGCACGGAACTGGGCGGGATCAATCATCCGCTGCGCCCCCGCCTTCTCCAGCGACTCAAATCTGGTCCAGTGCGTAAAGGGGAACTCCAGTTCATCGCGGTCGAGAATCTGGAAGATGAGGATCTCGTGCCGCGCGTGGCGGAAGTGCGCGAGGGACTTCACCAGTTCCTTCGTGTCCGCGAAGCAGTCGGAGAGCACGATGAGCAGGCCGCGCCGCTGGATGCGCGGGACGAGATCGTGGAAGACGCCGCCCAGCGCGGTCTCGCCGCCCGCCTTGGCGGACTGGAGTTCATCCAGCAGCACACGCAGATGCGGGACACTGGAACGCGCCGGGATGTAGCGGCGGATCTTCGTGTCAAAGGTGACCAGCCCCACGCTGTCGCGCTGCTGGAGCATCAGATAGGCAAGCGCGGCGGCGAGGCGGATGGCATAGTCCGCCTTCGACACGCCCCCCTGCCCCGCGTAGCTCATCGAGCCGCTGAGATCGAGCAGCAGCGTGGCGCGGAGGTTCGTCTCCTCCTCGTATTCGCGGATGTAGTAGCGGTCGGTCTTGCCGAAGACCTTCCAGTCGAGCCGGCGGATTTCGTCCCCCTGCACATACTGCCGGTGCTGGGCGAACTCGACGCTGAACCCCTTGTGCGGCGACTTGTGCAGGCCGGAGAAGAACCCCTCGACCACCAGGCGCGCCACGACCTGCAGGTTCGCAACCTTTTGCAGCTCGGCGGGCGTGAGGAAGTCGGAGACTTGGGCCATGAGGCGCGCGGATTCTGTCTGTCAAAGGAAATGCCGCTGGAACTCAATCATGCGTATCAAGAATGAGTGTGACGCCCAGAGACAAAACGCCAAGGCAGCCATAATGGCCATGAAAACCCCAAAGAACCAGGCCTGCGCCGAGCGTCTGCCGAAACGACGGTAATAAGTGGCATAGAGCCAGCCATCGAACCAAAGGAGCAAGAGAAACCAAAGGGCTGACCGGATAGGCGGTTGCTCAGTAATATCCACGACGAACTGAAACGAAACCGCCAGCTTGCCGCTCGGAAACCCAGACAACTCGACCACCCATCCCACCACGAAACGAAGCACGCTAAGCGAGAGCCAGATGACCAAGCCATGCACCAGAACATTGAAAAGCTTGTCTTGCCGGAAGCAGGCGTCGCTGGTGGTTGGGTTTGTGGGGGCGACATTCATTTCAAAACCTGCAAGTTCGCGACCTTTTGCAGCTCGGCGGGGGTGAGGAAGTCGGAGACTTGGGACATGCTCGAACAAGGACGGCGCTAGCCGGGGCCGCCAATAAGTTGCTCTAGCTGCCAAGTCCAGAAGCGAAACAGACCCACGCACATGGCTGTGAGGACGAGCAACGGCCCAAAGACACAATAGGCCCAAAGCCTCGCCAAAACCGGGTTTGGACTGAGCAGCAGGCGCAGATTCAACCGCCGATCCAACCATATGCCCAACACGCCAATGGGAACCAGCCATAGCCACTTCGCTCGTAGCAATGCGTCCCCGCTCAAAATCAAGTGACCCGCTCCCGGTAGATTCGCCAGCCAGTCGTGGCCCAACATCTCAATGTAGTAGATCCGGATGGTTGTCGCTGTGAGATGCAGCGCGAAGCAAAAGAAGGCAAGGCTCAAGCCATGGCCAAACACGAGCAGGGACGCGCTGGCCTGTTTATCTCCGACTGGCTTCATCGCTGGGACTGTTTCACGCCAACGCCCTCGCGGCAATTACAGTCCGCACCGTAGCGCAAACTTGCAGCCTGCGCTACGAGCGGCCTCACGGCTTCCGCAGCCGGAAGAAGCGGTTCGTCCGCGTGACGGCGTTGGTCATCGCCAGCTCATTGGTCTCCACGCCCAGCACGCCCACCACATCCACCCACGACTGCGGCCGCAGATCGGGCGCGGCCTGCAGGATGAAGCTCGACGAACCCAGCGGCCACGAGAGCCGGAGCTGCCCGGCGGCCGGGCGGGCATCCAGCGCGGGCGGGGCATCCCCCGCGAAGGCGTTGAAGCGCGTCAGAAACACATCCTCGCCGCCCGTGCTGGCGGCGGTCCGGCTGCCCAGCGCGCTCGCCCCGTTGAAGTAGCCCGTGAGCAGCGCATTGCCATTCGTATCCGCCGCCACGCCCAGGGCGAAGTCGCCGCCCAGATCGCTGCCGCCCGCCTGCTGCGCGAAGGCCACCGTGCCGTTCGTGTCCAGCCGCGTCAGGAACGCATCGAACGTGCCGCTCACACTGACCAGCGTGTCGGGACCGAACGTCGCCGAGCCGCTGAAGTAGCCGGCCACGAAGACATTGTCGTTGCGGTCCACCGTCACGGCGCGGGCCGAGTCCTGCAAGTCGCCACCGGCCTGTCGCGCCCAGTCCACCGTGCCCGCCGGAGTGATGCGGGTCACAAACAAATTCTGGTCCGCGTTGGCCGTGACGAGGTTCGTGCCGGGCAGTTGCAGCGTGCCCGCGAACTCGCCGACCAGATAGGCATTGCCCGCCGAGTCCACCGCCACGCCGTTGGCGCGGTCGTCCTGCGTGCCGCCCGCCTGCTGGACCCATTGCAAGGCCCCCGTGGCGTTGAACCGTGCCAGGAACGCATCATAGCCACCACGATTCGCCAGCGAGACGCCGCCATCGAAAGTGGCCGTGGCGCTGGCAAAGATGCCGGCCAGATAGACGTTCCCCGCGCTGTCCGCCGCGAGCGCCGTGGCCTGATCGAACTGCCCCGCCGCCCCGCCGCCGGCCTTGCGCGCCCACACCGGATTCCCGGCGTTGTCATACTTCGCGAGGAAGACGCGTCCGTGGTTGGTAAGCGTCACGCTGTTGAACGTGGCCAGCGAGGACTGGCCGGCGATGAACACATTGCCCGCGCCGTCCAGCGCCAGGGCCGTGGCGAAATCCCCGACGGCGGCCACGCCCAGCCGGCGTGCCCAGACGTTGGTGCCGTTGGCGTCGAACTTGGCGACGAATGCGTCCGCGAACGAGGCGGTGCTGGTGTTGGTCAGCGACAGGGTGCCAAACGAGGCGACCCCCTCGAAGCTCCCGGCCAGGTAGGCGTTGCCGGCAGCGTCCACCGCCAGCGCATTGACCGCGTCAAAGCCCGTGCCCCCGATGCGCCGCACCCAGAGCAACTGGCCGGCCGGAGTGTATTTCGCCAGGAAGCCATCGCGCACCCCGGCACTGACCAGTTGGTTCGTGCCGAAGGTCGCCGTGCCGGTGAAGTAGCCGGCCACCAGCGAGTTGCCGTTGGCGTCCACGGCCACGGCGTTGCCCACGTCCGCACCGGTCCCGCCCGCCGTCGTCCCCCAGGGCGAATAGACCCGCACGGGGAGGATGGTGAGCGTGGCGAGGCTGCTGGTGGAGAAGCCGAAGGCATTGGTGATGGCCACCGAGTAGGCGCCCGCGTGCGCGCCCACCACGCCGCTGATGGTGTGCGTGAGCCCGGTCGCCCCCGCGATGGGCGCACCATTGAAGCGCCATTGGTAGGTGAAGGGCGGTGACCCGGCGACGCCCACCGCAAAGTCCGCAGCCGCAGCCACCGAGGCGACGCGGCTGGCCGGCTGGCTGGTGATGATCGGCGGCGAGTTCACCACCAGCACCGCATTGGAACTCACGGCCGAGCCGTAGGGATTGGCGACCTGCACGGAATACAGGCCGGCGTTGGTGATCTGCGCGTTGGGCACGAGCAGGGACGGCGCGGTGGCCCCGGGCATGTCCGTCCCGTTGAAGCGCCACTGGTAGCTGAAGGGCGGCGTGCCGCCCGCCGTCACGGTGAAGGTCACGTTGCTGCCCGCCAGCACGGTCCGGTTGGTCGGGTGCCCGGTGATGAACGGCGGGACAAGCACGGTAAGCGTGGCCCCCGCGCTGATGGCAAACCCGGAGAGATTGTCCACGCGCAGCGAGTAGGTGCCGGCCTGGTTGGTCTGCACGTTGCTCAGCGTGAGGCCCGGGCCGGTCGCCCCGGGGATGGGGGTGCCGTTGCGCCGCCATTGATACGTGAACGGCGGCGTGCCGCTGACCGTGGCGGTGAAGGCCACCGTGCCGCCCAGCACCACGCTGGTGCTCAGCGGAGGAGTGACAACGAACGGGGCTCCATTGATTTCCTGGCCGGGATTGAGGAAGAGGAAATCAATCTCCGCATCGCTCAGGGCGCGGTTGTAGATCTGCACATCATCCAGCAGGCCATCGTAGAAACCCGTTGGCGAGCCACCGGACACGGAGCCGCCGATCACGAACTCCGCCGTGCTCGCGACCACCGGCTGCGTAAGTTTGGAATCCTCGAGTGGTGAGCCGTCCACATACATCTTCTTGGTTCCCGCGATGGCATCATGCACCACGGTAATCAGATGCCAGGCCCCGTCGGTGACCGTGGTCGTGGAAATGGGCGTGTCCGAAGGCGTCTGCGCCGCCCCGCCGGAGCCGCCGGTGTTAAGACTGGCCTTGCCGGGCACCAGCGTTCCGGTGAGGGCGTCGTTGATCATCAGAAAGTAACCATTGCGGAAGCCCGTGCGGTGCTTGGTGACGATCTGATAGTTGGGCGTAAGATCGCCGGCCGCCACCCGTGCCCAGACCGAGATGGTGTAAACCCCGGAATCCAGGCCGAGCACGTTGCCCATGGCGACCGTGCCATTCAGGCTGCTCGAGAGGCTTAAGGCATTGCCCGCGCGCCCGCCCGGCACAAAGCTCGCCCCGAACGAGGACACGGTTCCGGGAAAATTGCCCACGCTGTCCACCGCCACCGCGCTCCCCGGGGCGTCGTCAAATCTCCAGTGGGCGACCGGACCGAGCGAAGTGACCGTGAGCGTCGCAATCGCGCTGTTGGTGAAGCCAAATGCGTTCTGAATCTGGACGCCGTAGCTGCCCTCCATGGGATACTGCACGTTGTTCAAGGTGAACGAGGAGTTCGTCGCTCCCGCAATGAACGCCCCGTTGTAGAACCACCGGAACACCAAGGGGGCCGTGCCGGTGGCGGCCACGGTGAACGTCGTGTTGGAGCCCACCGGAACGGTCACATCCACGGGCTGAAGGGTGATGATGGGTGCCTGCGGAGCCGGGAGCACCGTGAGAATGGCAGGCGAGCTGGGGACCGTGCCGCCGGGATTGGTGACGCGCACGAGGTAGGTGCCGCCCTGGTTGGTGCTCACGTTCACGAGCGTGAGATTGGAACTCGTCGCGCCAGGAATGCTCACACCGTTGTAGGTCCACTGATAGGAGAACGGCCCAGTCCCCGTGAAGACCACATCAAAAGTCACCGTGCTTCCCGCGAAGACCGTCTGGTTCGTCGGGCTCTGGGTGATGGACACCGGTGGCGTGGAATAGGTGATGTTGAGGTCAATGAACTCGTTGGGCGCAGTGCCGCCGACGGACAGCGGCGTGATGGACAGATTGAAGGCCGGGTCGGTAAAGGTCTGCCCGACGGCCAGGGGGTGGCGGGTGAAGTTGGTGGTGGCCGGGGTGAAGTTCAGCAGCCGGCTGCCGTTGCCATCCATGTCATTGGTGAGGCCCGGCGACTGCATGCCCCAGCGGATTTCCACGCCGTTGGCCAGGAAATTGGTCGCCGCAAAATTGTTCGCGGCGTAGTTGGTCAGGCCACGCCGGAAGCCCAGCCAGTAGGCCCGGTCGCTCTGCTGTCCCGCCGTGATGCCGCGGATGCCCGAGGCGCTGGCATGATCGTGCCGGAACAGACGGTAAACCCCGCCGGTGGGGGCCGTGCGCCACTGGCTGGCATTGAGCCAGCCCAGATAGGCCTTATACCATTCGTTGAAGTGGATGGGCCGGTTGCCGCCCGCCCCGTTGTTCCCGCCCATCATGTCGTATTGGTCCGCGTATTCGTTGTGCGTCCCGGCCGGATCAATGGGGTCAATGCCCGTCACGTCCCAGCGGTTGGCGTGATTCAGCCCGTAATTGTGCCCCAGTTCGTGGGCGAGGACGCGCAGGTCAAACTCCGCGTTGACCCACATGCCCTTGGCACCCAGAAAGGCCAGGCCGCCAAACTGCCAGTTCGCACCGTTCATGTTCGAGAACACCACGGTATCCAGATCGTAGGTGGCCGGATTGTATTGTCCGCTGTTCCCGTTCGCCTGGTCATACTGAAGTGCCGCCGCCAGCATGTCCGTGCGGAGATCGTCCGGGGTGAGCGCGTCATACGCGGCCTTGGTCTGTGGCATCCGAAGCACGACCGGAAGAACCGTCGTGGCGATCGAAGTCTGGTTCTGCGAATTGTCCAGATAGAACTGGTTCACCGTGTTCATCACCGAGGTGATCGTGGTCGTGGTGATGACCTGGCCGGTCTGGAAATCGAACGGCCCGCCGGGATCGTCCGAGAAGTCCACGCGAACCACGAGGAACCGCTTCGTGCCCAGCGTCCAGCCCGGGCTGGGCGGGAAGGCCGCCGTGCCCGGCGGCAGCGCCGCCGCCGTGCCGCCGATCGCCGCCGTATAAGGACCGCGCCCGGCCTCGCGCTGCATCAGGCTCGCCTCGATGGCAAAGGCGTCCTGCGCGCTCATGGCCAGGCGCACCTGGCCGCCCGTTTCCAGATGAATCGCCTGCGCCGCCAGCCCCTGGTCCTGCGCCTCCAGCGGATCAAGCTGGCGCACCGGGCTCTCATGCAGCGCCAGCTTGCCGTCCAGCGCCACGCCATGCACCGGCACGTCAAACTTCGTCATCTGATGGTAGCGCCGTCCGTAAACAAACGCCGCGTAAACCGCCTCGCCGATCCGCACCTGCCGGGAGAACTGCTGGTCCGCGCGCACGTTTTCCCCGCACCGCACCATCGCGAAATAATGCCCCCGCCCGTCCACCAGCCGCTCCAGTTCCGCCCGCACCGCCGCCGGCAAATCCCGCCGGGCATCCGGCCCGACCGACTGCGCCAGGGCGAACTCCGGATCCCGCTCGATCCACCGCGCCATCGCCGCCCGCCGCTCGCGCGCCCGGGTGACTCCCTCCGCTTCCAGGGCGGCCTTGTCCGTCGCCGCACGATATCGCACCTGCCAGTCGCGGAACGCCTCGAACGGCTGGCTCCGCTGGGCCGGCCACACCGTCACGTCCTCGACGGCGGGCGGTGTCGCCGGGAGCTGGGACCGCCAGCGGTTCCAGACGGTGGCCGCCGTCGCGGGCGAATTGGTTTCTCGGGCCGGGGCGGCGACCGTGGACGCAGACGGGGACGGCGGAGAAGTCGTGGGCCCAGGCGAATGGCCGGTGGGCAGCAAGGTCCAGACGACTGCAAGGGCGAGCGCGCCCAGCAGCAGCCAGCCCGGTGAGCGGCGAAGCGGTTGGTTCATTGAGGTTGGTGCGACGATGCCAATTTTCGTCCGGTTTACAAGTCAGGAGAATACGGGAGACAGTCGGCGAGGAATCTGTTTGCGCCCCCGCCATCCGAGGCGGATAAGTTCCTTGTCGCCGGACGCGGAAACTCCACCCAGCATGAAACCCAAGGACCTCGCCGCCGCCGCCCTGCTGGTGCTGCTGGGGGTAATCTTGGGAGCCGCCGGTGACCGCTGGCTGTTCCCGACCGGGGCTTCGCAGGAACCCCTAAACCAGGCGCGCCCCGCTGCTTCCGGCAAGCCCCCGGCCCTCGCCCGCCCTCCCGCCAGCCGGACTAATTCCGTTCCCTTCCAGACGGAAGCCCCGCTGCCGCCGCTGTCGGCGGAGGACTTCGCGGTCGCTTTTGCCGCCGCGCTGCGCGATCCCGATGCCGCGAGCCGGCTGGACCGGCTGGTGGAACTCGCGGAGCGGCTCACGCCCGCCGAGGTGCCCAAAGTCATCCCGTTCCACGGGCAGCTCGGCCGCCGCGACGAACGCGAGGCGCTGCTCACCACCCTGCTCACCCGCTGGGCCGGCGTGGATTCCGCCGCCGCCCTCCAATTCGCCCTGCAGCTTCCCCGGCCCGGGGAGCGCAAGGCCGCGACCGCCGCCGTCCTCGAAGTCTGGGCCGACGCGGACAACTCCAGCGCCCTGGCTTGGGCACAGGCGCTGCCGCCCGGCTCGGGCCGTAACGCGGCCTTGGAAACCGTGCTGGCCAAGCTGGCCGACCAGAATCCCGCCGCCGCGCTGGCCGCGCTCACCAAGTCCGGCCTCACCAGCCCCAACTCCGGCCTGCCCGAGGCCATCTTCCTCGCGTGGGCCGGGCGCGATCCTGCCACTGCCGCCGCCCAGGCCCTCGCCCAGCTCCCGCCCGGGCGTCAGCGCGACAACGTGCTCCAAGTGATCGCCAGCACCTGGGCCGGGGGCGATCCCGCCGCCGCCGGTGCCTGGCTCAAGGAGTTGCCCGACAGCAAGACCAAGCGCGAGATGCTCCAGAACGTGGCCGGTGAACTCGCCGCCACGGATCCCACCGCCGCCGTGGAACTCGCGCTCGCGCTCCCCGCCGGCCCCGCCCAGCAGCAGGCGCTGGGGAACGTCGCCTCGCGCTGGGCCAGCGTGGACCTGGATGGAGCGCTGGCCTGGGTGAAGCAGCTTCCCCCGGGGCGTGGCCGCGAGAACGCCCTCGTCAACCTGAGCCTCGAATGGGCGCAGGCCAGCCCGCGCGCCGCCGCCGAATATGCCGCCACCCTCCCCGCCGGTGACACTCAGAATTCCTTGTATAACGCCGTCGCCAACCAATGGGCCACGGTGGACCCCGTGGCCGCCTTGAAGTGGGCGCAGGCGCTGCCCGACGCGCAGGCCCGGCAGCTTGCCGTGGATTCCACGGTCATGGCCTGGGCCGGCCATTCACCGGAAGATGCGGCGGCCTTTGTCACCACACTGTCCGCCGGAGATGCCAAGCTCGCGCTCCTTCAGAACGTCGCCTCCAACTGGGCCGAGAGTGACCCGGACGCAGCCCTGCGGTGGGCGAAACAGCTTCCCGGCGGGGAACAGTCCCACGCCTACGACGGCATCCTGCCCGCACTGGCGACCGAAAACCCCGCCGCCGCCGCCGCGCTACTGGACAAGCTGACGCCCGACGCACGAGCGCAGGTGGCCGAACAGATCGCGACCCACTGGCTTCCAATAGAGCCCGCCGCCGCCAAGGCCTGGCTCGCCACCGCGCCCTTGACCGACGAAGTGAAGCAACGGCTTTTGAAGCCATAGTCCGGGGGCACAGGCTACCAGCCGCTCGGAACGATGACGGCGTGCGCACGGGTTCAGAGCCTCAAGCAGATATGCGGCCGCCTCGCCGTTCCGTCCGGCCAGTGGCCTGTGCTAAACATTCCTACTTCGGCGTTCGGATCCAACCGATGCACTCCCCTGTCACTCCGGGTGGCTCGACGCGCCACCGCTCGTCTTTTCCCCATCCGAGTGCATCCGTGGTCCAACTTCATACTTCGAGTTGAGAGCCGTAGCCGCCGCGATTGACGCACCCGCCGACCTCCAGCTACGTTCCGCCCCGTTGTTCACGCACTACGCCATGAAAAAGACCCTGTTCACCCTGCTCCTCACGCTCGCCTGCTCCGCCTCCGCCGCGGACAAGGACGGCTGGATTTCTCTCTTCGACGGCAAGTCCCTCGCTGGCTGGAAGGCCAACGAAAACCCCGACACCTTCAAGGTGGAAAACGGCGAACTCATCGTCAAAGGCCCGCGGGCGCATCTCTTCTATGTGGGCGAAGTGCAAGGCGGCAAGTTCAAGAATTTCGAGCTAAAACTGGACATCAGCACCCGCGCCAAGGCCAACTCCGGCGTCTATTTCCACACCGAGTTCCAGAAGGACGGCTGGCCCGCGAAGGGCTACGAGGTGCAGGTCAACAACACCCACGGTGACCCGAAAAAGACCGCCGGCCTCTACGGCATCAAGGACAACCTGGAAGCCCCGGCCAAGGACGGCGAATGGTTCACCATGACCATCAAGGTCGAGGGCAAGAAGGTCACCACGAGCGTCAACGGCAAGGTGATCGTGGACTACACGGAAGAGGAGAAGCCGGACCGCAAGGGCCAGTTCGTTCAGCGCCTGATCTCCAGCGGCACCTTCGCCCTCCAAGGCCACGACCCCGGCAGCGAAGTCCACTACAAGAACATCTTCGTCAAGCCGCTGCCTTGAGCGCGGTCTCGTAGCGCCGTAGCGCAAGCCTCCGGCTTGCCGTGCCGCCGGCGTCCCCGCCGGCCCTTTCGGCGGACGAAGCACTTTACGCCCTCGAACGCACTGGCCGGCGAGGACGCCGGCGATACGGCAGGCCGGAGGCCTGCGCTACGGTGCCGGCGGCGTTTTCCCGACCAGCACCTCAAACACGCTCAGCACTGGCAGGTGATCGGATAGATCGCTTTTCAGCACCTTGCTCGAAACGAGCTTCCAGCCCGCCGGTGCCAGGATGAAATCAATGCGCTCCGCCGGCGCCTCGGTCGGATACGTGGCCGGCCCTTCCCACTCAGCAGTGAACAGCCCCGAGTCCCGCCAGCGTTTCATCGCGGCCTGCTGTGGCGTGACATTGAAATCCCCCGCAACGATCGCGGGCCGACGATCCAGCTTGCGGAGGATCTGCTCGACCTGAAGCAGATTGTTGTCCGGGTTGAACGAGTCGTTGCGCAGCCCGGCCGCGAGCAGCGGCTGCCCGTTCACCATGACCTCGCACCAAAGCAACCGGCGGTTGTTGCGCGGATAGTAAAACGGCGTGCCACCCACGAGCTGCTGCACCTCCAGACCCCGCAGCGGCAGGCGGGAAAGCAGGGCGTTCCCCGTGCGGATGCGGCAGAAGGGCACGCCGAAGGAGCTGTTCTCGCCGAACGCCCACGCGTGCATTCCCAAAGCGCGCGTCAGGTGCTCGACCTGATTCACCGGACACGGCGCGCACTCGATGTTGACCTCTGTGAGCGAGACCAAGTCCGGCTTCTCCGCGCCAACGACGGCGGCGACCTTGTCCAGATGCGCCCGCACCTCATCCGCCGGGCGGAACTTGAGCTTCCCCAGATAGACGTCGCACTTGGCGATGTTCCAGGTGACCACGCGCAGCTCGCGGAACTGGTTCGTGGCCGGAGGCACGACCGTGATGCCGGCATCGGGCGTCTGCCAGCCGTTGTTCGTGCCGTTGTAAACGAACAGCGCGGCGAACACAGCGGCCAGCACAACACACCCGCCCAGCCAGCGCAGCCAGCGGCGAGGTGGCCTCGCTTGCGTAGGTGTAGATGGAGCGGCGCTGGTCACTTGAAACAAATCTGCCGGACACAGTCCTGAAAGTCCTTCGCGCCGGAGAGGATCTTGATCTCCACGCGCATGAACAGGATGGGCAGGTCGCGGCGGTCTATTTTCGGGAAGCGCACGGCGTCCTTCTGCGTGGTGATGATGATCTCGGCCTGGCGCTTCTTGGCGCGGTTGATGGCATTGAGCACTTCCTGCTGGGTGAAGCGATGGTGATCGGCGAAACGCTTGGAATAGACCAGCTCCGCGCCCTGCTTCACCAGACTGCTCTCAAAGCTCTCCGGCTGGGCGATGCCGCTGAAGCTCGCGACCTTCTTGCCCTTCAAGAAGCTCAAGTCCATCCGCTCGCCCGTGAACACATCCTCGAAGTAGAGCGGGTGGTGGACGCACTCGACGACGCTGGCTTTCGGGTTGTGCTTGGCGATGCGGGCGCGGAGGCGGGCGGTGTCGCCATCGCTCTTGGTGAGGAAGATGACGCTCGCGCGGTCGAGGTGCGAAGGCGGCTCACGCAACGTGCCGCGCGGGAGCAGATGCTCATTGCCGAAGGGTTGCTGGCAGTCCACCAGCACGATGTCCTTCCGCCGCCCGCGCAGGTTCCAATACTGGTAGCCGTCGTCGAGGAGCAGGGTGTCGCAGCCGAACTTCGCGATGGCGTAGCGGCCGGCCTTCACGCGGTCCTTGTCCACGAGCACAACCACGTCCTTCAAATTGCTCGCGAGCATGTAAGGCTCGTCGCCGGCGGTCTCGGAGTTGAGCAGCAGGCTCTTGCCATCCGAGACGACGCGCGGCGGCGTGGTGTCTTCGCGCAGGAGCAGCTTGTTCAGCAGGCGCGGGGCGAGCGGGCCGGGATTGGAGCGGTAGCCGCGTGAGAGGATGGCCACCTTGCGCCCGGCATCGGTCAGTTCGCGCGCGAACTTCTCGACCACCGGCGTCTTGCCCGTGCCGCCCACGGTCACGTTGCCCACGGCGATGACCTGCACGCCGAGGGTGGAGTCGCGGAGGATGCGGACGTTGTAGAGGAAGAGCCGGAGCTTCACGAGCACCGTGAACACCTTCGAGAGCGCCAGCAGCGTGGTGCGCAGGAGCGCGGCGCGCTTGCCCTTGCGCTGCTCGAAGATGACTTCGAGCACGAAGGTCTCGGCATCTTCCGTCCAGTTGCGAATCGTCTCGCGCATGTCGGCGCGCAGTGTGCCTGCGGGCGGAGGTCAGGGCAAGGGAGGGGAGAGTAATTAGTGTTTAGTGATTAGTCAGGAAGCCGTGACATGCACCCGCTGGGACTAATCACTAATTACTATTCACTTCCCCGCCGCCACCGTGAGCAGCGAGAGCCCATGCTGCCGCACCAGCTTCTCCATCACATCCTGCTCCAGCAGCAGCGTGCGGCCGGCCTCGAAGGCCAGCACGCGGACGCCACTGGCGGCGCAGACTTCCAGCGTGCGCGGGCCGACACAGGGGATGTCGAAGCGCAGGTCGTGCTGTTCCTTGGCCACTTTCACGGCGACCGCGCCGCCGCTCTTGCCCGCGAGTTCACCGCCCCGGGCGAGCGCCTTGTCCGTGCCTTCAAAGCCCTCGGCCGCGAGCACGGTGCCGCCTTTGACCACGACGGTCTGGCCGATCTCAAGCCGGGAAATCTCCTTGGCGATGCGGAAACCGAAGCGCACGTCCGCGGTCTCGTCATCGCTCAGCTTCTTGCCCAGCGAGAAACCGGGGCCGGCCATGAGCGGCTGCAGCCAGGGCATGGCGGAGATGAGTTCCACGCCGTCCTTTTTCAGCTCGTCCGCAATGCCGCCGAAGATGGTGTGGGCGTTCTTCTCCTTGAGCCGCATGAGCAGGGCCACGGCACGGAGGTCGGGGCGGAGATCGAACAGGTTCTTTGGCGCAATCTGGCCAGCCATGACGCAGTGCTTCACGCCGCGCTCGGTGAAGGCGGCGACCAGCTTGCCGAGCTGGCCCACGCGCAGCCAGACGATGTCGTCCACGAGTTTGGCGAGCGCGGGGTCGGTCTCGCCCTCGAACGCCACGGTGACGATGCGGGTGACGCCCATGGCACGGGCCTGCTGCGCCAGCAGGAACGGCAGCGTGCGGTTGCCGGCGATGAGGCCGAGGGTCTGGATGGCGGCGGACACGCGGGGAGAGTAGCGGGTGGGTGGGCGGTTGTCAGGGAGGGAAATGGGAGGAAAGAGAAGGAGCAGGATTAGGATCAGGATTACGAGCAGGAGGCTGAAGCCGCAGCTCTCGTGCTCCTGATCTTGATCCTAATCCTGCTCCTTTCCTCCTTGCCGCTGGACAGCCCCCTTGCCCGCGCCTATCACCATCCCATGATGAAAGCCGTCTGGACTCCCCTGCTCTGCCTCGTCGCTGCCTGCCTGCTCGGCGCGTCCGCCCACGCCGCCCCGGCGAAAGCCCCGACCATCGTGCTCATCAGCGGCGAATACGAATACAAGTCCGCCGAGACGCTGCCCGGCTTGAAGACGCGGCTGGAAACGGCCCTCGGTGCCAAATGCATCTACCTCCAGCGCAAGCCCGGCACGAACGTCCATGACATCCCCGGCCTCGAGGCCCTCGACACCGCCGACCTCGCCATCTTCTACATCCGGCGCATGGTCCTGCCCGAGGACCAGATCGCACGCGTCAAGCAATACGCCGCCTCCGGCAAGCCCATCATCGGCCTGCGCACGGCCAGCCACGCCTTCGAGAACTGGAAGGAGTGGGACCGCGAGGTGCTCGGCGGCAACTACCAGAACCATCACAACAACAAGCTGGCCACCACCATCCGGGTCCTGCCGGAAGCGGCGGCGCACCCGATCCTCAAAGGCGTGGCCAAGGAATTCGCCAGCCCCGGCTCGCTCTACCGGAACAGTCCTCTGCCGCCCGGCTCCAAAGTCCTCCTGATGGGCGCGGTCGAGGGCAAGCCCGCCGAGCCGGTCGCCTGGACGCATCGCTACCACAGCACCTCAGTGTTCTACACCTCGCTCGGCCACCCGGACGAGTTTGGCACGGAGAACTTCGACCGCCTGCTCTTGAACGCAATCCAGTGGACGCTCGCCCAGCCGGTGTTGAAACCCGCCGCCTCCCTGCCGGAGACGGCCGGCATCCGCCGGGTCAGCGTCGCGGAGTTTGAGCAACTGCTGCAGGAGAAGAAATATACCGTGCTCGATGTGCGCACCGAGGACGAGTTCAAGTCCGGGCACATCCCGGGCGCGGTGAACCTCGACGTGCTCGATGCCAGCTTCGAGAAGAAGGTGGCCGCACTGGACAAATCCAAGACCTACCTGGTCCACTGCGCCGCCGGCCGCCGCAGCGCCAACGCAGCCACGCAGATGCAGGAACTGGGCTTCAAGTCCCTGATTGATCTCGGCCCCGGCTTCAACGGCTGGAAGGCAGCGGGCAAGCCGGTGGAAAAGTGAACCGCAAAGAGTGGGTTTTGCCACAAAGCGGAGCAAAGGGGATGCGCCCGCGAAACACGCGAATAGTCGCGAAAAGGGAGATTGTTCACGCCCCGGACTTTGGGCAGGTCAACTTCCCCTCTTTGTGCCTTCTGCGCCTTTTTGTGGCCAAGTGGGACCTGGGGCTCCCCGCGTGGCACTACTCCGAGCTGCCGTATTTCGCGATCAGCAGGTGGCTGCGCGCCGCTGTCAGTTCCATGATGAACTGGTCGTAGCTCTGGTAGCGGTCGTCCGGATTCTTCGCCATCGCGCAGCAGATCGCCTCGTTCGTCTTGGGCTGGATGTCCGGCAGCTCCTCGATGGGCGGCTTGAGCGCCTGCTCCACATGGGCCAGCGCAACCTCATTCACCGTCGGCGCCTCGAACGGCACATGCCCCGTCAGCGCGTGGTAAAGCGTGCCCGCCAGCGAATACATGTCCGACCGGAAGTCCTCGGTGCCCAGTGAAATGCGCTCCGGCGCTATGTAATACGGCGTGCCAAAGACGCCCGCATCGGGATCACGCCCGCCCTCCGCACTCTGGGCCAGCCCAAAGTCCACGAGCTTCGGCTCCGGCGGCTCGTCGTTGTTGAAGAGGATGTTACCGGGCTTGATGTCCAGGTGCAGCAGCCCGTGACGGTTTGCGCAGTCCAGCGCCGAGGCGATCTTGATGCCCACGTCGAGCACCAGCAGCTCGTCCACCCGTCCGTTGTCCTCAATCCGCCCGTCGAAGGTGCCATTGTCCGCCAGCTCCATCACAAGGTATTTCTGTCCGTCCACCTCGTCGAAGGCGTAGATGTGGATGATGTTGGAGTGGTTCAGTCCGGCGCAGGCGCGCGCCTCCCGCTTGAAGGCCTCCACCTGCAGGGGGTCCACCGCGATCTCCGGCTTCATGAGCTTCACCGCCACCTCGCGGTTCAGGTTCATGTCAAAGGAACGGAAGACCGTCCCCATGCCGCCGGATGCGATCACCCCGCGCAGCTCGAACTGGCGCAGCTTCACGGTGATCATCACCGGCCCGCCGCACTTGTTGCACGGCTGCGTCTCGAACGCGGGGAGGTCGCTGGGGATGAAGTTCTTCGCGCTGCACCGGCCGCACGAGACCATCTTCAATGATTTTTTGCCTTCACTCATTCCGGCGGACTTCTGGCGTGAGGTTAGCACCCGACCCGGATTGCTCAAGACAAGATTCCGAAGAAGCGCGGCGCTCGTTACGAATCCGCTTTTAAGCTTGGTAACGGCGGGGCCTTTTGTTTCAACCTGCCCGCCGTGCGGCTGCTCTACAACCTGCTCTTCCCCGTCTGCTTCCTTCTGGGCGCGCCGTATTACTTCTGGAAGCTCTGGCGGCGCGGCCACTGGCGCAGCGGCTTCGGCGAGCGCTTCGGCCGGATTGAGCCCGCCAAGCTCCAGCCTCTGGCCGGGGCCCGGGTCCTCTGGCTCCACGCCGTCAGCGTCGGCGAGGTGGGCGTCTGCGCCCAGCTTGTCGCCTCCCTCCGGCCGCAGCTTCCCGGCTGGCAATTCGTCGTCACCACCACCACCACCACCGGCATGGGCGAAGCCCAGAAGAAGCTCCCCCCCGACGTCACCCGCCTCTACTACCCTGTGGACTTCCCCTGGTCCGTCCGCCGCACCCTCCGCGCCCTGCGCCCGGCGGCCATCGTGCTCGTCGAGGCCGAACTCTGGCCCAACCTCCTCTGGCAGGCGGAGGCGCTCAGCCTCCCCGTCTTCCTCGCCAACGCCCGCATCTCCGACAAATCCTTCCCCCGCTACCGCGCCGCCGGCTTTCTCTTCCGCGACCGCTTCCGCGCCTTCACCGGCGTCGGCGCGCAAAACCAGCCGGACGCCGACCGCCTCGCCCAGCTCGGCTGCCGCCCCGAAGCCGTGCTGGTCACCGGCAACGTAAAGTTCGACGCCGTCCGCCCCCCCGACCCGGCCAAGCTCAATATCCCCGCCCTCCTGCGCCAGCTTGGCGTGCCCGACGACGCCCAACTCCTCGTGGCCGGCAGCACCCACGACGGCGAGGAAGCCCTCCTCGCCCAGATGGTCCTGCGCCTCCGCACCCGCTTCCCGAAGCTCTTCCTCGTCCTCGTCCCGCGTCACTTCGAGCGCACCAAAGCGGTCGTCGAGGCCCTCCGCGCCACCGGCATCCGCTTCGCCCTCCGCACGGAACTGGCCGAGGGGAAGGCCTTTCCTCCCGGCTCTGTGGACTGCCTCCTCGTCAACACCACCGGCGAACTGATGGGCTTCTACACCCAGGCCACCGTCGCCTTCGTCGGCAAGAGCCTCACCGCGAAGGGCGGGCAGAATCCCATTGAGCCGGGCGCGCTCGGCAAGGCCATGGTCTTCGGCCCGCACATGGAGAACTTCCGCCCCATCGCGGCCGACTTCGTCACCAGCGACGCGGCCCTGCAAGTCCCCGACGCCCCCGCGCTCGAAGCCGCCCTGGCCACCCTCCTCGCCGACCCCGCCCGCCGCGAGCAACTCGGTGCCAACGCCCTCCGCGTAGTCCACCGTAATCAAGGCGCCGCCGCCCGGACGGCGGAGATGATCGCCGCCCGACTGCGCTGAAGAAGGCTCGATGGCTATCCGGTCTGGGTTTCGTCCACCTTCACCTTTGCTGGACGAAGATCGTTTCCGCCCAGCATGAAGGCGCCGACCACCATGAACAGAATTCCACCCCCGATGGAGCCGGATTCAGCGCTGCGACGATAGCCAGCCTCTCGCAAAATCATGGCTTCGAAGAGCGCCCGATCGCAGGCCGCTTGGTCCCTCATCATCGGCACGGTCTTCAACATCCCCGCTTTGAGTTCCTCGACCGAATAGGTTTTCTGTTCCGGCAAGGACGTTCGATTCGTCCAGACCCGCCACATGGCATCGGCCAGTTCGGCGCGGGTGTAAAACTCCTGCACAGGAAACGCCTTGAGCTGCTCACGATAGCGCGCGATTGGTTGTGCTTTGGTAAAGGCAATCGCGAGCGAGTGCACCGCGCACAAGAAAAGGCCGAGGATGAGGAAGGTGAAGCCGAAGAAAAGACGCATAGAATTTGCGGCAAGTAAGAGGTCAGCGCTTGGCCTTCATGCGCTGGCGACCGCCTGCTGGCTGCCGGTGTGAACCCCGCCGGTGTGCGCCTGCCGCCCGGTGAAGTCAAGGTTTCACAGAATCATGGAGCACAAAATCATGGGAGAGAAGAATCCCGGTCCGATAAGCGGCCTTCTTTATGATTCTGTGCCCCATGATTCTGTGAGCCGTCTTCCGAGGCGAGCCTGTTCCCCCGTTGCTGGTAGGGCGCGTCTGTCCCCAGCGCGCCGGTTGGGCGTCCGCACGCTGCAGCGGCGCGCTGAGGACGGACGCGCATGGAGTCCCGGTTTCAGCCGGTAGAACGCTGCCCGGTTCCTGACGCCGCGCGTAGCGTCCTGGCGGATCGAACGCAGCACCGGCTGAAGCCGGGACTCCATACGCGCACCATGCGGCGTTCAGGGATTCGCAGCCCGAAGCTCTCGCTCCACGCCCCACGCCCCTCCCTGCCCCTCTCCCCTCATCTGATGAAGGGAGAGGGAGGGGACTGGTTCACCCGCCCACGCCCGCCAGCTCCTCATTCGTCACCGCATTGAGAATCTTGAACTGCTCGGCATGGAACGCCGGGTCCGCGCGGAAGGTGAGCTTGCCGAAGAATTTCTTCTCCATCTCGATGAGGATCTTCTCGTCCTCCTTGCGCAGGCGGTCCAGCACGGTGGGATGCGAGATGATGCGGAGCTGGAAGTCGCTCTCGTCGCGCGGGCGCTTCTTGAGGATCTCCTGGAGCTTGCGCTGGATCTCCACGCTCATCGTCAGAGCGCTCTTCACCTTCGCGCGGCCTTTGCAATACGGGCAGTCCTGATACACGGTCGAGCGCACGCTCTCGGTGTGGCGCTGGCGGGTCATCTCCATGAGGCCGAGCTGGGAGATGGGCAGGATGTGCGTCTTGGCCTTGTCGCGCTTGAGGCCGTCCTTCACGCGCTGATAGACCGCCTGCTGGTCGCGGCGGTGCCGCATGTCAATGAAGTCCAGCACGATGAGCCCGCCCAGGTTGCGCAGGCGCAGCAGGCGGGCGATCTCCTCGGCGGCCTCGAGGTTGACCTTGGTGATGGTCTGCTCCTTGTCCTTCTCGTTGCCCTTGTGGCTGCCGGTGTTCACGTCAATGGCCACCAGCGCCTCGGTCTCGTCCACGACGAGGTAGCCGCCGCTCTTGAGGTGGACCTGCCGGGTGAACGCGGCTTCGAGCTGGCGCGAAATGCCGAAGCGGTCAAAGACGGGCTGGGGCTCGTTGTAGAGCTTCACCTTGCCGATGGAGCGCTTGGAGATCTTGCCGATCATCGTCTGCATCCGCTCGAACTGCTTGCTGTCGTCAATGACGATGCGCTCCACGTCCTCGGTGAGGAAGTCGCGCACGGTGCGCTCGATGAGGTCCGGCTCCTGGAAGACGCAGGTGGCAGAGTTCTGCTTCTCGATGCGCTCCTGCACGGCGCGCCACTCCTCGATGAGGAAGGCGAGGTCGCGGATGAAGTAGCGCTTCTGCTGGCCCTCGCCGGCGGTGCGGATGATGACGCCCATGCCGTCCGGGATGTCCAGTTCGCGCAGGATCTTCTTGAGGCGCTGGCGCTCCTCGTGGTCGTCAATCTTGCGCGAGATGCCGGACTGCTCGGAGTTGGGCAGCAGGACGAGGTAGCGGCCCGGCAGCGCGAGGTGCGTGGTGACGCGCGGCCCCTTGGTGCCGATGGGACCCTTGGTGACCTGGATGATGATGTCGGTGCCCTTGGGGTAGAACTTGGGGATGTCCTTCTGCGTGACCTTCGGCTTCTCCGGCCCCTTCTCCTTGGGCTGGCTCTTCTTCTCGCGCTCGACGATCTCAACGCCGCTGTCCAGGTTGCTGGGCACGATGTCCCAGTAGTGGAGGAAGGCGTTCTTTTCGAAGCCGATGTCCACAAAGGCGGCCTTCAAGCCGTCTTCCAAGTTGCGAATCTTGCCCTTGTAGATGCTCCCGACGAGGCGCTCCTCGGTGGTGCGCTCGATAGTGAACTCCTCAAGCCGGCCATCCTCGCTCACCGCCACGCGGGTCTCGAGGGATTCGGCGTTGATGATGACCTCCTTGTGGACCTTCTTCTCGGGCTTCATCAGCTTCTTCACCTTGGTCACGACGCGCTGCGCGGCGTGCTTGAGGGTGGCCATGATGCCCTTCGGGTGTTCCTTGACCTCGACAGGCTTGAACTCGCCCTCGGTCTGATCGTCCTCGGCGTTGACCTCCTCGGGCGTTTCGAGGTTCGGCTCGCGGTAGTCGTGGCGGCCGGCGGGCTTGGGGGAGACGTGCGCCTCGCCCTCGGCCGGCAGGCCGGCGGCGATGTTCTCGGAACGGCGGATTTCGTGCTCGCGGCCGCGGGCGAAGACGGATTCGTCCCCGCTGACCTTCTCGCCGCCGGTGGCGGCGATGCGGGCCTGAAGGGCCGCGCGGTCGGGCTTGGCGTTGGGGTTGAGGCCGCCGGGCGGACGGAAGCGGTGCGTGCCGCGGCGGTTGGAGAAACGGTTGCTCATGTGGGTTAGTAAGACCTGCGGTGCAGGTAGATGTTTTGGAGGAGGCCCGCGGCGACCAGGGTGCAGATCACTGAAGTCCCGCCATAGGATAGCAGCGGCAGTGGCACGCCCGTCACGGGCATCAAACGGATGTTCATGCCGATATTGATGAACATGTGGCTGAACAGGAGTGCTACCACTCCCGCCGCCATCATTTTGCCCAGGCGGTCGCGCGCCTGGCCGGCGATTCTGATTCCGGCGAACAGAACCACCGCATAGAGCGAGAGCACGACCATGCTCCCGACGAATCCACTCTCCTCGGCAAGCACGGAGAAGATGAAGTCGTTGTGTGCCACGGCGCGCGGCAGGTAACCCAATACGTTCTGGGTGCCCTGCCGCCAGCCCTTCCCGGTCAGCCCGCCGGAGCCGACCGAAATGAGCGCCTGTTCGACATTGTAAGAGTCGTTGCGCTCCTGGATTCGGGCCTTCTGAAGCTCCGCCGCCGTGGCGTTGGGCGGAGCAAAATGTTTGTATTCCATGCCGAAATAAACGAGCAGCCGGCGGCGTTGGTAGTCCTCCAGCTTGAAGCGCCAGTTCGGCGGCGCGAACAGCACGTCCACGAGGATCAGCACCACGATGAGCGCCGAGCCGCCGAGGAAACGCCGCAGATAGCGCGCCGGGATGCCGGCGACATACATCATCACGAAGCCGGTCGGGATGAGCACCAGCGCCGAGCCCAGGTCCGGCTCTACGAGGATGAGCGCAAAGGGCAGCCCCAGCATGGCGAGTCCCTTCCAGAAATTGCCGGTGAGCTTCAGCTCGTCGAGCGGACGGGCGAGGAAATTGCCCAGCGCAAGGATGAAGGCGATCTTCGCAATCTCCGAGGGCTGAAGCTGAAACACGCCGAGATCAATCCAGCGCCGCGCCCCGAAGCGCATGGCCCCGACATGCGGGATGAGCACCAGCAGCAGCAGGATGATGCTCGCCCAGTAAAAGACATACGACCACCGGGCCAGGGTCTGGTAGGGCACCGCGCACATCACCCCCATCGTGCCCAGCCCGAGCAGGTAGAAGACAATCTGGCGGAAGTGAAGCTGCTTGAACCACGGCACGCCCGCGCCCGACTCCGTGGCGAACCGCGCGCTGTAGATGAAGAGCGCCCCCAGCACCATCAGCCCGAACAAGGCGGAGAGCAGCACCCAGTCAATCCGGGCGGGCTTTTCGCTGATGTTGGGGCGGGCGAACATTTAGGAATGGGCACCGAAAGATTTGGGACGGACAAAGCTCAAATCGGAAGCTGCCCGCGGATTGCGCGGATGACACGGATGGGGAAAGACCGACTTGACTGGCTCTTCATCCGCGCGATCCGCGTGATCCGCAGGCACTTCTCCGAACGACCCAAACCGAATCCCCTCTCCCCCATCGGGGGAGAGGGTTAGGGTGAGGGGGCGGGCTGGAGTGCCC
>CAZCBE010000103.1:0-27941 GCA_964496695.1 uncultured Klebsiella sp.
GGCCCAGAGGGCCGCGCTCCGCCGTCGTGCGGGGGCAGTGCCAAGATGCGCCCGGGGATTCGGGAGGGCTGGTTTTTCCTTTGATATGTGGGCTGCTTCCCGCCAACATCCGCGCTCTTTCGGTGGAAAGTTTGCCGCCGGGAGGCGACCCTAGACCGCACATGAAACGCACGCATCACTGCAACGAATTGCGCCCGGAACACGCCGGGCAGACTGTCACTTTGACCGGCTGGTGCCACTCCCGCCGCGACCTCGGCGGCGTCCTCTTCATTGACCTGCGCGACCGCGAGGGGCGCACGCAGACGGTGTTCGACCCGCAGGATTTGGCCAAGGATGTCTTTGATACAGCCACGCATCTGCATGCCGAGTCGGTCATCGAGGTGGTCGGCAAGGTGCGGGTGCGTCCCGCCGGCACGAACAACGACAAGATCGCCACCGGGCAGGTCGAAGTGCTCGTGAAGGAGCTGCACGTCCTCAACCACGCCGAGGTGCTCCCCTTCCCCGTGGACGATCCCGAGGTCGCCAACAAGGTCAACGAGGAGCTGCGCCTCCAATACCGTTACCTCGACCTCCGCCGGCCCGAGATGGCGCGGAATCTCCGCGTCCGCTCGAAGGTCGCCACGGCCACGCGCGTGTTCATGGACGAGCAGGGCTTCCTCGAAGTCGAGACGCCCACGCTCTTCAAGTCCACGCCCGAGGGCGCGCGCGAGTTCCTCGTGCCGAACCGCCGTGAGCCCGGCACGTTCTACGCGCTGCCGCAGTCGCCGCAGCAGTTCAAGCAGATCCTCATGTGCGCCGGCATCGAGCGCTACTTCCAGCTCGCCCGCTGCTATCGCGACGAGGACCTCCGCGCCGACCGCCAGCCGGAGTTCACCCAGGTGGACATCGAGATGAGTTTCATCGAGCGCGAAGACATTTACGCGCTCATCGAGGGCCTGCTCAAGCGCGTGTGGAAGACGGCGCTGAACATTGACATCCCCACGCCCTTCAAGCGCATCAGCTTCGAGGAGGCGCTGAACCGCTACGGCATTGACAAGCCGGACACGCGCTTCGGCATGGAACTGGTGGACTTTACGGAGGACTTCAAGGCTTCGACCTTCAAGGTTTTCTCCGGGGCCGTCGCCAACGGCGGTGTGGTGAAGGCGATGAACGCCAAAGGCATGGCCGGCGCGACGCAGGGCCAGATCGAGACGATGACCGAATACGCCAAGAGCTTTGGTGCGAAGGGCCTCGCCTACATCAAGGTGGAGAACGGGGACTGGAAATCGCCCATCGTGAAGTTCTTCAGCGAGGCCGAGAAGACCGCGCTCAAGACCAAGCTGGCCATCGAGGAAGGCGACTTGATCCTCTTCGCCGCCGACCAGTGGCTCAACGCCTGCGAAATTCTCGGCAAGATCCGCCTCTACTGCGCCGATGTGCTCAAGACGCAGGGCAAGCTCGTCATCCCGGCCAACCAGTTCAACTTCCTGTGGGTGATCGAGTTTCCGCTGCTGGGCTTCGACCGCGAGCTGAACCGCTGGTATTCCAGCCACCACCCCTTCACCGCGCCGGTGACGGAGGACATCCCGCTGCTCAAGGCCGACCCGAAGAAGGTCCGCGGCCAGCACTACGACATCGTGGTGAACGGCGTGGAACTCGGCGGTGGCTCGATCCGTATCCACCAACCGGACGTGCAAAAGACCATCTTCGAGGAACTGCTGCAGATTCCGCCGGACGAGACGAAGCTGCGCTTCGGCTACATGCTGGAGGCCTTCAAGTATGGCGCGCCCCCGCACGGCGGCATCGCGCTGGGCTTCGACCGCCTCATCGCCATCCTCTGCGGCACGCCGAGCATCCGCGACGTGATCGCGTTCCCGAAGACGGCGAAGGGCGTGTGCCTGATGACGGACTCGCCGTCGGGGGTTTCGGCGAGGCAGTTGAAGGATTTGCATATCGAGGTGAAGGCGGCGGTGAAGAAGGAGTGAGCCGTGAAGCGAAGGAAAGCCAAAGTCAGTTCGTCTGAAAGGCTGCAATGCGCGGCTGACTTGCGGGCACTAAACCAAGCTATTGAACGCAATGGTTCCAAACCGCTCGTTCCGTGGGCAAAGGCGCGCAAGGAACCTGGTCTCGACTGAAACCGACTCGCTCTCCGAGCAATACGCGCGCGGTTGCATGCCCTTCGCACCGAACGGAAAGCTGCAATGAAGAAGGAGTAGTAAGTGGACTATTTTGGCGGCCTTGGATCGGGCAAGGGATGGCACAGCGTGATGCTGTTTCCGACACCTGATTTCCTGTCTGAACTCGTAGGCGACCGTGGCGTGGTCATGTTCATCAACAATAGTCGGGTGCCAGCCGATTACCGTCCGACGCCTGTCAGCGACTATCTTGTCGGCTTTCAAAGCTATTACGACTTGGTGCGTAGGGAAGAGTCTCCTGACTGGCGGACAGTGGGTAGTTTGTCAATTGGGCTGACTCACAAGGAAACCAGCTTTGCAGAGAAAGCCTGCAAAGACACGCGATTCAAACTGCTCCATCCATCAGAACCGGTCATTTCAGTTCGTCCGTGCAATATCGTTTGCGACGGCAACAGCTTTCGGATCGGGATCGGCATACAAGACGAAACGGTCTTTGGCTTGGAACTAAGCTACCCAAAAGTTTTCTCAACCGAGCGAGAGCATCACGAGATACTCCGTTCGACAGGCGATCTTCCGAATCATCGGCTATGGCTAAAGCTAACAGAGCAAATCAAGGAGTCCACGAGACCACTCGTTATCAGGAACGAAAGCCGTGAGATTCGAACCAGAATGCGAATCAGCCAAGGTGCAATACCAGTCGCAAACGCCCACCACCTGCTTCAAAGGTTTGGCTTCAAAGTTAAGGCTAACGATCGGAGGCAATCGAGTGACACTTGAAACGCATTTCAAAGGCTGGGCCAAGCCAGACCCGGTGTCGCCGGGCTTGAGTGCCGGCCTGATCGTCTCTCTGGCTCTTGACGGTCTTTCCCGAGACCGACAGCCTCTTGCCCGTGAAGTTAGCCCCTGTCACCCGCCCCGACCTCATCCGGCGGCTGCGCACGCTCGGCTGGGCCGGCCCTTATGCTGGCACCAAGCACCAGCACATGGTCAAAGGGAGCGTGCAATTGACGATTCCCAATCCGCACGGGAAGAAGGAAATCGGAGTAAACCTGCTGAAGCTGCTCCTGAATGAAGCCGGAATCTCCCGCGACGAGTGGCTTAATGCGCGGTGACCAGCTCGGCATCCGGTTGCTTCACGCGGGGCAGCCCCAGACCGCGCTTAAGCGCAAGGTCCACCCAGTCCGCGAGCGCCGTTTCCAAGTCCACCAGCGCGGCCCGTTTGGTCTCCCCGGTGCCCAGCAAGCCGCGAAAACCGGGAATGCGGGCGACGAAACCTTCGCCATCGTCGAGTGCAGTCACCTCGGCGAGCTTGAGTGCCTGCCGACAGTAGGTTTCCAGTGTTTGCACGCCGGTAATGTTCCCGAACGGGGCGCTTGTTTCAAGGTTGAATTGAGAAGCGCAGGAAGCGCAGAATCACCACTCTTGTCTCGCTGGCCGAGAGCACGATTCAGGTGTATCCAGTCACGAACCGGCACAAAGCTTATGAGCAAGGCCACTGAAAAACTCCTAAACGCACGACGAAACCTCGCATAGCGATACCCGTTGTATTGACGGCCAGGTAGCTTTGCACAACTCCCCCACCTCGAACACCAGACTCCCCCTGCCCCACCCATGTATCGCGTCAAAGTCGGTTGCCAGTTGAGCTACGCCACCGTGACGGAAACGGCGGCGGTCTTCATTGTGCAGCCGCCGCCGCACAAGAAGCACATGCTGGCGGGGGAGGAGTTTCAGGCCGTCACCGCGCGGGTGACCGGGGAGTTCACGGACACGTTCGGCAACCGCTGCCAGCGCATCCTGTTCGCGCCCGGTGAGAATGTGATCCGCTACGATGCGCAGGTCACGGTGTCCGGGGAACTGGATGCGATGCGCCCGAATGCGCGCCAGATCCCGCCGCAGGAACTTGCGCCGGAACTGCTGCGCTACACGCTGCCCAGCCGTTACGCGGAGACGGATGAGTTGCTGAACTTCGCGTGGGAGAACTTCGGCAAGGTTCCCGCCGGCTGGGAGCGCGCGCGGGCGATCTGCGACTGGGTGCATAAGAACGTGGAATACCAGCTCGGCTCGAGCTTCCCCGACTGGTCGGCGATGGATACCGTGTTGCGGCGCAAGGGCGTCTGCCGGGACATGGCCCATGTGGTGATCGCGCTGTGCCGCGCGTTCAACATGCCGGCGCGTTACTCGGTCGCGTATTTGCCGGACATCGACGTGCCAGAGGACGGGCTGCCAATGGATTTTCATGCGTATGCAGAGGTGTGGCTGGAGGGCGGGTGGCAGGTGTTCGATCCACACGACAACATCCAGCGCAAGGGCCGCATTTTCATCGCCAGCGGACTGGACGCGACGGACACGGCGTTTGCCACGATCTACGGCGCAGCGCGGCTGACGCGGTTTCAAGTGTGGGCGGACCCGGTGGACGAGCAGGGGGCGAAGATCAATCTGGCGCTGCCGAAGCGCGAGGTGGCTGCGCCGAACGTCATCCAGATGCACTTGAACCCGACGGCGGCCACGGCGCACCGGTTTTGAACGTCGGCCGGGCGATGCAAGGCCCATTGCCGCGGCGGCCCGCTGTGCGTGTGACAAAATTGCGACAACGGCGGCTTGCCCCGACTCCCAAGGTTGCTTAGCTTGCAGACATGGTCGCCGAACCTGATGAACTACGCGAACTGCCGCCGCCCACGCCGGCGCCGCCGGAGTTGTGTGCGCACGCAGCGGCCTTGGTGCGTGGACATTCGGAATGCTTTTGGTTCTGGCATTCGGACGCACGCATTCGACACCTTGATGATGTGCGGTTGGTAGTGGAACATCTCCGCGAATACGGCGACCGCCGCGCGTGGCGGGAAGCCCAGGAATTGCAAGGATGCCTCTCACCACTTTACAGAAAGACGTCCTAGCCGTCCTGGCAGGAAACCGGAGCGAGGAAAGCCATTTTGCCGGCGGCATCGTGCTGAACGCCACTGATGAGTCCGCGCGCTTCTCTCACGACTTCGACATCTTCCACGAACTGGCCGAAGAGGTGGCGCGGGCCAGCAACTGTGATGTTGAAACGCTCCGTCGCGCCGGGTTCCAAGTCGAGACCCCCTCGCGCCATGGTGAGTGGGAAAACGACGCCACGTTTCGCAAGGCGAAGATCGCCCGGGGCAATGAATCCGTGGAGATAGACTGGGCGGCGGACTCGGCGTTTCGCTTCTTTCCCATCGAGCGCGATCCGTTGCTGGGCTGGCGGCTGCATCTCTTCGACATCGCAACCAACAAGGCCTTGGCACTCTCCGCCCGCACCGAAACGCGTGACTATGTGGACATCGTGGAGTTGCACCGCACGTTCCCACTCCCGGCGATTTGCTGGGCAGCCTGCGGCAAAGACCCCGGCTTCAGTCCGCTTTCCCTGCTCAAGATGATGAAGCGTTTCGCCAGAATCAGCCCGACCGAACTGGACAAGATCAAGGCCCGGGCCTTGGACCCGATCAAGCTCAAGATGGCGTGGATTCAAATGAGCGATGCGGCGGAGGCGGAGATGACGCGCGTGGCAGACGAGCAGCGGGATCTGCCCATCGGCGTGGCGTTCGTGGACGCGACGGGCAAGCCGGGATGGATCGGTGACAATGCCGGACTGCGCGTTCATGCGCCGTCCGTGCGCGGCTGCTGGCCGACTGTGCATGGGCTGGAATTGTAGCGGCAAGGACGACTAAAGTTCCTGGCAGGTGACTTGAGGAAACCCATTTCGTGAACTCGAGCGAAACGCATTTCAAAGGCTGGGCCAAGCCCGGGCCGGTGCCGCCGGGCCTTGCTGCCGGCGTCTTGGTGGAAGCGACGGAAACGCTGGACGCGATCAGCGGGCACTTCCGTCTCTTCCAACTGCGCGATGGGCATCGCTTCTCCACCGATGACATCCTCACCGCGTGGTATGGCACGACGTGGTGCCCGACCGCGCGGACGGCTCTGGACCTCGGGAGCGGCATCGGCACCGTGGGGATGATCGTGGCGTGGCGCTTGCCCGGCGCGCGGCTCGTGACGGTGGAGGCGCAGGCGGCCAGCGTGGCTTTGGCGAGGAAGTCGGCGCAGTTCAACGGGGTCGAGGAACGCTACGAAATCCGCGAGGGGGACTTCCGCAGCCTGGACCTGCTGAAAACCGAGGGGCAGTTCGACCTCATCACCGGGAGCCCGCCTTATTTCCCGGCGGGCACGGGCGTGGAGAGCGAGCATCCGCAGAAGCTCGCCTGCCGTTTCGAGTTGCGCGGCACGGTGGCGGACTATTGCGCCACGGCGGCGCGACATCTTGCAGCGGGCGGTTTCTTCGCGTGCGTGTTTCCGATTGAGCCGGCGCAATTGGCGCGCGTGGAAGCGGGTGCGCGGGAGGCAGGTCTGGTCATCGTGCGACGACGACCGGTGGTTTTCCGCGAGGGTGAGCCGCCCTTGATCGGCCTTTTCGGGATGATGCGCGCGACGGATTTGCCGGCGTGGTTTCGCGGGCAGACGTGGACTGAACCGGACCTCATCATCCGCACCCGTGAAGGGAAGATTCACCCGGAATACTCCGCCGTGAAGCTGGCCATCGGCTTCCCGCCTTGAAGCCACGGCAACAGGCGGGCGTGCAACCCAAGCCCTGCCGACGTTGCCTTCCCTACGGCGATTTCTTCTCGATTTGCCACCCGAGGATGTCGCGCTCCGGCTCCACGCGTTCGTGCTCCGGCCAGGTGAACTGGCAGCTCTCGCAGTAGAACTCGCGCGGGAAGGCCCCGACCATCACGCCCATCTCGATGAGCATGGGGGTGACGAACTTCCGCGTGAACTGCGGGTATTCGACGCGCGGCGATCCGCAGGAGGGACAGCGCACGGCGTCGTGCAGGACATCTTCGGACTTGTCCCACTCGGTGAGAAGGTTCCGAGCGTGCTCGAATTCATGCCGCGGCACCTCGACCTTGTAGGCCGCGAGGGCGGGTGAGAGGAAACAGACACGCTGCAGGCTGGCTTCATCATGCACCACGGCAGGAATGCCGGCTTGCTCGAAGCGATGTTGCAGTTTTTCAGCCGGAGCACGGTCACTGAAAGAAGCCATGTCAATGGTTTTCATGAGTAAACGTAGGCGCGGGCAGAGATTTCGCAACCGGTTAAAGGATTGTCCCGCCGGAAGCCAGGCGCATGGCGCGCACCGAATCGAATGGCAATGGCAGGCAAAGGCGTCTATCAACCGTTTTACCGGCCAACCGCGCCGCCTCAGCGCCGCGGCCACTCCGGGAGCAGCAACTACATACAGCAGCACCTCACACACATGAAAGAAACCACGAAGACCGCGCTCCGCGCCGCCGCCGTTCTCGGCGTCGCCTTTGGCCTCTGCGTCACCGGCCTGATCGCCGCCGATGCCAAGCCCAATCCCATCAAGGACGCGATGCAGAAATACAACAAGGCTCCGAAGGGCACCGACCCCGTCTGCAAGAAGGCCAGCGAAGGCCAGGCCTCAAAGGAAGAGATCAAGGGCATGCTCGCCGCCTACACGGCCATGGCCGCCGCCAAGCCCTCGCAGGGTGACGAAGCCAAGTGGAAGAAGCTGTGCGCCGACCTGGTCTCCGCCACCACTGCGCTCGACAAGGGCGAAGACGGAGCCGCCGCCAAGTTCAAGGCCGCCGTCAACTGCAAGGCCTGTCATGAAGAGTTCAAGCCCGCCGCGAAGAAGTAGTCTGTGATTCTCGTCCGCACCCGCCGGAGCCTGAGTGCTCCGGCGGGCGCGGCCATCGTTCGGAGTCCCGCCTTCAGGCGACCGCTCGCCAGCCGCCTGAAGGCAGGGTTTCAAACCTCCAACTCAATGTCCGTTCGCCCCCTCTCCCGCCTCGCCGCCGTCCTGGTCACATCCTTGGTCTTGAGCGCCTGCAGCCCGAAGCCACCGGTTCCGCCAGCACCAGCCACGCCGCCCCCAGCCCCTGCTACGGCAACCGTTGTGACCAATGCCCCGGGCCTCCACGCTGGCCATGGCACCAACGGGCACGGCAAGGGCAAGAGCGCGATCGTGCGTTCCGGGGTGGAAAGCCTCGATGTGGTGGTGGATGGGAAGGCGATCCACCTCCTGCTCGCCAACTACGACACCAACTCGAAGACCCCGGTGCTCCTCCACTTGCGCTCGTCGGATGCGGGCGCGACCTGGTCCACGCCTGTCCGCGTGGACGCAGGCGCGACGCCCGCCCGCTCCCCGCATCGCGGCGCAGACGCGCAGATTGTCGGGCGTGGTTTGCGGCTCGCCGCGTTTTGGGGCACGGCCGGCAGCGGCACCTTTGGCAACGGGCCGATCGCCACCGCGTTGTCCGAAGATGGAGGCGTGACCTGGAAGCCCGGCCCCAATCCCGCTGACGACCAGCTCGACACCGGCCACAGCTACTTGGACGCGGCGGTTGATGCCAGCGGCACGTTTCATCTCGTCTGGCTCGACAGCCGTGACGGCAAGCAGGGTTTGCGCTATGCGCAGTCCAAGGACGGCGGCAAGTCCTGGGCCAAGAACGTCACGCTCAAATCCGAGACCTGCGAATGCTGCTGGAACACCCTGGCACTGGGCTCGGACGGTTCCGTCCACACGCTCTACCGCGAGAAGAACCCGCGCGATATGGCGTTGATCTCCTCGAACGACGGCGGGACGCATTGGAGCGATCCGGCGCGCGTCGGACGGTTCAACTGGGATTTTCCCGGCTGTCCGCATGTCGGTGGCGGACTCGCGTTGCGCGGCTCATCCATTCACGCGCTGGTCTGGACCGGTCTGGCTGGTCAGGGCGGTGCGTATCATCTCTCCTCCACCGACCAGGGCCAGTCATGGTCCGCCCCGCAACGCATCGGTGATGCTGATGCCCGGCGCGGGGACCTCGCCAGTGGCGGCGCGCAAAGCCTCGCGGCGGTCTGGGACCGTGTGGGGGACGGTGAAAGCGCGGTCTTCGCGTCCACTTCCTCGAACGGGGGCAAGACTTGGAGCGAGGCGAAGCAGCTATCCGTCAAGGGCATCAACGCCGCCTATCCGCGCGTCGTCGCCGTGACCGGCGGCTATCACGTCTTCTGGACCGAGGTCGTCAGCGGCAAGCCCGGCGAGTGGAAGTCGGCGGCGCTTAAGTGAGCAGCCAGGTCCGGCTTACAATCCCGCCCGCAGCGGAGGAGTTGTGGTGGACTTGACCGCCGCCTCCCCCGGCCAGGCCCCGAGCCCACTTGGACGGAACGAGGCATCACGAATCGCCTGCCGCAGCATGTCGGGCGAGAGGCGGTTCCGATCCAGCCAGTCCACGGGCTGGCTGCCGGGCGAGTCGCTCATCTCCTCGTCGGTCGCCAGCAGGATGACCGGCGTAAGGCACCCATGGGTTTTCAGATCCGCCACCAGATCGCTCCCGCTGCGATGGCCGATGCGCGAACTGGCCAGACAAAGGTCAAACCGCTGCCGCCGCATCAGGCTCACGGCAAAGCCATAGGTGGAAGCCCATTCCAGGACGAACCGGCGCGGAGCGACCTCGTCCAGCAACAGGACCATCCGCGCGAAGAACTCGTGGTCGTTGTCGGCCAGCAGCAGTCGCATCCGCGGGGGAGCTTGAGTGGAGGGCATAGGGAGCAGAGTTGCAGAATTGGCCGCGGGCTGGCGGGCGCCTTCGCACGTTCCGAAGGCGCCCGCCCCGGCCGAGAGGAGGCGGGTGCGTGCCAATCGCGGGGGTATCCCCATTGGCATGCAAGCGTTCGCAGGTCTCATAAGCGCCCGAGCCGGTCCTTGTCTGCCCGAGGCGCCGGTTCTGAGCAGCGCCACTTTCCCGCGCGGGCGCGGGATGGACAATGTGTAATATGGATGACACGCGTGTCATCCATTTGGATGACACGACACAAGTGCGCGACCGGGGGAATCGGGGCGGAAATCTGAGACGGAAAGCGGGGGAAACCCAATGTCCACCGGGCTGGAAGCCCCGCTCAGTGTCCGGGCTTCTTCGTCGCCGGTCGGCGGATGAGGCCGTTGCGCACCGCGTATTCAGTGAACGCCGCAACGGTGTGGAGGTCCAGCTTGCGGCGCAGCCGCGCACGGTAGGTGCGCACGGTGTTCGGGGAAAGGCGCAGTCGGCGGCCGATTTCCTTGCTGCTCTCGCCCATGGCGATGGCCGCCATCACATCGCGTTCGCGCTTGGACAGCTCGGCCGTGCTGGCCGGGGTGAGCGCCTCCAGCATCGCCGCCGCCACGGACGGACTGAAATACGCCTCGCCGCGATGCACCGTCTCGATGGCCTGCACCAGTTCCTCCGGCGCGGCCTCCTTCAGCACATAGCCGCTCGCCCCGCTGTGCGCCACCTGCGCCAGGTATTCCCGTCCGTCGTGCATGCTCAGGAAAAGCACCCGCGTGGCCGGCAGCAGCTTGCGCAGCCGGACGGTGGCCTCCAAGCCGGTGATGTCCGGCAGGTTGATGTCCATCAGCACGAGATCGGGCTTGAGCCGGACGGTCTGCCGCAGCGCCTCCTCGCCGCTGGCCGCCTCGCCCACGATGTGCAGGCGCGGGTGCCGCAGACAGGAACGCAGTCCTTCGCGCACCACCGGATGATCGTCCACGAGCAGCAGCCGGATGGGCTTCGCCGCGCGCAGCACCGGGGATGGCCCCGGCGGCGGCTCCAGCCCGTCGGTCTTCGGTGCCGGCGGCGGTGATGGCTTGCGTTTGGTCATGGCTTGGAACTCCTGGTTCGTTTGCTCTGCAAGGGGGCCCAGACCTCGATGGTGGTGCCCTCGCGCAGCGTGGACTTCACGGTGCAGGTGCCGCCGATGAACTCCGCCCGCTCGCGCATGTTGACCAGCCCGAGGCTGCCGGCGGAACGGCCTTTGGGCTTGCGTGCCGGCACGAAACCGCAGCCATCGTCGGCCACCACCAGGGTGACCCCGCCGGCCTCGCGCGCCAGTTGCACCTCGACCCGTCGGGCGTTGGAATGCTTGAGAACGTTGGCCAGGGCTTCCTGAAAGATTCGGTAGAGCGCGAGTTCAAGGTCCGGCGGGAGACGGGTGCGGAACTGCGCCAGCCGGCAGGTCACGCGCAAGGTCGAGCGCGCCTGCAGTTCGCCTGTCGCGGTGCGGATGGCGGCCACCAGCCCGAGATCGTCCAGCTCGCGGGGCCGGAGGTTGTGCGAAATGTGGCGGACCTCGCGCAGCGCGCCGTCCAGATGGCCCTTCGCGCGGGTCACTTCCCGCCGCAGCGTGTCATCCGCCCGGTCATGCAGCCAGCCCTCGACCGCCAGCAGCCGGAACCGCACCGAAGCGAGCAACTGGCTCACGCCATCATGCAGTTCCCGCGCCACGCGTCGGCGCTCGTTCTCCTGGGCGGCCAGGATGCGGTGCGGCAGGGCTCGCAGCGCCTCCTCGGCCCGCACCTTCTCGGTGATGTCCACCCCCATGCCGGCCACATACCGGCGGCCGGCGGCATCGCGCAACGGGAACCGCAGCGTCCAGCAATGGCGCGGCTCCCGCCCCGTGCCCGACAAGTTCTCCATCACGTCCACGGTCGCGCCACCGGCCAGCACCGCTTCATCGTGGGCGCGCAACTGGCTGGCCACCGCCCGGGGAAAAAGCTGGCGGTCCGTGCGCGCCACGATCTCCGCCGACGTGCGCTTGAGGAGACGGCAGGCGCGCGGGTTCACATACACGTAGCGGAGCCGTTCGTCCTTGATCCACGCGAAGGCCGGCGAGTGTTCCATGAACGCAGCGAACCGCTCGTCGCTCGCATGGCGGGCGGCTTCCGCGCTGAGCCGTTCCAACGCTCCGCCGCAGTGATCGGCCAGCGCCTGCAGCGTCAGCAGCGACTCCAGGGTGTAATGGCCGACCGTGTAGCTCTGGATGGACAGCACGCCAGTGATCGCGCCCCCATGGCGGATCGGCACAAACAGCAGCGACGCCGACGGGCGGCTCTCGTCGCCGAAGGCGCGCACAAACGGGGCCGGCCGGGCGCCGGGTTTGCGCTCGAGGAACAGGCCGCCCTGGCGGAGCACGCGCCGCATCAAGGACGAAGGCTGGGACAGGCGGAAGGTTCCGGTCGCCTCCACGCGTGCGCCGTCCAGCGTGTCGAACGCCAGCATGGGCGTGAGCTGCCGCGTGGTGGCGGAATAGAGCTGCAGGAAGCAGGCGTCCCAGCCCAGCAGTTGGCGGGCGGTTTCCAAGATGACTTCCGCCGCTGCGCGCGGCGTGCCGGTCGCGCTCAGCCGCTCGCCCAGGCGGGCAAACGCCTCGCTGCGGGCCTGGGCGTGATGGCGCTCCGTGACTTCACACCGGAGCTGTTCGTTGGCGGCGGCCAGTTCGGCGGTGCGTTCCACCACCCGCTGCTCCAGCGTCTGGTTCAGCAGCGCCAGGCGCGCCTCCGCCACCCGGCGGGCCGTCAGCGCATGCCGGATGCGGATGAGCGCATCCACCCGGGCCACCAGCTCCTTGTTGCCCATCGGCCGGGTGATGTATTCGTCCGCGCCGCATTCCAGCCCGGCGACCGTGCTGTCCGGCGAGATTTCAATGCTCGAGATGAGCGCGACAAACACGTCTGCCAGCGCGGGATTGGACTTGATCGCGCGGCACACGTCGCGGCCGTTCACATCCGGCAGCATCACATCCAGCAGGACCAGGTCCGGTTTGATTTCCCCCGCCAGCCGCAACGCATCCGTGCCATTGGCGGCGGGAATCACCTCGCACCCATGGCGCCGGAACAGCCGCACGAGCAGATTCAGGTTGTCGGGCTCGTCGTCCACCACCAGCAGGCGCGGCACCGGCACTGTAGTTGTCCCTGATTGTGTCGCGTTGTCCATGCCCGCTTCCGTTGGTCTTGCTGTGGCGGGAGTCTGGCCTAACCCGCGTCGCTGGCGAGCCGATTCTGTCTCCAAAGCAAAACCGGCCAGCCGTTTGCGCGGCTGGCCGGTGAGGTGGTCGGAAGTTTCGCCGCGGCTCAATACTCGCGCTTCGTCTTCTTGCCCGGCTCCGGAACCGGGTAGAAACCGTTCGCGTCCGCCTGCACCGGCGCGGGCGAGTCAAACGTCAGCTTGTCCGCATCCGGCGCAAACTCGTGCGTATGGGCGAGCATCTCCTCCAGCGTGACTTCCTGCGCGGTGTGCGCCGCGTAGCGGCCCAGGGAAGTGGTGAGGCTGGCCATCACGCCGCGCTCCACCTCGTTGTGCGGCTTGTCGTTGCGGATGGCGTCGGTGAGCACCTGCCACTCGTTGAAATACGGGTCGTCCGCCATCTTCGCATCGGACGTCCACAATTGGTTTTCCCGCGAAAGCACATGCCCCTTGAAGGTGCTGGACGGGCCGTTGCAGTCGCCGGATTTGGCCGCCACCGCCATGCCCTTCGTGCCATGCACGAAGCTGTGATACATCGGCACTGCGCCGACCATGGTGCGGCCATCCATGTAGAGCTTCGCCCCGTCCTCGAAGGTGTATTCCACGGCGTAGGAGTCGAAGTTCTGGTCCACGTAGGGCTTGCCTTCGGGGCTGGTGCGATATGTGCGGCCGCCGACGCCCTGCGCCTTGACGGGCCAAAGGAATTGTCCCGGCGGGCTTTTCATCCAGCACAGGTGGTCAATGTGATGAACATTGAAGTCGCTGTAGCCGCCGCCGCTCGCCCAGAGGAAGCTGTGGAAGCGGGAGATCTGCCACATGAGTTCGCTGGGCTTGCCGGGCAGGTTGTTCTCCTTGCCCGGGTATTTCTCCGAGAAGGCCGAGCCGAGCAGCCCCTGCATGCGGTAGCCGCGCATCAGCATGACGTCGCCGATCTGGTTGTCTTGATGGATGCGTTGATGCAGCTCCTGCAGGCACTTCTTGTGGCGCGACATCAGGCCC
The DNA here is from genome assembly GCA_964496695.1 of uncultured Klebsiella sp. GTDB lineage: Bacteria > Verrucomicrobiota > Verrucomicrobiia > Limisphaerales > SXTU01 > SXTU01. Next base: position 13,907 of record CAZCBE010000103.1, read on the forward strand.
ACGCCCACCTTGAGGTTCTTCGCCTTGGCCAGCTTGTTCAGCTCCAGCATCCGGCGCGAGGTCGGGCCGTCCGCCGTCACGGGCTTTTCCATGAACACGTTGATGCCCTTCTCGATGGCGTATTTGAAATGCACCCAACGGAACGCCAACGGCGTGGTGAAGATCGCAACATCACCCTTCTTCAGCGCATCAATCGCGCCCTTGTAGGCATCGAAGCCGATAAACTTCCGGTTGTCCGGCACGTCCACCTGGTCCTTGAACTTGCCCTTGAGGGAATTGAACGCTCCGTCGAGCCGATGCTGATACACATCCGCCATCGCGACGAGCTTGGGCGGGCCGCTCTGGGACATCGCATTCGCTGCCGCGCCGCCGCCACGGCCACCGCAGCCCACCAGCGCCACCGAGATCTGGTCGCTGCCCGCAGCGTGGACGTGCGGCAGCACGACGCCGGAGAGGGCGCTCGCTCCGACCACCAGGCCGGAGGCTTTGATAAAATCACGACGGGAAGACGGAGGAGAATCGGGCGCAGAGTTCATGGCCGTATCGTTTGCCCGACCCCGCGCGAGTGTCAACACCGGAGCGGCGGACGGCCGTGCGCCGGACACAATTCCGGCGATCATCAACCCGTGGGCGACGCCGGTGGCTACGGTCTGCCCGCCTCCGGCATGCGCAGCGTGCCAATGAACGCGGCCAGCTCCCACCGCTGCTCCGCCGTCAACGCCTCGCTGAAGGACGCCATCGGCGTGCCGTGGATGCCGAGCGTCAGCACCCGGAAGATGTCCGCCGGCGCACGACCGTTGCGAAACGCGGGCCGGCGCAGATCCGCCGGCATGGCCGGATCGCCCCACGCATCCTTCAATTCGGCGATCGCGAGCCCCTTGCCATCCGCGCGCTCACCGTGACAGGCCACGCACGCGAGCGCGTAGGTGGCCCGGCCCTTCACCGCGTGCGCCCCAGAGTCAGACTCCTTCGCCATCCACGCGGGCGGCTCCGGCAACGTCACCGGGGCCGCGTAGTTCTCCGGCTTGAGCCACTTGGGCGAGAAGAACTTGATGAACTCCACCACGGCTCGCACCTCGCGGTCCGAAAGCTGCGTGAAATACGGCATCGAAGTGTTGGCCCGGCCGCCGCGCACCGTGCGGATGAGATCCTCGTTCGTGGGCAGTGCTCCCGCCGGGGTGGTGCGATACTTGAAGATCCCGGTGGAGAACTTGCGCGGCTTGGGAACCATCCCCTTGGCCATCTCGCCATCTCCATCACCCCACTGCCCATGGCAGACTAGACAGTTGCGCTCATAGACATACCGGCCCATGGCGTAGAACGACTCATCAGGCGGCGCAAACTCCCCCGCCGCCGCACTCTGCCAGAGCGCGGCACAGCTTAGCCACGCGGTGAGCCAGTGCTGGATTCTGGACCAATACACTCCGTCAGCATAGCCATGATTGACGGGGCGGAGAGCGCAAATTTGGTAAAGGCTCGCCCTGAATTGTCCTCCGCCAGGGACGCCATCCAAGGCCCGGCTCAACGCCAGCTCACTACATTGTCCCGGTTCGCGCCCGCATCCTTCCACTGCGTCGGGTCGATCTTGCCATCCGGACCGAACGACCAGATCACCACCGACCCGGGGATGGCAAAGTCGTCTTTAAGTGGGTCGGCACCGACGGCATTGGTCAGCGCAGGGCGATGGGATGGAGGTGGATTCCGACTGACACTCGCCAACCGGTAGAAGGCGTCCGTGCATTTCCCGTCGCCGTCGAGATCCAGCGTGATGATGTAGGGGTTGCCCCACGGATCACACATCACCAAGTCCGGGCCGAGTCCGGGAGAATTCGTGTCATCGGCTCGTCTGGCATTGAAATACTGGATCCGCTTCGGATTGAGCAGGGCCACGTCAGGATTTGGAGTCGTGCCTGCGGGCGCGCCCGAGCCCAATAGAAACTGCATGATTTCCGAGTTATTCGCCTGCACCCCGTTCATTACGGAAGGAGCAAGCGTCGTCTGCACGGTGCCAAACGTGAAATCTGCGTTCGTCAGCGCCGCGATTCGCGTGGGAATTGGGAACCGGCTATAATCATTGCGGAAAATGTCGATGGCACTGCGGAGGTCGGCCATGTCCTTCCGGGCCTGCACAATGGGAGTTCGCTTCCGATCCCGCTCCGAAGTGACTGGCAGAAGCAGGGCGACCAAGACACAAATAAGCACCGCCACCACGATGAACTCCACCAACGTCATCCCCGTGTCGTGCCGGTCTGAAGGGACAGTTCTCACGGTTCTCCTATGGCGCAACCGCTTTCCCCTTGGAGCGTTCACCCGCGCGCCCTGCCATCGGGACATACTCCAACCGCCGAAGGAGTTCCTTCGCCTCCGCTGGCTTGCGCGCGGATTCCAGTTCCTTCACGCGTTGCTGCAGCGCCGCTGCCGTCTCCACCCACGGCCGCTTCCCGGCGGCCGCCCGTGCGTCTGCAATCTCCTCTTCGTTCAGCCAGCCGCCCGACATGCCGGAAGCCAGCAGGTTGGTGACGTCCTGCCGGTGCGACAAGGTAAGCGCGTGACCCAGCTCGTGGGCGGTGACGCGCGGCAGCGGCTCGTCCAGGCCGCCCTCCACCGGCCGCAGGCTGGCGGTGTCCTTCACAAAGATGCCCTGGGCGTTGAAGTAAACGCCGTTGGGCCGGATGCGTTTCAGGTAGAACACATGGAAGCAGTTCGTCGCCAGCGACGCCTTGGGCCGGAGCGCGAGCAGCGTGGCGCGCTCATCCTCCTTGGCGTTCTCCAGATAGTTCGTGGCATTGGCCGCCGGCTCGATGCGCAGCGACTCGAGGTAAAACGTAATCCCCGCCTGGGCCCAGACACGGTTCACCTTGCCCAGGATGCGCGTCACGTCATTGCTCGTCAGCGTGGTGTGAATCGCCGGCTCATTCGTCGCCGTCAGCAGATGGATGCGCAGCGGCGCGAGCAGAAAATCCCCGAACGCAAACCCATTGGTGCCCTCCTGCGCCCCCGCCCCAAGCGCGCCGGACAGCCACATCACGCACCACGCACCACGCACCACGGTTCCGAGGGATTTCATCGCCGCACAGTCTGCTCACCTCCGTGTGCCGACACCATACAGAAAGTAACTGGGCGTCGTCCGAAGATCAGTCTCGAAGCCATGCTGCCGAAACCGCTCCGCCAGCGCCTCCGGCTCGTGGAAGCGCTTCACCACCCGGTATTCCCGCCCGTCGTTCAGCTTGCGCACGCGCACGCCGGTCTCGACCGTGGGACGGTCGTGGTTCTTCGCCATCGAAGTGCTCTCGTTGCGCGAGTCCAGGAGGAAGACCCGCCCGCCCGGACGCGTCGCGCGACGCACCTTGTCGAGGAACGCATCCAGCCGCTCCTCCGGCACATGCGAAAGCCAGAAGCAGAACACCACGAGATCGAACTCCCGCTCCGGCTCCCACGCAAAGAGATCGGCCTGGCAATGCGTGATTCGCGGAGCGCCGGTCTCCGACCCGGCGTGTTCGGCCAGCGCATCAGCACGCCGGGTCGGAGACCGGCGCTCCGGCATCGCCAGCCGCAGCCGGTTGATCTCCAGCACCTCCGGCGAGCCATCCAGCGCCGTCACCTCGCGCGCGACGTGAGCCACCTCCTCCGTCCAAATCCCCGTGCCGCACGCCAGCTCCAACGCCGTCTCCACCGGCCCCAGCACCCGCAGCGCAGCGCGCACCAACTCCGCCTCTGCAAACCACTTTGCATTTACCTCCGCTCCCCAGTCATAGCGGCCCCGGCGGTAAAACCAGTCGTCATACTCCCCCGCCCGGGCGCGGTAGTAATCGAGTTGCTCGGCGAGAATCTCGTCCGTCATTTTGGCGTCCCCGCAGCCGGAGCCTCACTCCGCACACACCGAAATCCCGTGTGGTTCAGCCCCGTGTCCGGCGAAGTCTTCATGCGCATCGCCGGCCGGTAGCCCCAGCAATACACCTCGGTGCAGAGATACGAGCCGCCGCGCGTGATGCGCTTCCAGACGCCTGGTTCATTGGGATCGTAGCTCTCCTGCGGGCCTTGCGGGTTTTGCTTCGGGCTCTTCGCGTAATAGTCCGGCATATACCAGTCGCTCGTCCACTCCCACACGTTGCCCGCCATGTCATGAAGCCCGTAGCCATTCGGAGCGAAACTGCCGACCGGGGCCTGCAGCTTGAAACCGTCCTGCAGCGTGTTTCCGTTCGGAAACGAGCCCTGCCAGATGTTCGCCATCCACTTGCCCTCGGGCGTCTTCTCGTTGCCCCAGTTGTAAGTCAGTTTCTCCTTCCCGCCGCGGGCCGCGAACTCCCACTCCGCCTCCGTGGGCAGCCGCTTGCCGGCCCACTTCGCATAGGCCATCGCATCGAACCACGCCACCTGCACCACCGGGTGCTTTTCGCGGCCCTTGATCGTGGACTCCGGGCCTTCGGGATGCCGCCAGCTCGCCCCACGAACATACTTCCACCACGCCATGTGATTGTGCAGCGGCACCTCGCCGGGCGGCGGCGTGAAGACAATCGCTCCGGGCACCAGTGCCTCGGGCGGCGCGTCCGGGAAATCCTCCTGCTTGGGCTTGCGCTCGGCGATGGTGATGTAGCCGGTCGCCTTCACAAACTTCTCGAACTCCTCGTTCGTGACCTCGTGCGTGTCCATCCAGAAACCGTTCACCGTGACTTCGTGAATGGGCTTCTCGTCCGGCTGGCCTTCCTCCGAGCCCATCATGAACGTGCCGCCGGGAATCCACTTCATCGTGTTGGTCCACGAGCGGTCATTCGGATTGGCGGCGGCAACCTGCGCATCCTTCGGCGTGGAGGCCGCATGCCCCAGGCCCTTGGGCTCGTCGTAGCGCGTGGCATAATCCCGCCCCGCCTTCTTCGACAACAACGGCGAGACGAGCGCGACCAGGCCGACCACCACCACCAGTGCGGCGACAAACTTCCACGGGCTGACGTGATGCGGATTCGGTTCGGGCGCTTGGCTCATGCTCAGTGCGAATTGGACGTGCCGGCCAGCATCCGTGTTACAGCCCCGCTAGGCGAGGCGAAATCCTCTTGGACTGCACCGGCCGGAACGCGGCACTCCAGGCCGCAGCGGCGACCTTGCTGGGTGGGCGAGAGACTCCCCATCCCATACCAATTCCCCCAATCCCCAATGACTCCCGGTGGAATAATTGACGCTGGACCGCGGCGCACATCGTCTCCCTCTCCCTTCCTCGGAGGAGGGGAGAGGGTTGGGGTGAGGGGTGCCGTCCGCCAGCAATCTACCCGAACTCCGAAGTCGCCCGATGGAACTGCCACCCGTAGCGCAGACTTGCAGCCTGAGACTGTAAGTCTGAGCTACAGGGCGGGGCCTTCTCGACTTCGGAGTTTGGGATCTCCCGACTTGCCTTGGGAACTGGCAGACCCCGCTGCCAGCCGCTGCGGCCCAGTCGCTCTCGCTCCCTTTCGCGTCTTTTCGCGTGTTTCGCGGGCACTCTATCCATGCCGCTCCGCCAGTTTCCCCGCCCCCGCCCGCACCGCCTCCACCAGTTCCTTCGGCTCCACCGCCACCGCCCGTCCCGCCCACGCCAGCACCCAGCGCTCCACCTCGACCAAACTCGACAGTTTCATCCGCAGTTCCAGCCCGCCATCCGGCAGATCCGTGGCCTTCTGCGACGCATGCCAGCGCTTCTCGCGGATGTAGTCCGCGATCGAGGCATCGAACCGGATGCACACATCGAACTGCCCTTCCGCCGAATGCACGCCGAAGCTGTCGCGCAGCCGCTTCTCCAGCGAAAACTTCTGCGGCCGTGCGAACGTCTTGCCCGTCTCCTTCACTTCGAGAATCCGCGCGGGCGCAAACGTCCGCACATCCTTGCGCCCGTGATCGTAGGCGAAGAGGAACCACTCGCCGTTGATGTTCGCCAGGTGATACGGGTCCACCACGCGCCGCTCCGGCGCGGCCTGGCCGGGCTTGCGATACGCCAGTTCGAGCTGCCGCCGCGCCGCCGTGGCCTTGGCCAGCATGTCGAAGACGCCGAGATTCAGCACCGGCTCGGCCGTGGTGCGGAACGAAATGGTCTGCTCCACATCCGCGAGGTTCAGCGAGATGGTGTCCGGCAGCGCCTGCTCCATCTTGCGGATCGCCGAGAGCAGCGGTTTCTCGAAACTCGTCCCGCGATACTGCTGGAGCGCCTTTTCCGCCACGATCAGCGCGAACAGTTCGCCCTCCGTAATCTGAAACGTGGGAAACGCGTTGACCTCCTCGGTGTAGTAATAGCCATTCCGCAGCTTGTCGAACTCGATGGGCAGCCCCAGCCGGTCCCGCATGAACTCGACATCGCGGTAAATGGTTTTGGTGGTGACCTCCAGTTCCGCGGCAAACGTATTCGCATTGGGATAACCGCCCGCATGCAACGTCTGGTGCATCCGCTGCATCCGCTCCAGCGGCGGGCGCGAGTGCAAAACCGTTTCCGCCTTGGCCTTGGCCTTCATGCTCATGACAACCATTTCCTTTCCCTCGGGAGAACCATGCCCGAACTATGGCCGACGACCCTCCCGCGTCACGCCATAATTTCCGCCGCCCGGAACGCCGGGCGCATCTTGACACTGCCCCCCGAGACCGAGCCGGCGCGGACGCCGGCGACACGGCCCGCGGGACGCGGGCGCTACGTAGCGCCGGCCTCCGGCCGGCCGTGCCGCAAGCGTCCTCGCTTGCCCGGCGAGGCGAGGGCGGGGGCAGTGTCAAGATGCGCCCCGGAACGCCGGTCTCCGACCCGACGTGTTGGCCGACCGTAGGATCACGCCGGTTCTTAGACCAGCACTCTGCAGCAAGGGGCTTTCCAGCGGCAAGGCACGGCGGGGCGAGGCTTCGCGACCTCGCAGCAAGTGGGAGGTCTGTTGCGGCAGTGTCCGACTCCTCACGTCGGCGGCTGCGACGCGCTCACGGAATCACATTGATCGTGTGCAGCACGTCCTGCTTGAACTCCGCGCCCGCCGCCGTCTCGAGCTGGAATTTCAGGAGCTGCTGGTTCACGGGCAGAGGCCCGTGATGGCGAGCGCGACGCTCTTGCCGTCGCCGGTGAACTCAAGGCTGGTGTTCGTGCCCACCTCGACCTTCACCGCGCCGTTGGCCTCGACCTTGAAAAGGAAGTCCCCACGCAGGTCCACGGAGATGAAGCCGGTCCAGGTGGCGGTGAACGGGCCCGCGCTCAGGAAGGGCGTGGGCGGCTGGCCTGCGGGGAGGTAGAGCCAGACGTTCGGCGCGCCCACGGTGTCGCTCGCGGTGCCGACGGTGTAGGTGACCGCAAGGCCCGGCTCGGTCTTCACGGGCTGGGCGAGGGCGGCACTGGCCAAGAACAATCCAGCCAAGCCGGAGAACAAGAATGATCTGGGCTTCATCTTCACAGAATGGGAGCGGTTGTGGCTAAAAGCCGGGCGAACTTAAGGAATCACCGTCGAGCGGGGCGAAACTAGCGCTCCAGCACGCGGTAAAAACGCCCCGGGTAATTGGCCGCGTCAGCATCTTCAACCACCAGCAGCCCATTGGACAAGCTGAGGGCATTGGTCAGCCGGAACCAGTTTGTCGCGAGAAGGTTGGTGGAAACGTGAACCTCAAAATTTGGGGCGTCCGAAGTCGTCAGGACGGCCCCGTCCTCATCGCCGAACAGCAACCGAAGCCGACCCTCGGGCAGCGGGATGGGCGGCCTGAGCCGCTGCGGGACCAGAACCCGCAACAACGCCGGACTGCTGGTAATGCAACCCGCTAGATTGCTGATAACGACCGAGTAAGCTCCTTGGTTTGATCGAACCAGATTGGTAAGAGTTAGACTGCTGTTCGTCGCACCCATGATGAATGCACCTTCAAAAGCCCACTGGTATTTGAACGGGCCGGTCCCGGAAGTTTGCGCGGTGAAAGCGGCGTTGCTTGATCGCTGCATGACGATGGGTTGCAGCGGCTGGGATAAGAGCGGCGGCAGCACCACCGTCAGCCTCATTGCCGAACTCACCGCAACCCCATACGCATTGGACACGACCACATGGTATAACCCCGCGTCCGTCATCTGGACGTTGCCAAAACCTATGTAGGAGGAGTCTCCGCCGACGGTGTTTGTAGTGTCTTTATACCATCGGTAATGCAAGATGCTACGACTTGGATCTCCCTCATCAGCAACAGACGTATGGGCTTCAACCCATAATCCTGCTGTGCTGCCAAGCGCGACGACGGTATCAGTCGATTGCCTCCAAATGAACGTGAGCGACCCTGAACCATTGCCCGGGCCATTGCTAACAGCGAGCAAACATTGTCGAAAACCATCGGGAATCCACACCGATAGCAATAACAGGAGAGCACTCCGCCTCCAGAAGTGGTTAGGACGCAGACTCATTCCCGGCAATAAACGCCACGCGACAAACTTCAAGCAAGGTAAAATCAGAGTGGGCGCTTTGGATTAGCCTCTATGGCACCACATTGATCGTGTGCAGCACGTCCTGCTTGAACTCCACGCCGTTCGCCGTCTTGAGCTGGAATTTCAGGAGCTGCTGGTTCACGGGCTTGAGGCCAGTGATGGCGAGGGTGACGGTCTTGCCGTCGGCGGAGAGTTTCGCGGCGGTGATGTCGAGCTTGTCGTGGCCCTTCTTCTCCGGGTTCTCCACGGAGAACTCGGGGGAGCCATAGTTGCTCGTGCGCTGGTAGTTCCACCGCTCGCCGCTGTAGTTCTGCACGTCCTCGGCGTAGGTCTTGTCGAGCGGCTGGGTGAAGGTCAGCGCGACGCCGGCCGACGACACGTTCAGCTTGGCGATGGAGACGACGGGCTTGCCGGTGTAGCGGATGCGGTCGAAGCCGCCTTCCTTCGCGGCGTTGCTCTGCCAGCCGCGCAGGCCGGCGTTGTAGAGCTGGCCGTCCACGGGGTTGAAGCGCGGGCGCATCGCGGAGGAGGTGAGCTTCACAGGGATCTTCACCACACCGCCCTGGGGCTGGCCGCCTATGAATTCCTTGAGCACGAGATAGATGGAGGACTGCCCGTAGGAGCAGTGGAGCAGTTCGCCGCTGAAGGGGCCCCACTTGGTGCTGGTGACCCACGCCTGGCCGCCGCCGGAGTTGTCCCAGCTCTTCGCGAGCCAGCAGAGGGGCTGGCTGAAGGTCTTCACATCACGGCCGTGCGCGAGGTCCTCGACGCCGTAGAAGCCGCCGGGCTTGACCCAGTTGATGGGGCACATCGGCACCCAGGTGCCCTCGTTGTCGCCGGTGGTGATCTCGCCGTTCGGGCCCACGCCGATGCCGGTGGGCGCGCGGAGGCCGGTCGCGATGACTTCGAGCTTGTGGCCATACTTGTCCACCTTCATCAGGCAGCCGGCGTGCTCGGAAATCTCACCGTTGCCGCCGCCGCCGCCGAAGCCACGGCCGCCGCCCTTCACCGGGCCGGCCTTGGCCATGTAGAAGTTGCCTTCCTTGTCCGTGTGGAGGTCGAAGGTGAACTCGTGGAAGCCGGGCGAGCTGGTGATGTCGTCGTTGAAGGTCTCATAGACATCCGCCGAGCCGTCACCATCAAGGTCGCGGTAGCGGGTGATCTGGTCGCGGCCCGAGGTGTAGATGACGTCGTCCACGATCTTGAGGCCGAGCGTCTCGAAGCCACCACTGGCGAAGCGTTTCCACGTCAGCTTCTCCAGTTTTTCGTCAAGGCCGCTGACGATCCACACGTCGCCGTCCCAGGTGGAGAGCGCGGCGCGCTTGCCGTCGGCGAAGAAGTCCATGCCGCCGAAGCGCACGCGGCGATTCCACGGGTTGGGGACGGGCGGGGTGATGACGTCCTGCACGTAAGAACCATCGGGCGTGCTGCTGGCGGCGAGGACGCCGTTGGTCACGACGGCGTCGGGCCAGTGGGCCTTGCCAGCCTTGGCGACGTCGTTGAAGCGCGGCGCGCCTTGCACGAGGGCGGCGACCTGGCCGGCGTTGGCTGCCTCCGTGCGGGCGATGCCGAGCTTGAAGGCTACCGCGCCCGCGCCGGCCGGGATGCGGAGCAGGATGCGCGTGCCGTCCGCGAGTTCCAGCTTCGCGCCCTTGGGCGCGCCGCTGAGTGCGACGACGGTCACCTGGCCATTCGCGGCGGTGAGCGTGGCCTGGCTGCCCTCGATCTTGCCTTGCGCACCGTCCACTTCGCAAATGGCGGCGAGGAGTTCCTTGGGGTTCTTGCCGAGCGAAATGTTCCGCTCGAAGACGGTGACGCCGTCCCGCTCCACCAGTTCAGCGCGTTCCTTCACCGGCGTGCCGAGGACTTCGTAGCTGAGGGTGACTTCCATGCCGTGAACCTGCAGCGAGGTCACGCGGCCCCAGGCGCGGGGCAGCGGGCCGAAGGGTTCCTTGCGCGGGTCCTTGAAAGAGCCGCTGGCGTCCGCCCAGCCGGGCTGCACGCGCAGGCCGAACTGCTGCTCGCCGACCAGCTCCGGGTGTCCGCCATGCGAGCCGTCAAAGGTCACGCCCTTGGTCGAGACGAAGCCACCCGTCCAGCCCGCGCTCCAGCGGAGGAGGTCCTGGTCGAAGCAGATGGCCGCATTGGTGCCCAGGCGGATGGCGATGCCCTTGTTCGCATCATTCTTGCCCGGGAACTTCGCGCCGATGCAAGCCTTCAGGAAGGGGAAGTCGTCCTGAATCAAGCCCGGTTTGACGGCCGGGGCGGGCGCCTTTTTCTCGGCTTTCTTCTCCACCTTCGGCTCTGCGGCGAAGAGCGCGGCGGCGGCGAGGGCGAAGGTGCTGCCGAGGGTGAGGAACCGGCTGACAGGGGACAGGAGTGTCCCCTTCAGGATGGCTGGGCGGGCGGATTGCAACGAGTTCAACTTCATGTTCAATGGATAAAAAAGCCGTGCGCCGCGTCAGTCGGCTGACCAAGGCGGCGCACGAACGGGGCTTTCGACCGGGGCAATGGGCACGCCATTCAACCGAAGTTCCCCTACGGCAGCAGGGTGACGCGGTAGAAGCGGCCCGGCAGGTTCGAGATGCTGGTGTCGCTGAAGTCCGCCACGCCCCGGATGGCCAGGTTCGTGGCCACGGGCAGCCAGGTCGTCAGGTCAGTGGACGCTTCCAGCCGGTAATACTGGCCGTTGTCCCCGGCAAAACTGAAGGAAAAGGACTGTTGGTTCGTGAAACGCGGACTGGCGAGTGTGAACGGGGTGAAGACCCGCACAAACGCATTCGAGCTGTTGACAGTGATCGTGCCGTCACTGACCTGCGCGTAGTAGCTGCCCGTGTGCGGGGTCTGGGCATTGGTCAGCGTCAAGGTGGCATTCGTCGCAAACAGGATCGGAGCACCGACGTAATACCATTGGTAGGCGAGCGTGGTGATGCCAGTGGCGGTGACGCTCAGGAGCACATTTGTCCCCACGGGAGCCGCCTGGCTGGCCGGCTGGAGACCAATGACGGGCGGGATGCCGACGACGAGCTGCGCCGTGTCGCTCAAGGCACTGGCAAAGACGTTGGAGATGATCAGCGAATAGCCGCCGGCGTGGGGTCCGGCCTGGACGTTGGTGAGCGAAAGCGTGGGGCCGTTGGCACCCGGAATGGCCACCCCGTTGCGCCGCCATTGGAAGCTGAACGGGGCCGTGCCCTCGAAGCTGGCGCTCAAGGTGACGTTGGTCCCGGGCGGAGCGGTGAGACCCTGCGGCTGGCTGGTGATGAAGGGCGGGCTGTTGATGAACAAGGCGGCGGGGGTGCTGGTGAGCGTGGTCACGCCGTCCGTGACGATCACGTCATACAGCCCTGCGTCCGGCAACTGCACGGCGGGCAGGATCAGGGCGGCGGAACTGGCGTTCAGCAGGTTGCTGCCGTTGTGCCGCCATTGATAGGCGACCGGCCCGGTCGCGGAGGTGGTCACACTGAAGACCGCCGTGGAGCCCCGCGTGACCGTGCGGCTCAGCGGCTGGGCGGTGATGGCAAGATTGTTGAGCAAAGTCAGCCTGGCCGGGACGCTGGCGATGCTGCCAAACACCCCGGTGACGCGCACCGAGTAGTTGCCCGCCGCGTTGGACGTCACGTTGTTCAGCACCAGGGTGGGGCCGGTCTGGTTCGTCAAGGTCAGCGTGACGGGCGGGTTGGAGCCCACCTGCGTGGTCTGGAACCACTGATACGTGAGCAGCCCGGTGCCCGCCGCCGCCACGGAGAATGACGCCGTCCCGCCCAGCACGACCGACACGGGCTGGGGCTGCGAGACGATGCGCGGGTCCGCCTCAAACGCAGTGACAAATACATCCGCCCCGCCCACGGCGGTCAGCAACGCCCCGCCGAGCGACAAGCTGCTCTCATAGGTGCCGGCGACCAGCAACGGCACGCTGCTGCCCGGGAAGTAAACCGTCACGGCCGGCGCCGCGTCGTTGCCAACGCCGCCCAAGGCACGCGTCCAGACCGGGGTGCCGGAGGAAGTGAGCTTCGCCACAAACGCATCCTGCTGGCCGGCGGCGACGAGCAGACTGCCCCCGACCCGGGTGGCGCCCGTGAACGTGCCGGTGAGGTAGGTCTGCCGCGTGGAATCCACCGCCAGACCGGTCGCGCTTTCGTCTCCTGGCCCGCCAAACGCGGACGCGAAGATCGGATAGAGGAACGAGCCGAGGTCGTTGTAGCAGGCCCAGAAAACATCACTGCCGGCGGCACTGCTGTTGTTGAGTGTGATCGGTGGAAAGATGGGCGGGCTGCCGACATTGGGAGCGCAGGTGACCGTCGAACCGAACCGCCCGGCCAGGACAAAGGCGAGCCCCGTGGTGTTCACCACCTGCACGGCATCATCATCCGGTCCCCCGATCACGGCCGCAGCAGCAATGCGATTGAACAGCGGGTCCCATGAGGCCACAAAGCCATCGGTTCCTCCCGCGCTGGTCAGAACCCGGGCCACCGGGCCATTGGACCCAGCCGTCATCGTGCCGCTGAAGGTCCCCGCCAGCGGGATGCGGGAATTTCCGCCGCTGCTATTGGCCGAAGCCGCCGACTCATCCCCCGTGCCGCCCACGCTGACGGCGTTGAAAAAAGCCCCCGTCGAATCAAGGAGTGCCCAGCCAAACACGTCCTGCCCGCCGGCGCTCGTGAGCGTGGTCGTGGGGCCACCGCTGCTCGCCCCGCCAAACGTAGCCGTGCCGCCAAACTCCCCCACCACGCCCAAGGTGGACCCGCCGAAAATCCCGGTCGCCCGCTCATCACCGGTGCCACCGGCGGAGGCCGCCCAGATCACGATGCCCGAAGATGACTGCAGCCGGGCCGCAAACGCATCTGAACCGCCCGCACTGATGAGGGTCGTGGCCCCGAACAATGCCGTGCCCTCAAAGCTGCCCACGATGAACACATCCCCGGCCGGATGCGCGGTGACGCCCCGGACCACTTCGTTGCCCGCCCCGCCAAACTGCCGCGCCCAGATCAGCGCGCCATTGGCCGAATACTTGGCCACAAAAATGTCCGTGCCACCCGCGCTGGTCAGTGGAATCGCCCCGAAGGTCACCGAATTCGAGAAATAGCCGGTGACGTAAACATTGCCAGCGGCATCCGTGGCCACCCCGGCCACCGCTTCGTTGTCCACCCCGCCAGCCGACGCGGACCACTGGAACGCAGGACTCGTCTGGGCGTGGGAGAGACCGGTGCCAAACAGGAGAATACAAAGGGCAATGCCCCGGAGCAGCAGTTGGAAAATGACTCTCGAGTCCCGAAAAATGCAGGGTTTGGACCCCGACACGACAGAACACGACAGAATATGCTTGCGGATTGCCCCTACGCTCACTTGGCAGGCATTTAAGCCTATCCTCCTCCGTCCGCAAGTCAAAACGCGCTCGAAAATGCAACCTGACACGGCGTGCCGCTTTGCCCCCGGAGCGCGGGCCGGCGCGGACGCCGACGATACGGCAAGCCGGAGGCTTGTGCTACGTAGCGCCAGCCTCCGGCCGGGCGTGCCGCTAGCGTCCTCGCTTGCCCGGCGGGTCGAGACCGGGAGCGTGAGCGGATGCACCCGCTGGCAGGGGGCGCATCTCGGCACTGCCCCCGGAGCGCGGGGCTGCGACCCGCAGCGGCCGCCCTTGTCCCTTGCGGTTCG
>CAZCBE010000104.1:0-27805 GCA_964496695.1 uncultured Klebsiella sp.
CAGGGTGGCCGCTGCGGCCCGGAGGGCCGCGCTCCGGGGGCAGTGCGCGGATGCGTCCGGACGAGTCTCCGCAGTCCATAGCGGGTGGGGGCGGCGGAGTGGGACACCTCGCCTGACCGGCCCCTCCGGCTGCCGGAAACGCTGCCCGCCGTGCTACGGGCGGACCGGGCTAGGAGGCGGGGCCGTATGAGGGGGCTGTCTCGATGGGATTAGCATATGACTTCTCGGTCCCAACGGCTACTTCGAGGGGGAGGCAGAGCGGGGTCTCCCACGGGAGCTTGGCGGGGCTGGGGAGCGGAGTGGTCAGGGCCGTGGGCGTAATCATGCGGTGCCCAACCTGACGGGCCGCCGGCCGATAGCGAGGTATATCGGGAAGAATCGGGGGGTGCAGCTTGACGTCCTCGCAGAAGCCGAGCCGGCGCGGACGCCGGCGATAGGGCCCGCGGGACGCGGGCGCTACGTAGCGCCGGCCACCGGCCGGCCGTGCCGCAAGCGTCCTCGCTTGCCCCGGGAGCGAAGGGCGCGCGGCCACCGGCTGGGGCTGACGCTGCTGAAGGAGCAGGATTAGGATCAGGATTACGAGCAGGAAGGCAGTCAATGCACCGGCTGGCCCGCCGCATCGAGGTAGCCATACTGGCGCATGACGTCGGTGTGGTCGGCGATGACGCGGGCGGCCTGCTCGGGGGTGAGGGCGTCGCGCCAGGAGCCGATGCTGCCCTTGCGGAAGAAGGCCTTGGCCTTGGGCAGGCGTTCACGGAAGCCGCCCGCCTGCTCCTGCTTCTGGAGTTCCTCAAAGCGGCTGAACTCGATGGCCTTCCTGATACGTTCGGGCTGGTCCGGCAGGCCGAGGAAGCGCACGGCGGTGGTGAAGGTGGCTTCCGGGGTGAGCTTCATGTCCTCGTAGCGGATCACCTGCACGCGGAGGCCGGGGGCGGTGGCCCAGCTCGTGACGTGCTGGCTCCAGGAGAGCAGGCGCTGGCGGAGCTGGTTCGGCTCGGTGGCATCGTTGACGGCCACGCAGGCGGCGGGCTTGCCCAGCAGCTTGACGGTGCGCTCGTAGTTGGTGCTGCCGCCGTGGGCGGCGTAGGAGACAGCGACATCAAGGGGGTTGCGGATGAAGTAGAGGGCAGCCTGGGTGGCTTCCGGCGGGAGGAGCGGGCGGCCGTCCGGCAGGAAGGTGTAGGCGTCGTGGCACTTGCAGTAGAGCGTTTCCTTGGCCTGGCGGGCGAGGTGGAGATAGACCTCGGGGCGGAGGGCGTCCGCTTCGTCGGGGGTCAGCTCGCCGGAGTCGTAGCCCACGGCGTCGTCGAACGTGTTCCGGGAGCTGGCCATGGGGCCACCGTCGAGGGCGTTGATGTCGGCGGGCTGGTCAGCGTCCCGCAGGAAGTTGGTGAGGAAGGTGCGGAACCAGGTGTTGCCGGACTTGGGGTAGGAGGCGAGCCAGACGATGCGCTTCATGGCGGGCGGCGGCTCAGGGGCGGAAGTCGGCTTCGAGGCGGTCCACCAGCTCGGTGAGGCGGAAGATGCCCTCGGGGCGGGTGACGCGGGTGACGGTGGCCTGCTGGGCGAGGGCCAGGGCGGCGCGGAAGTGAGCGGGCTTGGCAGCCAGGCCATCCACGAAATGGAAGCGATACGTCTGCTGCTTGAGGGAGTTGAGGCGCTGCGGGCCTTCCACCGGAGTGAGCTGGATGTCGGGCTGGTTGGTGGCGCGGAGGATGTAGAGCTTGCGCACCGGGAGCGGGGCGGTGGCGAAGGTTTCGCCGAGCGGGACGGCGCGCTTCTCCAGCGCCTGGCGGATGCGCCGGAGGCCGTCGGGCGCGAGGTCAAACTGCTTGAGGGAATCCAGCCAGAGCTTGGCATGGGGCAGGCCGGGATGAAGGAGCAGCCGTCCGGTGGCGTCCGGCCGCACGGCACAGACGTCGTCCGTGAGCACCGGGTAGCCACGCCGCTGGCAGGCCATGGCGGTGGTGGACTTGCCGACGCCCGAGACGCCGAGGAAGGCCACGCAGGAGTCACCCGTCGCGATGGCGCTGCCGTGCAGGACGAGATCCCCGCGCTGGTGGAGCAGGGCGGCGAAGGCGGAGCCGTAGAGGAAGAGGCGGATGTCTTCGGGGTCCGCTCCCGGCGGGGACTCGATGACGATGCGCCGGCCGTCCGAGATGAGGAAGCGGGCGATGCCGTCCACGATGAGCAGGAGCTGGCCGGGGGCGGCTTGATAGCGCACGCCGCGATCGGTGGCCCCGGGGAGTTCGGTGGGGACGGGGCCTTCGACGATCTCAAGGTCCGCATCCAAGCCATCGGCTGCGGGCGGGAGTTCCGCCAAGGGCAGCGTGGAGCGGATGCGCAAGCCGTAGGCCTGGCGGAGGAGGCTGGCTCCCGGGGGGGCTTCGAGGCGCACTGAATGGTCAAGATCGGCCATGCGGCGCTCCCGGTAGCATGGGCGCGCGGCTGGTGTCGAGCCGGAGTGTCATCTGCGGCGGGCTGGGGAGGTGCTTGCGGACTGCCGGCGGAGCGCGGCCCTCCGGGCCGCTTTGCGGGTGCGTGGGTCATTTTATCTCGAACTCCGAAGCAGCGGGTCACGAATTCGATGGGTGGCACAGGCTACCAGCCTGTGCCGAGCGGCTACCAGCCGCTCGGAATGCCGACGACGGGCAAACTGGTTTGGAGCATCAAGTTAAAGGTGGCCGTCCCGCCGTTCCGTCCGGCCAGTGGCCGGACGGCACAGGCTGGTAGCCTGTGCTACCCATTCCGACTTCGGAGTTCGGGTTTATGGTGCGAACGGCTGCGGTGTTTGCCCGCTCCGGGGCAAGCGAGGACGCTTGCGGCACGGCCGGCCAGAGGCCGGCGCTACGTAGCGCCCGCGTCTCGCGGGCCGTATCGCCGGCGTCCGCGCCGGCTCGGATTCGGGCCAGCGTCGAGGCTCGCACTTGCGGCTGGCCATTGCTCAGGAGTGTTCACCATGCTGGGCCCATGCAATGGCTTGTGCCGGAACCTGAGTGGCTGATCGCGTTGCCGCCTGATGTGGCGGTGCATGTGCGCAAGCTGGCGGCGTTGCCGGGCTTTCCCCGGCACCTGGCCCGGTTCAGCGCGGTGCTCAAGCGGATGAACGAGAAGCACACTGGTTCCGCCAAGGTGCTGGCCGAGCAGGCGTGGCGGATGGACGGCCAAGATCCCGTGGTCCGCCAGCACACCGACTGGGCGATCCGCAAGCGCGTGCCGGGCTGGCATTTCGGCATCATCAACGACGACGACCGGAATGCGATCTACCAGACGGCGCTGAACCGGCATGTCCGACCCGGCATGATCGTCTTCGAGGTGGGGACCGGCAGCGGCATCCTCGCCATGCTGGCGGCGCGTGCGGGGGCGGCTCATGTCTATACCTGCGAGATGGAGCCGTTGCTGGTGGAGGTGGCGCGGGAGAACATTGCGCGGAACGGGCTGAGCGACCGTGTGACGGTGATTCCCAAGCGGTCGAATGACGTGCAGTTGGGCGTGGACCTGCCGGAACGCGCGGATTTGTTCGTGGCCGAGATCGTGGACAATGGCCTGCTGGGGGAGGAGGCGCTGGCGATCACGGCGGACGTGCAGGCGCGGCTGCTCAAACCCGGCGCGGTGCTGCTGCCCGATCAAATCGAGCTGCGCGGCACCTTGGTGGGCGGGCCGCAGGCGAGCCGTGCCTTCCGCGCCCGGCCGGCGTGCGGGCTGGACGTCTCGGCGCTGGACCGGCTTGGGCCGGCCACGGTGCAAAGTGCGGTCGGCCTGGAGACGGGCCTGGCGGAAGATGTGGTGGTGCTGCACTTCGACCTCGGCGTCGCGGCGAGTTACCGGGCGGCCAAATCCAGCGTGGGCGTCACGGTGCGGACGGACGGAGTGGCGGATGGCTTTCTGCACTGGATCTGGCTGCGTTTCGGGGAGGGCCTGGAATATACGAACCGGCCACCGGCGGTCAGTTGCTGGGGGCCGCGCATCCACGCGTTCACCAGCGCCAAGCCGGTGACGGCGGGCCAGACCGTGACGATGCAGGTGCATCACGACTGCAAGCGCGTGCGCATCTGGTCGGAGGCCGGGGCAAGCCAAGCAAGGCCGTTGAGAGTTGAAGGTTGAGAGTTGAGCCCGAACTCCGAAGCAGCGGGTCACGAATTCGATGGGTGGCACAGGCTACCAGCCTGTGCCGAGCGGCTACCAGCCGCTCGGAATGCCGACGACGGGCAAACTGGTTTGGAGCATCAAGTTAAAGGTGGCCGTCCCGCCGTTCCGTCCGGCCAGTGGCCGGACGGCACAGGCTGGTAGCCTGTGCTACCCATTCCGACTTCGGAGTTCGGGTTGAGAGGAAGGGGCGGAGTCCAGGCGCGACTCTCCACTCTCAACTCCCCCACTCTCAACATTCCCGCTATTGCCAAACCGCGCCGCCTTTCCTACCGTCCCCTGCATGTTCCGCCGGAACACGACGACTACGATTTAGCGTCCACGATCAACCCGTGGACGCCGACGCCTCGCACTGATTGGTCGAGGCGTTTTTGTTTTTGAACCACGAATGGACACCAATGAACACGAATTGCAGAATCGCCGAACCCGTTAACGGCGCGAAAGCACCCTTGGCTTTTCGCGTCCATTCGCGTGTTTCGCGGGCCGCCAATTTGCCTTTCATTCGTGTCCCTTCGTGTTCATTCGTGGTTAACTCCCTTTGAAGTATGCCTGACGAAAACCAGCAGCCACCAGTCCCGCCCGTCGCCGCGCCCGCCCCGAACCCCGAGCGCAAGACGCTCGACGACCGCGCCAAGATGACCGAGCTGGAGCGCATCCGGCACTCGTGCGCCCACGTCCTGGCCACCGCCATCCTGCGCCTGTGGCCGGACGCCCAGTTTGCCTACGGGCCGCCGGTCGAGAACGGCTTTTACTACGACCTCGAATGCTCGCACCGCATCTCCCCCGAGGACTTCGCCCAGCTCGAGGAGGAGATGAAGAAGGAGATTAAGGCCAACAACGTCTTCGAGAAGCTCACCGTCACGCGCGAGCAGGCCATCGCCGACGCGCAGAGCGGACGCCTCGGCGGCCTCGCTGAGCGGCCCGGCAACGCCAGCAAGTTCAAGCTCGACCTGCTCAAAAACATCCCCGAGGGCGAGCCGATCTCCTACTTCAAAAACGGCGACTTCATTGACCTCTGCGCCGGGCCGCACGTCATGCGCACGGGCAACATCGGCGCGTTCAAACTCACCACCGTGGCCGCCGCCTACTACAAGGGCGACGAGAAAGGCCCGCAGCTCCAGCGCATCTACGGCACGGCCTTCAAGAACAAGACCGCGCTCGAGGAGTGGCTCAAGCTCCAGGAGGAGGCCAAGCGCCGCGACCACCGCAAGATTGGCGCGGAGATGAACCTCTTCGCGTTCGATGCGGACTTCACCGGGCCGGGCCTGCCGCTGTGGCTGCCCAAGGGCGGGGCCATCCTCGAGGAGCTGGAGAAGCTGGCGAAGGAAACGGAGTTTCAAGCCGGCTACGTGCGGGTGAAGACGCCGCACCTGGCGCGCGAGCGGATGTATAAAACCTCGGGGCACCTGCCTTACTACGCGGAGAGCATGTTCCCGCCGATGCAAATGAAGCTCGAACCAGAGGAAGAAGTGCGGCTTCTGAAAAACCGAACGAAGCTCGAAAAAACCAAGGCAGAGGCTTCGAAGATTGAAGGGATAATCACGGCGGAAAGAGGGAAGAGGAATTCTGGTCTCAGTGCAAACGAACTTGATGACCTCCAAACAGAACTGAATAGCCTCAAGCCGGAAACCCGAAATTTGGAGTTTGAGATTGAGAACATGCTAGGGGGCGACCGCTACTACCTCAAAGCCATGAACTGCCCGCACCACCACCGCATCTTTGCGGCGGAACCGCGCAGTTACCGGGACCTCCCGCTCCGGCTCGCCGAATACGGCACCTGCTACCGCTACGAGCAGTCCGGCGAACTCTTCGGCCTCATGCGCGTGCGCTCGATGAACATGAACGACGCGCACATCTACTGCACCCCCGAGCAGTTCGCCGACGAGTTCCGCGCCGTGAACGAGATGTATCTCAAATACTTCACCATCTTCGGCCTCGGCAAATACCAGATGCGCTTCAGCACCTCCTCGCCAGAAGGGCTGGGCAAGAAATACGTCAACGAGCCGGAGCTGTGGAAGCAGACCGAGGACATGGTGCGCAAGGTCCTGGTCGAGAGCGGCATCAACTTCGTGGAAGTGGCGAACGAAGCCGCCTTCTACGGCCCGAAGATTGACGTGCAGGTGTGGAGCGCCATCGGCCGCGAGTTCACCATCGCGACGAACCAGGTGGACTTCGCCGTGCCCGCCAAGTTCGGCCTTAAATACAAGACCGCGCAGAACACGATGGAAACCCCGCTGTGCATCCACCGCGCGCCGCTGGGCACGCACGAGCGCTTCATCGGCTTTCTCATCGAGCACTACGCCGGCAACTTCCCGCTCTGGCTCGCGCCCGACCAGGTCCGCGTCATCACCCTCGGCGACGACGCCCCGCTCCTCGCCGCCGGCAAGGCGCTGGTCCACGAGCTGCGCCAGAACTTCGTCCGCGTGACCGGGGACTTCACCAACGAACCCATCAAGGCGAAGATCGCCAACGCCGAGCACGCGCGCGTCCACACCATGCTCGTCCTCGGCCCCCGCGACCTCGAAGCCGGCAACGTCTCCGTGCGCCTGCACACGGGCGGCCCGCAGGGCGCGAAGCCGACGGCGCAGGTGGTGGCGGAGATCGTGCAGAGCATCAAGGAACGCCGCGCCTAGCACCGGTGAAGTCCGGACCGATACGGCTGGCCTACGTAGCGCCGGCCTCCGGCCGGCCGTGCCGCAAGCGTCCACGCTTGCCCGACGGGCGAATCCGGAGGCGTTGCGCCGATGCGCCTCGTGCCCTGGGCGTATCTCAGTTTCTTGCAAGGGTGCTGGCAAGGTCCTCAACCACCCCGGAGGGGTGACACGTGAATAGCCGTGGGTGAAACCCACGGTGTTCGAGTCATGGGCACAACCCCGGCAGGGGTTGAACACCACGCCAGAGCGCGCGTTCGACCCTTTCAGGGTCGAGCCGGAAAACCGCCCCCCCGTGGGTTTCACCCACGGCTACTCACCTTGAAACCCTCCGGGTTTCTCGGCTCGACCGGTGAAGCCTGGCAAGAAACTGAGATGCACCCTCGTGCCCGGGCGTATCTGGACACTGGCCCCGGAGCGCGGGTCTGCGACCCGCAGCGGCCCGCCCTTGTCCATGGCTCTTCGTGTAGGCCAGCGGGATGGATGGTCGGAAGCTGCTGCGGGTCACAGACCCGCGCTCCGGGGCCATTGGGGACGATTTCGGAATTCAGGGTCAAGGGCGTCGGGACGTTGCATGATGAGGGGATTGTCGTTTCGCCGAGTCGCGGAGGGCCAAAGGCCCGCTTCATTCCAGCCTGGGGCAACGCCCCAGGAAGCTCACCCGACACAGAACCGAGGGCTGAAAGCCCGTCCCATCGTCAATCCCACACTGGCCACGCCGTAGATTCCCAGCGCGTTGGAGCGGGCTTTCAGCCCTGATTGGCGGTCCACGCTGCCCCAGGCTGGGATGGCCCGCGCCGTTGGCGCTGAAACTATGGGCCTTCGTGGTGTGCGCCTACGCCAAAGCGGTGGAGGGCCACTGCACTCCAGGACGCTGGCGCGCGGAAGGCAAGCCCAGTTTCCGCTTACCAGCAGAAGCCTTCGTATTTCGCCGGCAACTCCTTCAGGTCGGCCCAGCCGTTGACGTCCAGCACATGGTGGGCGGGGGTGACGAGCTTCTTCAGCTCGGCGAGCGGGGCGCACTTCTGCGCGGCCACGATCAGGCCGCGCGCGCCAATGGCCGGGGCGAGGTCGGTGTGCAGGAGGCTGGCGAGGTGGGGCATCTTGGTGTCAATCACCCGCTTGTTCGCGCCGACGAGGGCGGCGAGGTTCAGCGCTGGGTCGTAGATGCGGAGCTTGTAGCCGCGGCCGAGCAAGGCCTGGGCGACGTCCACCATCGGGCTTTCGCGGAGGTCGTCGGTGTTGGACTTGAAGGAGAGGCCGAGGATGACCACCTCGCGGTGCTCCGTCTCGGTGATGAGATGGAGCAGGCTGGAGAGGTGGCGCTCGTTGCTGGTGAGGAGGTTTTCCAGCATCGGCAGGCTGAGGCCGTTGCTGCGGGCGAGGTTCGTGAGGGCGCGCACGTCCTTGGGCAGGCAGGAGCCGCCGAAGGGGTTGCCCGGCTTCATGTAGTAGCTGGAGATGTTCAGGCGCGTGTCCTGGCAGAGCAGGGACATCACGGCGCGGGCATCCACATCCACGGCCTTGCCCACCCGGCCGATCTCATTGGCGAAGGTGATCTTCGCCGCGTGGAAGGCGTTGCACGAATACTTCACCATCTCGGCGGTGGGCCAGTTGACCACGGAGGCCTTCTCGCCGAAGAGGTTCTTCATCAGGTCGGCGGTCGGTGCGGAGCCATCGCGGGAGCCGACGACCGCGAGCGAAGGCGTCTCGAAGTCCGCCACGGCCGTGCTCTCGCGGAGGAACTCGGGGTAGTAGTAGATCTTCAACGTGCCGGCGGCTTCGAGGTCGGCGAGCAATTCGCCGACGAGCTTCGCGGTGCTGCCGGGGAGCATGGTGCTGCGGAAGACCAGCGTGTGCGGCTTGGGTGATTTCCGCAGCGCGTCGCCAATCTCACGGGCGACACCGCGCACGAAGTTGAGGTCCAGTCCGCCGGCGGCATTCGAGGGCGTGCCGACGCAGATGATGGAAAGCTCGGTGTCGGCCAAGGCATCAGCGCAGTTTTGCGTTGCACGGAGCAGGCCCTTGGCCTTGGCGTCCTTGAGGAGCTGGTCCAGGCCGGGCTCGACGATGGGCGGGATGCCCTTGTTGAAGTCCTCGACCTTCTGCGGATGCACGTCCACGCCGACGATGTAGTGGCCGTGACTGGAGAGGCACCCTGCCGTCACCGCTCCGACGTATCCCAAGCCGAAGATGCTGATTCTCATGCGTCGGGCGAGGCTAGGAAACGGGGGGCGAAAAGCAAGGCTAGGTGGGAGTGGGCGGGGAAATTGGTGAGTAGAAACGATGCGCTATGAGCCGCAGCATGACCACGCCGGGTCGGAGACCGGCGCTCCGCACGCGCAACCGGGCCGGCGAGGACGCCGGCGATACGGCCCGCGGGACGCGGGCGCTACGTAGCGCAAGCGTCCCCGCTTGCCCGGCGGAGCAAGGTCGGGGGCGGTGCCGATGCGCCCGTGGCACCCTCGGCGCAATCGCCTGTCTGTCGTCTTCTGACCGTTTTGCGCAGAAAGCGGCGGCTGACAATCATCATCCAGCATCCGACTTCACCCGCCGAGCGATGGCTCCAAGGTTGCATTCGCCAGGCTGGGTTCATTGTCCAGGCACGCTGGACGAGTGGATTTCGCACATACAAACGCCGCTACTGCTCCGCCGGACATGATTTCATCGGCTGGTTGCAGCCAGTTGGCACTTGTGGCATCCGACTGGCTGCATGGGCGGACAGTTCGGTTTTGGCCCCTCAGATTGGGCATTGACAAGCTGATTCGGGGGGCAAATGGTGCCAGCGAATCCTATCCAAAGGCAGCTCGTGAAAAGACGACCTTCATCGGCCTTTACGCTCATCGAACTGCTCGTCGTCATCGCGATTATCGCGATCCTTGCCGGGATGCTCCTGCCCGCCTTGGGGAAGGCGAAGTCCAAGGCCAAGATGACGAAGTGCATGAGCAACCGGAAGCAGATCGCGATGGCCTTCACGATCTACGCCGGGGATCACGATGACGCGCTGCCGCCCTACGCCTACAATTTCGCGGGGACGCCGCTGGCCGGGACCACGCAGGCACCGGACTGGAAATTTGTCCTCTCCCCCTACCTGAGCGTGAACCGCGCCATCGCCAGCGAGTTCGAGGCCAAGCTGGGGTGTCCGGCGTTGTTGATTCCGGCGCTCGGCAACTGCACCACCGCCCCCAATTACAACCGGGTGATCAATTATCACGCCGTGGCGGCGAACAGCGGCGGCTCGATGCGGCTGGGGAATGTGCCGGTCAGCGCGTTCCTCGTGGGGGAATCCACGAACATTGTCATCTACACGCCGGCCAATCCCGCGTGGGTTTTCGATCTCGACACTGACGGGGACGGAATCATGGACAGCAACAACTCCCTCTACAACTCGCCGACCCAGCCGTTGATCACCTGCAACAACTTCATCTTCCACCACGACCGTCCCAACGGCAGCCAAGCTTTCAACACGAACATGAAACAGACGGACCGGGGCAATGTGTGCCTGGTGGATGGTTCGGCGATGGCCATCACCCGTGAACAATGGCTGAAAGGCACCAACATGTGGGGGCCGTAGCATGAGCGCACGAGTTTCGCGGGCGGGCTTCACCCTGATCGAACTGCTGGTGGTCATCGCGATCATCGCGATTCTGGCCGGCATGCTGCTGCCGGCGCTGGCCAAGGCCAAGGAGAAGGCCAAGATGACGAAGTGCATGAGCAACCGGAAGCAGGTCGCCCTGGGGTTCCATCTCTACGTCAGCGAGCAGGACGACAAGCTGCCCCCGTATGCCTACAACTACGGCGGGGCCTATCCGCCGCCGGGCACGCCGACGCAGGCACCGCAGTGGGATTCCGTGATCGAGCCCTATCTTGGAGTGGGCACCGGCAATTTCGAGAAGAAGCTTGGCTGTCCGGCGTTGTTGGTGCCCGGGGTGACGTTTCTCTCGACCGCTCCCAACTACGGCCGGGTGATCAACTATCACATTGTCTCCTCGGGCTCCGGCGGTTCGATGCGGCTGACCCAGGTGCCGCCTTCCGCCTTTCTCGTCGCCGAATCCACCAATCAAGTGATCTACACACCCACGGTCTGGGTCATCAACCAGGACCTGGATGGCGACGGCATCATGGAGACGAGCACGCCGGCCTCGCTGGCGGGCGTGGTCTTTGGCAACTTCGGCTTCCACCACAACCGCAGGAACAACTCCCTGCTGCCGAATGTCGGCATCAAGCTGACCGATCAGGGCAACGCCTGCCTGGCCGACGGCTCGGCCCGGGTGGTCACGCGGGACCAATGGTTGAAGAATGACGGCGGCCTCTGGGGGCCCTGACCCTGGCCGATGGGCGCATTCGGACATTTCTCCGGAGCGCGGCAGCGTGCGAGCGGCGAGCGGGGTGGAGAATTGCCATCGGCGTCGAGCAATCGCATTTGCTGCGGCTGGTTTCCGCGACCCAGCCGCGCTCCGGGAGCCGGCGGGGACGCCGGCGGCACGGCAAGCCGGAGGCTTGCGCTACGTAGCGCCGGCCTCCGGCCGGCCTGCCGCAAGCGTCCCGCTTGCCTCCGTTGCGCGTGCGGAGGCCAGGCGAGGTGGAATTTCCCGGAGCGTGGCTGCGACCCGCTCGGCACGGGATCAGCCGCGGCAGCGTGCGAGCGGCGAGCGGGTGGGGAAGTTTTATCGCCTTCGAGCAATCGCACTTCCTGCGGCGGGCTCCGCGACCCCGTCGCGCTCCGGGAGCCGGCGAGGACGCCGGCGGCACGGCAAGCCGGAGGCTTGCGCTACGTAGCGCCGGCCTCCGGCCGGCCGTGCCGCAAGCGTCCCGCTTGCCTCCGTTGCGTGTGCGGAGCGCCCGTTGCCGATCAGATCGTAACGGGAGTGTTTGAACATCCGTCGCCATCGGATACTCTCACGTCCCGACAACCCATGAAAACCGCTTCACTCATCGCCGTCCTGTTCGCCTGTGCCCTGACCATCCGGGCGCAGGAACTTCAGCCCATCCCCGCCGAGGAACTGACCAAGGCCACGCAGTTGCTCATGGAGGCGAGCGCACAAATCACCGACCTGCCGCTCAAGCTGGAACTCGCCCCGGACCAGGCCTCCGGCTTCAAGGCGGGGGAGGTGGGCGCGCTGCTGATTCCCGACAAACGGCTGAAGGCCGAGAGGCCGGACAAGGCCGAAAAAAAGAAGACCAAGGGCGAGGTGATGCCCGTGGGCCAGTTGTGGACCCTGAAGCTCTCCCCCAAGGACAAGGATGCGGTCCTGGCCAACGACAAGCTCCGCCTCGTGAAGGTGAACGGCAAGGACAAGGAGCTTGAGCTGGCGTTGTTCACGCTCGGCATCGAGCGGGCCGCGAAGCAGGAGTTTCAACTGGTGATCTACGGCAAGGGCAGCCAGCCCGTGCTGCGGGTGCCGCTGGTGATCGAGAAGAACAAGGGCGCCGCACCCGTGGTCCTGTCGGCGCGCAAGACAGGCGAGGAATCGGGCGTGATCGAACTGAAGCTGCTGGGCCGCTTCAAGGCTGAGATTCCCATGGGGAAGCGGGCGGAATGACAAACAGGGCTGTGAGTTCCTGAACCTCGTGCCGGTGGCTTGGAGCCACCGACTACGGGCAGCAGCAGGATGAACGGGTGCGAAGCTGTCCACCCGCAACGCGGCGGCGGCAAGCCGCCGGCACGGGGTTCAGGGGGGACCCGTCTCCGCTCAGGTCGGCATGCCGCCGCCTGCGGGCATGAGCAGCACCTGCAAAGGAATGCGGGCGATGATTTTGCCGTCGAGGGTGATGTCTATGGAATACTGGCCGGGCTTGTTGAAGCGCAATTGGGGCAGCGTGAAGGGAAGGTTGACCGAGGCGAAGAACTGGTTCTCCGGCAGCCGGATGTCAATCGCCGCCTCGACTTTCGGGCCCAGGCTTTGGCCGTCGTCATCAATCAGGTTCAGGCGCAGCGTGTGTTTTCCCTCGTCTGTGTCGCGGAAGATGATGCGGAGCGCCACGGCGCAGAAGGGGTGCATCGCCGGGAACTGATGCACGAGGATGGTGTCGAAGGCGCCGAGCAGGCAGAGCTTGCCGCCGTAATCCGCCGCTGAGTCGCACAGGCTCGCGATTTGGACTTCCATGCCCGCACTATCGCCGCGCTGGCCGCCGCTTGACGAGGAAAAAGCCTGCCGAGGCACCGTGGCGGCAGGCGTCCCACCTGCCGTGGAGCCGGGCGTCCCGCCCGGCGGAACACGTGCCGCCAGCAGGACAGCGGCGGGACTTCGCAGCTTGAAGTCCGGGCGGCGGGACGCGCGCCCTCTACGGCAGGCGAGGACGCCTGCCGCCACCTGCGCTCGACACGTGCGCGCCATGCGCCTAGCCTCGGGCAAAACTCCGCCCGCCTATGTGGAACGCCCTGCGCCAAATCAGCCTCACCAAGTGGATTCTCATCTCCATGGTCCTCGGCATCCTCATCGGCTGGGCCTTTCCGGAGTCCGACTACCCGATGGTTGCGCGCAACCTCAAGGTCGTCTCCAAGCTCTTCCTCAACCTCATCAAGTGCATCATTGTCCCCATTCTCGTCGGCACGCTCATCATCGGCATCGCGGGCCACAGTGATGACCTCAAGGCCGTCGGCCGCCTCGCCTTCAAGTCCTTCATTTACTTCGAGGTTGTCACCACGCTCGCGCTCGCCATCGGCTTGCTGGCGGTGAACTTGACCAAGCCCGGCGTGGGCGTCGTGCTCCCGCCCTCGGCGGACAAGGGCAAGGAGTTCGCCGCCAAGACCCAGTCCACGCAGGAGATGATCGAGCACATCGCGCCCAAGAGCTTCTTCGAGAGCGCGGCGAACAACGACGTGCTGCAAGTGGTCGTGTTCACCATCCTCTTCGCCGTCGCGCTGACGCAGGTGAAAGGCAAGCCCAAGGAGACGATGCTCAACTTCTTCGAGGGCCTGAGCGAGGTCATGTTCAAGTTCACCGGCCTCGTGATGCTCTGCGCGCCCTTTGGCATCGGCGCGGCGATGGCCGTGACGGTCGGGCACAGCGGCCTGGCCGTGCTGAAGAATCTGGCGATGCTCGTGCTCACGCTCTACGGCGCGCTCGTCGTGTTCTGCCTTGTGGTGCTGGTGCCGGTGGCGCTCTGGGCGCGCATCCCGCTGCGCAAGTTCCTCCGGGCCGTGAAGGAGCCGGCGCTCATCGCCTTCTCGACCACTTCCTCCGATGCCGCGCTGCCGGACGCGCTCAAGCGCATGACCGAGTTCGGCGTGCCCAAGCGCATCGTCTCCTTCGTGCTGCCCACGGGCTACTCCTTCAACCTCGACGGCAGCACGCTCTACCTCGCCATCGCGTCCGTCTTCGTGGCGCAGGCGGCGGGGGTGGACATGACCATCGGCCAGCAGCTCATGATGATGCTCACGCTCATGCTCACCACCAAGGGCATCGCCGCCGTGCCGCGTGCGTCGCTGGTCATCCTGTCCGGCACGCTCGCCAGCTTCGGCCTGCCGCTGGAAGGCGTGGCCATCATCCTGGGCGTGGACGAATTGATGGACATGGCGCGCACCACGGTGAACCTCGTCGGCAACTGCCTCGCCTCCGCCGTCATGGCCCGCTGGGAAGGGGAGCTGAAGACGGATGACCAGACGGTGACGCCCGTCGCCTGACCGTTAGGAAGTCCGTTGTGTCTTGGACTGCGGCGGGAAGCGAAGCGCCACGCCGCTTTGGCGTCCTGCGGAGCAGGCGTGAAGGGGGCACTCCTGTCCCCTTTGAAAAAACGGACGAACCTGGGAACAGGGGACAGGAGTGTCCCCTTCACTGCGGGTTCCGCTCCGCGGGAGGCCAAAGCGGTGTCGCCGCTGCGCTCTGCCACCGCAGTCCAAGAGGTCGTGGGCCTTCGCGCATGAAATGAAATCCGCTTGCCGCGCGTGGTGAGCTTGCTCGACTCTTTTCCCATGAACTCCGCCATGCCCGCCCTCGTGAACTTTGCCGCTGCCCCGCACAGCGTTGAACTGCGCGAGGTGGCCCGCCCGGAAATCGGTCCGCGCGATGTGCTGCTGCAGGTGCAAGCGGTGAGCGTGTGCGGCAGTGATCTGCACCAGTGGCTCGGCGGGGTGAGCTGGAAGGTGAATTATCCCTGTATTCTGGGGCACGAATTCGGTGGCGTCATCGCGCAGGCGGGGCGCGAGGTGCGCGGCTTCGCGGAGGGCGACCGCGTGGTGAGCGAGACGGCGGCGGTGATTGACGAGCAGTCGCCCTTGAGCCGGCAGGGGCTTTACAACCTCGACCCGAACCGGCTCGGCTTCGGCTACGGCGTGGACGGCGCGATGACGGAATTCGTCAAGGTGCCGGCGCGCTGCCTGCACCGCATCCCGGACGGCCTGCCGTTCGAGAAGGCCGCGCTGACGGAGCCGTGTTGCGTGGCTTACAACGCGGTGTGCATGAACGGACGCGTCCAGGTGGGCGACACGGTGCTGGTGCTCGGTCCCGGTCCCATCGGCCTGCTGTGCGCGGTGATGGCGAAGCTCGCCGGAGCGCGGCACCTGATCGTCGCCGGCCGGCCGGCCGATGCGAAACGCCTTGCGGTGGCGAAGCAACTGGGCGCGGAGACGGTGCTGACCGAGGACCCGCTGCCGTTCATCCGCGAACTCGGGGACGGCCTCGGCGTGGACGTGGTGATTGATGCGGCGGGAGTTTCCGCGACCTTGCAGACCGCAATGCAGGCAGTGCGGCCCGGCGGGCAGATTCTTAAAGTCGGCTGGGGGCCGCAGCCGTTGAATTTCAGCCTCGACCCGCTCGTGCAAAAGGCCGTGCAGCTCCACGGCAGCTTCTCGCACAACTGGCCGGTCTGGGAGCGCGTCATCGCGATGATTGCCGCCGGTCAGATCAACCTCGACCCCGTCATCAGCCGCGTGGGCGCACTGGGGGACTGGCATGAATGCTTTGAGAAGATGCATGCGGGGGAGTATGTCAAAGCCGTGTTGAAGCCGAATGGGTGAAAGCGTGTTGCGTGTTGCGTGTTCCGTGATTTCCCAAAGACGCCACGGAGCAAATCACGGAACACGCAACACGGAGCACGCAGTCCTCGCAGAAGAAATACGCTTCCCCCCGAACCGCCCATCTAGCCATCCTCCCCCATGCCGCTCGCCACGATGCCCAAGTGCTTCCTAGAAACCATCTGCGTCGAGCGCACGATGACGGTTGACCAGTGGATTGACCTGTCGGCGGGGCTGGACCTGGACGGGCAGGAGTTTTATTACGGCTTCCCGGGCATCACGGACCTGGGGACGTGCGAGCGTTACCGGCAGCGCGTGGAGGCGCAGGGGCGTTCCATCCCGATGTTCTGTTGCGCGCCGGACTTCACGCGGCCCGATGCTGCGGAGCGCAAAGCGGAGGTGGAGAAGCAGAAGCCCTTGCTGCGCGCGGCGGCGGCGCTGGGGGCGAAGTATCAGCGCGTGCTCTCCGGCCAGTGGCGGCCGAATGTTTCGCGCGCCGACGGCCTCCGCTGGGCGAAGGAGTGCATCGTGGACCTGCTGCCGGCCGCCGAGGCGAACGGCGTCACGCTCATCATCGAGAACCACTACAAGGACACGCTCTGGCAGTTCCCCGAGTTCGCCCAGCGCATGGACCTGTTCGTCGAGCTGGTCGAGTCCATTCCGGTCACGCCGTGGTTCGGGGTGAACTATGATCCGTCGAATGCGATCATCGCCGGGGACGATCCCATTGCCGTGCTTGAAGCGGTGAAGCACCGGGTCGTGACCATGCACGCGAGTGACCGTTACTTCGAAGGTGGGAGCATCGAGGACTTGCGGAAGCAGGATGTGAATGCGACGACGGGTTATGCGCCGTTCCTGAAGCATGGCGTGATCGGGCGCGGGCTGAACGATTACGACGGCATCTTTTCGATTTTGAAGGGCGTCGGTTTCCGGGGCTGGATTTCGATTGAGGACGGGCCTGATCCGGCGGTGGGCTTTCAGGACATTGCGGATTCGGCTGTGTTTCTGCGGGCGAAGATGCGGGAGCATGGGCTGGTGTAGCGACAATCTGCTGCCGTCAACTGCTCACGAAAAATGCAACGAAACCGCCTGACGGTTGCAACTCTAGTTGGACTCGCAATCGTTGGTGCATTGCTTTGGCTCTACTCGACGCATTTCTTCTACGACCCCGGCCTCTATAGCATCGGCGTCCTCAACGGAACGGGAGACATTCCGCTGCACGACGTTTCGATTCGGTTGGAACCTGAAGGTGAGTTTACTTTTGGGGTCGAAGAACCAGGGCAAGCCAAATGGCTTCAGAGCACCCGCTGGCCTGTGCCCACCAAGATTTCCGTTTCCTTCAACGACCCAACGGGCATCCTGCATGTGGTTTCCATTGCGGGTGTCCCGCAACAGTTTCGGGGTCAAATCCGTATCGTGATAACCAAGACCAACGATTACGCGGTCCATGTGGAATTGAAGCCACGATAGTGGGCGCTGTCGAAGCGGCTTGTGCTCGATGATAGGTCTGGCTGCCATCTCAATTACCTCGCGCCGCCCGCGCAACTAGCTTGCACGGCCCGCAGCAAGCCTTCAGCCTTCACACCACTTTATGACCAGAGTTATCATCACTGGCGCGAAAGGCCGCATGGGCCAGATGCTCATCGCCTGCGCCGCCCGCATTCCGGACATCCAAGTCGTCGGCCAGATTGACCTCGGCGAGCATCTCAGCCCGCTGCTCGACAAGGCCGATGCCGTCATTGATTTCAGCTTCCACGAGGCCACGCTGCCGTTCGCGCACCTGTGCGTGCAGCATGGCAAGGCGCTGATTGTCGGCACCACCGGACATGCGGAAGCGGAGAAGGCAGAACTGCGTGCGTGCGCAAAAAAGATCCCCATGGTCTGGGCCTCGAACTACTCGACCGGCGTCAACACGCTCTTCTGGCTCACACGCAAGGCCGCCGAAATCCTCGGCCCCAGCTTCGACCTCGAAGTCGTCGAGATGCACCACCGCATGAAGAAAGACGCGCCCAGCGGCACCGCCACCACGCTGCTCGAAATCCTCGGTGACGTGCGGAAGGTCCAGCTTGCGGACGCGCTGCGTCACGGTCGCAAGGGCATCACCGGCGAACGCACCAGTTCGGAGATCGGCATTCATGCTCTGCGCGGTGGCGACGTGGTGGGTGACCATACCGTCATCTTTGCCGCGAACGGCGAGCGGGTGGAACTCACGCACAAGGCCAGCAGCCGGGAGACGTTTGCGAATGGGGCGCTGCGTGCGGCGCAATGGGTCGT
The DNA here is from genome assembly GCA_964496695.1 of uncultured Klebsiella sp. GTDB lineage: Bacteria > Verrucomicrobiota > Verrucomicrobiia > Limisphaerales > SXTU01 > SXTU01. Next base: position 18,028 of record CAZCBE010000104.1, read on the forward strand.
GACGCAGCCGGCGGGGCTGTATGACATGCAGGATGTGCTGGGGTTGAAATGAATGCGGAATGCGGAATGCGGAATGCGGAACCGCTGACGTTTGTTGCCCTCGGTGGAAATCTCGGAGACGCGAGAAGTGCGATTCCAGATGCAACGGGGCGGCTTGAGACTTTTTCCTGCACGCCGCTGCTACGTTCCTCCCTCTGGCGCAGCACGCCGGTGGATTGCCCGCCCGGCTCGCCGGACTTCATCAACGCCGTCGTCGCCCTCACTCCCCTGCCCAGCCTCACGCCGGAGTCGTTGCTCGCCGAGTTGCAGGCAATTGAGCGCGAGTTTGGTCGTCGGCCTAAGGTGGTTTTGAACGAGGCGCGTCCGCTGGACCTCGACTTGATCGCGTGGGGCAGGGAGGTGCGGGATACGCCGGTGCTGACGCTCCCGCATCCGCGCGCGCATTTGCGGCGGTTCGTGCTCCAGCCGTTGAGCGAGCTGGCACCGGAGCTGGTGCTGCCGGGGCAGACTCAGACGGTGGCGGAGTTGCTGGCTGGATTGCGGACGGATGAGGTGCTGGAACGGGTGCGGTAAGGCGGGGGAGGAGCAGGATTAGGAGTAGGAGTAGGAGTAGGAGTAGGAGTAGGAGTAGGAGGGGATGGTTCGCCCCCTTGCCACTTGTCACCCGTCACGCGTCACCGCACAGTCCCCGCCAATGAGCGAACACTCGGAAGCGCCGCTGGACAAGCTATGGCGCGAATACGGCGAGGTCTTCGAGGACTTCGACGATCTCACGCTGGCACGCTGGCTGGCGCAGACGCTGGGGCAATTGCAGGGGCGCGTCTGGCGCAGCTCGCACCCGCTGGTCGGCGCGTATCGGCTGGCCGCGCAGGTGGCGCATGACCGCCAGATCTGGCTCAAGCGGCTGGCCACGGCCCCGCGTGATTACACGGATGCCACCTGCTGCCGCGCGCCGCTGCTCCCGCTGATCACCCGGGACGTGATCGAGCAGGGCCTAGTCTGCCAGCACTGTAATGGCACGGCCATCCCCTTCGACGACATCCCGGCGGACGTGCAAAAGCTCCTGCGCGACTGGTCGGAGAAATACACGCCCATTCATCAGGTGGCGCACTGGGACGACCGGCAGCAGAAGCGGTCGGGCAACTACGACCGGGCCTTGGAAGACGCTGCCACCGAGGCGGAGCGGCTGCTCGCCACCGCCGGCAACAAGCTCGCGCCCGCGCTGCTGGAGTTTTACCCGGCGGTGCTGTGGGAGGACCAGGACGAGTGCCTGGATGTGCGGCCGGAGGATATTACGTTGTGAGCGAGGGTGGCGGCACGAGTTTTCAGGGACACTGGGGCGTTTTTGTGCCTCGTGTTGCGTGTTGCGTGTTGCGTGAATTGGTTTGCGCGTTTCAAGGGCTTCTCACGCAACACGGCATGTCGCGCTCTGCCGCATGAAGTTCCTGCTCAAATGGCTGTTCCGGCTGGTCCTGCTCCTGCTGGTGCTGCTGGCCATTTTGGCGCTGAGCTTTGACTCCATTGTCACCAGCGTCGCCGAGAGCAAGCTGCGCAAGCAGACCGGCCTGGAGGTTCAGCTCGGCCGGCTGGAGATCCGCCCGTGGAGCGGTCGGGCGCGCGTCGAGCAGCTCGTCATCTACAATCCGGTTGAGTTTGGCGGCGGGCCGTTGATCAATTTGGCGGAACTGCAGGTCGAGTATGACCCGGAACTCGCGCGCGAGCGGAAGCTGCATCTGAAGGTCCTGCGCTTCAACCTCGCGGAGTTGAACATCATCATCAGCAAGGAGGGCCAGTCCAATGTGGACGGGGTCCGGCGCACCGTGGCGAAGGTCCGGCGCGGCGAGCGGATTGTGAAGACCAATGCCCCCATGGAGTTCGTCGGCCTCGACATGCTGAACGTGACACTCGGCAAGGGCACCGTGACCGACCTCCGCTTTTCCGGAACTCCCCACGAATTCGATCTGAAAATCCGCAACGAGGTCATCCAAGACGTGAAGGACACGGAAGACCTGCTCACCAAATTAAGCCCCCTCCTAAAGCGCGCCGGACTGGCCTTTCTCGGCCTTGGCCAGCCGTCGCCCGAGCCCGCCTCGACCAACCGTCCGCCCGCGCTCAAAACCAACGAAGCTTCCCTGCCCAAACGCTGACCGCAGTCCTTCAATGAACATCCTTGGCATCATTCCCGCGCGTTTCGCGTCGTCCCGTTTTCCCGGCAAGCCGTTGCATCCCATTGCGGGCAAGTCGCTGATCCAGCGTGTGATTGAACGCTGCCAGCTTGCGAAGTCGCTGCGCGAGGTGATCGTGGCGACGGACGATGAACGCATTGCCGAGGTAGCGCGCCGGTTCTGCCGGGTGGAGATGACGCGGGCGGACCATCCGAGCGGCTCGGACCGCATCGCGGAGGTCGCATCGCGGTGCGCCTGCGACGCGGTGGTGAACATCCAGGGGGATGAGCCGCTGATTGACCCGGCGGTGATTGATGTCGTGGCGACCGCGCTCGTCGGGGCGGAGATGTCCACGGCGGCCACGCCGATCAAGAACTTGGAGGAATACGACAATCCCAATGTGGTGAAGGTGGTCACGAATGTCGCGGGGCGGGCGCTTTATTTTTCCCGGCGGACAATTCCCTATCTGCGGGACCATGCGGGTCAGCCGGCGGCAGCCCAGGTGGCGGCGTATCCCTTTCTTAAACATCTGGGCATCTATGGCTACCGGCGGGATGCGCTGCTCAGGCTGGTGAAGTTTCCGCAGTCGCCGCTGGAGCAGGCGGAGCGGCTGGAGCAGCTCCGGGCGTTGGAGAACGGCATTCCCATCGCCGTGGTGCGGGTGGACTATGACAGTGTGGGGGTGGATGTGCCGGCGGATGTGGAGCGGGTGGAGCGGCTGCTGGCGGGGGGCTGAGGTGCGGGGGCGGAGAGGAGGATTTTCCGGGACGGAGGGCGGTGGGCGGCGAGGGTGCGGTGCTTGGCCGCACACGCAACGGGGGCCGGCGAGGACGCCGGCGACACGGCCCGCGGGACGCGGGCGCTACATGGCCGGCGGATGTGGAGCGGCTGCTGGAGTCTTCCTCCTGCTCGTAATCCTGCTCGTAATCCTGCTCCTAATCCCGATCCTAATCCTGCTCTTCTTTCCTGCTGGCTGTTGATGGAGCAGGATTAGGATCAGGATTACGAGCAGAAGCCGAAGTCGGCTCGCTGGACTCTGCCTTGCTCCGCCACTACACTGGTCGCACATGAATTTGGAAGACCATGTCGGAGATGTGATTCGCAAGGCACGGGCGATGTTGAACGTGCCGGCCGAGGCGGCGGCCAAGGCCGCCGGGCTCAGTGCGGAGGAGTTTGCCGTGCTGGAAGACACGGGCAAATCCCCCAGCAAGCCTGATTTCAACGCGCTGGCCTCGCTGGCCGGCCTGAACGGTGCCAAGCTCGCGGCCCTGGCCGGTGGCTGGCAGCCGGTGCCGGTGGATACCGGACTCTGGCGGGAGTTTCGCCAGCTTACCACTACGCGCAGCGGCAACACCGTGCATTGCTATCTCTTCTGGGACGAGGTCACGCGCGAGGCGGCGCTGTTTGACACCGGCTTCGAGGCGGAGGCGGTCTTCAAGGTGCTGGATGAAAACGGGGCGGAGCTGAAGCACCTCTTCATCACGCATTCGCACCACGATCACATCGAAGCACTCGGTCCGATCCGGGAGCGCTTCCCGACCTTGCGCATCCACACGGACACCAAGGGTGCGCCGCCGCAGAACCGGAATCGTCGCAATGACTGCGTCCATGTGGGCAGCCTGCGGGTGAGTAATCGCGAAACGCCCGGGCACGCAGAGGACGGGGTGACTTACCTCATTGGCAACTGGCCGGAGGACGCGCCGCTGGTGGCGGTGGTGGGGGACGCCATTTTTGCCGGCTCGATGGGCGGGGCCAAGGAGCACGGGGCCCTCGCGAAGGCGAAGGTGAGCGAGCAAATCTTCTCGCTGCCGGCGGACACGTTGATCTGCCCTGGGCATGGTCCGCTGACTACGGTGGCGCAGGAGCGGGCGAGCAATCCGTTTTTCTGAGCCGGCGCCATAGCAGGCGCATCTCGACACTGCCCCCGAGGAACGAAATCCCCCGGAGCGCGGCTGTGTCGCGGAGACCAGCCGCAGCGGCTGCGCCAGGCCGGAGGCGTTAAGGCGTTCCGACATCGTTCGGCCCTCCGACGTTGCTGCGGCTGATCCCGCGCCGAGCGGGACACAGCCGCGCTCCGGGGGCAGTGTCAAGATGCGCCCCGCCATAGCAGGCGTGAAGGGGGGTGACGGGTGGCAGCGCGCGCAACGGGGGCCGGCGAGGACGCCGGCGGCACGGCCCGCGGGACGCGGGGGCTACGGGGCTACGGGGCTTTGTGCGGCACGTATTTGCCAGCGGCCTGTTTTCGCGCATACTTCCGGCATGTTGAAACGGCCCCAAGATGTTGCTGCGGACGATCAGATTCTGGCGCTCCTGCCTTATGCGCACATGCGTGGCGGGTTTGTCATCCAGCCGGAGGACATGGGGCGGACCAAGGGGCTGGCCATCGAGGCGATGGAAGGGCAGGTGAGCGAGCAGTTGAAGCAGATCTACGAGCAGGTGGAGACGCTCGCCCGGCAGGCCAAGGCCATCCGCACGCGGGCGGAGATCAGCTACCGGATCTATCAGTGCGACCTCCGCTTTGAGCCGCGCATCAACCAGACCTACTATCTTTACGAGACGGATACCGGCGTGCCCCATCTCTCGTTGGTGGCTCCGGACGAGTGGACCACCGAAATGACACACCTGGCCACGGTGCGCCTGCTGGCGGATCACACGTGGGAGGTGCTGGAGTCAACCAGCGGCGGCCCGGCGGACCCCGCCCCGGCAGTCACCGCCACCGAAGCGGGGAATTGAGTTTTCCGACCAGGCCCGCTAGTTTCCCGCCATGCCGATCTACGAGTTCCATTGCAGCGACTGTGAACAGGACAGCGAAGTGCTGGTGCGCTCCAGCCGCTGGGAAGGCACGCCGTGCCCGCACTGCGGGTCCAAGAAGCTGGCCAAAAAGTTCTCCACGTTTGCCTCGACGAGCGCCGGAGGGGCGACCGAAGCGCCATCCTGCTCCGGAGTGCCGAAGTCCTGCGGCATGTGCGGGACGGGCCGACCGCATTCACATTGAACAGTTTGGTTCGGCAGGCTGCCTCGTTCACCAGACGCCCCGTCTCCGGTGAAAAACGGATGGTATCCTGCGCCACCTTTGTCTTAATCGCCCTATGCCGAAGAAGAAGCATCGTGAGTCTGCTGCGCCCATGAAACCTCAGTCGCCCGTCCCTCCCGCCGGCACGCCTCCGGAAATGGCCGCGCGTCCGCAGGGGATTCCCTGGCATTGGCTGCTTATTGCGATCCTGGGCGGCGGGGTGGTTGGCTGGGCCGTGGCGAACGGAGGCTTCAGCACCCGGCGTTCGGACCCGGTGGCGGCCGCGCCGGCAGCCACGCCCGTGAGCAAAGCGCTGGCCACGTTGAGCAACTCGCCGTCCGCGCAAGCCATGTCCGCCGCGCAGTCGAACGCCATCTTCAACATGACGAACCGCGTGGCGAACGCCCAGGCACCGGCGGCCAACGCCGCGCTTCCGCCGCTGCTCAGCGGGCAGCCCCAGCCTGCGATGGCCCCGGCACCCACGGGGGAAACGCTTTACAATGGCATCGTCCTGCCTGAAGTGTGGCCGCCCAAGGGCGAATACAAGGCCGGTGAACCCATGGCCGTGCCTTACCTGAGCAATCCGCCGCCGGTCATTGACATCACGGGCGGGCGGCAGTTGTTCGTGGACGACTTTCTCATCGAAAGCTCGACGCTCAAGCGCACTTTCCACTCGGCCACGCTTTACTCGAACAACCCGGTGCTCAAGCCGGACAAGGAGTGGGAAACGTCCGGCAATGCGCCGATGGCGATGCCTTTCAGCGACGGCGTGTGGCTGGATTCCATGAACTGGTTCACGTCCCCGGCCTTCCAGGCCCGGGAAGTTCAGGATGTGACCGGCCTGGTGGAACGGCTGAAGCCGGGCACCAACGTGCTCGGCACGTTCCTCGGGGGAACGCTCTCGGCGGCGGCCCAGGCCAAAATCAAAGACTTCAAGGCCACCGACCTGCCCACCATCGAGGCGATGCAAAAGCTGCTGGCCGAGGAGTTGAACCGGGTGATTGCCGGGCCCTTGATTCATGAGACGAAACGCTTCGAGGGAGTGAAGCTGTCGGATCGCTCCACAGCCCTGCTCGCCCAGAAACCGCAGGGTGACAAGCTGCGCCGCCTGAACCGCTGGCTGTTGGAAGATGCCTTCCCGCGCGAGCTGTTCCGCATGCAGCCGGTCTTCACCTGCCACTACATGGCCGGCTATGGCAAGGGCACTGCACTGGCGATCTCCACCAACGGCCTCGACTGGGAAAAGCCGGAGTTCGATGTGAAGCCCGGGAGCAACATGGTGCAGCTTGACCCGCGCGATTCCTCGACTGTCTGGCTCGATCAGGACGATCCCGATCCCACGCGGCGCTACAAGATGTGGCGCTCACACAGCGAGGACAAGCGCTTTGGCCTGTCGCTGCACTATTCCAGCGACGGCATCCATTGGGGGCCGCGGGTGCTGCGCACGGGTTCGGCGGGGGACCGCACCACGGTGTTCTGGAACCCGTTTCGCAAGGTGTGGGTTTACAGCCTGCGCCACGGCTGGGGCGAGCCGCGCGCACGCCGATATTGGGAGGTGAAGGACCTGCTCCTCGGGCCGCAGTGGAACGAGATCACGCAGCCGCCCATGTGGGTTGGCTCGGACCGGCTGGACCCGCTGCGTGCGGACCTGCAGGTCACGCCGCAGCTCTACAATCTGGATGCGGTGGGCTATGAGAGCCTGATGGTGGGCCTCTTCACCGTCTGGCGGGGGGACAAGAACATCCCCGAGGGCCGGCCCAAGCCCAACTCGGTCTGGCTGGGCTACAGCCGCGATGGCTACCACTGGGACCGGCCGGACCGCCGCCCGCTGATTGATGTGTCGGAGAAAAAGGGCGACTGGAACTGGGGCAATGTGCAGTCCGTCGGGGGCGGCTTCCATGTCGTGGGCCGGAACCTCTGGTTTTACTTCAGCGGACGGGCCGGAGCAGGGGAGAAGCGCGACGCAGGCGGGGCGATGGGGCTGGCGTTTTTGCGCAGGGATGGATTTGCGTCAATGGATGCCGGGCCGGAGGGCGGGGTGCTGACCACGCGGCCGATGAAGTTCAACAGCCGGTTCATGTTCGTGAACATGAAGACCAACGCGCCGGATGGTGAACTGCGCATCGAAATCCTTCACGCGGACGGACGGCCCATCAAGGTCACGAAGAACGACACCAAGACGGAACTCACGCCGTTCACCAAGGAACTTTCGTCACCGATGAACGCCGACCAGACGCTCATGGGGGTGAGCTGGGCACCGGCGGTGCAAGGGCAGCCGGCGATGCAGGACCTGTCCGTGCTGGCCGGGCGCACGGTCAAGTTCCGCTTCCACCTCAAGAACGCGAGCCTCTACTCGTTCTGGATTGGTCCGGGTCAGCTTGGCCGGAGCATGGGCTACGTGGCGGCCGGCGGCCCGCAGTTCACCAGTTCCATTGATTCGGTCGGCAACCGGTCTTATGGAACATTCCCGGCAGTGCCGCGGCAACCGATTGTGCCCGTGGCGCCGGCCCCTGCTCCGACCAACGCGGTGACTGTGCCTGGCGCACCCACGACAACCCCTGGACCAGCCAAGGCGATCATCTCCCCGCCACCGGCCAAGCCTCCCGAAAAGAAGTGAGGCCTTGGGCTTAATCCTGAGAAGAGGAAGCTGGGAAAACGCGTCTGGCGTGGCAGTGCTGCCGTTGCGGTATGGAGTGCGGCGAGTGCTCGCCGCTTTCCGCAGGCGACTTGTCGCCGTCGAGGTCTGACGGTTCACTGTGGTCTGGTAGCTCCGGGCTGGCGCAAGCTGAAAGGCCCGGTGGACTCGGACCCGCTTCGGCCTTCGACGGCGACAAGTCGCCTGCGGAAAGCGGTGACAAGTCACCGCACTCCAAAGCGCGCCCGGACCGCACCTGCGTTGATACTATCCGAGGCTGCTTCTGGAAGTCGGTTGCTACATCGGAACAGCAGTTTGAAAAGCAAAAGCCCCCACCGGTGGTGACGCGGTGGGGGCGTGAGAGTTTTTCTGACGCCCGGTGACGTCGGTGCTGGTTCAGAGCATCCAGCCGGGGCGATAGTCGCGCTTCACGAGCTTCGCCACGTCCATGTTCCTGGCCTTCATGTTCGGGCCGTCCCAGTCGAGCTTCTTGCCCGTGCCCACGCGCACGGCGATGCAGCCGAGGAGGATGATCTCGGTGAGGTAGGCCGCGATGGCAAACTCCGAGTAGGGCGTGCGGCCACCTTTGCAGGCGTCCACCCACTCTTTGTAGTGGCCGCCCACGCACTTGGTGTAGTTCTCGGGGATGGCCGCGACCGCGCCATGTTCCTTCTGGGATTTCATGGCCTTCTCATCATTGAGGCGCATGTAGAAGGTGGAGCCGTAGTCATCCGCCGAGTAGAGCCGGCCCTTGGTGCCGACGACGAGGCAGCCGCTGGTGGGCAGGGAGGCTGGCTTCGCATTGCCGTTCTTGTCCTTCTGGCCGGCGGAGAGGGCGATCACGTCGCTGACGATATCGTCGTGCGGGCGCATGGCCTTGACGTCCGGGTCATTGGGCTTGCCGTCATACCACCAGAACTTCAGCGGTGGCAGGCCGTCGCGCTCGGGGAACTCGAAGCGGATGCGCGAGGACTTGGCGTAGGTCTCGGGATGGTTGTCGGAAACGGCCTCGGCCTCGATGAGCGTGGGGTAGCCGAGCTTGAGCGCGCGGAAGGGCATGTTGACCGTGTGGCAGGCCATGTCGCCGAGCGCACCGGTGCCGAAGTCCTTCCAGCCGCGCCAGGCGAACGGGTGGTAGCCTTTGTTGTAGGGGCGCATGGGCGCGGGGCCCAGCCACAGGTCCCAGTCCACGTTGTCGGGCACGGGCAGCTCGCCCGCCGGCCGGTCAATGCCCTGCGGCCAGATGGGGCGGTTGCTCCAGACGTGCAGTTCGGTGGGCTTGCCGATGATGCCGGCCTGAATGACTTCCACCGCGCGGCGCAGGCCGTCGCCGGCGCTGCCCTGGTTGCCCATCTGCGTGACGACCTTCTTCTCCGCCGCGAGCAGGCGCAGGTGGCGCGCTTCGGCGACCGAGTGGGTGAGGGGCTTTTGCACATAGGCGTGCTTGCCCATCTTCATCGCGAGGCTGGCGGCGGGCGCGTGGATGTGGTCCGGCGTGGAGACGATGACGGCATCGAAGCTCTTGCCCATCTCCTCATACAGCTTGCGGTAGTCGCGGTAGCCTTTGGCCTGCGGGTATTTTTCGAGGCGTTTGCCCAGCGTGTTGCTGTCCACGTCGCAGAGCGCGACGATGTTCGCGCCGCCCTTGGCGCACTCATCGGTGTCGCTGGCGCCCTTGCCGCCTGCGCCGACCACGGCGACATCCACCTTGTTGTTCAGGTTCTGGCCGCGCAGCAGGGGCGGAGCGCTGGCGGCGGCAATCGCGGCCGCAAGCAGCGAGCGGTTGACGAAATCACGACGCGTCACCGCGGCGGAAGACGACAGGGGCAGGAAGTATGTTTTGGACATGCGAAATGGCTACCTGTCCGCTGCGCGAGAAACAAGCTGTTTCTGCCGAATGCGGTCGTGGGGGGCGCATCTTGACCCTGCCCCCGCACGACGGCGGAGCGCGGCCCGCTGGGCCGC
>CAZCBE010000105.1:0-26945 GCA_964496695.1 uncultured Klebsiella sp.
ACCCCAACCCTCTCCCCTCCTCCGAGGAAGGGAGAGGGAGAAGAGGCGCGTCACGATCCGCCTCAGCGAGGCCACCGATAGTCATTGGGAATTGGTATGAGTCCCTTCCATCAGTGCGGGTTAGTGCAGGTCAGTGGTTGAAGATTGAGTGTCCATGAACCCTGAACTGCTCGCCATCCTTCGCTGCCCGGAGACGCGGCAGTTGCTTGCCATCGCAGAGGCTGCGGTGGTGGAGCGGCTCAATGCGCAGGTGGCGGCTGGCACGCTGCGCAACGCGGCGGGGCAGCCGGTCACGGTGAAACTGGACGGCGGACTCGTGCGCGGGGATGGGAAGGCGCTTTATCCCGTGCGGAATAAAGTGCCGGTGCTGCTGGTGGACGAGGCGATCAGACTGTCCGCGCCTACGTGAAGGGGACACTCCTGTCCCCTTTCAGGCGCCGTTCCCGCCCATGCAGGTGAATGGGTAAAGGGGACAGGAGTGTCCCCTTCATGGACTACTTCGTCAGCTCAGCGAGCTTCGGCGTGATCGCGTCGGCCCAGATCTGGTAGCCAGCCTTCGAGAGGTGGAGGAAGTCGGGCATGATGTCCTTGGGCAGGCTGCCGTCCGCCGCCAGGAACTTCCCGCCGATGTCGAGGTAGTGGACGCTCTTGCCATCGTGGAGCTTGGCGAGGGTCTCGTTGACCTTGGTGAGCTTCTCGCGCTGCGGATTGGGCTTCTCACCGCGCGGGAAGACGGCGAGGAGGAGGACCTTCGTGGCCGGGGACTTCTCGTGGATGGTCTTGACGATCTTGGTCACGCCCTTGGCGATGCCGTCCGCGTCATCGGAGCCGGAGTTGTTGGTGCCGATCATCAGCACGACGGTCTTGGGCTTGATGCCGTCGAACTCGCCGTTGGTGATGCGCCAGAGGACATGCTGGGTGCGGTCCCCACCGATGCCAAAGTTCGCGGTCTTGTAGGCGGCGAAACTCTTTTCCCAGACTTCCTTGCCGTTGCCACGCCAGCCGGCCGTGATGGAGTCGCCGAGGAAGAGCACGTCCACGCCGCCGGCCTTGGCGGTGGCCACGTAGCCCTCGTGGGTCTTGAGGAAACCGGCGTCCGGCTCGCCATCGCGGAACTTGGGCGCGGCGACGTCGGGGGCCTGGACGGGGTTGGGCTTGGTGGGCTTGGCGTCCTTTTTTGCGTCCGGCTTCGCGTCTTTCTTGGCATCGGGTTTGGCGTCGGTCTTGGCCTGGGCGAAGAGCGGCGCGGGCGAGGCGAGCAGGGTGGCGAGGGCGAGGGTGGAAAGGAAGGCGGTGCGTTTCATTGGTTGGTTGCGTGTTCTTAGAACGAGCGGTTTGGACGGGGTGGGGCGCAAGTTGTTCGATGCTTATCAGCCGATGCTATTTACGTATCATCGGCGGCGTGCGGTTCTTTCTGACGAAGAACCTGATCTCAAACCGCTCTCGCCACGTAAGCCGGTCGTGAAAGTTCACCGAATGCTGATCCGCTACAAACAGTTCGGAGAAGTTTGGCTCTTCCAGAACAACGCGTCTGAGCATCTGGCACCAAGGGAAGTCACCTGGCAACCGAAATGGCTCATTTGATAGCGGAACCCCCGTGCTACCCCAAGCCCCCAGCCAACCATTGATCTGCATGCAAAGCAGCCGGAGATCTGTTGCGCTGGTGGAAGATTCGAGTGGCTTCAGCAACGGGCCCGCGTTTCCGGTGTCTTCGTATGCTACCAGTTCCTTGATGAGGGGGTGAACGCTTTGGTCCTTCCGAACTACCAGCCAAGAAATCAAGCCACCGATCAGCTCAAGCGGTATCAACCAGAAGACGGCCATTATCAAGAGCAGCGGGAGCAAGACAGCGACATGCGACCAGTGGATTACCTTTTCCTTCAGGGTCACTGGGGGACAACGCTTTTTCAGCAGCTCCGAGAGCGTTGACTTCGAGTCTGGCATTCAGGAACGCTTCGTGAGCCGTTTTGAGAAATCAAGTTCTCAAGACGACCCATGCTATGCAGATTCCTCCGGGAGCACGACCCACAGTTCGCCTTTCACCTCGACCACACGCAGTGCCTTCAAGCTGAGTCCGCCGCATGGCCCATGGATGCACCGCCCATTCAGCGGCTCGTAAATCGCGCCGTGGGTGCGGCAGATGAAGAACTCGCCGTCTGTCGTGAAGAAGTCGTTGTCATCGTCCAGCGGCATGGGGATGTGCCGGCAGGCGTTCTCGTAGGCGACGAGGTGCCCGCGCACGTTCGCCGCGAAGCCCTCACGCCGGATGCCCTCGTGGGTGAAGACGAATTTGCGCGTCGTGCCGGGCGGGAGGTCGGCGACGGGACAGAGCTGTAGAGTGCGAGTCAGAAGTCCAGTCAGGATGGCTTGTTTTCGTCTTGCTCCGCAGCCTCGGTCTTGGTCAATCCGGCAGTGAGCGTTCTGCGGGCATCGACAAACAGAGCTAGGCACCAGATAGCATAGAGGGCCGCCCACGTAACCAGCATAAAGAGCACGGAGGCGAAGAAGAGTGGGGGAACAACTAATCCCACGACTATTAGCACTATCGCTGGGCAGACCAGTGCTTGGCCGTGAACCGGGAGTAAAGCAGGCGCAAGAAGAAACGCCAGATACAGGCTTCCTCGGATTGGTGTGATATCGCGAATGCGCAACCGCCGTTTGGAAATAAGACAAGGCAGCACCACGAACACCAACAGCCCGACGCAAACTGCACCAAGCCACATGGAGTAACCTCGGAATTCGAATGGCCCCCACCAGCCCGACAGTCTTCTCATCCAATCTTGCCAGATGTCGTGCATAACGCTTGAGACCGCCGCTACTCGCAGCCTATAGGCGGGCAATCAGCAGCTCCCGCTGAAAGATAATCTCCTTCGGCAGGTGCGAGTAGAGCTTGATGAACAGCTCGTCCTGCTGGAGCACCTCGCGCCGCCATTCCTCGATGTCCGTGCTCTGGGCCTGCTCCAGCCGTTCGGCGTTGAAGCCGTCCAGGCCGTCGAGGTCGAAGTCGTGCGCGCTGGGCACCCAGCCGAGCAGCGCCTCGTTCGCGTTTGCGTCGCCCCGGCAGCGGTCCACGATCCACTTGAGCACGCGCATGTTCTCGCTGTAGCCGGGCCAGAGGAACTTGCCGTCGGCGTCCTTGCGGAACCAGTTCACGTTGAAGATGCGCGGGGGATGCTTGATGAGCCGGCGCATGAAGAGCCAGTGCCGGAAGTATTCGCCCATGTTGTAGCCGCAGAAGGGCAGCATGGCCATCGGGTCGCGGCGGACGTGGCCGACCGCGCCGGTGGCGGCGGCGGTGGTCTCGGAGCCGATGGTCGCACCCACATAGACGCCGTGGACCCAGTTGAAGGCCTGATACACGAGCGGCATGGTGTTCGTCCGGCGGCCGCCGAAAATGATCGCGCTGATGGGCACGCCGGCGGGGTCGTTGGCCTCGGGTGCAAGCATCGGGTTGTTGGTCATGGGCGCGCAGAAACGGCTGTTCGGATGCGCGGCCTTCTCCTTTGAGTCGGGCGTCCAGCGCTGGCCGCGCCAGTCCAGACACTCGGCGGGCGGCGGTTCGTCCTTGCCCTCCCACCACACGTCGCCATCAGCGGTGAGCGCGACGTTGGTGAAGATGGTGTCCTTCCTCATGCATTCCATCGCGTTCGGGTTGGATTTGTAGTTCGTTCCCGGCACGACGCCGAAATAGCCGGTCTCCGGGTTGACGGCGTAGAGGCGTCCGTCCGCGCCGGGCTTCATCCACGCGATGTCGTCGCCCACCGTCCAGACCTTCCAGCCTTCGAAGCGGGCGGGCGGCTTGAGCATGGCGAAGTTGGTCTTGCCGCACGCGCTGGGGAACGCGCCGGCCACGAACGTCTTTTTCCCGTCCGGGGTCTCGACGCCGAGGATGAGCATGTGCTCCGCGAGCCAGCCTTCGTTCCGGCCCCAGTGCGAGGCCAGCCGGAGCGCCATGCACTTCTTGCCCAGCAGCACATTGCCGCCGTAATTTGAACCGACCGAGATGAGGGTGTTCTCCTTGGGGAAGTGCGCGATGTAGCGGCGGTCCGGGTTCACGTCCAGCATGGAGTGAATGCCGTGGGTGAACTGATCGCTCGTGCCAAGCTGGTCCAGCGCCACGCGACCCATTCGCGTCATGATGCCCATGCTTAGGACGACGTAGATGGAGTCAGTCAGTTCCACGCCCACACGGGCCAGCGGCGAGCCGGGCGGTCCCATGAGGAACGGCACCACATACATGGTGCGACCGCGCATGGCCCCCTCCAGCAGACCGTTGAGCTTCGCGCGCATCTCGGCGGGGGCGGCCCAGTTGTTGGTCGGCCCGGCTTCCTCCGCAGTGGGCGTGCAGATGAAGGTGCATTGCTCCACGCGCGCCACGTCGTTGGGATTGGAGCGATGGTAGTGGCACCCGGGCCACTTCTTCTGGTCGAGCGGGATGAGAATGCCGCGCGCCACCGCCTCGGCAGTGAAGGTGTGTTTCTCCGCCGCTGAACCATCGCACCAGTGGATGGTGTCGGGCTGGCAGAGGCGGGCGACTTCCTCCACCCAGCGGGTGACGTGGAGATTGTCGGTGTTGCAGGAGCCGGGGAGATTTGTGTTCATGCGCGCTGAATCCGGCGAGGCTTCCAAGCCGGAGGAAAAGCATAGCCCAAGGCGCGTCCGGCTCGAAGCCAAATTCCATTCGCGGGTATGAAAAGAATTGGCGCTGATGTCCAAGTCCAATGCTTGCCCCACACTCGTGGGACGGGTGGCGAGTGGTTGCACCCGAACGTCGAAGCAAGAATGGGTGGCACAAGCCACTGGCCGGCCGGAACGGCGAGGCGGCTCCCCGGCAACTTGATGCCCCGAACCAGTTCGCGCGCCGTCGCCGTTCCGAGCGGCTAGTAGCCGCTCGGCACAGGCTGGTAGCCTGTGCTACGCGGCAGAAGTGCCGCCGCTGCTGCGGCGGCCTGGTTTACCGCTTCGGATTCAACAAGGCGTTCTTCCGCTCGTCCGAGAGAGGCGTCTGTTGTATCCAGGCGCGCGCAGCTCGCTCGTCCTGCCGTATCCAGTTGCGGGCAATGTTCTCGATGCGCGAGGTGTAGCGCGTGTTCTGTCCCGGCTGGGTGCCGGCGGAGGCGTAAAGTTCCATCGCCCACTTGGCCGCAAGGGCCGGGTCCTGATACGAGGCGTAGTCGAGGAACTGCTCCGCCGCCTTTTCGCGCGACTTGCCCGCAGGCAGCGCTTCGAGCCAGCGGCTCGCGCTTTGCGGGTCGTTCTGCGCCCAGCCGGACATCACGCTGCTCATCGCGCTGTCGCGGGTCTGGCCTTCCGGGAACGCCCCGACCCAGGCCGCGGCCGCCGCCGGGTCCTGATAGGCCCAGGAGGTGACGATGGAAAGCGCCGCGCTGTTTTGCGAACTGCCGGCCGGGAGGGTCGCCACCCACGCCGCCGCCTCGGCCGGGGAGTTTTGCGCCCAACCCTGCGCGACGCTGCGCAGCAGGTTGCCGGAGGTGTCTGAGGCTCCGAGGCCGGCCACCCACTGCGCGGCGGCTTTCGGATCATTCTGAGCCCAGGCGGTTGCCACGGACGAGAGCGCGCTTTTCTGCGCCGCATCCGAAGTCAGGCCGAGCGCGAAGTTCGCCGCCGCCTGCGGGTCGTTCTGCGCCCAGGCACCGGCCACACTGCGCAAGGCGCCATCCCGCGCGCCGCCTTCGGGAAGCTGCTGCACCCAGGAGAGTGCGCCTTTCAAATCATTCGCCGCCCAGCGCGAGGCCACCATGCCGAGCGATTCCTGGGACTGCCCCGTCGGCAGCGACAAGGCGAACTCCGCCGCCAGCTTCGGATTGGATTCCGCGAGCTGGCTGACCACGTTTTGCGCCGCCTGCCGCTGGCCCTGGCCGGGCGGCAGACTTTTTACCCATTCGGCGGCGCGCTCCGGGTCCTGCTGGGCCCACTGGCTGGCGACATTGCTGAAGAGGTAGCTGTTCTGCGAACCGCTGGAGGGCAGCGCCTCCAGCCACGCCGCGGCCGCGGCGGGATCGCGGTAGCTCATGTTTTGCACGACGCTGGAAAGGGCGCTGTTCCGCGCCTGTCCGGTGGGCAGGGCCTGCACCCATTCCAAGGCGGCCTTCGAGTCGGTGTTGGCCCACGAGGACGCGATGTTTTGGAGCAGGTTGTTCCGCAACTGGCCGGGGGGCAGGCTGCTCACATAGGCCGCCGCCGCCGTCGGGTCGCGCCGGGCCCATTCGGAGCCGAGTGATTGCAACGCCTGGTCGCGCGAACGCGCATCGGTCAGGCCCTGCGCCCAGGTCAGTGCGGCGTTCAAATCGGTCTGGGCCCAGGCGGAGGCCACGCTGGAGACGGCGTCGCGCTGGGCCTGGCCGGTCATGGTCTGCACGAGCTGCGCCGCCGACTGCGGGTTCTGCCCCGCCATCTCGGTCAGCACGGTGCGCAGGGCGTTGCGTTTGGCCGTCCCATCCGGCAACGCCTGCGCCCAGGCGAGCGCGCCGGGGAGGTCTTTGGCCGCCCATTGCGAGGCGATGCTCTGCAGCGCCTGATCGCGGTCACGGGTGGGGAGCAGCAGGGCCTTGGCGGCGGCGCCGGCGGGGTCGGTCTGCGCCCAGATGTGGAAGATGCCGCTGGCCGCGCTGTAACCGTAGTTGCGGTCGCCACGGGCATTTTGCTGCTGCAATTGGAGAGCGCGCTCGGGGTTGGTCTGGGCCAGTTCCGGCAAGATGGCCGTCCACGCCCGCGTGCGGTCATCCGGGTTCTTCAACCGTTCCAACCCGGCAATGGCCGCCTCCACATCACGGCGGGCCCAGCCCGAGAAGACGGCGGCGAGGGCGGACTGCCGTTCGTTCACGCGCGGGAGCGCCTGGGCATAGGCCAGCGCGGCTTCCGGGTCCGTCTCGGCCCAGCGCGGCATGAGCACGCTGAGGACGGCGTAGATGTTGCGCTGGTTTGCGGGTGACTTGATCCGCTCCAACACGGCGGGGATGTCCGCCGGGGCAAGATGCTGCACGGCTTCGTAGATGCTTTGACCCACGCGCATGTAGTTCGGGTCCACCATCGCCAGCCGCAGCTTGGCGACGATGTCATCCACTGAGCGCGGCGCACTGCTGGCGGGGGTGACGGGATTAGCGCGGGCGGTTTCTGAGCTGCGCGCCTCCTTCGTCGTCTTCTTGGCGGTGCTCGTGGCGGAAGTGGAAGGTGGGGTAACCGTGGTCGGCGGGACCGAGGCTGTGCCGGGCGAAACGCTTCGCCCGGCGAAATACCCGCCCGCCAGCCCGGCGGACAACATGCAGGCGCCGACGATCCAAGGACGAACTCCGGTGGTGGACATGACGGCATCCTAACCAAATCTCAGATGCCCGCAACCGGAAGGTTGAGAAGCGGGCGCGGCTCGACACTGCCCCCGACCTCGCTCCGACGGGCAAGCGGGGACGCTTGCGGCACGGCCGGCCGGAGGCCGGCGCTACGTAGCGCCGGCGTCCGCGCCGGCTCGGCTTCGGGGGTAGTGCCAAGGCGCGCCGGGGTGATAAACGCGTTCAACATTGAACCTTGAACTTTGACCTCCGCCCCCGACCATCGGCGTGTGCTCGTCCACTTCCTCCTGGGTCCGGCCGGCAGCGGCAAAACCTGGCGCTGCCTGGGGGAGATCCGTGCCGAGCTGAAGCGCGCACCCGAGGGGTCGCCGCTGCTGCTGCTGGCTCCGAAACAGGCAACCTTTCAGCTTGAACGTCAGTTGCTCGACGATCCGGAGCAGCCGCCGCTGGCCGGCTACACGCGCCTGCAAATCGTCTCGTTTGACCGGCTCGCGCACTGGCTGCTGGAGACCTTCAGCACGGTGCCGGAGCTGATTGACGACGAGGGGCGGGTGATGGTTCTGCGCGCGCTGCTGGCCCGTGAGCAGCCGGCGCTCCGCGTGTTCCGGGCCACGGCGCGCCTGCCGGGCTTCGCCCGCCAGCTCAGCCAGTTGTTGCGTGAGTTCCAGCGCCACCAAATCACCCCTGCGCGCCTGGCCCGGCTGGCGGAGCGTTGCACGGAGCACGGTTCGTTGCGGGACAAGCTGCACGATCTCCACCACCTGCTCCGGGCGTATCACGAGTGGCTGGCTGGCAGTGACGCGCAGGATGGCGACCGGTTGCTCGACCTGGCCACCGACATGGTGCGTGAGCCGACGTTCGTCCCGCGGCAGGCGTCCGCGCCCATCGCCGGGCTTTGGCTGGATGGTTTCGCTGAGATGACGCCACAGGAAGTGGACCTCCTGTGCGCGGTGCTTCCGTTTTGCCGCACGGCCACGCTGGCCTTCTGCCTCGACACGCAGGCCAGCGACTCCCAAAGCTGGCTTTCTCTCTGGTCCACCGTGCGCCGGACCTATGGCGATTTTCGTCAGCGCGTTGAAGCGCTGCGCGAATGCGAAGTGGTCATCGAAGCGCTGCCGCGCACTCCCGCCCGCAGCCGCTTCGGCGAGAGTCCGCAGCTTGCCCAACTGGAAGCCAACTGGACGGAGCCTTCAACCACGAGCCCGGTAGGGCGAGACTCCGTCGAGGCCCACTCCGAGCAGAGCCAGGCGAGCGGAACGGGCATCTCTCCGGCCGCCGATGTCGGAGATGCTCGCTGCGCTCGCGCCGACTCCGTCGGCAAACAGGGTTCGACAGAGTCTCACCCTACCGGACCAATCCGCCAACGCTCCGCACCCCATCCGGCATCCAGCATCCAGCATCCAGCGTCACCTCTCCGTCTCGTCCAATGCGCGAATCCCGAGGCGGAGGCGGCGTTCGCTGCGCGGCAGATTCTTCGGCACGTCCACGCAGGAGGGCGCTTCCGGGAGTGTGCGGTCATTCTTCGCAGCGTGGACCAGCACCATGCGGCGCTGCGCCGGACCTTCACGCGCCACGGCATTCCCTTCTTCCTCGACCGTCGTGAACCGGTCGCGCATCACCCGCTGGCGGAGCTGACCCGTTTCGCCCTGCGCACACTCGCCTATGGCTGGTTGCCGGAGGATTGGTTTGGCGTGCTCAAGACCGGCCTGGTGCATGGGCGCGACGGGGACATTGACTGGCTCGAAAATGTTGCGCTGGCCCACGGCTGGAGGGGCGCGCAATGGCTCGAACCGCTCGCAATCCCCGAGCCCAAGTTCAACCTCACGCGGGCCGAGGAACTCCGCAGGCGGTTCACCGCGCCGTTCCTGAAGCTGGCGGAACAACTGAATGCCGCCTCAGGACCGAGTGCTGCTTCTCCCTCTCCCCCACCGGGGGAGAGGGCCGGGGTGAGGGGTCCGAGCGCACCATCAACGAGCGATTTTCAAGGGAGTGTGAGCACTGTTCACGCCGGGTCGGAGACCGGCGCTCCGCAATCGCCAAGCGGTCAGCGGTCAGCGGCCATTCACGGTTTCCAACTCGCCGCCGCCCTCCGGGCGTTGTGGGATGCACTCGGCATCGAAGCCTGTCTTCAGGCCTGGGACGACGCCCTGGCCGAGGAGTCCGACTCGCCGAATCTGGCCCCGCCCCTGCACGCGACCGTGCTGCGTCAGATGAACACCTGGCTCGAAAATCTGGAGCGCGCCTTTCCCGCGACCACCGTGGCGCTGCCGCTGCGGGAGTGGCTGCCCATTGTCGAGGCCGGCTTGAGCACGCTCAGCGTCGGCGTGATTCCGCCGGCCCTGGATCAGGTGCTCATCGGCACCGTGGATCGGTCGCGTAATCCGGAACTGGAACTTGCCCTCGTGCTGGGTCTGAACGAAGGCAGCTTTCCCGCGCCGCCCGCGCCGCCCGTGCTGCTCTCGGACTCCGAGCGTGATCTGCTGGCGCTGCATGACCTCCGGCTCGGTCTGGACCCGCGTGCGCAGATCGCGCATGAGCGTTATTTCGGCTACATCGCCTGCACCCGCAGCCGCGCCCGGCTCATCCTGAGCTGCTCCGCCGCCAGCGCGGACGGCAAGCCACTCCACCCCTCACCGTTGCTCGCGCACGTTCAATCGCGGTTTCCCGGCCTCGAACTTGAAACCATCGTCACCGCCATGGACTGGCGCGAAGCCGAGCACACGGAGGACGTGCTCGAACCATTGCTCCGTGAACTGGCCACCGCCTCATCTACTGCGGGAGAAGGGGAGCAAGCCACACTTTCGCAGGGAACTGCGCAATCGTCGGCACCCCATCCAGCATCCAGCATCCAGCATCCAGCATCGCTCCGCTCCCTCGCCTCGCTCCCGGCCATTGTCCCGGTCATCGCCCGCTGGCGGGAACTTTTGGCCAGTCACGCCGCTGCGTCGCTTTCCCCGGACGCTGTCGCCCGGCTCTACGGCCGCGAACTCACCACCTCCGTCAGCAAGCTCGAACAATTCTCCGAGTGTCCGTTCAAGTTCTTTGTCGCCGCCGGGCTGGAGGCGGAGGAGCGCAAGGAGTTTGAAATAGACCATCGCGAGCGTGGCAGTTACCTGCACCGGCTCCTGGATGAGTTCCATCTGCGCGTGGTCACGTCCGGCCGTCGCTGGCGGGATCTCACCCCGGCCGCCGCCAGCGAACTGGCCGCGCAGGTCGGTGAAGACTTGCTGGCCAGCCCCGAGTTCGCCCTTTTTGCGGCCGATGACGCGCGGCGTTTCGCGGCCCGTTCACTCATTGCCAGCGCCCAGCGGCTGCTGGGTGCCCTGGTCGGCTGGATGCCGGGGTATCGCTTTGATCCCGTGGCCGTGGAACTCGGCTTCGGCCTGCCCGGCGGCCCGCTGCCAGCCTGGCGGCTCGATTTGGACGACGGACGCGCCCTGTTGCTGCGCGGGCGCATTGATCGCGTGGATCTCTGCCGTGATGAGAAGACCGGCGAAACGCTCGCTGTGGTGGTGGACTATAAGTCGAGTCCGAAGAAGCTGGAGAAGCTCAAGGTCGAGCATGGCCTCCAGCTTCAACTGCTTGCCTATCTCAACGTGCTGCGGGCTCATGGCGGGGCCGGGCTTCCGTCTGTGGCGGCTTCCCAATCGGGGGAGAGGGCCGGGGTGAGGGGGGAGGGCGTTCATACGCCAGCCAGCTTCGGACCACTCCTTGTCGTCGCGCCCCCTCACCCTCAATCCCTCTCCCCCGGTGGGGGAGAGAGAGGCTCGCGATTGGACATCGGAAGTGTAAGTGTTTCTGCGATCCACCCCGCCGGGGTTTTCTACGTTCCGCTGCATGGGGCGGCGGGGGCGAGCGGTTCGCGCGCTGAGATTTTGGCAGAGGATGAGGCGGCCCGACGCGCGACTTACCAGCACGCAGGCCGCTTCGACTTTTCCCATCGTGCGCTCTTCGACAGCCGCGTCGAGGGACATTCCAGCGGGCAGTTTCGCTACCGGTTGAACAAGGACGGCGGACTCATTGCGCACGGTTCGGACGGACTTGCCGGTGACGACTTCAATGCGCTGCTCTCGCAAGTTGAAGCCAATCTGCGCGGCCTGGGCGAAGCCATCTTCGCGGGGCGTGTCGAGGTGGCTCCGGTGCGCCTGAGCGCCAGCGAGAAGGCCTGTGACCGGTGCGACTATCGCGCCATCTGTCGCTTCGACCCGTGGACCCAGCCGTATCGCTCACTGCGCAGCCCGACGGGAGCAACGGGGCCGGAAGCATGAGCACTTTCACCCCAGCCCAGCAGTCTGCCATCCGTGCGCGCGGCAACGTGCTTGTGGTCGCGGGGGCCGGCACGGGGAAGACGCGCACGCTGATCGAGCGGTGCCTGCAACTGCTGCGCGAGGGCGTGTCGCTTGACCAGATGCTGCTCGTCACGTTCACCGAGGCGGCGGCGGCCGAGATGCGCGCCCGGCTGCGCGGGGCATTGGAGGTGGAACTGCAGGCGGAGCAGGGCCGCACGGGAGCCCACGCCGACCGTCTTGCCGAGGAGCTTGCCTTGCTGGATGCGGCACAGATTTCCACCTTGCACAGCTTCTGTCTCCGGCTGGTGCGTGAGCATTTCCACGCGCTGGAGATTGATCCGCAACTGGTGATCCTCGATGAGCGCCAGACCCGCCCGCTGGCGCGCGACTGCCTGGCGGCGTTGTTCGCCGAGCATTACGGCGGGCGGCACGCGCACAGCGCGGTCGTTCAGCAGCTCATCCGCAGCGCGGGGCGCGGCTCGGACGAGCATCTGCGGACGCTGGTGTGGAAGCTGCACTGCTACGCGCAATCCCTGCCAGACCCGGATGGATGGTTCACGGCACAGCTCGCGATGTTCCGTGAAGAAGCGCCGACGCAGTGGCGCGCGTGGTTTGCCACTGGTTTTGAGGAATGGCGTGCCGAGTGGCTTGCAGCCCTCGCCTGCGCACCAGACGTGCCCGCGCTGACGCGCAGCAGGGCGGCGCTGGCAGGCCTAGACTCTGTCGAGCCCCATGCTGAGCGAGGCTCCGCTCGCGCCGACTCCGTCGGCGGATGGGGCTTAACGGAGTCTCGCCCTACCATGTCGCGGATGGCGGAGGCGCTCGCGGCCGTGCTCGCTGCGGACGACACGAAGCTGTGGAGCAAGAAGAAGACTGAACTACGTCCGGCCTTCGCCAAGCTCTTCGAGGAGGCGGAGTTTCTGCTCTCGATTGTTGGGGACGATGGTTCCGGGACCGCGCTGGCGGAGGATTGGGAGTGGTCGCGCCATGCCATGGCGGCCCTGGTGCAGCTTGCCCGGCAGTTTGGCGTTCGCTTCGGCGAGGCGAAGCGGCAGCTTGGCGGTCTGGACTTTGCGGATCTCGAACAGTTCGCACTGCGGCTGCTGCGGGATGAGGCGACCGGAGTTGCGCGGCAATGCCGGGTGCAGTTCGCGCACGTCTGCGTGGACGAGTATCAGGATATCAATGCCGCGCAGGACGCGATCCTTCGGCTCGTCAGTGGCGACGAAGGGCAGGGGAACCGCTTTTTAGTCGGTGATCTCAAGCAGAGCATCTACCGCTTCCGGCTCGCGAACCCGCGGATCTTTGCGGCGTATGCGAAGGCGTGGCGTGTCGGAGCGCCGGCCTCCGGCCCGGCGTTGTCTTCCGAACTGGCCCAACGCGCCGGGTCGGAGACCGGCGCTCCAAGCGTCATCGCGCTTTCGGACAACTTTCGCAGCCGGGAGGCCATTCTGAACTTTGTGAACCCGCTGTTCCGGGTGCTGATGCGCGAGTCCATCGGGGGCGTGACTTATGATGCGGAGGCGGAATTGAAGTTCGGCAATCCCGAAGGTCGTGCGATGCTGCGCGACGTCATCCCCCTCTCCCCCATCGGGGGAGAGGGCCGGGGTGAGGGGGCGCCTTCTGAGGTTCCGCAGCTTACGACTAACACGGCCCGCGTCGAACTCCACATCCTCACGAACGACACGGATGAACAGTCTGAGGACAGCGATGCACCCAACGAACTGCTCGACCTGCTCGCGGTGGAGCGCGAGGCCCGGTGCGTGGCGCTGCGCCTGCGGGAGCTGAATGAACGCGGCCATGAAGTCTGGGACGACGAGGCGAAGGCTCTGCGTCCGGTGCAGTGGCGGGACATGGTGGTGCTGATGCGGTCGCCCGGCTCACGCGTGGAGAGTTTTGCGCAGGAATTTCATCGCGCGGGGGTGCCATTGCAGGCGGAGCGCGGCGGGTTCTACAGCGCGCTGGAAGTCAGCGATCTGCTGAATCTGCTGCGGCTGCTCGACAACCCATTGCAGGATTTGCCTCTCCTTGCCGTGCTGCGCTCGCCGCTGGTGGCGATGTCGCTGGAGGATTTGGTGACAATCCGCACGCACAATCCAGAGCGGTTGTTGTGGGACGCGCTGACGAAGTTCCGGGCCGGTGGAGTGGCGGCAGGCATCCTGCCTGCCGTAGAGCCGGGCGTCCCGCCCGGCGGAGAGGTCGTGGATGGGTTGGAGACCTTACTTGTTTCGAGCGCGGAGCCGGACGGCAAGATGCCGTCCTCTACGGCAGGCGGGACGCCTGCCGCCACGCAGACGGACTGGACCAAGGCCGACTGGTTCCTCACCCGGTTCGCGGTCTGGCGGGAGCGCATCCGCCTGGGCTCGTTGACGGAATGTCTGGAGGGCGTGCTCACGGAGACGCATTACGAGTCGCTGCTGCTGGTCGAGCCGCGCGGGGCCGAGCGCGTGGCGAACGTGCGCCGGCTGCTCGACCTGGCCCGGCAGTTTGCACCCTATCAAGGCCAGGGGCTGCATCGTTTCCTGCACTTCATTGACGCGCAAACGGACTCCGATCTGGACCATGCCTTTGCTCCGGCCCAGACCGACAACGCGGTTCGCCTGATGAGCATTCACCAAAGCAAGGGCCTGGAGTTTCCGGTCGTGTTGGTGGCGGGGCTGGGGACGATGTTCAACGAACGTGACCTGCGCGGGGACATCCTGCTCGATGAGGAGTTTGGGTTGTGCCCGATGGTGATTCCGCCGGGCAGTGACCGTCGTTACGAGAGCCTGCCACACTGGCTGGCGCGGCGGCGGGGCCGGCGGGAACTGCTGGGCGAGGAAATGCGCCTGCTCTACGTGGCGCTCACGCGCGCCCGCGACACGTTGGTGCTCGTGGGCACGGACACCGGCAAGTCCGTGGCCGAGAAATGGCGCTGGCCGGCGTCGGAACTCAATGAACGCACGCTGTTGAAGGCGCGGCGACCGCTGGACTGGCTGCGGGCGTGGCTGCCCACGGTGACAGCGGAGGCGGAGTGGAGCGGGGATGCGGGGGGCCAGAATGGGTTGCTGAGCTGGAGCCTTTACGCGGCGGATGATGAGCGGCTCGCCAGTGGTGGCGTGGCCCGCCCCCTCACCTCCATCCTTCGCAGTAATGCTATGGAGGACAGGCCAGCCCGCTCCCCCAGTGGGGGAGAGGGAGAAGACGCGGCGGCGAATGCGAAGCGTCTCGAAGCGAGTCGCGACGTGGACGACGAACTGGTGGCCAGCCTGCGTGCGAAGCTGACCCGGCCTTATCCGCACGTTCCCGCGACGCACGAACCGGCGAAGACCTCGGTGACAGTCTTGAGGCGCCGGGCAGCAGCGGCGGAGGAGGAAGTGACGCCGTGGTTTCGACCGCGCGGGGCCGACGGATGGCAGGGGCGCGGTGGATTGTCTGCAGCGCAGGCGGGCCTGGCACACCATGCGTTTCTCCAATGCGTGGATCTGGCCCGGACGGCCACGGCGCTGGACCTGCGCAACGAGGCGGCGCGGCTGGTCAGCGAGGGGGTATTGTCGGAACGGGATGCGAAGGCACTGGATTTCGCGGCCCTGCTGACGTTCTGGGAGTCATCCGTTGGGCAGCAGGTGCGGGCGAATGCGCGGATGGTGCAGCGGGAGATTCCGTTCACCGCGCGTTTCACGGTGCGGGAACTGGAGGCGATGGATTTGATGGGGACGGCCTCGGGTGGAAGCGGCGGTGAGATGGCTCCAGCGGCTGAAACACAAAATCGGAGACTCCTCACGTCGTCGCCTACGGGAGAGAGAGAGGAGTTCGTCATCGTGCAGGGCGTGGCGGACCTGGTGGTGTTTGGGGAACGGGAAATCTGGCTGCTCGATTACAAGACGGATCATTTCGACGAAGCCGAGGTGGCGGCGAAGGCCCGGGAGCACGGGCCGCAGTTGACGCTCTATGCGCTAGCGTTGGAGCGGATTTACGGCAAGAAGGTCACGCGGACGTGGCTGCACTTTCTGGCCTTGGGCCGGACGGAATTGCTGTAGCCGGGGAGAATCACAAAATCATGGAGCACAGAATCATCGTGGCTCCGTGATGGCCGGGCCTCATCGGCAGGCTGCGGCGGGAGCGAGGTGCGTGAGGTCAGCGATGGCCCAGTCGGGGCGGTGCGCCTGCAATTCGTCCAGCTTGGAGCCGCCGGTGGCGACGGCCAGACAACGCGCGCCGATGGCGCGGCCGCAGGCGATGTCCAGCGGCGTGTCGCCGATGACGAGGATTTCGTCGCCGCGCAGTTCATGCCCCAGCCGCCGGGAGCCGCGGGCCTTGGCAACGCGGGCAATTTCGTTGCGGTCCTCGTGGTCGTCCCCGAAGCCGCCGGTGCGGAAGGGCTCCCAGAGGCCGTAGTGGCGGAGCTTGATCTGGGCACCGAGGCGGATGTTGCCGGTGAGCAGACCGAGGAGCGGCGGCTCGGGCAGGGCGGCGAGTTCCGTCAGCCATTGGTTCACGCCGGGGCACATGCTGCCGGCCAGTTCGTGCAGGTGGTGATCAAGCCAGTGGACGTAACAGTCGAAGAAACGGCGGAAGTTCTCCGGCGTGGGCTCCATGCCATGGCGGGTGAGAAATTCGCGCACCAGGCCGGAGTCGGTGCGGCCGGCGAAGCGCATCTGCTCGGTGCCGTGGCGAAGGCCGAACTCGGTTTCAAAGGCACGGGCGAAAGCGCGCACGCCGGCTCCGCCGGTATGAATCAGCGTGCCGTCAATGTCGAAGAGGACGAGTCGCACCACGGGTGGAGTATAGCGGCAGCCGCCAGGCGCTGCAATGCGGCTGAGCGAGCGCGCGGCATTTAGGCCGCTTCAGCGTCCGAATGCTGCGGGGCATGGGATCGCCGAAGAACTTTGCACGTTGAAGCGGCATGAATGCCGCGCGCCGCATACGCCGGACCGGAAGTTCCGCTTTCCTGTGTGGGCGGCGTGGTTTACACCAGCGGCATGCTGATTTCGGAACTGATCCCCGCGCAAGAGAAGGGCTCCCGCCACCTGATGGTGGTGCTGCACGGGCTGGGGGACAGCATGGATGGCTACCGGTTCCTGCCAAAAGTGCTGGAACTGCCGTGGCTGAACTACCTGCTGGTGAATGCCCCCGACGACTACTACGGCGGCTACTCGTGGTATGATTTTCCCGGCGATGCCGCGCCCGGTGTGAAACGGAGCGCACAACTTTTGTCCGATTTGCTGGACCGGCAGCGGGCTGCGGGTTTTCCCACCGAGCAGACGACGATCTTCGGCTTTTCCCAGGGCTGCCTGATGACCATCGAGGTGGGGATGCGCTATCCCCACCGGCTGGCGGGGCTGGTGGGCGTGAGCGGGTATGTGCATCAGCCGGAGCGATTGCTGCGCGAGAAATCTCCGGTGGCCGGCCAGCAGCGGCTGCTGATGACGCATGGCAAATATGATCCGCTCATTCCGATTGCCCGGGCACATGAACACGCTGAACTGCTGCGGCAGGCCGGAGTGCCGGTGACGTGGCAGGAATTCGCGAAGGACCATACCATCGCCGGTGAAGCGGAGATTGAGGTGATCCGGGATTTCATCCTGCAAGGCCGCAGCGCCTCGCTCAAAACCGCCAGTCGGCTGCGAGGATGAAGTTGCGGCCCGCTTCGTTCAGGCCGGAGCCGTGGATGCGGTAGTCCTCGTCGGTGAGGTTCTCAATCGCTCCCGTGAGGCTGAAGCCCTTCACCGGCTGCCAGCCCGCACGGAAGTGATAGACGGCGAAGCCCGGTGTGCCGCCTGGCGGAATGCGCTGGGTGTCGCGCACGTCGGAGGAGGACAGCCGGTTTTGCTGCGCCGACACGGTTGCGCCCGCCTCGGCCCACCAGCGCTGGACTGGTTCCTCGAACTTGAGCGCGAACTGTGTCGTCGCGGGCATGAGGCGTGAGGCGGGTTCGCGTTGCTTGGCCGCGCCGACGGTGGCGGGGAACACGTCAATCCAGCCTTCCATCCAGGTGGCATTCGCGCGCAGCGTCCACTGCGGGTGGAGGCGCACACTGCCGTCGAACTCGATGCCATGGATGTGCCCGGAGCCGGAGTTCAGCTTCGTCACCTCGGCCAGGCCGCCGATAATGACGCCCGTGGGCGTGCGCACGATGAGGTCGCTCACCAGCGTGTGGAAGTAGCTAGCCTGCGCCGTGAAGCGCTCATGCTGCACCTTCACACCGCTCTCCAGGGTGAGGAAGTGCTCGGGCTTCAGATTGGGTTGCGGCGTCTCCAGTTCGCCGGTCTGGGCGATGTCAAAGCGGGTGAGATCCGAGAGGTTGGGGGCGCGGAAGGCCTGCGAAGCGCCGGCGAAGACATGCCAGCGGTCCTGCTCATCCACATGCCAGATGATGCGGGCGCTGCCGGTGAAGGCGTGCCATGCGTCACTGATCCCAATGGTCCCGCCGCCGACCGGGTTGATTACCCGGGCGGCATCCGCTGCCGCATACGTGAACCGCCCGCCCAGCGAGAACTCCAGCCGCTCGTTCCAGAAGGGAATGGTGTCCTCGGCGAAAATGCCGGCAAGGTGATAGGCCGCATCGTCGGCCACCGGACCTTGTGCCGCCGTGCCGGTCAATGCGCCGGCGGCGTTGTAGTTCCGCCGGAAGCTGCCCACCCAGTCGTGGTAATACTCCGCGCCATAGACCCAGCGGCCAATGGGGGTTTCGCTGACGAGGTGGAAATTCAGCCCGAGCGTGGTCACCTCGAAGCCCTGCTCGGTGGAGGTGCCGGCGGCGAGGCGGCGGAATTCCGTCTCGCGCTGCAGATGGTGCGACACGCTCGCGTGCGCCTCCTGCGCGAAACCGCCCAGTTGTTCCGCGTGATACTGCACGTAGCTCAGGTGGCGGTTCTGATCATAGCTGAGGATCTGGTCCGTGCCCGTGGTGGTGCCACGCCATGTGATGCCCTGGGTGGTGCGGTGGGTGCGCCAGGCGTCGTCCTGGTCCACGGTCTGGTGCGCCACGACCACGCGCGCATTGGGGTTCACATTCCATTCGAGTTTCCCGTCGAGGTCGCGGTCTGTGTAGCCAGTCGCCTTTTGCCGGCGAACTTCCTGCCCGCCGCGCAGGTCGCCGTAGTCCTTCCAGGTGCCGCCGAGGAAAATGCCAAGTTCGCGATCCAGATGCCCGCTCACTTCCGTGCGCGCCGTGTGTGAACTCTCCGCCGACGAGACGCGGTAAAAGGCGCGCCGCTCCCAGCCGAAGCCGTCCGCATAGTCCGTCGGCCCGACGGTCAGCGCGTTCACTGTGCCGCCGATGGCGTCGCTGCCGTAGAGGACGGAGGACGGACCTTTGACCACTTCGAGGCGGTCAATGGTGAGCGGGTCCACGGTGTTCCAATACTGGTTCGGCCCCTCGCGGAAGACGGAGTTGTTCAGCCGGATGCCATCCACGAGCAGCAGCGTGCGGAAGCCGGTGAAGCCGCGAATGAACGGCGAGCCTTGCCCATGCGCGGTCTTTTGAACCATTACCGAGGGTGTATCGCGCAGTGCCTCGGGGAGGGTGCGGGCGAGTCGTTCGGCGAGTTCCTCAGCCTCGATGGTGTTCACGAGGTAGGGCAGGCGCAGGGGCGGGGCCTCGATCCGGCGCGCGGTGATGTTGACCGGCGGGAGCACCGTGGTGTTGGTGTTGGTCTGGGCGAGGGCGGCGACCGTCGTGAAGAGGAGCAGGGGGATAGGGCTGAATGGACCTATTTTCATGAGCAGTGATGGACTGGCTGAGGGGAAGGAAATTCAGACTTCGGGTAAATCCAAGCTGTGCCGGAAGGCCGAAGACCGCAGCACCTTGAAGCGGCGTGAACGCCGCGCGCCGGGGATTCAAGGCGCGGGCTTGGGGGCGGAGGCCTGCTTGGCGAGGGTGTTGTATTTCTCGACGAGGGTGTTGAACTCGCGGGTGCGCTTGTTCAGTTCGTCCACGATGGAGTTGCGGTCCTTCGTGACGCGCTCGAGTTCCTTCACCAGTTCGTTCTGCTTGCCGGCGAGTTCGTTGAACTTAAGCACGGAGGCGTTGCGGTCCTCGGCGAGCTTCCTCAGGTCGGCCCCGGCTTGTTTGAGCTGATCGTCGCGGGCGGTCACGGCGGCGGCCCAGCCGGTGACGCTGGTCTTGAGCTGGTCGCGTTCGCTGGTGAGCTGCTGCACCTGGCGCTCCACCTGCGTGAGCTTGGTTTCGGTCTCGGCCAGCGACTTGGTGGCGCGGGTCAGTTGCTCGCGGAAGCCGTCGAGGTCGGATGCACCGCCCTTGAGGAGTTTCGCCTGCTCGTCCAGGCGGGTGGCCTGCTGCTGGCGGGCTTTCTCCGCCGAGTTGAGGTCGAGGTTGAGCTGGCGGTTCATCTGCCACTGCAGCGCGCACAGCCCGGCGAGGGCGAGCACGCCGAGGAGGTTGAACCATTGGAGGAAGCGGTTCATGCCGGGTAAATGGAGGACAACCACGGATGGACACGGATGGACACGGATGCAACCGGCGCGCGGCCTTCAGGCCGCAGAAACGTGCGTGGCACCTTGGCATCCTTACGCCACATGGCATTCGGACGCTGAAGCGGCCTAAAGGCCGCGCGCCGGTTGCATCCGTGTTTATCCTTGTGCATCCGTGGTTGGAAAAGTTCGGTCATTTCGCGTCGGGAGCCTTGATTTCAAATGCCACCTTCTGGATGCCAGTGCCGCGCACGATGTCCAGCACGCGGATGACATCGCCGTGGCGCGCGTCCTTGTCGCCGCTGATGAAGACGCGGACGTCGGCGTTGGTCTTGGCCATCGCCGCCAGGCCGAGCGCGAGTTCGTTGGGGCCGACGGGCTTGGTGTCGAGGTAGGCCAGGCCGGCCTTGTCCACCGAGATGTTCACGAAGTCGCGCTTGGTGTCTGACGTGGCCTGGGTGGCGGTGGGGAGGTTCACCTTCACGCTTTTCAGGTTCACCATGCTCAGGCTCACCAGCATGAAGGCGGCGAGCAGGAAGAACATGATGTCAATCAGCGGGATGATCTCAATCCGCGCCTCGGCGCTTTCCGGGGGAAGCTTGGAGCCAAGTTTGACGGGCATCGCTTGGTTTCGAGTTTGGAGTTTGGAGTTTCGAGTTGCGCCCGGTCAGTGCGCGGGGGCGGGGGCGGGGGCTTTCTCTTCCTTCGGGCGGAAGCTGCGTTCGCGTTCGCGGAGGGCGCGGAGGCGGGCGAACTCTTCCAGATCGTGGCCGTGGTGCTTGGCGGACTCCACGAGCAGCTCGGTGTGGTTGATGGTGCGCTCCAGGCTGGCGCGGTAGTGGGCGAGGCGGCGGTTGAACCAGTTGTAGGGCAGCAGGCAGAGGATCGCGATGCCCAGACCGCCGGCGGTGGCGATGAGTGCCTCGGCGATGCCGCCGCTGACCTTCGTGGCGGCGAGCGCCTCGTCGCCGACGAAGCTGAACGAGTGCATGATGCCGGTGACGGTGCCGAGCAGGCCCAGCAGCGGCGCGAGGGTGATGAAGGTGCCGAGAATCCAGAGCCGCTTTTCCGCGCGCTCCAGTTCGTCGGTCGCGTGAAGCTGCATGGCGCCGAGCAGCGAGGTGTGCGCGTGCAGCAGGCCCTCGCGCATGGTGAGGAGGAAGGGATCACCGGAGGATTCCGTGAGGCAGACGGCCCGCTCGAAACCGCCGCTGGCGACGGCGTCGTAGGTCTCATGGAGCGCGCGGGTGTTGCAGCGGCGCTTGAGCTGCCACCACCAAAGGGCGCGTTCGGTCACAACCACGAGCGCGGCGATGAGGCAGACCAAGATCGGCCACATGATGGGGCCGCCCTTGAGGAACAGGTTCACCGCGACGTTGGCGAGCATTGGGTTCATTTCGAAAGTTACTTTCTCAGTTCAAATCGGATGGCGACCTCGTGCAGCCGCACGGGGCCGGGCTTGAAGCGCCACTGGTCGCGGATGACGCGCACGGCCTCGCGGTTCAACGCGCCCCACGGGGACGGGGAACTGGGTTCCACCGCGAGGACCCGGCCATCGGTGCCTACGCTGAAGCGGACGACCACGGTGCCTTCCTGCCCGGCGCGGCGGGCAGCGAACGGATAGTCCGGAGCTGGCTGATCTCCATCGCCATAGCCGAAGGTGAGGGATTCGACGGCGGGTGCGGCCACCGTGCTGGTGCTGGTGGTGGGGCCGGAGTTGGTGCTGGGCTGGCCGCTTCCCGTCGTGGGGGCGGGGGTCGGAGCCGCTTTGGCCACGACCGTCACCGGCTGAGGGGCGGGGCGGACAAAGGCCGCCTGCTTGATCTCGACAATGCGCGATGGAGCCTCCACGGGCAGCGCGAAAGCCACCGCCGGACTGGGCGCGGCGACGGCCACGAGCTGGGGGGCCTGCGGCGGGGTAGCCGGGGCGAAGAGGGGCGGGGGTTGGGACGGGGCGGGTGGCGGCGGCAAGGCGGCGGGAGGGGGCGGCTCGGGCTGCGTGGTCAGTTCCACTTTGATGAGTTCCGCCTGCACCGGCGGGGCGGGTGGGGCGGGCGGGCGGGGCCGCGAGTAGGGCAGCACGAAACCGATCCAGCCGACCAGCAGGCAGCCCGCCCAGAGCACCAGCGTGGTGACTGGAACGAAGGAAAGCTCCGCCCATGCGCTGCTGCGGGCAGCGGCGCGGGCGGGCGGCTTTGATGCGGTGGCCGTCATTGCTTCAGACTCGTCGAGCAACGTAGCCGCCGGGGCAGCGCTTGTGAATTCGATTTGTCTCAAGCCGGTTCAATATGACGGCAGGCTGCCAGCCCTGCTTCCGGCAGCTTGCGATTTGTTTCCGCACCCTTGCGCCACGGCAAACCGGCCAGGGCGAAGAGGATTGCGATTTGATGCCGGGGGACCATCAAGAGTGGGTTTGAGTCAGTCTGCCAGCGATGCGGTTTTCCACACCCCAGGCGCGCCGGGGACGGATTCGGTCCAGAAGACGCGGTAGCTGCCCGCCAAGGCGACCACGCGTGGGTAAGCAGCATTAACG
This sequence comes from uncultured Klebsiella sp., assembly GCA_964496695.1. Lineage (GTDB taxonomy): Bacteria > Verrucomicrobiota > Verrucomicrobiia > Limisphaerales > SXTU01 > SXTU01. Next base: position 22,545 of record CAZCBE010000105.1, read on the forward strand.
CCCTTGGGGGAAAGCTGCTTTGCCACGCTCCAACTCTTGCCGCCATCGGTGGAGGTTGCGCCCAAGACCGTGCTTTCGCCGTCGCCGACGCGGTCCCAGACGGCGGCCAGGCTCGACGGGCCGGCACTCGCGATGTCGCCGCGCCGCGCATCGGAGTCACCAAGCCGTTGCGGCGCGGACCATGACTGGCCTTGGTCGCCGGAGACCAAGTGGTAGGCCCCGCCATGACCAGTCGCGCCCGTCCAGACCAGCGCGTGCATCGCCGACCCGCGCCGTGCGAGGCCGCCGCCCACATGCGGGCAGCCGGCAAATTCCCAATTGAACCGGCCCACCTTCGCCGGCTCGCTCCAGCGCGAGCCGCCGTTGGCCGAGGAAATCACCGCCATGTCGCGGGGATTCTTGTCGCGGAAGAGTGCGTGAACGGAGCCGTCGGCACCGAGCGCGAGGGTGTTCCAGCAGCACTCACAGGTGTCGGATTTGAGCGTGGCGTTCTTGCTCCAGGACTGGCCGGCATCCTTGGACTGCGCGTAGCGGAGACCTTGTTTGCCGTCCCGGCTGTCCAGCCAGACGAGGTGAAAGGTGCCGCTGGAATCCGCCGCAATGTCCACGAACCCGTGGCCGGTGGTGAGGCCGTCGTCGGCGGGATTGGGACCGGGCATCCACGTAGCGCCGCCGTCCTCCGAGCGGGCGGTGGCGATCGGCCCGCTGCCAAACAAGCCAGTGCCCGCCGTGCCCCAGAGCGCGATCAGCTTGGGACCGTGGGCCGCGAGCTGGGCGTCCATGCCCCGATGCGGGGACTTCGGAGGGATGCCCCGGCCGTCCACGCGGACGGGAGCTGACCAAGTGCCGCCGCCATCGGTCGAGCGGGTGTGCAGCAGCGCCGGGGACTTCGAGTTCGTGTCATAGTTGGCCAGCAGGAGATGAATGGCCTGGCCATCCACCACGACATCCAGGCTCTCCACGCCCGTGCGGACGACTTCCTTCTTGGCACCGCCGGACCCGTGGCTGCCGTGTCCCGAATGTGCCGGGCCAGTGGTGGCATTGGTTCCTCCGTGAGCGCGGTGCTCATGAACGGTCGCGGGCTTGGGGCTGGAAGCGGCGGGTGGAGCCGGGCTGCAGGCGGTCAGCACCAAGGCAGCGAGGAGGGCGCTCGTGGCGGAGAGACAGGGGGCGGGGTTCATGGTGCGGGGCGGCGGGTGGTTCCGGGCCGCTCCGGCGGGATGCTTGGGCATCCCGCCGGGCGGCAGCGGTGATCGGTTTACCATTTCCATTCGATGCCGGTGTAGATGGCACGGCCATCACCGGGGAGGAACTGCGCGCCGCTGGCACCGGGCAGCCGGGAGTCCGTGAGGACGCCGGTGGTGGCGGCGTAGCGCTTGTCGGTCAGGTTGCGCACTTCGACGAAGGCATTCAGGCCCTTCTTCGCGCGCCAGCCGGCCTTGAGGCCCACGAGGGCATAGGGATCGGCAAACAGGGTGTTGGCCATGTCCACCGGATACTTGACCGGGGTGTATTCGATGTTCGGCCCGAAGTAGAAGCCGCTGGGATGTTCGTAGGTCAGTTCCGCGCGGAGGTAATGCTCGGGGATGCCGGGCAACTGGTTGTTGCCGTAGGTGCCGTCGTCCTGGAAGCGGAAGCGGTTCCAGAGGTAGTTGCCATGCAGGACGATAGCATCGGCCTCGCGGCCCTGGCCCGCGCGCAAGATGCCTTCAACGACGCGGAACGCGGCCCCGGCTTCCACGCCCATGTGGACGGTGCTGCTGGCGTTGATGGTGGAGGTGACGCCCGGGGCTGCGCCGGGGACGGCGAAGGCGAGCAACTCATCCTCCAGCCAGGAGTGGTAGGCGGCCACATCCCACGCGAAGCGCCCGCGCTCGCCCCGGTGGCCGAGTTCGACCGTCCAGCCGGTCTGCGCCTCGCGGCCCACGTAGGTGGGGACGCCGGCGATGGTGACATTGCCCATCTCGGAGATGGAGGGCGGCTCGAAGCTGCGGCTGACGTTGCCGTAGAGCTGGGCTGCCTCGCTGGTCTCGTAGATGAAGCCGAGCTTGGGATTTACCGAGAAGTAGTCCTCGTTGAAGGTGGCGATCGGCGGCGGCACGGCCACTTTTCCGTCCACATCGCGGTTCGCCCAACTCGCCTGCGCACCCATGACCAGCGAGAACTGGTCATTCAGCCAGTGACGATCCTCGACATAGAAATCGAGGTTCTGGGACTGCTGGTAGTTCAGGAGCGTCATCGCGCCCCGGCCGCCCGCCACGTTCACAAACTGCGCGTTCTCGACGAAGTTGGCGGTGGGGCTGAAGCCGATGGTGAATTCGTTCTGGCGGCCCAGCAGGTCCGCGTGGTGGCGATACCGGATGTCCGCGCCAAGGTCGTTCGAGTTCTGGTCAATGACCTGGAAGATTGGGTGATAGAGATCCTTGTGGGAGACGAAGGTCATCAGTTCGAGGCTGCCGTTGGGCAGCGTGAACGTCGTCTTGTTGGCGACCCGGTGCAGCTCGAAGTCACGGTGCTGGTTGCCGGCGAGGTTCGCGGCGTTGGCCTGGCGCGGGTTGGCCTCCAGTTGCGCCTTGGTCAGGTTGCCGGGCAGGGCGGAATCGGTGAGGACATAGGTGTAGAACATCCGGCTCTCGATGGTGTCGCTGAACCGCCAGCCGAAGTTCGAGAAGACCCGCTGGTTGCTTTGCTTCGAGTTCTGCCGGAAGCCTTCGAGCGAGTTGTGCGTGAGGGAGACATAGTAGTCCGCCGGGCCGATCACCTGGCCGCTGCTGGCCTGCGCGCGCACATAGCCGTAGGAGCCATACTCGGCGCGGGCTTGCGCGAGGTCCGCCGTGTAGCCGGTGGGGGAGACGTAGTTGATCGCCCCGCCGAGCGTGGTGCTGCCGTAGCGGAGCGCGTTCCCGCCGCGAAACACTTCGATATACTCCACGGAGAGCGGTTCGACGGCCTGCATGTCGAAGCCGCCGTCCGCGAGGTTTAACGGCACGCCGTCCAGCATGAGCTTAAGTCCGCGGCCGTGGAACGTCCGCTGGAGGCCCGAGCCACGGATCGAGATGCGCGCCTCGTCGGAGCCGAAGCGCGGCTGCACGAAGACGCCGGGGGTGTATTCGAGGGCGTCCTTCATGGTGGAGACGCGGCCGGTTTTGAACTCCTCGGCCTTGATCACGCTGGCGCCGCCGGGGACGGACCTGATTTCCTCGAGTGCTTTCGCGGCGGTGGGCACCGTCTGGGAGGCGGGGGCGGATTCCTCCTTCTTGCCGGTCACGACGACCTCCGGGAGTTTCACGGGGGGCTTGTTCGTGGTGTTTTGGGCGGGCAGGGCCAGCGCACCGGCGAGGAGCGCAAACATGCCGGGGAGCAGGCGGAGGGAAGCAGGTTTCGGTTGAGGATGGGGCAGTTTCATTTTGATTGTCAGACTGTCAATAGGTGGGATGCGGGACTGATGCGGTGCCACTGCCGGGTGGATCAGGACAACGAACCACCCGGCAGTTCATCGAGTCCCGCATCCCAAATTCTTCTTCTGGATTTCCACACCGCACACCGGGCACAGACCGGGGGCAGTTTTTAAGGAAGGGCGGAGAGGCGTCTGAAATCCGGGCCCGGACAGAAAGGACAATAACGGTCCGGGCTTCGGTATTTCGCCTCTCCGCCCAATTGGTTCCAAACATCACGGCGCTAAGGCCGGACGAAGGTCCGCGGGAGATGGGCTGTTCAAACGACCGGACAAAACGACCGGTCACAGCCCGTCATCACGCGGGCTTGGGAGGAGGGACTAGGCCGCGCGGGGCGGCTGAAGGGGAGGGGACTCGGCACGCGGGGAAGCGGCCTGATCCATACCGGTCGGGGACGAAAGCGGGGCGGGCGGCGTCAGGACAAAACGGGTGGCGCAGGGCAGGGACTCGATCTTCACCAGCGGCTGAAGCGATTCCTTTTCCTTCTCGGATTGCTGGCCCTCGCGAACCAGTTTGCAAAGGCGGCAGGCGTTCTTGCCATCGAAGGTTTTGACGAGCGCTTCCTTGACCGAGGTCTGCTGCGCGAAGCTGACAAACATGCCGGTCCAAGCGACAGACTGAAGCAGCGCCCAGTGCAACCCCACGGAGAGGGCCACGGCCAGGATCACGGCTACTTTGGCGGCGCGCTTGAACAAGGTGCGGATTTGATGCCATCGGCAGTTTGAGAATTCAAGCGCGATGTGCGTTTGCGGTGAATTTGGGATCCACACCCGCGAAATATGCGAAGGGGAAGAAAGGAACGGGAGTTTGACTGGCGAATGGGGACTGACGAATGAAAACGAGGGAGGGGGAAGGCCGGAAGCTGGAAACCACTGCTGCCGACACTCACCAGCGGGCGTATCTCGACACTGCCCCCGGAGCGCGGGTCTGCGACCCGCAGCGGCCA
>CAZCBE010000106.1:0-26479 GCA_964496695.1 uncultured Klebsiella sp.
AGGGAGAGGGAGTGGAAAGCTAACCCCTTCGCAGCCCTGCCTGCTTGCTGCTGCCCCGTAGCCAAGCTGTTGAAACAGCTTGGCTCCCGCTTGGCCGACGGCACCGGGCTCAAGCCCGGTGCTAATGCGATGGCAAGCAACTGAGATGCGCCCCATCGCCCTCCGCGTGGTTTTCTCGTATTGCGCAAGCCCTGTTCCGCCGTTACTTTCCCATCCCTTTGATATGACACTGACTGAAAAGCTTCTCGCCCGCGCCTCCGGCAAGGCCTCGGTGCAGGCCGGCGACAACATCTGGGTGAACGCGGATGTCCTCATGACGCACGATGTGTGCGGCCCCGGGACCATCGGCGTGTTCAAGCGCGAGTTCGGCAAGACCGCCAAGGTCTGGGACAAGCAGCGCGTGGTCATCATCCCCGACCACTACATCTTTACCGCGGACTCGATGTCCAACCGCAATGTGGACATCCTCCGCGACTTCGTGCGCGAGCAGGGCCTGCCCTACTTCTACGACGTGATTGACGACCCGAACGGCTCGTGGAAGTTCGACGCCTCGAAGGGCAACACCAAGCGCCAATACGGCTCCCAATACGCCGGCGTCTGCCACACCGCCCTGCCCGCCAAGGGCCATACGCGCCCCGGCGAAGTGCTCTTCGGCACCGACTCGCACACCTGCATGGCCGGCGCGTTCAACGAATTCGCCACGGGCATCGGCAACACCGACGCGGGCTTCGTCATGGGCACGGGCAAATTGCTCATCAAGGTGCCCGAGACCATGCGCTTCCGCATCGAAGGCAAGCTCCAGCCCGGCGTGATGGCGAAGGATGTCATCCTCCATTGCATCGGCGAGATCGGCTTCGACGGCGCGACCTACCGCGCGATGCAGTTCGACGGCCCCGGCATCGCCACGCTCTCGATGGACGACCGCATGACCATCGCGAACATGGCCATCGAGGCCGGCGGCAAGAACGCGATCTTCGAGTTCGACGCCCGGACCGCCGAATACGTGGACGCCCGCACCCGCCTCAACGGCACCAAGTCCAGCTACGACCCCGTCGAGGTGGATCGCGACCAGACGTTCTGCTACGAGACGGTCATTGATCTCAGCAAGCTGGAGCCGACCGTCGCGTGCCACCCCGACCCCGGCCAGCGCAAGACGGCCAAGCAGATGAACGGCATGAAGCTCGACCGCGCCTACGTCGGCTCCTGCACCGGCGGCAAGACGAGCGACTTCGTCGAGTTCGCGCGCGTGCTGCGCGGGCACAAGGTCAGCATCGACACCTTCGGCGTGCCCGCGACGCCTGAGATCGTCCACGACCTCCAGACCACGCGCTGGGGTGACCGGACCATCTGGCAGATCCTCGAAGACGCCGGCGTGCGCATGACGGAGAACGCCGGCTGCTCCGCCTGTCTCGGCGGCCCGGTGGACACCTTCGGCCGCATGAACCAGGGCGGCCTCAAGTGCATCAGCGCCACGAACCGCAACTTCCCCGGCCGCATGGGCAGCAAGGAAAGCGAAGTCTATCTCGCCTCGCCCGCGACGGTCGCCGCCAGCGCGATCACGGGCCGGGTCACGGACCCGCGGGAGTATCTGAAGAACTAAGGCGGGAGCACCGCTGCACATTGATTCTGCTCCAATGAACCGCAACGCATGGCGGGGACTAGCGCCATGGGAATGCTAGATTGAGCCATTGCCAAAGCGCGGCCTTCCTCCGACATTCCGCCCTGCTGTAAATACCATGCTGACTCAAGAATCCATCCTCGACGCGTTGAAGGCCGTGAAATATCCCGGCTACTCGCGCGACATCATTTCGTTCGGACTCGTCAAGCACGTCGCCGTGAACGGCGGCGCGGTCAACATCCGTCTCGAACTCACCTCGCCCAATGCCGAGGCCGCCCGCATCGTGAAGGCCGAATGCGAGAACGTCCTCCGCGCCCAGCCCGGCGTCACGCATGTCTTCGTGGAGATGAAGCAGCCGGCCCCGGCTGCCGCGGCTCCCGGAGCGGCCCCCGGCGGCGCGTTCCAGAACCAGAACAAAGTCCCCGGCATCAAACGCATCGTCGCCGTGGCCAGCGGCAAGGGCGGCGTGGGCAAGTCCACCTGCTCCGTAAACCTCGCCTGCGCCCTGAACCACCTCGGCGCGCGCGTGGGCCTGCTGGACTGCGACATCTACGGCCCGAGCATCCCGCTCATGATGGGCATCCACCAGCGCCCCATCGTCAACGACGACGAGAAGCTCGTCCCGCCCAGCAACCACGGCGTGAAGCTCATGAGCATGGGCTTCCTCCTCACCGACGACCAGCCGGTCATCTGGCGCGGTCCGATGATTCAGAAGACCATCCAGCAGTTCATCTCGCAGGTGGAGTGGGGCCAGCTCGACTACCTGCTCGTGGACCTCCCGCCCGGCACCGGCGACGCCCAGCTCTCCCTCTGCCAGACCGTGCCGTTGGACGGCGGCGTCATCGTCACCACCCCGCAGGAAGCCTCGCTCGGTGTCGTGCGCAAAGGCATCGCGATGTTCGAGAAGGTGAACGTGCCGATCCTGGGCATCATCGAGAACATGAGCTACTTCATGGCCCCCGGCGGCCAGCGCGTGGAAATCTTCGGCCACGGCGGCGGCCGCGCCGAGGCCGAGCGGCAGGAAATCCCCTTCCTCGGCGAAGTCCCCCTCTTCATCGAGATCCGCGAAGGCGGCGACAAAGGTATCCCCGTGGTCATCTCCCACCCGGCAGACCCGCAGGGCAAGGCGTTCCTGCAGATCGCGGGGACGCTGCGGCAAAAGCTGGGGTGAAATAATTCTAACGGCTCCGTGAGCGCCTGCGTCCTTAGAGTTTCAGCCAAGCGTAAATCGTTGGCCGGCTTTTTGGCCGAGACGCGCTTGCCCGTTTACTCGTCACACGAAAAAGCCACTCTCCAAGGGTTGTTCGTCAGAAAGGCAAAGCGTTTGGGTATTCGGGTTTCCAGTGTCAGGTGAGCAAGAAGAAGTGGGATGACCTCCCCGGACAGGTGGCTGACGCCACCCGGTTCCTGCGTCGCCATCGGGACGAATTGAAACGGTTACGCGATGAATTCGGTGCTCACGATGTCAGGTTGGATTTCCCCTACTTCCTTCGCATCGGCAGAAACAACATATGCGTCCAGCAGGACTTCCTGCCGCCTACCTTGATTTCGCTGGCTGGCGAGCTTGGAGTCGGAATTGAGATGACGCTTTACCCAAATAGCCGTTCAGCCAAACAGTGGAAAAAGATCTCAGAATACGCCGCTGGGCGCATTCCTGTTTCTTGCAGAGCTGGGTAAAGCCCCTCTTGGCGGTGTCGTTTCTTGTCACAAGGGGCCGTGAAGCATGACCTTTCAACTCGACTGCTGTTGGTGAATCGCCAGATCGCCTGACTGAATACCAAATGCCTGATAGCGCCCAAATCGAATTGGAAATCTGGGAAGGCCTGCAGCACAAGCGTGAGCGCCTTCCATCAGCAACTTTACAAGCCTTGGGAGAAGCCTTGGCCCGGCTTGATGGGAACCGGATTGATTCGGTCTGGATCGAATTTCCTGGCACAGGAGCGCTGTGCGTTGGCGGCGGTCCTAAAGGATTCGTGGTCGTTTCTTTCCCCGAGGATGGGTCGTCTTCACACGTTGAGGCAGGCAGCATCGACGACCAAACTGTCGAATTGCAGGTTGGCGGACAGATGGGCGTTTACGAGCGGACGATGGTGCTTCCAGCCGAACTGGCATTCGCTATTGCAGAACGGTTTCTGGCGTCGGGCCAGTTTGATTCTGCTTTGAACTGGGTCGAAGACTGTCCACCAGAGCGCCTGAACTAAACCGAGACCATGCGATTGAAATCAGAGGGACCACTTCAACGCAGAGACGCAGAGGACGCAAAGTGGCGCGGAGCTTAGGATCTGCGAAGGCCACTAAACGGTGAACGCAAACGACTTGGTCCCGCTCTGCGTTTCTCCGCGTTCTCTGCGCCTCCGCGTTATGAGTGATCGCCACTTTCAACTGCATCGTCTCGGCTAAATCAAGCTGCATGACGCGCAGGCTGAAGCCTGCGACTACAGGTTCGCGCGCTTCCGGGTCGCGTTCGCGTGCCCTGCCTTGCCAATCGGCCGCAACAAGATCTCCGCCATGCGCGCCTGCTGTGGGCTGACGAGCGACTGCAAGGTGTGGCGATCCAGCGAGGCGTAGAACGCACCCATCGCCTCCGCCAGCGCGCCCTTGAGCAGGCAACTGCCGCTGATGGGGCAGGTATTCGTGGCCGGATCGAAGCACTCGACGATCACCGGCTGGTCCTCGGTCTGGCGGACGACCTTGCCGATCCGGATTTCCGACGCGGGTCGGGCGAGCCGGATGCCGCCACCGCGTCCTCGGCGGGTTTCCAGATAGCCCAGTTGCGCCAACGTGTGGGTGACCTTGGCCACATGGTTGCGGGAGATGCCATAGGCGGCGGTGACCTCATCCACCCGGAACTCCGCGCCCTTGACCGCGCCGAACATCAGGATGCGCAACGCGTAGTCGCTGAAGAGGCTGAGTTTCATGATGGCGTTGGCAGGGCAGCAGTCGTTTTGGGCCGCCCGCCGCTGCACACAAGTTGTTTCGACGGACCAGCCCGGCGGCTCAGCTTCAAAACAAAGGGGCTTGCCATAAAGATGTATTTACAATACATGTTTTATTGCCGCTGGCAACACCAGCGCCTTGTCAGCGGCCCGCGATGATCAACCTGGCGCGAAGCACCTATGAAATTGATACCAGCCATTTGCCTCTCCCTGATCCTCACCGCCACGCTTCATCCGGTCGGTGCCGCCGAACCGGCCACGAAGGCCCCTGCCGAAATCAACACGGTCTGCCCGGTCACCGGCAAGCCCGCCAACCCCAAGACCACCACGGTCTATGAAGGCCGGACCTACGCCTTCGCCGATGACGCCAGCCGGACCAAGTGGCGCGCGGCCCGGGAGAGCAGCCTTTACCACAAGCTGGGCGGGCAGCCGGCCATTGATGCGGCGGTCGAGGCCTTCTACGTGAAGGTCCTGGCGGACAACCGCATCAAGCATTTCTTCGAGGACATCAACATGACCAAGCAGCGCCGGAAGCAGAAGGAGTTCCTCTCGGCCGCGTTCGGTGGCCCGATCCCGTGGACCGGCAAGGACATGCGCAAGGCGCACGCGAACCTCCCCGGCTTGAACGAAACGCACTTCAACGCCGTGGCCGAAAACCTGCAAAAGACCCTGGTGGAACTGAAGATCAAGCCCGAGCTGATCCAGCAGGTCATGGCCATCGCCGCCAGCACTCGCAATGATGTCCTGAACCGGCCGAAGGATGCGAAGTAGGCAAAAGCAAACGCGCGTGCGAACCGCGCGCGGCCGAGTCGCGGAGCGACGATCTGATGGTGGCCGTGGGTTTCAACCCGAATTTCGAAAGAAGAACCGCGGATTCATGGACGCAAACCCGCGCGGAGGGTAAGCGGCGCGGCGGTCGCCCGGGGTGCAACTTGGCACCCGCACCATCCAACGGCGACGCGCTCCGGTCTCCCTCTCCTCCATGGAATGGAGGAGAGGGCCGGGGAGAGGAGGCGCGTTACTTCGCAGCACTGTCGAAGCTCCCCTCTCCCCACTCGTGCCTCGCAGGGAGAGCGGTTCATCTCCGGTGGTGCGTGTGTGTCAAACTGCGCCCAGTCACACCTTCGCCAGTTCCGGCCAGAGCCGCGCGCTCATGCGCATCCCGGCGTGGAAGCAGTCCAGATCAAACTTCTCGTTCGGTGAGTGCGCGTTGTCGTCGGGGAGCGAGAGGCCGAGGAGCAGCGTCTCGACGCCGAGGATGCGCTTGAAGTCGTTCACGATGGGGATGGAGCCGCCCTCGCGCATCAGCACCGGCTCGCAGCCAAAAGCGTCGCGGAGGGCACGGAGCGCGGCCTGGGCGCGCGGGCTGTCCGGCTGCACCAGATACGGCTCGCCCGCGTGGCCGGCGTCCACGGTCAGCTTGCAGCTCGGCGGGCACAGCGACTTCAGGTGCGCGACGATGAGCTTCTTCACCGTCTTCGGGTCCATGTCCGGCACGAGACGGAAGGTCAGCTTCGCGCGCGCCCACGCGGGCACGATGGTCTTGCTGCCCTCGCCCTGATAACCGCTGGTAAGGCCGTTGATCTCGCAAGTAGGGCGCGCGGTGCGACGCTCGGTGCTGGTGAACCCCTTCTCGCCGAACAGCTCCGGCACGCCGACCAGCTTGCGGAAGGTCGTTTCGTTGCCGGGCAGCTTCGCCAGCATCCCGCGCTCGTATTTAGAGAGCGCGGCGACGTCGTCGTAGAAGCCGGGCACCGTGACACGGCCGTTCTTGTCGCGGAGCTTCGCAAGCATCTGCGCGAGGGCCATCGCCGGATTGTCCACCGCGCCGCCGAAGAGACCGGAGTGCAGGTCGCGGTTCGGCCCGTCGAGGCGGATCTCCACCGCGAGGATGCCGCGCAGCGCGTAGGTGAGCGCGGGGTGCTTCTTGCTGGGCAGCCCGTTGTCCGAGATGACGAACGCCTCGCAGCGCAGGTCCTGCTTCCGCGCGCGCAGGAAGGGCGCGAGGTTTTCGCAGCCGATTTCCTCTTCACCTTCAATGAGGAACGTAAGATCACACGGCAACTCCGTGCCGGTCTTCAGGTAGGCTTCCACCGCCTTCAAGTGCGCGAAGTGCTGGCCCTTGTTGTCACAGGAGCCGCGGGCGAAGAGGTTGCAGCCGTCAATGCGCGGCTCGAAGGGCGGGGACTTCCACAGCTCCAGCGGTTCGGGCGGCTGCACGTCGTAGTGGCCATAGACGACGTAGTGCGGCTTGCGTGGGCCGGCCTTGCGCGGCGTGCGGGCGAGGACGATGGGGTTGCCGGCGGTGGGGCAGACCTCGACTTCGAGGCCGATGGCGCGGCAGTGCTCCGCGATCCACTGCGCGCAGCGCTCCAGATCGGGCTTGTGCTGTGGCTGGGCGGAGACGCTGGGGAAGCGGAGGTAGTCGCAAAGTTCGCTCAGGAAGCGCGCTTCGTTGGCGGCGAGATAGTCGAGGACCGGTTGCATGGCGGAGAGGAAAGCGGAGCCGGGCGCGGAAGGCAACCGCCGGGGAGAGTTTTCCCGCAGATTCAAGCCGACCACCAATTGGGAAACTCGATCAGTGGTCGGCTCGAATCTGCGGGAAATCCATCGGCTGACTGCCACGCCGGGAAATAAGCCTTGGCGCGGGCAATCATTACGTGTAGGTAACATTCCGTTTTCCGAAAGCAACACTGCGCCGCCCATGAGTTCCACCAACACCACTTCCGCACCCGCCACCGGCCCGTGGTGGAAAGATCTCACCCCGTATCACTGGTTCGTCTTTACCATGGCCTGCCTGGCCTGGCTGTTTGACTGCCTGGATCAGCAGCTCTTCCTGCTCGCGCGGCAGGGCGCGATGAAGGCGCTGCTTCCGTCCGGCTATGACGTGAAGGAATACTCCGGCTATGCCACCGCCATCTTCGTGGCGGGCTGGGCCACGGGCGGGCTGATCTTTGGCGCGGTGGGCGACCGCATCGGGCGCGCCAAGACACTGACGATGACCGTGCTGATCTACTCGGTATGCACCGGGTTGTCCGCGTTCTCGACCGGCTGGATGGACTTCGCGGTCTATCGGTTTCTGACGGGCCTGGGCGTGGGCGGCGTATTCGGCCTGGCGGTGGCGCTGGTCGCGGACGGCCTGCCGGAACGCTCCCGCACCGGTGCGCTGGGCACGCTGCAGGCGCTCTCGGCCGTGGGCAACATCAGCGCCGGCCTCATCAGCATGGGCATGGGCAAGCTCGGCGCCGCCGGGCACATCAACCCGGCGAACGCGTGGAAGTATATGTTCCTCATCGGCGCGCTGCCGGCGTTTCTGTGTGTCTTCCTGCAGATGCGCCTCAAGGAGCCGGAGAAATGGGTGAAGGCCCGCGAGGAAGGCCGGCTCACCGGCGCGCGGTTCGGCTCGTATGCCTCGCTCTTCGGCGAGGAACGTTGGCGCACCCCGGCGCTGCTGGGGATGATGCTCTGCGTGTCCGGCGTGGTGGGCCTGTGGGGCGTGGGTTTCTTCAGCCCGGAGCTGGTCGGTGACGTGATCGGGAACTCGCTCAAGGCGAAGGGGATGCCGGAGGCCCAGATTGCCAGCGAGAAGACCTACTGGGTGGGCGTGAACAGCATTGTGCAGAATCTCGGCGCGTTCTTCGGCATGATGACCTTCACACACTTCGCGCAGAAGTTCGGCCGCAAGCCGGCCTTCACGGTCGCGTTCATCAGCGCCTTCGTGGCCACGGTCGGTTACTTCCAGCTCTTCAACGGCACCGGCGACATCTGGATGAGCTTCGTGATGGGCTTCTGCCAGCTCGCGCTGTTCGCGGGCTTTGCGATCTACCTGCCCGAACTGTTCCCCACGCGCCTGCGCAGCACGGGGGTGAGCTTCTGCTACAACGTGGGCCGGTTCATCGCCGCGAGCGGACCGTTCACGATGGGGTTGCTGGCGAAGTCGCTGGCCGCCGGCGCGACCTCGCCGGACGCCAAGCTGGCCGCCTTCCGCATGGCCTGCTGCTGGGTCAGCTCGGTCTTCCTGCTGGGGCTGATCGCGATGGCCTTCATGCCCGAGACCAAGGGCCGCCCCATGCCGGAAGACGGCCCCGCAAAGTAGGCCTCGGAGTTGCCTGAAGCGATGGGCTCGCACTCGCGCCGGCGGCGTGTGCTGCGGTGGCAGAGCGCAGCGGCGACAACCGCTTTCGGCACAGCGCGCACCGACCCGCCGCCTGAACTCCGCAAGCATGCTGCAGGACAGTTTTATCCCGTGCGATGCAGGCGGAGCTGCTGGCTTCCCAGCCGGCTTACGGCGCTGGAACGAGCGATGGCTGCCCGTTCACGAACGGCTCCGAAATTGAACCCGCGGATCACGCGGATGACACGGATGGGAAGGTGTTTTCAGCTCAGCGTTGGGGAACTAAGTCAACCGGTGGCGGCCTTGCGCAACCGGTTTTTTATCCGCGCCATCCGTGTCATCCGCAGTTCTCCCTCCGGCCGCTCTGCACCTCGATCCCTATCTGTCCGGTGCGCCCTTTCGCGGCCATTCCCACGGCTCTTCCAGAAGGTAAGTGCAATCACAGCATCGGGCTGATCGCGTGCCACGGCTGCGCCAGTTCCGCTCAGACCGAGAAGAAGTCCTTCATCTTGTTGAGGAAGTCGTTCGCGTATTCCTCCTGGCTCTTGGGCACCACGTTGCGGCTGCGCTGGGTCTGGGTTTCCGCCAGGATGACCTCGGTTTCGAGCCGCCGCAGCGCGAGGATTTCGCTGAGCTTCTCCACCAGTTCGGGCGATTCGCGGAGCACCTCGGCCACGCGTTCGCGCGGGATGAGGACCACCTCGGAGTCCTTGGTGGCCACCACGGTGGCGCTGAGCTTCTCGCCGGTGAGCAGCGAAATCTCGCCCAGGCATTCACCGGTCCGGACCACGTTCACGCGCGTCATGTGGCCCTCGGACTCGACAAACACCTCCGCCTCGCCGTCCACAACGACGTAGAGTGCGCCGCCCTCCTCGCCCTGACGGAAGATGCGCTCGCCCTTGCCGAAGAGCTGTTTGTGCGCGCCCACCACCAGCTTCTGGCGCTGGCCGTCGTCCAGCACGCCAAAGATCATGTTGCGGCCCAGGATGTCCGCAATATGGCGGGATTGGGATTCGGAGTCGTCCTTAGGGCGGAGGTATTGCACCACCCGTTGCGGGAAGGGCATCGTCAGCCCGGCGCGCCGCAGTTCATACCAGGCGTCGGTGCGGATGCCGTCGGCGATGCGGTCCTGCTCGGAGTCCTTCTCGATCCAGACGCGGATTTCGTAGTTGATGGTGCTGTCCGCAAACTCCTTGAGATAGACCTCGGGCGGAGGATCTTTCAAGGCACCCGGCACGTCCGCCGTGGCACGCAGCAGGATGGCGCGGACCTTGTTGGGCGGGGCCTCGTATTCCACGGGCACGGTCACGCGGATGGCGTGGTGGGGCGTGGGGTAGCTGTAGTTCTGCAGGTGGACATTGACCAGGTCCACGTTGGGAATCTCGATGTAGGTGTGGTCCACCGAGCGCAGGCGGGTGGTGCGCCAGTTGAGTTCCATCACCTCGAAGAGGCGGCTGTCAATGTAGAGCCAGTCGCCGAGCTTGAGCGGCTTGCTCATCTGGATGGTCAGGCCGGCGGTGAGGTTGGCGATGACGGGCCGCAGCGCGAGACCGACGGCGAGACCCAGGCCGCCGATGCTGGCGATGAGGCCAGGAACCCGGACATCAAAAACGAACTGGAGGATGAGCACCGCCGCCGCCGTGATGCCGACCAGCCGCGTGGCGTGCGTAAAGAAACGCGGCACCACCACGTTGCGCTTCTTGGCAAAGTAGCCTTCCCAGTAGAACCGGTTGAACAGCGTCAGCAGGAGCAGCGAGTCCATCATGAACGCTGCCGCCATGATCACCCGGTGCGTGTCCACCTTCAGGTCCAGAAAATAGGAGGCCGCCAGCACCGCGTTCGCAATGCAGATGAAATGGTAAGGTGGTCCCAGCCGCACGCTCCACCGCTGGCGCAACTGCCGCCCCAGCAGCACCATCACGAAATACACCGCCACCCCTCCCAGAAAGACGAGGAAGTTAGTGAAGAGGTTGTTCATACTTGTGCGGCCATCTTGGAAAAGGGGCCATGCGACTGCAACTTGGAAATCATCCGACCGCAGGGTGCCGTCACGCGGACCTCACTTCGCCAGATTGAAGCACACCAGCTTGTCCTCGCCGCGGAGGTAGAGGCGCTTCTGCGTCAGGATGGGCGCGCACCAGGTCGGGTAGCCCAGCATCGGGGCCTGCCAGCGGGCCAGTTCCTCGGGCTGCTTGGGGTTCGGCTTGAAGATGCCCAGCAGGCCGGCCTCGCCGAGCACGAAGAGTTTCCCGTCCGCGAGAATCGCCGAGCCGCGCCCGTAAACGGGGGCTTGCGTGCCGTGCGGCGGATGCTTCTGCCAGCGTTCGTCCCGGCTCCACGTCACCTTGCCGGTCTTGAACTCGACGCAGCGGAAGCTCGCGTCCGGCTCGTCCCGCCCGCTGAACGCGTAGAGATGGCCGTCCAGCAGGATGGGCGTGTTCCAGTGCAGTTCGAGCGCCGGCACCTTCCACCGGCCCGTCTCGGGATCACGGTCGGCGGGGTCGAAGGGATGTCGCGCCGGGTCGCGCCAGACTTCCTCGAAGCCCTTGCCGCCCGGCTTCACACGCAGCAGCACCGCGCCGCTGCGGTAGTAGGCGGCGGAGATGAGCACGAGGTCGTCCTGCACCACGGGATTCATCGCGTTCACCGAGTCGTTCGCCTGCGACTGGAACCAGCGGCTGAAGTTCACCGCGCCATTGGTCGGGTTCACCGAGCACAGGCCCTGGCGCATCAGGCAGAAGATGTGCCGCTGCCCGTGGATCGTCGCCGCCACCGGCGACGCGTAGCTCGCGAGCTTCTCGTGGCCGGTCCATTGGTAGGGCTGCTCCGCGCGCCAGCCCAGCGTGGTGACGCCGGTCCAGTTGTCCTTGCCGACGCTTTGCCAGAGGGTTTTGCCGGTCTTGGCGTCCACTGCGGCCATGCCCGCGTTGGGCTGGCCGCCAACCATCACGATGAGCCGGTCCCCTTCCAGGATGGGCGTGGAGCCGACGCCGAAGAAGGCCTCCGGCACGTTGAAGTCTTTCGCGGTGTCGCGCTCCCAGACCAGCTTGCCGGTCTTGAGTTCTACGCAGAGCAGCTTGCCCTCCGCGCCAAAGGTGTAGCAGCGGTCGGCGGTGAGCAGCGGCGAGCAGCGCGGGCCGTTGTTGTAGCCGTAAGCGTCCCGGTAGCGGCTCGGGTAGGCGTAGCGCCAGGCCGGTTTGCCCGTCGCCGGGTGCATGGCCTCGACGACTTCCTCCTCCTTTACGCGATGGTGCAGCACCAGCAGGTCGCCCCGCACGGACGGCGCGCTGTAGCCTGCGCCGATGTCACGCTGCCACACGATGGGCGGTCCGTCCTTGGGAAACTTGTCGAGCAGGCCGGTCTCGCGCGAGGTGTTGTCACCGCGCGGCCCGAGAAACTGCGGCCAGTCCTCCAGCACCTCGGCGGCAGGCAGAGACACGGCGGCGAGCCAGAACGCGGCGAGCAGGGAACGAAAGTGCATATGGACTTGCCCGCAAGGTTCCAATCGCCACGCGACCGGCGCAAGCGAAACTTGGGGGGCGTGGGGCGTGGGGCGTGACCTGCTCCGAACGCGTGCGGACGAAATCACGCACCACGCACCAATTCAAGGCGGCTGGCTTGACAAGCAGCGCGCGCGCCGATTGAGTCGCACCCGTGCAGCACACCGGCCATCTGTCCTTCCGTCGCATCGCGTCTTTGCTGGTTGGCGGCTGGCTTGGCCTCGCGCTGGGCAGCCCGGCCTTCGCCGCCGACAAGACGGAAAAGTCCGCCGTCGTCAGCACCAATTCCGTCACCGGCAAGTGGACTTACACGCTCGACGTCTCCCTCGACACCGCGCTGGATTTCACCGCTGAGTTAAAACAGGCCGGCGAGAACGTGACCGGCACCGTCACGGTGCAGGACCTCAAGACCGTGATCGAGAAGGGCAAGCTCAAGGACGGCCAGCTCACCTTTGAAATCCCGCGCGAGTATGGCGGGGTGAAGTTCATGTCCCGTTACTCCGGCAGGCTCACCGGCGACACTCTCAAGGGCAAGATCGTCTCCGGCACCGCGCCGCTCGAACGCACCTACGAGTGGAGCGCCAAGCGCGAGAAGCCGGCCAAACCGTGAGCGGAGCATTTCAACCACTGACCCGCACTAACCGGGAAAACTACTGCGATCTCTTGCTTGCACGATTCGACACCCATGATTTCCCCAGCTTCTCGGATTAGTGCCGGTTAGTGGTTTTCCCCTTTTACCCATTATGAGCAAAAAATCCCCTGCCCCCGCCCCGACCACCGATTTCACCGCCGCCTTGGAATCCCTCTACAGCGCCGTCCTGTGCGACGTGCTGGATTCCCTGGGCTACCGCCATCAGGCGCTCGCTGCGCACATCCGCCCGCTCACGCCCGCGAAGAAGATTTGCGGGCGCGTCTTCCCGGCGCAGGCCCGCACGACCTTCAAGATGCCCGCCAAGCCCTACGAGCTGGAGATCGCTGCCGTGGACGCCCTCGTCCGGGGCGATGTGCTGGTGGTGGACGCCGCCGATGACCAGACCTGCGCCTTCTGGGGCGAACTGCTCACCACTGCCTGCATCGCGAAGGGTGCGCGCGGCGTGGTGATGACCGCCTGCACGCGCGACATGTGGAAGATTCGCGAGCTCAATTTCCCCGTCTATGGCATCGGCTGGCACCCCGGCGACAGCAAGGGCCGCCTCGACGTGGTCACGCTGGGCGAGCCCATCACCATCGGCGGCGTGCGGGCCAAGCACGGTGACTGGCTGCTCGGCGACGAAGACGGCGTGGTCATCATCCCGCAGGAAGTCGCCGCGGAAGCCATCCGCCTCGCGCAGGAAAAAGCCTCGGGCGAAAACGTGGTCCGCGACGAACTGGCCAAAGGCGTTCCCGTCGGCGAGGTGTTCCGCAAGTATGGCATCTTGTGACCTGACGAAAGCCTTCGTCATTACCCCATGCGCATCCTCATCGGCGGACTCTTCCACGAGACGCACACCTTCCTCGAAGGCCGCACCGGGCTGGACGACTTTCAGATGCGGGTGGGTGATGAACTGCTCACCTCCAGCGGCGACGCCTCGCCGCTGGGCGGCGTGCTGGAGGCCGCGCAACGCTTCGGCTGGACCGTGCTGCCAACCGCCGACTTCCGTGCCTCGCCGAGCCCCACCGTGAAGGACGAAGTGGTGGAAACCTTCTGGCGCGAGTTCTGCCAGCGGGCCGAACCGGAGTTGAAGCAGGGCGTGGACGGCATCTACCTCGTGCTGCATGGCGCGATGGTTTCCGAGTCGCTGCCCGATGTGGAGGGCGAGCTGCTGGAGCGGCTCCGCGCGCTGCCGGGGGCCGCGAGCGCGCCGGTCTTCGGCGTCTTCGATCTGCATGCGAACTTTAGCGCGCGCATGGCTCGGCACACCAACTGCCTCGTCGCCTACCGCGAAAACCCGCACACCGACGGGCGCGAATCCGCCGTCCGCGCGGCCGAGCTGCTGCAACGCTGCCTGACGACGGGCCAGGTGCCGCAGATGATCTTCGCGCCCGTCCCGGTGATGTGGCCGCCCACGGGCACCGGCACGGCCAGCGAGCCGATGCGCGGTCTCGAAGCGCTGGCCCGCCGCATCGAATCCGAACGGGCAGGCATCTGGACTGCGAACGTCGTCGCCGGTTTCTCCTTTGCCGACACGCCGGACACGGGCGTGAGCTTCAGCGTGGCCACCACCGGCAGCGAAGCCGAGGCCCGTGCCGCACTTGCCGAGCTTTCCGCGCTGGCAGTGAACAGTCAGGAGCTTGGCAACGTCACCGAGGCGCCCGTGGACGAAGTGCTCGCCAAGCTGATCCCCGCCCCACCGGGCCTCACCGTGCTGGTCGAGCCCTCAGACAACATCGGCGGCGGGGCCCCCGGCGACGGCACCGGACTGCTGCACGCCATGCTGAAGCACGGCCTGCCCAACTGCGCCCTCGCCATCAATGACGCGGCGGTGGTCGCACAGCTTGCCACCCTCGTTCCCGGGGCGCGCATCACCCTGCCCATCGGCGGCAAAGGCAGCCGGCTCGACGCCGGTCCACTGCCGCTGGAAGTTGAGCTGGTCGCCCTGCGCGACGGACGCTTCGAGCTGGAGGACAAGCAGAGCCACCTGGCCTCGATGGCTGGCAACGCGTTCGACATGGGACCGTGCGCGGTGGTGCGCCATGCAAACGTGACCCTCCTGATCACCAGCCGGAAGACGCCGCCGTTTGACCTCGGGCAGTGGCGCAGCCAAGGTTTGGAGCCGAAGGACTTTTCGTTCATCGGCGTGAAGGCCGCCGTCGCGCATCGCCGCGCCTATGATGGAATTGCCGCGCGCATGTTGTGGGTGGACACGCCTGGGCCCTGCACGAGCAACCTGCGCTCTCTGCCCTACCAGCACATCCGCCGCCCGATCTTCCCGCTGGATTAGCTTGCCGAACCAACGGACGCATCCGGCCCCGGCCCGGCGCGCGGC
This sequence comes from uncultured Klebsiella sp., assembly GCA_964496695.1. GTDB lineage: Bacteria > Verrucomicrobiota > Verrucomicrobiia > Limisphaerales > SXTU01 > SXTU01. The sequence continues at coordinate 15,135 of CAZCBE010000106.1, forward strand.
GTTCACGCCGCTTCAGCGTCCGATCAATCCGAGACGGAATGACTTGCCTGTGGACTTATGCACGTTGAAGCGACGTAAACGTCGCGCGCCGACCAGTGGTGCCGCTTCGACTTTCGCCTGCGTTCCGCGAATATCTCCGCCTTGCGACCGTGGATGAAAAAGGGCGCATCTCAGTTTCTAGTCCTCTCATTGGCACCGGGCTTGAACCCGGTGCCTGTTGGTCCAAACGAAGCCCAACGGTTGCCATGGCAACACGGCAGTAGAAAGCAAGCAGGGCTGCGAAGTGGTTGGCTTTCCACTCCCTCTCCCTTTGCGCGGAGCAAGGGGAGAGGGTTGGGGTGAGGGGTGGCTGCGTCGGCGCCAGCGGCGACCCCTCATCCGGCCTCCGGCCACCTTCTCCCCTCGCTCCGCGAGGGGAGAAGGCTCAGAACGTGGCATCCCGGATGCAAGCAACTGAGATGCGCCCGATGAAAAACGCCTTGCCGAAATTTCCTTTCCAGCCCTCGCACGAGGACTACAGTTCCCCATGCCTTCGGACTTTGATCAATCCGAGTTTGTGGAAAGCGACGTTCTCACCACCGCCCGGCCCGCCGTCCGCGCCACCCCCATGAGCGAACCCACTGCCAGCCGACCGCCCAGCCGCGAGGAACTCGACCTCAAGGTCTCCGACGCGCAGCAGCAGCTTGCCGAGCTGAAGCGCCGGCAGGACGAGCTGGAGCGCGAGCGCGCCGGACTGGAAGAGGCGCGCCGCCGCCGTGTGGAACTACAGACCGGCCGCGAGGAAATGCTCCACCATCTCGCGCGCGGCTTAGTGCTGCTCGAAGAGGCGGAACTCAAGTCCCGCCGCGACGCCGAACAGATGACGAAGTCCCTCACCGGCCTGCGGGAGTCCCTCGACAAGGTCAGCGCCATCAACGAGGAGGGCTGGAACGCCGAGACCTACAACATCGAACTCACCCGCGCCCTCACCGCCATCGAGAACGCGCGCATGGAGTGGAACGCCGCGCGCCTGAAGTGGACGGTGCTGGACGGCACCGCCGCCACCCCCGTCGGCGTGGCCCCGACGAGCGGCCCGGCGAAGATTCAAGGGCACTTCCTCGGCGCGCAGAGTTTCGGCGAGCTGTGCCGCCTGGGCTTCGCGCTCACCTGGCCCGTCGCTGCTGCGGTGCTGCTGGGCGCGGCCTTGCTGTTGCTTTTGAAGCGATGAGGCTGGACGCCCGATTCTGGATTCTGCGCCCCACGTCGTCAGCAGGTGATGCCAGCGTGAGCACCAGCCTCTAGCCACCAGCCACCAGCATCGCGTGCCGCCCCATGTCTCTGTTCCGAAAAAAGTCCGACCCGCTTTCGGAGCGCGCCCGCGCGGTGGAGGCGGAAATTGCGGCGCTGCAGGCCCAGATCAAGCAGGCTGAGTCCGGCCAGCCGCTCTGGCCCGCCACGCCGAAGCTCCGCTCGACCACGCTGCCCGGTGGCCCCAAGGCGGAGCCGCCCCCGCCGCCCGCCACCCCGGTCTTCGAAGACGTGGACCACAAACGCCTCAAGGCCTCGAACCCCGCTCCGCCCGCCGCTGCCGCGCATCCCGAGCTGGGTCCCCGTCCACGCGGCTTCTCCGCCACGATTCAAAACCTCAAGCGCCGGTTCGGCCTCACGCCGTCCAGCAATCCCAAGCTCGTGAAACTCCTCGACTCCGGCCAGATCCAGGGTCTGCGTCCGCTCCGCTACGAGCGGCGCGTCGCCCGCAACCGTTTCTTCGTGCTGACGGCGGTCTTGCTGGCCGTGCTCTATGGCCTGTTCAAGGCCATCGTGGGCGGCCGGTGAGGCAGGGGCGATTTGGATCAAGAGTAGGAGTAAAATTAGGATTAAGAGTATGAGTAGGACCGAAATGTTCCGGGAAGCCAGCACCTCTTACTCCTAATCATACTCCTACTCTTAATCTCTCCCCGCCATGCCGCGCCCGCCCGTGATTCTCCACACCGCGCTGCTCCCGACGCCGCTCGGGGAGTTCCTCGCGCGCTTCTCGGCTGAAGGGCTGGCGCAGCTCGACTTCCCCGCGAAGCGCGAAGCCTCCGACATCGCCAGCATGGATGAACTCCCCGCGCCTTTCCGCACATGGGCGGAGCAGACCCAAGCCGCCCTCCAACTCGCACTGACCGCTTCCCCGCGCCTCCCGACGGAACTCTCCCTGCCTCCGCTGGACCTCACGCGCGGCACGAAGTTCCGCCTCCGCGTGTGGGACGAGCTGCGCCGCATCCCGCGCGGCGAAACCCGCAGCTACGGGGAAGTCGCGGACGCACTCGGCAAGCGCCGCGCGGCCCGCGCCGTGGGTGGTGCCTGTGGCGCGAACCCCATCCCCGTGCTCATCCCCTGTCATCGTGTGCTCGCAGCCAAGGGCGGCCTGGGCGGTTTCTCCGGCGGGGTGGAGTGGAAGCGCAGGCTGCTCGCGCTGGAGGGCGCGCTGCTCACCTGAAGCGCTGCGGCAAAGCCCGCTGGCATGGCGGAACGCGTGCATCCGCGCGCTAGCTTGGCCTCAGCACGCCGGGCAAGCGGGGACGCTTGCGGCACGGCCGGCCGGAGGCCGGCGCTACGTAGCACCGGCCCGCTTCGGAGGCAGTGCGACTGCTAGGAGCCAGCCTGCTTGCGGCGGGCTTGCCCGAACTCGAAGGCCGGGGCACGCTCAGACCACCATGCACGCCCTCGTCCACCTTGCCATCCCGCTGCTTGTCTTGGCCTGTCTTCTGAACCATGGCCACGCCGCCACGCTCAAGTCCGCCGTGCTGCTGCACGCCTCGTTTGATCACGGCCTCGACGCCGACCACGCGAAGGGAGACGCGAAGCTGTATCACACCCTCACCGGCAACCGCGACAAGGACGCCCAGCCCGGCCTGCCGCCGGACCAGCAGGTCATCATTGCCAAAGGCGAGGGCAAGTTCGGCGACGCGCTGCGCTTCACGAAGAAGGCCAAGCCGCTCCTCTTCTATCGCGGCCCCCAGAACCTGGGCTTCAAGACCAACGACTGGACCGGCGCGTGCTCTCTCTGGCTGCGCCTCGACCCGGAGAAGGATCTTGAGCCCGGCTACTGCGATCCCCTGCAGTTCGTCGGCCAGCAATGGGCCCGGGGCGCGTGCTTCATCGAGTTCAGCAAGGACCACACCCCGCGGGAATTCCGCCTCGGCATGATGCCCATTACCACGCTCTGGAATCCGACCAACCGGAAATACGAGGAGATGCCCACGCCCGAGCGGCCGATCGTGCAGGTGCTCAAGCCGCCGTTCAGCCGCACGCAGTGGACGCATATCGCGTTCACCTTCGGCAACGCGAACACCGGCAAGAAGGACGGCTGGGGCAAGCTCTGGCTCAACGGCGTGTATCAGGGCGAACTCAAAGGCTGGGAGCTGACCTTCGGCTGGGAACCGGACAAGGCCGCCCTCACGCTCGGCCTGAACTACATCGGCTGGCTGGACGATCTCGCGGTCTTCAACCGCCCGCTCACGGAAGCGGAGATCAAAACGATCTACACCGCGAATGGCGGCCTTGGCACCTTGCTCAAGTAGCGCGGACCGCCATCAACCGGAACGATGCAGTTGACCGCGAAGCATTCCGCTTCAACGGAGCGACGCAGCGCGCCGGAGCCGCCACCAAAGTGGCTGGAAGACACCTTTAACGCAAAGGGCGCAGAGACCGCAGAGAGACGCGGAGAAAATTTCTGTTCAATCTCTGCGTCCTCTGCGTCCTTTGCGTTGGAATAAATCCTCTCGGACAGTGACGGAGTTGGGAGATAGCACTGCATAAGACGCGAAGCTACGCCGAACTGGCCGTCACCTGAGGCCCCAACAGGTGAACACCATTGGGACGGGCCGTGCTCCGCGTTCCTCTGCGCTCTCTGCGTCTCCGCGTTGAAAAGAAGGGTGCTCTCCTACCGCATCGCTCCGGCTCAGCGGCTGGCACCGCTCTCCGAGAGCTTCGTGCGGCTGGGCGGCTTCAGGTAACGATACGCGTTGCTCGGATTGTCCGCGTCGTAGGCGTAGGCGTCGCGGTGGTTGAGGAAGAACTTCACCTGCTCGACCGGAATCGCAAAGCCCAGCCCCTCGCCAAACGTGATCTTCATGTTGGTCACGCCCACCACCTCGCCGCGCAGGTTGAAGAGCGGGCCGCCGCTGTTGCCGGGGTTGATCTGCGTCGTGGTCTGGAGATAGAGCGCGCCCTGCATCTGGCGGGTCTTGGTGCTGAGGATGCCCTCCGTCACCGTGCGCTCCAAACCGAGCGGGCTGCCGATGGCGAAGACCCGTTCACCGACCGCCAGCGCATCCGCATCGCCCAGCGGCACGCGGGCAAACTTGGGCGCGCCGAAGTCCTCGATCTTGAGCAGCGCGAGGTCGGCGAACTTGTTCATCGCCACGATGCGCACCTGCTTGTAGGCGCGGCGCTCAAGCTGGCCCGAGCGCTGGTGATACACCTCGATGGAGATCTGCGTCTCGCCCTCGATGACATGGAAGTTGGTGATGAGATGCCCGTCCTCGTTGAGGAAGAACCCCGAGCCCAGCCCGCTGGGCGTGCGCACCTGCACGACGGCCTGGCCAAGCTGGGCGATGAGTTCGCGCACGGTGCGTTCCGGCGGGGGCGTCGTGTTGACGGTGAAGAGGCCTTTGCTCTCGGTCGTGGCGGGCGGGCTGCCAGCCTTCGTGGGAGCCGGTTCCGTCGCTTTCTTCGTCCCCTTTGTCCCGGTGGATTTTTCCTCCGGCCGGACGATCTTCACGATCTGCGCGCGCGGCACGCCGATGATCGTGTAGCCGATGTCCACGAACACCTGGTCCGTTTTCTCGGCCACGATCCGCCCGATGACCGCGGACTTGTCGCGCAATTGCACCTCGTCCGCCATCGCCACCACCACGCCAGCCAGCGCGGCCAGCAAGACTCCCAGATGCTTCATGCCCGCAAACGTAATGACCGCCTCGCTCCGAGACAAGGGCAGACCCGAGGAACCAGATGCATCATGCCAAATCAGCTTCTGAGCCATGCTCCACGACGTTTTGCAACTTTATGGAAGTGAGTAGCCGCTCTCCCTCACCCCGGCCCTCTCCCGCTGGGAGAGGGCCGGGGTGAGGGAGAACGGCTGCTACGTGCTAGGACGTGATTTCAAGTTTGGACGCCCATAGGCCAATTGGTTCCGAACTCAATACCCAAATTGTGCCCGGACACTCCTAAAGGGTCACAGTGATCACCCCAAGTCCTGCTCCACCCCGCGCACGTTCCTGATGAAGCTCCGCACCAGCTCGGCATCCTTCTGACCGGGCGCGGACTCCACGCCGCTTGAAACGTCCACGCCGAACGGCCAGACCTGATGCACGGCGTCGGCGACATTCTCCGGCGTGAGGCCCCCGGCGAGGATGACGGGGCGGCCGAGTTCCTTGGCCGCACAGGCCAGGTCCCAGTTGAAGCGTTCTCCCGTCCCGCCGCGCTGGCCGGCCACATAGCTGTCGAGCAGCCAGGCGTCCACCGCGTAGTCCGGCAGGGGCTGGAGCGACGCCGCGTTCTGGATGCGGAAGGCCTTCACCACCTTGAGCGGGGCGAACTGCCGGCAGAATTCCGGTGTCTCCTCACCGTGGAATTGCAGCGTATCAATGCCGCACTCGGCCACCACGGCGCGCACCGCCTCAGCGCTCGCATTCACAAACACCCCGACCTTGGCGATGAACGGCGGCAGCGCCCGGATGATCTGGGCGGCCGCCGCCGGAGCGATGTTCCGCTTGCTGCCTTCGTAGAACATGAAGCCCAGCGCGTCCGCCCCGGCCTCGACCGCCGCGAGCGCATCCGGCAGCCGGGTGATCCCGCAGATTTTGACCTTGGTGAGCACGATTACTTGATGAGTTGGAAGTGGCCGATGAGCGGCAGCGGCTTGAACTGGCCACCAGCGGCATTGACGATGCCCAGAATCACAAACACCAGCAGGGTGCCCCACATCGCGAGGATCGTGAGGTGGCCTAGGAAGGGAATGAAGGCGAGGACGAAGCTCGCCACCCACACCACGATCCAGGACAGAAAAAGCACCATGCCTTGATTCGCATGGAACTTGGCGAACTTCGAGTTCGGCGCGGCGATGAGCCCGATCACGAACAAGATCCACAGGTAGGAGAGAATGCCAAATGCCCGGTTCTTCTCGATGTCCTCGGCGTCGGAGCCCGGCACGCTGGGTGGCGGGGCAACTGGGGGAGCTGGGACCACGCCGGGAACCGGCGGCACGGCTGACGGTGACGCGGGCCGGCAGTTCGCAAATTCTGGCACCGACTTCGCCGCGAGCCAGTTCGCCATCCCATCCTTCCACACATAGGTGTCGGGGGACAGCGTGCCGCTGGTCAGAAGCGAGGCGAGCGCGGCCGTCTCCACCGGAGCGGAAGGCTGCCCGTTTTGAACGTATCTCCAGGTGCTCATAGTCTTGTTGCTCTTCCCCCAGCGAACCACAAAGCCGGGACGCGGGCAAACGCGCTTTTCAACGTCGTGGCCGGGCCAGCATGAGGCCGTTCGCCACCCAGGCGGAGCCGATGACGCCGAAGAGGAAGATCCCAAACACCGTGCTCCCCAGCGCGTTCAAGGTGGCCGGGCCATCCGCCGGGACGAACTCCAGCCCCGCGCTGAGCACGCCCGTCGTCGCCATGATGGCCGTGTAAACGGTCATCATCCGGCGCGGCCAGCCGGCGGCGCATTTGAACGTGGCGGAAAGCGGAACGAGCAGTGCTCCAAACACAAACGCCGCCACGGAATACGGCGAGTCGAACCCAAACCACAGGCACAGCCCCAGCGCCGCCAGCGCCAGCCCCACGCAGGCACCGACCCAGTTGGTCTCGCGAATCTGCTCCTCGGACAACGCGAGCCGGCCAAAGCGGTTTAGCCGGAGCAGCAGATTGAAAATGGGCTCCGCTGTCCACGTCAGCAGCGCAAAGGCGAGGTAGAGCATCTGCAGCGGGAGCACCCAGGGGCGGAGCGCGGGGTTGGAATTGGCCAGCACGCCGAGCATGCGGTTGCCCAGCCAGCCGCCGATGATGACGCCGACCTGCCAGTTCGGCGGCAGCTTCGCCATCCAGAGGAAGTAGCGCAGCATCAGGGAATAGATGAAGTGCCGCGCCTTGAGCGACTCGATGATGCCCTGCCGCGCCCATTCGTTCCCCGGCTCGAGGCGCATGGCCTCGCGGAAATGCTCCAGCGCCTTCTGGTGGTTGCCCTGTTCGAGCAGCGTCCATCCCTGGTTGGCGTGCGTGAAGGAGTTGTCCGGGTTGCGCGCCAGGGCGCTCTCGATGGTCGCCCCGGCCTCCGCCTTCCGGCCCAGCTTCACGAGCGCCACGGCGCGCAGATTGGTGCAGGCGACATGCTGCGCATCCACCTGCAGGCCGCGCTCGGCCGCGGCCAGCGCCTCATTCCAGCGGTAGTTCGCCAGATGAATCTGGGCTTCCAGCGCCTGGAAGTCCGCGTCCTCCGGCTCCAGCCGGATCGCCTCGCGCACCGCGGCCAGCGCGGGAGCATGGTCGCGCCGGTCATACAGGACATGCGCCAGCGCGTAGTGGGCAAAGGGCAAATCCGGCGCCTGCGCGATGGCCCGCTGCGCCTCCTCCTGCGCCTCGGCGAACTGCTTCTGGTCCGCAAGGCACACCGCCAGCAGCGCGTGCGGCAGCGCCGCATCGGGGTCGGTGGCCAGCACGGCGCGCAGCTCGGGAATGGCCAGTTCGTGCCGGCCTTGCTCGATCAACACGAGCGCGCGTTGGAGTTGGGGCGAGATCATAGCGGGCAGCCTCCGTGAGGGGGACACTCCTGTCCCCCGGTAGAACGGAGGGCCGACGCACCCCGACGGCGCGGAGCGCGGCCTTCAGGCCGCAGAAACGGGCGCACGCCCAAGACGGTTCGAGCGCGCCTTCCGAGTCGCAGCCTGCTGCGGCGTGAACGCCGCGCTCCGCTCGCGGCGGGCGCATTGCCGACGCTCTCCACTACCGAGTTCGGGATAAACCGCTCTGAACGGTTCCGGTCCGCTCCGCGGGAGGCCAAAGCGGCGTCGCGCTCCGCTTGCCGCCGCAGTCCAAGACGTGCGGCGGACCTCGAAACATCGCAGTGAAAGGCGGTCCTCACACCTTGAGATACTTCAGCACCTCGTCATACGCCCCGCCCTGGTTCGCATAGAGCGCGTAGTTCCGGGCCGTCGCAAACCACTCGCGCGTGGTCGGCTTCAGCGCGCCCACCGCCTGGGCCAGGTCCTTCGTCCGCAGCGGCGTGGGCACGCCGGACTTCATCGCCTCGCGAAGCTTGTTCTCAATCGCCAGGTCCACCACCGCCTTCAGATCCGCGCCGGAGAAGCCGTCCGCTTTCTTCGCCAGCGAGTCGTAATCCACGTCTTCCACCGGCTTGCCGCGCAACTGCAACCGCAGCACGGCGGCGCGGGCGGCCGCATCCGGCGGCGGCACGAACAGAATCCGGTCGAAGCGTCCGGGCCGGCGAAACGCGCTGTCCAGATGCCACGGGGCGTTGGTCGCGCCGAGGATGAGGATGCCTTCGTTGCTCGCCTTCACGCCGTCGAACTCGGCAAGGAACTGGTTGATGAGATGCCGCCCCGCACTTTGCCGCATGTCCGCGCGGCTCGCGCCCAGCGCGTCCACCTCGTCGAAGAACAGCACGCACGGACGATGCCGGCGGGCCTGCTCGAACAGCTCGTGCAGGTTCCGCTCGCTGTTGCCGATCCACATGTCCAGCACGTCGTTGATGCCCACGGCGATGAAGCCGGCCTTGATCTCGCCCGCCGTGGCGCGCGCCAGGTGCGTCTTGCCGCAGCCCGGCGGACCATACATGAGGATGCCGCCGCCAATGGTCTTGCCGTAGGCCTTGTAGAGGTCCGCGTGCGTCAGCGGATGGATGATCTTGAGGCGGATTTCCTCCTTGAGCGCGTCCATGCCGCCCACGTCGGCGAACGTGATCTTGGGCCGCTCCACCTCGACCTTCGAGCTTTCCGGCTCCGGCTCCCAGCCCGCGCGCAGCTTGCCGTCGAAGACTTCGCTCTCCGCCTCATCTGCCTCAATGCCCAGGCGCGTGGCGAACTCCAGGTCCGCAGCGGAAGGATCCTTCTCCACCCCGCGCTTGTATTGGATGACTGCCTGCTCGACTTCGCCGATGCCTGCGAGCAGCCGCGCGTGCAGCACGAAGGCCCGGGCCGGCGCATTCGCGGACTTGGTCAGCGACTCGATGAGTGCGAGCGCGTGGCTGTTCTTCCCCTGCGCATGAAACGCGCGGGCCAGACCGAGCTGGAGCGCGGGGCTGTCCGGTGCCTGCGCGAGCGCCTCGCGATATTCCTTCTCCGCCTCGGCCGCGCGTCCGGCGGAGAGCAGCGAGTCGGCGAGATGCTGGCGCAGGGGGACGTTGTTGGGCGTCAGCCGCAAAGCCTCCCGCAACGCGTCGAAGTTGTCGCCGCCCGGACCGGATGAAGCATTGCCTGCCATGCCCTGAGCAAACCGGAGCCGCGCCACAGGGTCAAGCCGCAGACTCGCTTTGGTTCACCTTCCCGACACATCCAGGCACACCAGATCCGACAGGCTCCGGCAGTAGATCCTCCCGTTGGCCAGCACCGGCGGCACCCATGAGCTGTTCACCCCGAACACCTGCGCCGCCGCCAGTTCGCGAAAGCCGTCCGGCGCGGCCTCCACCAGGCTCAGCCGCCCCCGCTCCCCGTAAACGAGCAGCCGCGCATCGGCCAGCATGAGCGAGCCTTTGCCGAAGCTGGGCGTGGACCACTTCACCGCCCCCGTGATGACATCCAGACAGCGAAGCAGGCCGCCCTCGTCAAACCCGTAGAGATGCCCCTGCCAGAGCACGCTGGTGGAGACGAAGTTGCTCCGCAGGTTCTTGTTGGACCAGATGGCCCGCACGGAGTTCGCCGTGACCTGGAGCAGCGCGCAGCCCGAGCCGTAGCCCGAGGAGACGAAGATCTTGTCCTCGAAGACAATCGGCGTCGCGGCGTTCACGTCGTAGCTCGTATGCCAGTTGTAATGCCACAGCACGCGCCCGTTGCTGACGGCGCGGCCCGTCAAACCGCCCGCGCTGAACACCGCCAGCGCCCGGTCCCGCGCCAGATCGAAGGCGATCGGCGAGGCATAGCCCGCCGCGAAATTGCCGTTCGACCACATCACCCGCCCGTTCTTCTTGTCAAACGCCATGACCGAACGATTCGCCGCGCCAGTCTCCAGAATAAGCAGGTCCCCTTCTACCAGCGGTGACCCGGCATAGCCCCATTGCGGCACCACGCCGCCAAAATCGTTGACCAGATGCTTGTTCCACACGAGCGCACCGGTGATCGCGCTCAGGCAGAGCAGATGCCCGTTGCGGCTGACGCTGAACACGAGGTTCCCGTCCACCGTGGGCGTGCAACGCGGCCCGGGATAGCCGTTCAGATCGGCCGCCAGGCAGGGATACTTGTAGTCCCACAGCAGCTTCCCGTTGTTCACATCCAGGCACATGACGTGATCCACGTCACTGACGTTGCCCATGGTGTAGAGCCGGCCACCCACGACCGACACACCCGAATAGCCGATCCCCACCTTCCCCGGCCACACGCGACGCAGCCCTTCCTTCGGCCACTGCGCGATATAGTCCTTCTCCGCGGAAACTCCGTTCCGCTTCGGCCCCCGCCACTGCGGCCAGTCAAAGCTCTCCGACTGCGCGTGGGCCAGCGCGGGGGCGGCCAAAGCGAGGGTCGCGGCAAATTGGCGGCGGGTGAGAGTCACGTCCTGAAACTAAACCCGGTTTCGTCAGAGCGTCAAACGATTCACACACCCCTTGCCCCTCTCATACTCGTGATCCTTAATCTTATCCGGGACGATGTAGTTGACGCTGGCGTTTGCTCTAACGCAGCGACGCCGAGAACGCGGAGGAACGCAGAGTTTGGGCCAGCCCCTCACATCCACCTTGCGGTGGCCTTCGCCGGTCTTTTCTCTGCGCAGCTTTGCGTCCTCTGCGTCTCTGCGTTGAAGCGCAACGCTCCATTTTCAACAGCATCGTTCCGGCCTGATCGCAATCCTGCTCTCCCTTGGACTCCCGGTTCAGGGGAGAACGGCAACGAACTCCAGCGCGTCCCGTTTCACCTAACCATTCCCCCAGTTGGCATGATCTGCGCCCCGCCCCAAGGCGTATCTCAGTTTCTTGCCGGGGTGCAGGCGCGACCTGCAATCACCCCGGAGGGGTGTCACATGAATAGCCGTGGGTGAAACCCACGGTGAGCGAGACGTGGGGCCCAACCCCGGAAGGGGTTGAACGCAACGCCATCCGATGAGTTCGACCCTTTCAGAGGGTGTTCGGAAATACCGTTGGGTGAACACTGGAAAATG
>CAZCBE010000107.1:0-26325 GCA_964496695.1 uncultured Klebsiella sp.
GCGGGTCACAGACCCGCGCTCCGTCGGCTCTCGGGGGCAGTGTCCAGATGCGCCCGCGAAGGTCGGGCAGGATGAACTTGCCGTGATAGGGGGCGATGGTGTCCGCCGTGCCGTGGAAGATGATGGCCGGCACGGGCCGCTTCGGATGGCAGTCGGTCCACGGCACCACATGCGCCCCGCACCCGCTGCCAAACGCCGCAATGCACTCCGACAACTGGCTGGCCATGCTGTGGGGCAGGCTGGCAAGAACGGGCAGACTGTCAACCCAGCCAGTTTGCTTCGACCTGACCACGTTCCTCTCAACCATCAACCCAAACGCAAATGAACGCCATCCTCATTCCAAGAACCCCAAAGCCACGGGCGCATCCGCGCACTGCCCCCGGAGCGCGGGGGCAGTGTCAAGATGCGCCCCAAAGCCACTCACTGCTCCGCTGAGCCCAGAGCATCAGGGACTGGCGCAGGCCTACTTGAAATCCCGTTCGCGTGGTCGATTGCGAAAGGCGAGTCCGGTGGGAGTGAAAACCTGTTGCACCGAAGGTTGCGAAGTTGAGAATCGCTGCCGTTGAACCCGATGCAAACCGAACCATCACCGAAGCCCCTGAAGCCACGCAGTCGAGCGACGGTGAGCAGGAAACAATCTCCCGGCTCGTGGATGCTCGGCTCGTGGTTCGCCATGGGAGCCATGGCGCTACTCAGCACCGGCCTGGCGGGGTTCGCCGAGGTGAGCGTTCCCGGAATGGCATCCAGCCAACTCGCCCCGGAACTCAAGGGGCTGGTGCTGATCGAGGAACTAAATTGCATCGTTTGCCACACGGGCGAGGCGTCGCTGACAACTCGCTCGAAGAAAGCCCCGCGGCTCGCCGAGGTTGGCTCGCGCGTGAATCCGGCCTATCTCGAAGCATTCATCCGCGAGCCGCACGGGACCAAACCCGGCACGACGATGCCGGACGTGTTGTCGCCATTGGGCGCGGAGGAGCGGCGGCAGACGGCGACGGCGCTCACGCACTTTTTGCTGTCACTGAAAAGGAACGATTTCGCCCCGCAGCCGCCCGACGCGGTGGCCGCGCAGCACGGGAAACGCCTCTTTCATTCGCGCGGGTGCGCGGTCTGCCATTCGCCGCGTGATGGCCAGGGCGCGGAGCTGCTCGCCAAGACGTCCGTCCCGCTGGGGCCGTTGGAGAAGAAATACAGTTTCAAGAGCTTGGTAAATTTCCTGCGCCAGCCGCACGCCAGCCGGCCCTCGGGACGCATGCCGGACCTGCGCCTGTCGGGTCAGGACATGGACCGCATCGCCCACTACCTCCTCCAGGACACGCGGGTGCCCGGCTCCCTGGCTTACACGCTGTATCGCGGCGACGTGTGGGAGGGGCTCGACAGCGACAAGGTAAAGGCGGAACGCGCCGGGCAGGTGAAGGATTTTGACCTGGAGAGTCTGGGCAAGCCCCAGCAGCACTCGGCGATCAAATACGACGGCTGGATCAATCTCGCGAAGCCGGGGCGCTACACCTTTCATCTGAAGATGAACGGCGGTTCGCTGACGCTCGATGGAAAGCAGGTCATCCAGCAGGAGCCCAGCGACCGACGCGGCGTGAAGCAACTCGAAGGCTCGGCGGAACTGGCGGCGGGTTGGCGCAAGCTTCAGCTCACCTATTTTCACACCGGGCGGGAGCCCAGGCTCGCGCTCGAAATGGCGGGGCCGCAGTTTGCGCGGGGACCGATTCCTTCGGCGATGCTGTCCATCTCCAACGAACCCATTCCGGCCTTTGAACCGCTCAAGGTGGATGCCGCACTTGCCGCGCGCGGGCGCGAACACTTCAGCAAATTCGGCTGCGCGAATTGCCACGATGACCTTCGCGTGCCGGCCAAGCCCGCCACCGCGTTCGCCAAGCTCAATCCGAGCCGGGGATGCTTGAGCGAAGCCGCCGGCCCGTGGCCGCGCTTCGACCTGAGTGCGGAGCAGCGCGGATGGATTGCGAAGGCCCTGCCCATCGCGGAGAAGCCGCCGCTCAATGACCAGCAGCAGATCAACAAGACCCTCGCCACGTTCAATTGCATCGCCTGTCACGAGCGCACCGGCCTTGGCGGAATCTCGCCGGAGCGCAACGCGCTCTTCACCGGGACGCAGCCCGGCCTTGGCGATCAAGGCCGCCTGCCGCCGCCACTGACTCATGTCGGGGCGAAGTTGCAGCCCGAGTGGATCGCCGAGGTCCTGCTGCGCGGGAAGCGGCAGCGCGGCTACGTGGATGCCGCCATGCCGCAGTTCGGCGACGCACAGGTCGGTCATCTCGTGGAGCTGTTCGGCAAAGTGGATAAGTTGGAGGCAACTCCGATTCCCAAGCCCGCCAGCCTTCAGGAGTTCAAGGCCGCTGGTCACGAGATGATCGGTCTCACCGGCCTCAGTTGCATCGTCTGCCATGAATTCAACGGACAGAAATCGGGCGAGATGAGCGCGCTGGACCTCGTGTATGTGACGGAGCGGCTCCAGAAGAACTGGTTCCATCTCTATCTGCGGCAGCCCGCGCGCTTTCACCCTTCGGTGATCATGCCCAGCTACTGGCCCGACGGTAAGTCTGTCCGCCCGAACCTGCTCGGCGGCGATGCCGCGCAGCAAATTGAGGCCTTGTGGGCCTATCTCTCGGACGGCGTCCGGGTGAAGAAGCCGGCGGGCTTGTCCCGCGAATCCAACGAACTGCGCGTGGGCGATGTGACGGAGGTCTGCCGAGGACGCAGCTCGATTGGCTATCGCGGGATCGGCGTGGGCTATCCCGAGCGCATCAGCCTCGCCTTCGATTCGGAAGAGATGGCGTTGCGCCAGCTCTGGAAAGGCGAGTTCGCGAACGTAGATCTAGGCTCTTTTCGCCCGCGTGGCACCGATCAAATCGCGTTTCCGCCGGGCATTCCGTTCCATCGCCTGAAGTCCCTGGAGGACAACTGGCCTTACAAGGGGAAGACCAGCTATGCGTTCCCGCAGGACCATGGCTACCAGTTCCGCGGCTATCATCTGGATGCCGCGCGCAGGCCGACGTTCCTCTACCACTACGGCGACATCGCGGTGCAGGACTACTTCGAGGACGCGCGCACCAAGGACGGCAAGGCTTACTTCAAACGCACGCTCCGGTTCGAGACCGCGACTGAGCAAACGCCCTTTTACTTCCGTGCGGCTGCTGGCAAAGGCGTTGCCGCGCAGTCGGAGCGCAGCTTCAGCATTGCTCCGCTGCAACTGAGCATCACCAGCGAGCACAAGGGAATCGTGCGCGAAGGCAACGCGGGTGAAGTGCTGATTCCCCTGACGCTGCCCAAGGGCCGCTCCACCCTCACTCTGGAATACCAATGGTGAGCCGCCTGAATTTCCTGCCAGCGATTTGCGCGTCCTTCCCGCAGTCGCGCAGTTTGCTCCGCAGTCTCTGCCGCCGCACTCGCTTGCGGCTGCTGCTCGTTACCTCACTCACTGCCACCATGTCCCTCGCCGCCGCCGTTCCGCCGACCGAGAAGAAACCCGTCACCGATGAGCATCACGGCGTGAAGGTCGTGGATGATTACCGCTGGCTGGAGGAAACCGGTTCGCCGGCGGTGAAGGCGTGGACGGCGGCGCAGAACCAGCACGCGCGCGCCTGGCTGGATGCGCGGCCCGACCGCGCGGGCATCGAGGCGAAGCTCACGGCCCTCTATGCGAAAGACACGCCGTCACACAGCGGGATCGTGTCCCGCCCGGGGCGGCTGTTCGCACTGAAGTTTCAGCCGCCGAAGCAGCAGCGGCTGCTCGTCAGCCTCGCTTCGGCAACTGATCTGGCGTCGGAAAAAGTCGTGCTCGATCCGAACGAGATCGAGCCGAAGGGGCAGGTCGCGATGGATTGGTTTGTGCCCTCGCCCGACGGAAAACTGATCGCTGTCTGCCTCTCCGAGCACGGCAGCGAGGAAGGCACGCTGCATTTCTACCGCACCGAAACTGGCGAGCGTCTGCCCGACCGCATCGCCCGCGTGCAATACCCCACCGGCGGCGGCAGCGCGGCGTGGACGCCTGACAGCTCAGCGGTTTTCTACACCCGCTATCCCCACAAGGGCGAGCGACCCGAGGCCGACCTGAACTTCTTTCAGCAGATTTATTTCCACCAGCTCGGCACCCCGGAGAGCCAAGACACCTACTCTGCCGGCCGTGACTTTCCGCGCATCGCGGAGATTCATCTGGCCACTTCGCATGATGGCAGGTGGCTGCTGGCCACGGTGGCGAATGGCGACGGCGGCGAGTTCGCCCACCATGTCCGCGAGACGAAGGCCGGTGCGGCGTGGCGGCAAATCACGCGGCACGAAGACGGCATCAAGGAAGTGGAGTTTAGCCACGATGGCGCGATGCTTTATCTCCGCTCGGTGAAAGACGCTCCGCGCGGAAAAGTTCTGCGCCTGCCCATCGCTGGCCACTTGCGCGACGCCGCAGTCATCGTCCCGGAGAGCGAGGCCGTCATCGAAGGCATCACGCTCACGGCGAAGTTCCTCTTCGTTAGCGACCTCATCGGCGGGCCGTCTCGCATCCGGCAGTTCGGTCTCGATGGAAAAAGCGAACGCATCCTGCCGCTGCCCGAAGCATCCGGCGTGGGCGGGCTTATCGCTGTGGATGACCACATCCTGTTTCGCCAGACCAGTTACGTCGCGCCCGCCGCTTGGATGCTCTACGACCCTGCCGTCGGGACCGTGAAGCGGACCGCGCTTTTCAACACCTCGCCCGTGGACTTGGGCGACATCGAGGCGGTGCGCGAGTTCGCCGTCAGCAAGGACGGCACCAAAGTTCCCGTCAACATCCTGCGCCGCAAAGGCACCAAGCTCGATGGCAACAACCCCACGCTCCTCTACGCCTACGGCGGCTACGGCCACAGCATGAGGCCGGGGTTCAATTTCGAGCAGCGCCTGTGGTTCGACCGGGGCGGCATCTACGTCATTGCCAACATCCGTGGCGGCGGCGAATACGGCGAGGACTGGCACCTCGCGGGCAACCTCACCAAGAAGCAGAACGTGTTCGACGACTTCGCCGCCTGCGCGAAACACCTCGTCACGCGCGGCTACACACGCCCCGACAAACTCGCTGTCGAAGGCGGCAGCAACGGCGGCCTGCTCATGGGCGCGTTCCTCACGCAGCACCCCGGGCTCGCCCGCGCCGTGGTCGCGCACGTTGGCATCTACGACATGCTCCGTGTGGAACTCGACCCGAACGGTGCCTTCAACGTCACCGAGTTCGGCACGGTAAAGGACCCCGCGCAGTTCCGCGCGCTCCACGCCTACTCGCCGTTTCACAACGTCACTGACGGCACGAAATACCCCGCTGTCTTCTTCCTCGCCGGCGAGACCGACGGCCGCGTCAACCCCGCGAACTCCCGCAAGATGACCGCACGGCTGCAAGCCGCCACTGCCTCCGGGCACCCGATTCTCGTCCGGCTCAGTTCCGCCTCCGGCCATGGAATGGGCACCGCCCTCACCGAACGAATCGCGCAGAAGGCCGATGTCTTCGCGTTCCTCTTCGACCAGCTTGGGATGGCGGCCAGCACTGAAGCGTTGAAGAAACCCTAGCACTACCCATGGCAAGCCTGCGTTACCTCCTGGCCGTTTTGACCTTGGCGACCGCTCCGCTCCTTCGCGCACAGGAAGACCTCGGAGCCATGTGGGGCACCGCTGCGGAGGAGGCGAAGTATTATCCCATCGTCAACATCTCCATCCCGACCGGTGTCCCGATGCGCCCGGGCGGACTGGAAATCCTGCCGGACGGCCGGCTCGCGGTGGGCACGCGGCGGGGAGACATTTACTTCATTACCGGCGCGTTTGAGTCGCCGCCCAAGCCCGAGTATCACCTGTTCGCCAGCGGTCAGGACGAAATCTTCTCCCTCGCGTGGAGGAATGGCGCGATGACGGCCACAACGTGGGGCGAAGTTGCGCGCATCGCGGACACCGATGGCGATGGTGTCGCCGACCGTTACGACACGCTCACGAGCAACTGGGGCTACGCCGAGGGGCACGAGTTCGCCTTCGGCTCCAAGCACGACCCCGACGGCAACATCTGGGTGGCGCTGGGTCTGAGCGGTTCGTATGAATCGCACAACCTGTTCCGCGGTTGGGCGGTGAAGGTGACGCCGACCGGGAAGATGATTCCCGTGTGCAGCGGCCTGCGCAGCCCGGGCGGCGTGGGCGCAAACGCGCAGGGCGCGATGTTCGCAATCGAGAGCCAGGGGCCGTGGAACGGCTGCTGTTCGCTGAAGCACCTCAAGGAGGGCGGCTTCCTCGGCCATCCCGCGAGTTACAACTGGTATCCCTTCGCGCCCGGCGTGAAAGCGCCTGAGCTGAAGCCCAACACGAACTCACGCATGGGCGTGGAGAAGAAGCGCATCAAGGAGCTCGTGCCGCCGGTCATCAAATTT
Source organism: uncultured Klebsiella sp. (assembly GCA_964496695.1). Classification (GTDB taxonomy): domain Bacteria; phylum Verrucomicrobiota; class Verrucomicrobiia; order Limisphaerales; family SXTU01; genus SXTU01. The sequence continues at coordinate 6,399 of CAZCBE010000107.1, forward strand.
CCCTACATCAAGATGGGCCGCTCGATTTCCGGTTTCCGCCTCAATCAAACCGGCGGCAAATTCGGTCCGTTCGACAACCAGCTTTTCCTCGGCGACTACACGCAGAGCCTGATCCTGCGCGCGACGACCGAGCAGATTAACGGCGTGTGGCAGGGCGCGTGTTATCCGTTCCGCGAAGGCCTGGCCACCGGGATCATGAACGTGGAGTTCTCGCCCAAGGGCCAGCTCGTCGCCGGCGGATTCACCACGAGCCGCCAGTGGCCTGTGCGCGGGATGGAGCCGTTTGCCCTTCAGCGCATTGACTGGAACGGCGTCGTGCCCTTCGAGATCAAGGAGATCAACATCAAGAAAGACGGCTTCCTGATCACCTTCACCAAGCCCGTGGACAAGCAGGTTGCCGCCAGGGCCGAGTCCTACACCATCACCACCTACACCCACATCTACCACGGCGCTTACGGCAGTCCCGAGGTGGACCAGACGACCGCGCGCGTGACCCGGGCCGTCCCCGCCGCCGATGGACTTTCGGTGATGGTCTATCTGGAGAGCATCACGGAAGACCACATCCACGACTTCGACCTCGCCAAAATCACCGCCCCGGACGGCCAGCGTCTGCTCCACACGAAGGCCTACTACACGGTGAACGAGATTCCGAAGAACTAGGCCGCCACGCCAAGCCCGCACATGCCCAAGCTACTTCACCTCCTCCTCTGTTCCATCGCCCTCACCTTGTCCGGCGGTTTGGCCCACGCCGCTGACGCCGAGCAGTGGCTGACCTACCCCGGCGGCGGCGGCCCCGGCAAGGGCAAGCGCATCGTCCTGATCGCCGCTGACCAGGAGTATCGCAGCGAGCAGTCCATGCCGATGATGGCGAAGATTCTTAGCACGCATCATGGCTTTGATTGCACCGTGCTCTTCGCCGTGAACGACAAGGGGGAAGTCGATCCGACGATGCCGGTTTACCCCGAGAAGGGGAAAGAGTTCAAAGAGCACCACATCCCCGGCTTGGAGCAGCTCGCAAAGGCCGACCTGGTCATCTTCTTCCCTCGCCTGCTGACGCTTCCGATGGCGGAGCGCGAACTCATCGTGAAGTATGTCGATTCCGGCAAACCCATCATCTCCCTCCGGACTGGCAACCACGGCTTCCACGCCGCGTTGCCCTACAAGATCAATGGCAAGCAGGTCCGCTGGGGCGAGGATGTGCTGGGCGGAAGTTTCATGGGCCATCACGGCCGATGGCAGGCCGACTCCACGCGCGGCACCATTGTTCCGGAGCAGAAGGAGCATCCCATCCTCCGAGGTGTGAGCGACATCTGGGGCAACTCCGACGTTTACCGGACCTACAAGGAGGGAACCAGCCTGCCGACGAACTGCACCGCGCTGGTCTGGGGCCAGCCCCTCATGGGCCGGAAGCCTGACGATCCGCCGAATCTGAAACTGGAGCCGCTCCCCGTGGCATGGTTCAAGCACTGGCAGACCAGCGAAGGCAAGAGCGCCCGCGTTTTTCAATCCACCATGGGCAGCGGCACCGACCTCGAAAACCCCGGCCTGCGCCGCCTCATCATCAACGCTGCCTACTGGGGCCTGGGTATGGAATCCGCCATCACTCCCACCCGCAGCGTTGACATCGTCGGCAGCTACAAGCCGCTCAAGAGCGGTTTCAACTACAAGGAGATTGGCGTCGTCCCGAAGCCAGTGTCGGCCTACAAGTAGAAGTTGAGCATGGCTGTCTGCAATCGCACCTCGACGCGCCCCTTCTCCCTCTCCCTTCATCGGATGAGGGGAGAGGGCCGGGGTGAGGGGTTGCGTGCGTCGGCGTTGGCGGCCCCACCCCTCATCCGGCCTGCGGCCACCTTCTCCCCTCCTCCGAGGAAGGGAGAGGCCGCGCGGTGCGGCACCTTGTTTGCATTTCACTGGCGGCATCGGTATGAGGCACCATGAAGGCACCGTGCGCCGAGCGCTGTAACCGGCCGCTTGAATTACCGTCCTTGTCCATCCATGCCGATGCCCTCACTGCGTGAAGCCACCGTTGTCACCATGAAGCCCCTCCTGCTGCTCGTTTCCCTCGTCACGCTATTCGCTGCTCAGTCCCACGCAGCGGAGCCGGGGTTCAAACCGCTGTTCAATGGCAAGGACCTCGCCGGCTGGGATGGCAATCCGGCGCTGTGGAAGGTCGAGGATGGCTGCATCGTCGGCACCACGACGGGGCCGGAGCAGTTGGCTTACAATCAGTTTCTCATCTGGCGCGGCGGCGTGGTGAAGAACTTTGAGCTGCGCGCGAAGGTGAAGCAGGCGGGGAACAACACCGGCATCCAGTATCGCAGCAAGGAACTCCCCGGGGTCGGCAAGTGGTCGGTCGGCGGCTACCAGTGCGACATTCACCCCGCGCCGGCGAACAACTCCATGCTCTTTGGCGAAAAGGCCGGCGGCATCCTCGGGCAGAATGGCCAGAGCGTGGTGATTGACCCCGAGGGCAAGCGCTGGGTGGTCGCGCAGCGCGAGCCGGTGAAGGTGGACGTCGCCGAGTGGCACGAATACACGGTCCTCGCGCAGGGAAACCGGCTCGTTCACAAACTCGACGGCCAGGTCACGATGGAGCTGGTGGACCACGAGGAGGCGCGGCGTTCGCTCGCGGGGATTCTCGCGTTTCAAATCCATCGCGGCCCGGCGATGAAGGTCCAAATCAAGGATGTGCTGCTCAAGGAACTGCCCGATGGCGGTGTGGTGGCGTTCGACAAGGCCGCGTTGCCCGCCGGGGCCGCTCCGGCGGAGAAAGCGAAGGGTGTGCCGAAGGCCAAGGCGAAGCAGACGCCCAAGGCGGAAACTCCGAAGCCCGAGGCCCCCAAGCCGCCTCCGCCCAGCGCGCCCAAGACCGAAGCCGCACCCAGCCCCGCCGCCGCTGCGGGCGGTTGGAAATGGCTGTGGCGTGACGCACCCTCGCCCGGCGACGGCGCGCGGTTGAAGAAGGATTTTGACCTGGGCAACGCCGTCGTGAAGGAGGCTGTCCTGCGCGTGACCTGTGACAATGGCGCGAAGGTTTTCCTCAACGGCGAGCCCGTGTTGAACAATCCCGACTGGCAGGCGCCGACGCAGGCGGACGTGCTCAAACGCCTGCGCGCGGGCCGCAACGAGTTGCTCGCCGAGGCCACGAACAAAGGCGGCGCGGCGGCGTTCATCGCGTCGCTCACGCTGCACCTCGCGGACGGGACGGAGCGCGTCATCTTGACGGACGCCTCGTGGTCGGCGGCGTCGCCGGGCGCGGAGAATTGGAAGCCGGCGAAGGTGGTGGCGGAATATGGCGCCCGGCCGTGGGGCGAGGTATTCACCAAAGGTGGAATCGCGACCGCGCCGGGCAAGGCGGCGGCCAAGGGACAACCCAAAGCAGCGGCGACAACTTCGGGCGAGGTCACGCAGCCGGTGGACCTTCGCGTGCCCGCCGGATTTCAAGTGGAGTTGATTCACAAGGTCGCCCGCGCCGACGAAGGCTCGTGGGTCAGCCTCACCGTGGACGACCTGGGCCGGCTCATCGCGTGCGACCAGTATGGCGGGCTTTACCGCCTGACCGCTCCGGCCATCGGCAGCCAGGGGGCCGCGAAGGTCGAGAAGCTCGCCGCTGACATCGGCGGCGCGCACGGCCTGCTTTACGCGTTCGGCAGCCTGTATGTGATGGTGAACGAGCAGCCGCACACCGCCGGCCTGTGGCGGTTGCGCGACACGAAGGGCACCGGGCAGTTCGATGAGAAAACCCTGCTGCGCGAAATCAAGGGGCGCGGCGAACACGGCAACCACTCGCTCACGCTCTCGCCCGATGGGCAGAGCATTTACATCGCGAGCGGCAACAGCACGGTCCAGCCCGAGCCGCTGGAGCACACGCGCGGTTCGCGGCCCTTCGCGGATGACCAGGTCGTGCCGCGTTTCGGGCGCGGAGCCACGTTCTCCGACACCGAGCCGCAGGCCTTCACCTGCAAGGTTTCGCCCGATGGCAAGCGCCTCGAAATGGTCGTCGCCGGGCTGCGCAACCACTTCGACATCGCCTTCAACGCGCTCGGCGACCTCTTCACCTACGACAGCGACATGGAGTGGGACGCGGGCACGCCGTGGTATCGGCCCACGCGCATTTACCACCTCGTGAGCGGCGGTGATTACGGCTTCCGCGAATCCTCCGGCAAGCTCATGGCCTACTGCCCGGACATCGTGCCGCCGGTCATCAACGTCGGCCCCGGCTCGCCCACGGGCGTGGTCGCGGGCAAGGGCGCGAAGTTCCCCGCGAAGTATCAGCACGCCATCTTCGCGTGTGACTGGACCTACGGCACGCTCTACGCCGTGCATCTCACGCCCGAGGGCGCGGGCTACTCCGGCAAGCTGGAGGAGTTCATCACCGGCAAACCGCTGCCGCTCACCGATGCCGTCATCGGCAAGGACGGCGCGATGTATTTCGCCATCGGCGGCCGTCGCACGCAGTCCGCCGTCTATCGCGTGACCTATGTGGGCGAGGAAAGCAGCGCGCCCGCCGCGCCGCCCGTCGAGACGCCCGAGCACAGGCTGCGTGTCGAACTCGAACGCCTGCACGACCAAGGCACCGGCCCCGAGGCCATCGAGAAAGCCTGGCCGCACCTCGGCCACCCCGACCGCCTCGTGCGCTACGCCGCGCGCGTCGCCATCGAGCGGCAACCCGCGAGGCTGTGGGCCGACCGCGCCTTGAAACAGAAGGAGCCTTGGGCCGTGCTGGAATCCGCCGTCGCGCTCGCGCGCATGGGAGGCAAGGAGCGGCAGAACGATTTGCTCGCGCTGCTCAACGGCCTCGACTTCGCCCAGCTTACCGCCCCGCAACAGCTCGCTCTCGTCCGCGCCTACGAAATCACCCTCGCGCGCAGCGGCGTGCCCACGGGCGACAGTCTCGCCAAGACCATCGCGCGCCTCGACGCGCTCTTTCCGGCGAAGTCCAACGACCTCAACCGCGAGTTGTCCCACACGCTCGTGGCCCTTGGCGCGCCGAGCGCGGTGGCGAAGACGCTGCGGCTGATGACCTACGCGCGCGACGAGCCGGTGTCGTGGTTGTCCGAGGAGCGCATGGCCCGCAACGACCGTTACGGCCCCAAGTTCCTGCACACGGGCGCGAGCCGCCCAAGCGTCCAGCAAATCGCCTACGCTTACGGGTTGCGCATCGCGCAGACCGGCTGGACGCCCGAGCTGCGGCGGACCTTCTTCAGTTGGTTCTCGCAGACCGCCCGCTGGCAAGGCGGCAACCAGTTCCGCGGCTTCCTCGATCAAATCCGAGCTGATGCGCTCACCCGCGTGCCCGACGCCGCCGAGCGGAAAACGCTGGAGGCGCTGTCGAAGTTCGAGCCGCCCGCCGTGGCCGAGAACGTGAAGCCGCCCGTCGGCCCGGGCCGCAACTACACCACCGACGACATCCTCGCCTTCGCCAAGGACGGGCTGCGCCAGCGCAACTTCGCGCGCGGACGCGAGTTGTTCATCGCCGCCGCGTGCGTGAGCTGCCACCGCTTCGGCAACGAAGGCGGCGGGGTCGGCCCCGACCTCACCGGCAGCGGCAGCCGCTACACCTTGCGCGACCTCATCGAGAACCTCGTCGAACCGAGCAAAGTCATCTCCGACCAATACGAGAGCAGCATCCTCACGCTGAAAGACGGCACCACCGTCACCGGCCGCGTGACCGCCGAGGAGACTGGCAAGCTCCTCGTCGCCGCCAACGCCTTCGCGCCCGGCGACACCACCGAAGTCAAACTGACCGACCTCAAAAGCCGCAAACCCTCGCCCGTGTCCCTGATGCCCGAGGGCCTGCTCAACGGCATGAACCCGAGCGAAGTCCTCGACCTCCTCGCTTTCCTCCTCTCCGCCGGTGACCCGAAGAGCGCGGTGTTTCGGTGAAGCTAGAAGTCATTTATGAATCATCCCATGAAACCAATTTTCCTCCTCACCGCGCTGTTGCTGGCCGCGCCCATCACATTGCCCGCCGCCGACACGGCGCGTGCGGCCAAGCCCAACATCCTCTTCATCCTCGCCGACGACCTCGGGCAGATGGACATCGGGGCGTTCAACCCGAAGACCTTTTACGAGACGCCCAACATCAATGCACTGGCCCGGCGTGGGATGAAGTTCACGCAGGCCTACGCCGCGTGCAGCGTGTGCTCGCCGACGCGCGGGAGCATCATGACGGGGAAGTATCCGCCGCGCTTCGGCATCACGAACTTCATCCCCGGCGGACGCACCGGCAAACTCCTGCCCGCGCCCAACGCCAGTCAGTTGCCGCTCGCCGAAGTGACCATCGCGGAGTCGTTGCGGGACGCGGGCTACGCGACGTTCTTCGCGGGCAAATGGCACCTCGGCGGCGCGGGTTTCCTGCCCAAGGACCAAGGATTCACCGCCGAGCCAAGTGGCGACACCGGGCCGAAGCGCGCGGCGAAGTCGCCCGAGGCGAAGGCCGAAGCCGGCGCGTTTGACCCGAAGAGCGACCCGAAGCGCACCGACCTCATCACGCAGGAGGCGGTCCAGTTCATTGAGCAGAACAAGGGCCGCCCCTTCTTCGCCTACCTGCCCTTCAATGCGCCGCACGTGCCCATTGGTGCGCGCGCGGACCTCGTGGCGAAGTGGCAGGAGAAGGCGAAGCAAGCGCCCGCCGACGCGTGGGGCCAGGAGCGCGCGAACCCAGTGCGACTTGTGCAAAACAATCCCGTGTATGCCGCGATGCTGGAGCAGTTCGACGCGGGCGTCGGGCGCGTGCTCGCCGCGCTCGAGAAGCACGGGCTCACGGAGAGAACCATCGTGGTCTTCATGTCGGACAACGGCGGTCTCGCCACGGCGGAAGGACACCCCACGTCGAACCTCCCATTGCGCGCCGGCAAAGGCTGGCCTTACGAAGGCGGCGTGCGGGAGCCGATGATTGTCGTCGCGCCCGGCGTGACGAAGCCCGGCACGACTTGCGATTCGCCCGTCATCAGCACGGACTTTTACCCCACACTGCTCCAGCTCGCGGGCCTGCCGCCCAAACCGGAGCAGCATCTCGACGGCGTGAGCTTCGTGCCGTTGCTCCAGGGCGAAACGATGCAGCGAGGAAAGCCGCTCTTCTGGCACTACCCGCACTATGCCAACCAAGGCGGCGCGCCCAACGGCGTCATCCGCGACGGCGACTGGAAACTCATCGAGTGGTATGAAGACGGCGCACTGGAGCTCTACAACATCCCGCAGGACCTCGGCGAAAAGACCAACCGCGCCGCGCAGCAGCCCGACCGGGTAAAGGAGCTGCACGCCAAGCTCATCGCCTGGCGCAAGGAAGTCGGCGCACTGATGCCCACGCCCAATCCCGATTTCGACCCAAACAAGAAACCGGCCACGGCCGCACCTAACAAGGCAAAGAAGAAACAGGCTCCATGAAGGCATTGTTCTCCCTGCTTATCACCCTCGGCCTGCTTGTCAGCGCGCAGGCGGAGACGAAGCCCAACATCGTCATCATCTTCATCGACGACATGGGCTATGGCGACATCGGGCCGTTCGGCGCGACGAAGCAGCGCACGCCGAACCTCGACCGCATGGCGCGCGAGGGGATGAAGCTCACCAGCTTTTACGCCGCACCGGTCTGCTCGGTGTCGCGGGCGCAGTTGCTCACGGGCTGCTACGGCGCGCGCGTGTCGGTGCCGGGCGTGTATTTCCCCGGCCACGCGAACGGGCTGAACCCGGCGGAGCACACCATCGCCGAGCGGCTGAAGGAACGAGGCTATGCCACCATGTGCATCGGCAAGTGGCACGTCGGCGACCAGCCGGAGTTTCTGCCCACGCGCCAGGGCTTCGACCGCTACTTCGGCATCCCCTACTCGAACGACATGCAGAAGAAGTCCACGCCGACGGGCCAGCGCGTGGTGCCGTTGCTGCGCGATGACAAAGTGGCCGAGCTGCTGACCGACGAGCAGCAGACCCGCATCGTCGAGCGCTACACGGACGAGGCGGTCGGGTTCATCCGCACGAATCGGGAGAAGCCCTTCCTGCTCTACCTCCCGCACAACGCGGTGCACACGCCCATCTATCCGGGCGCGGCATTCGCGGGCAAATCTGCCAATGGCCGATTCGGCGACTGGGTGGAGGAAGTGGACTGGAGTGTCGGGCGCGTGCTCGACACGTTGCGCGAACTGAAGCTTGCCGAGCGCACGCTCGTGGTCTTCACCAGCGACAACGGCCCGTGGCTCATCAAGGGCGCGGACGGCGGCAGCGCGGGGCCGTTGCGCGGCGGCAAGGGCAGCACGTGGGAAGGCGGCGTGCGCGTGCCGACGATCGCGTGGTGGCCGGGAAAAATCGCGCCCGGCAGCGTGTGCGATGCCGTCGCGGGGACGATTGATTTGCTGCCCACAGCGGTCGCACTCGCGGGCGGCACGGTGCCCGCGCAGCCGGTGATTGACGGGCGCGACCTCTCACCGTTGCTCTTCGGCAAGTCGAGGGAGTCGCAACGCGAGGCCCACTACTACTTCGCCGGCTACAATCTCCAGGCGGTGCGCCAAGGCCCGTGGAAACTCGCCATCGCCGCGCAAGCCGAGACGATGGGCAAGGGCGCGACCGCCGACGCCAGCGGCAAAGCCCCGCGCCTTTACCACCTGGATCAAGAAATCGGCGAGCAGACCAATCTCGCGGCGAAGCATCCCGAGGTCGTCGCACGGCTACAGTCGCTCGCGGACAAGATGGGCGCAGAGATTGGTGGCAAGGAACCCACGGCTCGCCGCCCCGCCGGTGTGGTGGAGAATCCAAAGACGCTCTACCCCACCGAAGACGGTGCACCGCGCGGGAAGCTGGCGAAGCAGGAAGCGAAGGCCACGACGCCTGCCAAGTCTGCGAGCCTCGCCACCTTGAAGCCCGGCGACGCGCTCGACTCCGCGCACGCCCCGCAAGTCGGCGGCCAGCCCTTCACCATCTCCTGCACCGTCGAGACCGCACAGCGTGACGCCATCATCGTCGCGCACGGCGGGCTGGCGACGGGCTACACGCTGCACCTGAAGGCCGGCCGCGTCGCCTTTTTTGTCCGCACGGGAGCTGACGCAGCGTTCACGGAAATCACCGCGCCCGGCGAGTTCCCCGGCAGTGCATCCATCACCGCCACACTCGCCGCCGATGGCTCCATGACACTCAAAGTTGGCGACCAGCCCGGCATCACGGGCAAGGCCGCGAAACTCCTCGCGCGCCAGCCTCAGGAAGACTTCTGCCTTGGCCACGACAACGGCAAACCCGTCGCCGCCTACACGGGCAAAGGCACGTTCCAAGGTAGCATCACTCGCTTAAGCATCACCACTCCATGAAACCAGCCCCGCTTCTGCTTTCATTGCTCCTCACTCCGCTGGCCCCGCTGTTGGCCGCCGCGAAGCCGCTGAACATCCTCGTCCTCCACGCGGACGACTGGCGTTACAACACGCTTGGCTGCGCGGGCAATCTCGTGGTCAAAACGCCGCAGCTCGACAAGCTTGCCGCCGAGGGCACGCGTTTCACGCACGCCTGCGTCACCACGTCCATCTGCGGCGTGAGCCGTGCGTCGCTGTTCACCGGCCAGTGGATGTCGCGGCACGGCAACAAGGCTTTCGCGGCGTTCAACACCCCGTGGGCCGAGACTTATCCCGGCCTGTTGCGCGCCAACGGCTATTACGTCGGTCATGTCGGGAAGTGGCACACCGGAAAGTTTCCTGCCGAGAACTTTGACTTCGGCCGCTCCTACATGGGCCGGCATTGGATGAAGGAACTGGACGGCACACCGATTCATGTCACGCAGAAGAATGAGAACGATGCACTCGAGTTTCTCCGCACCCGGCCGACGGACAAGCCCTTCTGCCTCACCCTCGCCTTCTTCGCCACTCACGCGGAGGACGGGAACCCGCTGCAATACCTGCCCCAGCCGCAGAGCATGGAACTCTACAAGGACGTCACCATCCCGCTCCCCAAGACCGCCACGGACGAGGCCTTCCGCAAGCTCCCGCCCTTCGTCGCCAACGAGGAAAACGAAAGCCGCCGCCGCTGGCACTGGCGTTTCGACGAGCCGGACAAATACCAGACGATGATGAAGAACTACTACCGCCTCGCCACCGAAGTGGACACAACCTGCGGACGCGTGCTGGCGGAACTCGCCAAGACCGGCCAGTTGGAAAACACGCTCGTCATCTTCACCGGCGACAACGGCTACTTCCACGGCGAGCACGGCCTGGCCGACAAATGGTATCCGCACGAGGAAAGCATCCGCGTGCCGCTCATCATCCGCGACCCGCGCACGGACAAAGCGAAGCGCGGCCAGACTGATGACAACTTCGCGCTCAACGTGGACCTGGCCCCGACCATCCTCGCTGCCGTCGGCCTCAAGGCGCCCGTCGGAATGCAGGGCCGCAACCTTGCGCCGCTCTACCTCGACGCACAGCCGCCGGCGTGGCGCAGCGAGTTCTTCTACGAACACGGGCCTGTCGGAAAGAAAATCCCCGCGTCCGAAGCCCTCGTTCGCAAGGACATGAAATACATGGTCTGGCCGGAGTTCAAAACCGAGCAACTCTTCGACCTCAAGGCCGACCCGTTCGAGGAGAACGACCTCGTCGCCAAGCCTTCCGCCAAGCCCGCGCTCGAAGAGATGCGTGCGCGCTTCGCCGAACTCAAAGCCGGCGCGCGATGAACTCGCTCCTTCGATTCTATTCCATCCCAGCCTGGCCACCATCAACGGACATGATACCGCGTTTCACCCTTCGCCATTTCCTCGGCACGACCGGAGCCGCTTTGGCCCTGCCTTTGTTTGAGTCCCGGGCCCGGGCAGCCGAAGTCCCGCAAACGGTCACCGAGCTTTGGGCGGGCTTTGCTGAGCTCGACAAGGCTACACCGCTCGAGGTCGAAGTCCTCAAGGAGTGGGAGCGGGATGGGGTGGTCTGCCGGATTGTCCGCTACCAAGTCGGCGTTTTCAAAGGAGCACCGTCGCGGGTCGCGGCGTTTTATGCCTTTCCGAAAGGAGGAACGAAACTGCCCGCACTCGTCGAGATGCATGGCGGCGGACAGTCGGCCTCGCTCGATAGCGTCGTGACTTACGCCAAGCGCGGGTATGCGGGCATCTCGATTAATTGGGGCGGCAACAAGATGAGTCTCGGCCAGGAGACCTGGAGCGGGCCGCAAACCGATTGGGGCAGGCTCGACGCCACGCATCCGCCGCAGCGCAACCCGGCGAACCATTTCGCCGGCTCCCTCACTCCGGATGCATTCACGCTCGATCCGGTCGAGTCGCCCCGGAACAGCAATTGGTTTCTCGTGCTGATGGCCGGACGCCGCGCCATCACTTTCCTGGAACAGCAGCCGGAAGTGGACGCGACGCGCATTGGTGCCCACGGCCATTCCATGGGCGGCAAGCTCACGACCAACCTCGCGGGGATCGACCAGCGCATCAAAGCGGCGGTGCCATCGTGCGGTGGCTCTGGGGAACTTTTGGAAAGCGAGGGCGTGGTGCCCGGAGGCAGCAGAACGAAGCGCACCGCCATGGAGTTGGCCTGCATTTCCGACAACGCGTATATCCCGCTCATCACCTGCCCGGTGCTGTGGCTCTCGCCCACGAACGATTTCCACGCCCACATCGACAACATGGCGTGGAACTGGCGCAACGTGCCCGATGTCCGCGTGCGCTTCAGCATTTCGCCGCACCTGAATCACCGCCACACGGACGAGCACGCCATCACCGAATACCTGTGGTTTGAGGAGCACTTGAAAGGCGCGGCATTTAGGATGCCGCATACGCCGCAGATGGTGCTGGAACTCAAATCCCCCGACGGCATACCGCGGATCACCGTCACGCCGGACGACTCGCAGCCCGTGCAGCGCGTGGACATTTACTACTCGCTCGATCCGCATGCGCTGACTCGCTTCTGGCGCGATGCGAAGGCCGTGAAGACTGGCAAGCAATGGGAGGCGGTGTGCCCGGTGATGAACCTTGAGCAACCGATCTTCGCCTTCGCGAATGTGGTCTATGAAACCCCGGCGCAATACCGGACCGGGCCGCAGAAGGCGGGGCAGGCAAACAGCGACACCTTTGCCATCAGCTCGCGTGTGCTCTCGGCCGGGCCTGTGCAATTGCTGGCAGCCAAGGTGAAGGCCACGGACAAACCAGACCGGCTGATCGACGACGGCGCGCGCGGCTGGCACGACTGGTATCTGCTGAACTGGGCCCATGCGCCCTTGTGGACAGCCACGACCCGCAAGTTGAAGGACGCCAAATGGCGCGGCCCAGACGGTGCAACGCTGCACTTTGAAGTGAAGTGCCAGACGGACAACCAGCTCGTGCTCACCTTCAACTGCAACGCCTGGGGCGCAACCTTTCCCGGCAAGCCCGCCGTAGACTACACGGCGGTCAAAGTGCTGAAAGGCTCCCCAGACTGGCAGCCCGTATCTGTCAGTCTGAACGAACTCTTCGCCACCGATCCGAAAGTGACGGCCTCACTCGCCAACTGGCAGGCGGTCACCGAGTTCAGCATCAGTCCCAAGGGTGAACTGGTGCAAGCGGGACAGAAAGTGAAAGTGGACGGCAAGGCATGGCAGGGTCGCAGGGAAATCCGCAACCTGCGCTGGGAAGGCGGAAAATACGCGCGCCAAACGGTTGCCGATTCCGTGCTGAGTCCGGAGGAGTTTCAAAAGAACTTCAACGAAGCCATCAAGAAGTCGTTGGAGCAGGAAAAGCTGAATGGGAAGTAACTGCGCCCTTCAGCTCGTTCTACGCGGGGCAACCCACAAACTAGTCTCAAGTTATGGGACCCGTTCAGTGGGGCCATGTCCGCCCCTGCGCAAACTGGAAACTTCTTAAGAAACCAAGGGCATGGATTGAGTTCGGCTATGATTTGATAGCGCGAACAAAGAACACTTCGGTAGCCGAACTCCTCGGCCATGGTTGCGAGTGTGAAGCAGCCGGCGGCTGTCGCGTCAGCGGGCAGCGGGCGAGCAATGACCGTGCAGGTTCCAGATTCTGGACGGGCTGCCAATTAGGTGAAGATTCCGGTGAAACTTTCCCTCCGCTCCCTCAGAAAACCCCATAAAATCAAGGGGTCTGATTGGAGGCGGAGGTCGGAATCGGCCAGAATTCCCCGCCGTTGCAGGGGTAAAATGCCTGAATTCATTGGGAATTCAAACCTATTCGGCTTAACCTAACCATACCGGTTTTAACTCGTTTGGTGTCCGTTTTGGTGTCCGCTCCGGTGGCGGTGGTGAGGCAGGTTCAACCAGCCAGCGGCCAGCGGTCAGGCCGGGCTCTGTGGTCGAACCGCGCTTCGAGGGAGCCTGCGGGCTTAGCGGTAGGCTTTGCAGCGGAGTTCTTGCGTGCTAATCGGCTCGACATGCGGGACTTGCAACGATAAACCTGCCGCAGACTCCAACCGAGATAGGCTGCAAAACTTCAGCCCAATACAATGTTAGGCCACTTCACACCATGAGCGAGAATGACATCTTCGAGCGGACAAAGGACGCATACCTCTGCCTCATTCACCCTGTTCGTCGCGACGACACCTACCGACAGGAGATTGCGCCCGTGGTTGCGCTCGCTCCATCAGTACCCGACGAGCTTGTTGCAGCCATGATTACCGCCGCCGGGTGGAGAGAGCGACTTCTTGGCCTATGCTTGGCGATGGCCAAGCGACCAGCGGCATTCATCGAGTCGATGGTGCAGTCGCTGCGCGACCCGCGTGGTATCGCTATCGTTCCAGTTTGCGCGGCGCTCGCGGTGCTGGCTCGACGCGGCACATTCACGATGCCACAGTCTTTCTCAGAGATGTTCGACCGCAGCGCTTTCGACGGCGAGGTTGGGTGGGCCACCGACAAGGCGACGCACCTTGCTGGCTTGCGCACTGACGATGTTCCCGGACGCGGCCCGAACTACGGACAGATTTTTGACGACCATGTTGAGGTTTATGATTGGATACACGCGGCCTAACCATGCGCTGCAGCGAACCCGGCATGGGCACCGTGGTTGCAATCGTGCGCCCTCGTGCGCCGGGTCGCTGAGCTTGGGTCGTTAGGCCTTCTGGCTATGTCAGACGATTCCGCCAACCTGATGCTTTCCGCCCAGCGTGCGCTGTTGGGCCATGTTCCGCCGTGCTTGCGGGCAGCATCGATTCAGAAGGACGGCGACACGATACGATGGCGCTGCGTGTTCGACGCGAATGCGACAGAAGAGGATTTCGAGCTGGCGCGCATGGCCGGCACTGAGATCATGGCTGATTTCTCAGCCCCTACGGACATCGACGAGCAGATCGTCACATTGCCCTTTCCACAGCCGCCGGAGCATTTGCGCCATCTCGTTTATTTCCGCCATGAACACAATTACTACCGCTAAATGGCCTAACCATGCGCTGCAGCGAACCCGGCGGGAGCGTCGCGTTTGCAATCGTTGCCTCCCGTGCGCCGGGTCGCTGAGCTTGGGGCGTTAGGCCACTACGCGTCATGGACATCGCGGCGATTATCATTCTCTTGGTTGTGGCGTATTTTCTCATCGCTGCTTTCGTCCCTCGCATCCGTATGCGATGGGGAGTGAGCTACGGCTTCAAGACCACGGTTCTTAAGCCGCACATGGGGATGGTTACGTGCATCGGGATGGCAGCGTTTTTCGCCGCTATGACGTTCCCAATGATTGTCCAGAAACCGCCGGACTGGTGGATGGAGAGAGGAGTCTTTCCCGCATTCTGTATTGTTGGGGTTGGCGCGGTGCTTGACTGGTTGCGTGAGCCGACTATTACGCGCAGGAAATGATGACGCGGCCTAACCATGCGCTGCAGCGAACCCGGCGTGAGCGTCGCGGTTGCAAGCGTTGCGTCCCGTGCGCCGGGTCGCTGAGCTTGGGTCGTTAGCCTGCTTCGCGCATCATGCACCAAAAGCAACTCGAACTGCTGAAGCTCTTGCGAGATGCCACTCGCAATGGTCGGGCGGCTTGGAAGCGCGACGGCAGCGCGTCGCATCACGCGGAGTTGGCTGGCTTGCGGTGCTCACTGCGTTACAAGCATCCTCTCTTGGCTGGCGATGACGGCTCAGACGCTGATGCAGTTGAGGTCACAGCCGGCCAGACGATTTGGACGTTTTACAGCGGCACTGAGGGCTTCGATTTGGCAGGCGAGATTTTGACGGCTGCATATCCAGAGATTCGAGAGCACAATCAGCAGGTCTCAGCACGACTGGAGGAGACGATTGAGAAGATACGAAAGAACGCAGGCTAACCATGCGCTGCAGCGAACCCGGCGGGAGCGTCGTGGTTGCAATCGTTGCGTCCCGTGCGCCGGGTCGCTGAGCTTGGGTCGTTAGCCGTCAATGCGTGCGCCACACACAAAACGGAAGCGTCCCCCGAAGTTCAGAGTTTTTTCGGCACGTTGCCCGAAGTGTGGAAGCACCGACACGAAACTCGACATCACGGCTGCAGAGAACCTGAAGCTTGTCCCGCTGACGGCTCTGACCAGCAGCCTTGCAGGACCAGGACTTGGCACGCCAGTGAGGATGAGATGCTGTGCTTGCAAGAGCAGATTCTTGGGATAAGACTCAGTTTGTTTTATGGAGAGATTGACGGCTAACCATGCGCTGCATCTAACCCGGCGGGAACGTCGTGGTTGCAATCGTTGCGTCCCGTGCGCCGGGTCGCTGAGCTTGGGTCGTTAGGCTGCACTACCAAGTTTGCGTTAGACCTTCGTTTCCCGTAGCGCTTCCCTGATTTGTCCAAGCCCACAAAGCGTTCATCCAACAAGAGCCGACCCGTTTCGACCCAAGACCTCTGGAAGGTGATGGAGAAACACGACGGGCCGTCGATGGCAGACTCGATTCTGCCGGACGACGCCCCTGCTTGGGTCAATCAACTTGGGGTGGTCTTGCTGCGTTCCTTGCTGCCAGGGGTCAAGCTGAGCCGTGACTCTGGAACCTGCCCAAAATTCCTGGGGGCGATGACCGCTAAAGCCGTAGTCGTGGTGCATCTCCTGACCGGTCAGGCATCCTTGCCACCCAAAACACTGGCGGAAATCGATGCCTTCATTAAGTCCAAGAAGCTCGGACGGGCGGAGCAGGCACGTCTGGCCGAACCGGTCTTGCGGGAAATTGATGCGCAGGTGGCTGTGGTTGAGGAAATCATGCCGCTGGTTGCCAAGCTGGCAGCTTCCGAACAGGAGCGCTTTTTCAAGGCATACCATAAGGCTTTGAAACGTGGGCTGGAGATGCTTGATCCCGCACAAGTGCCAGTCGATGACAAGATTCCTCAAATCCTCTTCTTCTATTGGCGCGCCTTCGCCCGCTTGAATAGCGTCGCGGATGTTCACAAGTGTCTGGCCGCGATCTTCATCAAGCAGGGCGTTGTCATTTCCAAAGACCGGATTACCAAGCTCTGCCGGCGAATCGGCCTGCGCTATCGGGGGCGCGGTCGGCCAAGGAAATCCTGTAAATAGGAAACCTGCACCCTGCTGCCGTCCATTTTTTGACTGATTCATCTGCGCTAGTTCTAGCGCAGCATGAAGATTCAAACAGCAGTGAGCGGCAGCGGCCTGGCCGCCCATGGGGAAACCCACGAAGGACGTGAAAGCCAAGGAGGTGGGGGCTCCCCTCTGTTTTCCGCTGGGGACGAGCGGAGCGAGGCGGAAAACACCATCTATCTTCCTGGCCCGTGTGCGCACGATTCGACTCCAGCACGACCGGAAGGGGCGGCGGCGGATGCGCGCGGAGCGCGCGCCGCCGCCGCCCTTCCTTGTCTAAATACAATCAACTGCAATGGGGAGAGAAAAGAGGGGGAGGTTTCCGGCCTGTCCGCAGGGCACAAGAAAACGGCGTATGCACTCGAACAGAACGTCCTTTTTCTGTTCCAGCGCCATGGCTTGGAACGCATCGGGTTCCTGACCCTCACCTTTGCCCGGCACGTCGTCACCCACGAGGCAGCGCAGAAGTCCCTGCGCAGTCTGATCACCGGGGTCATCAAGCGGCGTTACGTCGAGTTCATCATTGTCGTGGAGCGGATGAATTCGGGGCGGATTCACTATCACCTTCTGGTGCCCATGGCCGAAGACATCCGCACGGGGTTCGATTTTGAGGCCGTGAAGCTCAGGGAATACCGCAGCGCTAGCGCCTACCTGCGGAACGAGTGGCTGTTCTGGCAGGTGACGGCTCCAAAGTATGGCTTTGGGAGAACGGAGTTGCTCCCGATTCGCCGGACGGCGGAAGGCGTGGCCAAGTATGTGGGGAAGTATATCGGCAAACACCTCGGCCAGCGTTTGAAGGAGGACGCGCGCGCGCGCCTCGTGCGCTACTCCAAGGGGGCGAACCGGGTCAGCACGCGCTTTTCATGGGTTAGCCCCGGGGCGGCCCACTGGCGGGCCAAGCTGGGGGCCTTGTGCCGGGCGCTCAACTACACGCCCGAGAACTACCAGGAACGCTTGCGCGAGGACTTCGGCGAGAACTGGGTGTATTCGCTGCGCCCGCTCATCGAGGCCATCAAGCTTCCTGAGTTCTACCCGGCCAGTGAGTGTCAGGCATCGGTCAACGCGGCCTGGCTCACGGCTCTGAACGAACGGGAGCGCCATTGCGCCCGCAACCGCAAACAGAAGGTGACGGCCAAGCCGCTACTGCTGCCGCCGCTGGTCGTCGAAGCGGTGAAGCCCACCTGGGTTTCGTGGATCGAGCTTTCCGTCAAGGAGGATGCGTGAAAGAGGATCAACAACGCTTTCTGTCCCTGCTGGGGGAGTTGCCCGCCCGCCTCACGGCAGAGCAGGTCGCGTGGGTGCTGAACTGCCAGCCGCATGATGTGCCGGTGCTCGTCGCGGCCAAGGTGCTCAAACCGCTCGGCACTCCGCCGCCCAACTGCGTCAAATTCTTCTCCGCGTTGGAAGTGCTCGAACAGGCCAAGGACCGAAGCTGGCTGGCCAAGCTCACCAACGCGCTCAACCAGCACTGGCACCACAAGAACCAGTGCAAGCGCGACCGCGCCGCCCGTGTGAACGGCAACGGCCATCCTGCGCTGCTCACGCTCCCTGGGTGAAGGGCTTACTTCGACCTGAGCCGGAACAGGAATTACCATGACACGCCACAGTTGTCTTTCCCGACGGAGCAAGCTATTTTCTGACGGACGTGCCAAACATGGCTTGCTCTTTGCGGTAGCTTGGGTGGCGGGGCAGGACTTGAACCTGCATCTTGCCCTTAGCTCTACATTAGGCTGCTCTGTCCATTTGAGCTACCCGCCGTCCCGCGTGCACGAACACGCGGGCAAATTATTTCATCGGTTTCATGTGCCAAAGGCCATCGGTCCCTTTGGCGAAAAGGTCTGTCTTCTTGGTTAGGATTAAGTGGGTGGATGACATCGAAACCTTGGCATTCTTAGAGATTTCGGCCTGAGTGGCTCCAGCACCGTTCAGTCTCCCTAGGTAGCCCGCAATCAACCGGAGATTCTCCCCTTTCCTACGCTTGCCTCCGGCAGTGTCTCTTGGCGTCGGGGCCAGTCGCCCACCGTTCAGGGTCGCCTCCGCCGAAGCGATCTTACTCTTCATCTCTTCCAGCTCCGCCTCATGCTTCGCCACGCCCTCGCGCCAGATGGAGATCAACGCCCTGATGTCGTCGTCTGAAAGGTCCAGCAGAGTATTCATTGGTGAAAGCTAGCAGATTCCCGTTGTCTGGCAACAGGAAAAGTCAGAAAATTACACTAATTCAAAGTGACGGCAGTTTGTGTCCGTTTGTGACGTCAACAATTCTACAGTTGCGCGAATGCGCCGCCCCTGTGAAAGGCAGCAGCCATCCTGCGCTGCTCACGCTCCCTGGGTGAAGGCCCGCTGATCGCTCCCGGCACCGGCGGAGCGGAAGGGCACAATGACCGCCTCGGTCGCTGCGTTCCGTTCGTAGTCTTCCAACGGGGGCAGGGTCACAATGGCTTTCTTCGCGTAGGCACGATGCACGGCCTTGCTGTTGTGACCCAAGGCCAGTTGCGCGAACCGCTCGGGATAGCCCACGGTCTGCGCCCGCTCGGCCCAGGCGTAGCGGTAGGAATGCAGGCTCACCCCTTGGATGCCCAGGCCAACGCAGCGCTGCCGGAACTCCGTCGCCCGGTCATTCGCGCGCACGGTGCTCAAGTAGGGAAAGAGCGGGCCGGTCTGCGGCAGCGTCGCCAGGATGTCTTCCACTTCCTTGCCAAAGCGAATCTGCGGCGGAGTCACGTTGCGTGCCCGGGTCTTCATCCGCACAAAGCAGATGATGCGCGCCGTCCAGTTCACGTCCTCGGCTTGCAGGCTCGCCAAGTCGGATTGGGAAGCGCCCAGGTGCCACGCAAGCTGGTAGAACGCCTTGCGCTCGGCGTTCAACTCCCGCGCCACGATGCGCGCGTGTTCCTCGGCAGTGAGGCCGCGCTTGTCCTTGAACCGCACGGCGGGCCACCGGCGCTTCGGGATGAGGGGCCACGGCAACCAGTTCATGTCCACGCAGAAGTTGTGCAACCGGCGCAAGTAAACATTGGTCGAGACCGTGCCCACTTGCAGCGCACGCAACAGGAGTTCGCCGGGCGTCTCAATGAGGACGCGGGTCCACAACGGAGCCAAGGCCCGGTCCTTGAGGACGGTGCGCCAGCGGATTTGGTTTGCCCCCTGCTTCGTGTTCATCAGCGCTTCGATGGCCTGCTGCCAGGTGCGCGTGGTCACGCCGTTGTCGGACCCGGCGAGATACGCCTTGGCGATTTGCAGGTTGAGCACGGGCTGCCGCTGCGCCTGGTTCTTGGCTTCGATGATCTGCCGTGCCTCCGCCTCGGTGCTGGTGCGCAGACTGGTGCGTTTGCCGGTGGTGGTGTCCACGCAGTAAAAGGCATTGCCGCGAATGCCCCGGCGAATCAGGCGGAAACGAGTCTTCATGGTTGTCATGCAACCGCGAAGATATTCGGGGCCGATTCCGCGAAGTTAGAGCGCTTTCTGTTTAAGTTGTCGCAAGGTCCGGTCGAAGGTAAGGTTGC
>CAZCBE010000108.1:0-25826 GCA_964496695.1 uncultured Klebsiella sp.
AGAGGGCCGGGGTGAGGGGGCGCTTGCGCCTGGTGCGTCCGCATCAGCCGTAGGCCGTGCCGACGACTTGAAGTCGCCGTCGGTTGCATCCGTCGCCTCGCGGAGCGGCGGCTGCAAGCCGCCGGCACGGGGCGTCTTGATCTTGTCCTTCGCAATCGCCCCGCCGCACGCCGGGCAGTGGCCGCCGATGTGCTTGAACAGGTCAAACTCCTCCGCGCCGGCCGGCCGCTTGGTCTTCATCACCTCGAAGACCTCGGGGATCACCATGCCCGCCTTGCGGATGACGACGGTGTCGCCGATGCGGATGTCCTTGCGGCGGATCTCGTCTTCGTTGTGCAGCGTCGCGCGCGCGATGGTCGAGCCTTGCACGAATACCGGTTCCAGCTCCGCCACGGGCGTGAGCACGCCGGTGCGGCCCACCTGCACGGTGATGGCCTTGAGCACCGTCTCGGCGGGCGTGATCCACGGGACGGGCTTGTGGACGATGGCGTAGCCGGGCGCGCGGCTCTTGAAGGGAATGCGCTCGCAGTCGGCGAGGTCGTTCACCTTGAGCACCACGCCGTCAATCTCGTAAGGCAGCCGCGTGCGCAGGTCGCGGTCCTCGTCGTAGTCGCAGACCACGTGCTTGCGGTAGTGGCTCAGCACTTCCTCGATGCCATCGCACTCCCACCAAGCGGACTGCACCGGCAGGCCGAACTCGCGGAGTTTGTGAAGCATCTCGGCGTGCGAGCGGAACTCGATGCCCTCGACGATGCCGACGGCGTAGAATACCGCGCGCACCGGACGCTTGGCGACGATGCGCGGGTCGAGCTGCTTGAGCGTGCCGGACGTGGCGTTGCGCGCATTGGGCAGCGCGGGCTCCCCGGTGGCGGCGAGCTTCGCGTTGAGCGCCTCGAACTCCTTCGTGGCCATGTAAGCCTCGCCGCGCACTTCGAGCAAGGCGGGCGGATGCTTCGCGTCGAGCTGGAGCGGGATGGAGCGAACGGTGCGGAGGTTGGTAGTGATGTCGTCGCCTTGGCGTCCGTCGCCGCGCGTCGCGCCGAGCACAAGCTGGCCGTCGCGGTAGTGGACGCTGATGGAGACGCCGTCCACCTTGGGCTCAAGGATGTAACTAACCTTCTCCTTGCCGAGCTGCTTGCGGATGGTCGCATCGAAGGCGCGGAACTCCTCGATGGTGCGCTCATCTTGCAGGCGGTTGCGCCGCTCGCGGTCCGGCTCTTCTTCCTTGGTGGGCGAGTCGGAGGCCTGGATTTTCTCCAGCGAGAGCATCTGCTGCTCGTGGGTGATTCGCTTGAAGCTGTCCGTGGGCGCGCCGCCGACGCGCTGGCTGGGCGAGTCCGGTGTGACCAGATCGGCGAACTGCTGTTCGAGTTCGAGCAGTTCGGTGTAGAGCCGGTCGTATTCGCGGTCGGAGACGGCCGGCTTCGCCTCGACGTAGTAGGCATGGTCGTGACGGCGGATCTCGTCGGCAAGCTGGGCGTGGCGGGACTTGGCTTGGGCGTGTGTCATGGCGTGCGAACAGGGGAAGTTTGGACGAATCAGGCGGGGGGAGACAAGTGTTTGAAGCGGCGATGCACCCGGCGCGGCTTGATGCCGCTTCACCGTCCGGACGTCCCAAGCTGCGGGATGGCCATAGCAGTGCGCACGTTGAAGCGGCATAAATGCCGCGTGCCGACGAATCTCCACTTCCTCCGCGCCGTCCACTGACCTCATGCACGCCGCTTCCCTTCCCTCCCGCCGCCAGTTTCTCGCCACGGCCACCGTCGCACTGGCAGCGCCTGCCATGCTGCACGCCGCGGACGCACCGAAGCTCAAGGCCGCCGTCATCGGCGCGACGGGACGCGGGGACTACGGTCATGGCATGGACGTGATCTTCAATGACCGGCCCAACCTTGAGCTGGTGGCCGTCGCCGATGCGAACCCGGCGGGCCTGGAGAAAACCGCCGCCCGGCTCAAGGCCCCGCGCCAATACGCCGACTTCCGCGCGATGCTGGAGAAGGAGCGTCCGCAGCTCGTGAGCATCGCGCCGCGCCAGTCCGACCAGCACCACGCGATGGCCATGGCGGCGATCGGGGTGGGCGCACACATCTTCATGGAGAAGCCCTTCATGCCCACGCTTGCGGAGGCCGATGAAGTGCTGGCGGCGGCGGACCAGCGCGGGGTGAAGATCACGGTCGCCCACCAGATGCGGATGACTCCGAACGTGGTGCATCTGAAGCAACGTGTGGACGCCGGCCTGATCGGCGAACTGCTCGAACTGCGTGCCTGGGGCAAGCAGGACCCCCGCGCCGGCGGCGAGGACATGATCGTGCTCGGCTCGCATCTCTTCGATCTCATGCGCCTCTTCGCGGGCGATCCGCAATGGTGCACCGCCCGCGTGACGCAGGGCGGACGGGACATCACGCCCGCCGATGCGCGCGTGATGAAGGACAATGTCGGTGCCATCGCCGGGGACGAAATCAGCGCGCAGTTCGGCTTCGGGAAGGGCGTGGCCGCTTCCTTCACCAGCCGGGCGAAACTCCGCGACGCCACCGGCCACTGGGGGCTCGAACTCACCGGCACCAAGGGCACCGCACGCATCCTGGGCAACCTCCCGCCGCAGGTCTTCCTGCTGAAAACCACCGGCTGGAAGCCCGACGGCAAGACCGATGAGTGGCGCAGGCTGCCCGATGACCCGACGCTGAACGTGCCCGCCAGTGCGCAGGGCTTCCCCGCCGCGAACGCGCGGCTTCTGGACGACCTGCTGGATGCCGTCGCGAAGAACCGCGCGCCGGAGTGCAGCGGGCATAACGCGATGAAGGCCATCGAACTGGTGATGGCCGTCTATCAAGCGGCGCTGGGGGCGAAACGTGTGGCCATGCCCTTGGTGAACCGCAAGCATCCGCTGGCCGCCTGAGCGGAGCGCCGGTCTCCGATCCGGTGTGAACCCACGTTCGTTGGAACGCGCCGGGTCGGAGACCGGCGCTCCGTGGATTCGGCGGCTTCTACCGCAGCATTCTTTCCAGTTGCCGCCGGACCAGACACTTTCCAAACTCACCGCCATGAACTCAGTAATTTCACGCCTCTTCGCCACTGCGTTGCTCGTCCTCGCCACCGCCACCACCCAGGCGGGCAAGGCCGACAAGACCCTCGATCTTTACTGGGTGGATTCCGAGGGTGGCGGCTCCACACTCATCGTCACGCCGGAGGGCGAGTCGGTGCTGATTGACACCGGCAACCCCGGCGGGCGCGACGCCAAGCGCATTCATAAGATTGCCACCGAGGTCGCGGGCTTGAAGAAGATTGACCACGTCGTCATCACGCACTTCCACATTGACCATTTCGGCGGGCTGGCGGAACTGGCCGACCTCATGCCGGTGGGCGCGCTTTACGACAAGGGCCTCAGCGACACCAGCCCCGCCCAGGAGTCGAAGGACTCGCGCTGGCCGCTCATGAGCAAGCCCTACCGCGAGGCGAAGGTGGAGAAGCGCGTCACCATCAAGGCCGGCGACCTCATCCCGCTCAAGCAGCCCGCCGTCCCCGGCAATCCGAAACTCGAGCTGCGCGTGCTCAGCGCCAATCAGAAGAACGTCTCTCCGCGTCCCGAGCAGCGCCTCGAGAACCCGCTGGCCACCGGTGCCCAGCCGCAGCCCGAGGATAAATCCGACAACGCAAACTCCGTGGTGACGCTGCTGCAATACGGCAGCTTCCGGCTCTTCAACGGTGGTGACGCCACGCTCCGCACCGAGCAGTCGCTCGTCGTTCCGCACAACCTCGTCGGCAAGGTGGACGTGTATCAGGTGAACCATCACGGCCTCGACGTGAGCAGCAACCCGCTGCTGGTCCAGTCCATCGAGCCGACCGTGGCCATCATGAACAACGGACCGCGCAAGGGCACCATGCCCAAGGTCGTCGCCACGCTGCGCGCCACCAAGAGCATCGCCGCCATCTATCAGGTCCACGAAAACATGCGCACCGAACCGGACACGAACACCGCGAAGGAGCTCATCGCCAACGCCGGCGACAAAGGCGAGAAGTGTGACGCCCACTACATCAAGCTGTTCGTCAACCACACCGGCGAAAGCTACTCCGTCGCGATCCCCAGCTCAGGGCACCTGCGGACGTTCCAGACGAAGAAGAAGTAAGGCCGCCGGCAACGGACCAGGTGGCCCCTCTCCCAACGGGAGGGGTGAGAACTCACGGAATGAAAGCCTCGTGACTTGAGCTCCTGCACCGTCGAGGCGCACAAGCTGGAGCCGGGTTCCGAGCCGGAGCCTGCGCACGGTTCGCACCTCTCACAGGCTCACCGGTTCTGCTCGCGGAAGCGTCCCGGCGGCGTCCCAACCTCACGGCGGAAGACCACGCTGAGATACTCCGTGTGGGCGAAGCCCGTGCGCTCGGCGATGGCTTCGATGGTCAGGTCCGTTTCGGTGAGGAGCTGCTTCACGCGCTGAAGCTGGACGCGCAGAATCTCCTCGTGCGGCGTGCGCCCGAGCAGCTTGCGGAAGCGCGCCTCCAGCAGCCGCCGCGACTGCGGCACGGCCCGCAGCACGTCCTGCACATTGATGCCGTCGCACGCGCGCTCGCGGATGAAGCGCACCGCGCGGGAGACGTGCGGGTCCTCGATGGCCAGCACGTCCGTGGACTGCCGCGTGGCCACGCCCAGCGGCGCGATCAGGTGCGTCTCCCCGCGCGACTTCGCCCCCTCCATCAGCGAGTCGAGCAAGGCCGCCGCCTCGTAGCCGGTGCGGCGGGTGTTCGGAATGACGCTGGTAAGCGGCGGGTGTGCCAGCTCGCAGAGCAGCTCGTCGTTGTCCACCGCCACGACCGCAACCTCGTCGGGCACGGGCACTTCGAGGCGGCGGCAGGCGTCCAGCACCTGCGTGCCGCGCAGGTCATAGCAGGTCATGACGCCCACGGGCTTGGGCAGCTTGCGAATCCACTGGGCAATCGCCTCCGTTTCATCACCATCCTCGGAACACGCTTCACCCGGCGCGTAGGAAATGCAGGTGCCGCCCTCCGCCCGGACGGCGCGTTCGAAATGTTCCTGCCGCCAGTTGGACCAGTTGAACCGCCGGTCACCGCAGTAGGCGAAGTTGCGGAAACCACGTTCCCGCAGGTGCTCGAAGGCCATCTGCGCGATGGCCGCGTCATCCGTCTCGAACCATGGCAGTGACGGCACGAGCCGCGCGGCGCTCATGTCCACGATGGGGAGCCGGATCTTACGCAGCACGCGGGCAATGGCGGGATTCTCGATGCGGGCGATGATGCCGTCGCCGTCCCAGTCGGCGAGCCAGGCGGGCGGCTTGTCCCCGCGCGTGTGCTCGGCGAGGAAGAGGGACCACGGGCGGTGCTCGCGTTGATAGGCCACGACCCCTTGCAGCAGGCCGCGCGCGTAGGCATTGGAGGTTTCGATGAGCAGCGCCACCTTGCGCGGACGCGCGGGCGGCGGAGCGGAGTCGGCGGGCATGACGGGAGAGTTGGCCCCGCCGCGCTGGCTGTCCAGTTCAGAACTCGAACTGCGGCGTGCCAAAGCGGTTGGTCACGTCCCGGTAGCCGCGCCAGGCAGCGTGGCCGTCCACGAACGCGACATTGGCGCCGGCGGGCGCGGTCCGGTTCAGGTGCGCTGTGCGGTTGAGGTAGGCCCCCATGATCTGGGTGTAGTTGCCGCCGGACGAGAGGATGGCATCCACGAACACCTCCTGGTCCACCGGCGACTTGGCCAGGCTGACCGTGTTCGAGACGGTCAGCGCCACGGGCACCTGCCGCGCGCCTTCCAGCAGCGGCACATAGCCGATGACCCGGAAGCTGGCGTTGAAATTCCAGCCGATGTCACTGTCGTTGAGCGCCGTGTAGGACGGGCAGTAATACAAATCCTTGGTCGGACCGTAGCGGGTGATGTTGGTGACGGCGTAGCGGGCCACATCCCACGGCCAGGCTCCGACGTTGGCGGTCGCCGTCCCGCCCTGCACCTCGGTGGAGATGTTGATGAGCCGGTTGTTGTATTCGTCCGCGTAGAGCGCGAGCCCCAGGCCGAACTGCTTCAGGTTGCTCAGACACCGGGTGCGCTTGGCGGATTCCTTGGCCTTCGAGAGCGCCGGCAGGAGCATGCCCGCGAGGATCGCGATGATCGCGATGACGACGAGCAGTTCAATCAGGGTGAAGGCGCGGCGCGTGGCCGCGGGGCGGAAAGGGCAGGGCTTCATGTCGGTTCAGTGGTCTCGCCAGCGACGGTCGGTGAACCAACACCGGACGGGCTGACGGGCAGATAATCTCCTGCCCATGCGCTTGAAACCATGAGGTCTTGCGCCTTTGTCCTGAGCTTTTGGGCCGGGAAAAAGTTCAAGTCAAATGCGCGAAATCTCATGGCTCCCCGCTTCGGACAAATCTACGTTGAGCCTCAACAACCACCGTTCCGCTTCGTGCCATGAACACACGCTGCCCTGCTCGCACGGCCACCCGTCACCCTTTCGGCTTCACGTTGATCGAACTGCTGGTGGTCATCGCGATCATCGCGATCCTCGCGGGCATGCTTCTGCCGGCGCTCTCCAAGGCGAAGGAGAAGGGCCAGCGCACGGTGTGCATGAACAACAACAAGCAGATCGGCGTGTTCCTGCAGCTCTACACGGACGACTACAACGACGCGTATGTCGCCCACCGGAACAGCCGCACCGGGGCCGGGGCCGGCACCATCACCCTGGATGACTGGTGGGGCCCGGCCATCATGGGCGCGGTGCAGCACACGAACATTTTCCTGTGCCCGATGCTCAAGGGCCAGCGCAGCGACGCCGGGGTGACCTGGAGCTGGGCGTTCGATGTCCACCGCGCCGCCTATGGCTACAACGGGTATTTCCACGGGCCGTTTCCGAATGCCGCCGGCTCCCTCACGGTGGCCGGGGTGGCCTTCGCCAATTCCACCATCTTCCGGCGGGCTCAGGTGATCAACCCGGCCGAGAGCCTGATCGTCGGCGAGGCCATGCCCACGGCGGCGGTGCAGTATAGCACCAGCCTGTGGTGGCCCTCGGCGGGCATGATCCCGACTCCCGGCCCGTCGAATTTTGAGGGCATTGACCCCAACCGTCATCGCGGCCAGGGCCTGGTGCTGTTCAACGACGGCCACGCCGAGTCGCGCAAGGACGCGGACATCAATCCTCCGATGAACCCCAGCTCGGGCAACGCCGCCGCGATCAAGAACGCCCGCTACTGGGATCCCCTGCAGCGTTCACAACTTTAGTCCGCGTCATTGCGCGCAGGGCACAGTTGGGAAGGGCTTTGCCATTCTCCGTTGGAGCACTGCATCCCGGTGGTCACCCGCGCACCCGAGTCGCACGCGCAACCTGAAGGTTTGCGACCACGCTTCAGAGCAGGGGCAACTGGACGCCGCCGGGGCGGCGGAAGGCGGCGGTGGAAAGGTGGAGTTCCGTCCGGTTGAGGCCCGCTTTGCGGCAGCCGACGTCGAAGAGCTGCTCGATCTGGTCGGCGAAGAGGCCGGTGCCCCGCATGCGGGTGCCGAACTCGGAGCTGTTCAAATCGCCGTCGCGCACAGCACGGATGCGGGCCAGCACCTTGTCCTTGCGCAGGGGAAAGTGTTCTTCCAGCCATGCCTCGAAGAGCGCCTTGTTTTGATAGGGCAGGCGCAGGGTGACGTAGCCGGCGAACTGCGCGCCAGCCGCGGCGGCGGCACCGAGCAGGTGCGGGAGTTCGTGGTCGTTCAGGCCGGGGATCATCGGGGCGGTCAGGACGCCGACGGGGATGCCGGCGCGGGCGAGGTCGGTGATGGTCGCCAGCCGGGCGGCGGGCGGCGAGGTGCGGGGCTCCATCACGCGGCGGAGTTCCGGGTCGAGGGTGGTGAGGGAGATGTAAACGACGACGGCCTGATGCCGGGCCAGTTCCTGCAGGAGGTCAAGGTCCCGGATGACGAGGCGGTTCTTGGTGACTATGCCCACGGGGTTGCGGAACTCGGCCAGGACGGCGAGGCAGCGGCGGGTCAGCTCCAGCTTCCGCTCGACGGGCTGGTAGCAGTCGGTCACGCCGCTCAGGGCGATGACTTGCGGCTGCCATTTGGCGGAGGCGAGTTCCTCGCGGAGGAGTTCCGGCGCGCGTTCCTTGACCATGATGCGCGTCTCGAAGTCGAGGCCGCTGGAAAAGCCCAGATACTCGTGCGTGGGCCGGGCATAGCAGTAAACGCAGCCATGCTCGCAGCCACGGTAGGGGTTCAGGCTGGCGCGGAAGCCAATGTCCGGGCTGTCGTTGTAGGCGAGGGCGGTGAGGGAATGATCGGGCAGGAACTGGGTGCGCGGGAGGGGTTCCTCAGCGGGATCGAAGTCCACATCGCGTTCCAAGGTGGTGGCGAAGAAGCGGTTGCCGGGCTGGGTGAGCGCACCGCGCGTGGGCTTGGGAATGTTGATTTCAGGCGGCGGCATCGCGGGTCAAACATCCGTCGAGAGAAGGGGGATGCAATGAAATTATCGGCGTGAAATGGGAGAACCACGAATGGACACGAATGAACACGAATCAGACGGAAAACAGGTGAGGCTTTGCGCGATAGCCTAATGTCGGCAGAGGGATATATCGAGCGAGCCTTATGGCTGACTGGCGGGCGGCCTGCGTGACCGGCCGTGGCGGCTCCAGCTACTGCTCTTTCCCGGCTCAGCGCTTCCACCCGGGCCGGAACGTCCGGCGGACGGGGTGGCGATTGCCCGATCCTCGACCGACAGCAAGGTCTTGCGCACGGCGGCCTTCACGCCGGGCACGAGCGGCGGGGCGACGCTCAGCACGCGGACGCCGAGCTTCAGCAGCGTGGGAACGGCCTCCAACTGGCCCGCCAGTTCGCCGCAGACCGCCACAGGCGTCTGGCCGGCTTCATGGACCGTCAGGCCGACCAGCCGCAGCACGGCGGGGTGATCCTCCGCATAGTAGCCGCTCACCAGTTCGTTCTCCCGGCTGGCCGCCATGGTGTATTGCGTCAGGTCATTCGTCCCGATGCTCAGGAAGTCCGCCTGTTCGAGGATGGCGGCGACGGTGAGCGCCGCCGCGGGCGTCTCAATCATCGCTCCCAGCGGCGGCAGCTTCTCGATGCCCAGTTCCTTCGCGATGGCTTCCAGCCGGCGGCGGACCTGCGCCATATCCTCCGCCAGGGTCACCATGGGCACGAGGATGCGCACGTCGTGGTCCCGGGCAAACTCCAGCAGCGCCCGCAACTGGGTGTCCAGCAGGTCTGGAAACCGCAGGAGCAGCCGCACACCGCGCTGGCCGAGGAACGGATTGTCCTCCGGCGGCAGCTTCAAGAAATGCAGCGGCTTGTCCCCGCCCAGATCCAGCAGGCGCACGGTGAGCGGCTGGCTCCGCACGGGAGCGAAGGTGGCGCGCAGTTCCTCGATCAGTTCCAGCACCGTGGCCGGCGTCTTGCGCGCGAGGTAGAACTGTTCCAGCCGATACAGCCCCACGCCGTCGGCTCCGTTGGCCACGGCGGCGACCGCGTCTTCGCGCCAGCCCACGTTCGCCAGCACGGCCACGGCGGTTCCGTCCGCCGTGCAGGCCGGTTCCCGGGACAAGGTCTGCGCCTGCGCCAGATCGTGTTCCGCGCGCTTGATTTTGCGGCCGTAGCGGGCGCGGGTGGCGGCGTCCGGATTGCGGATCACTTCGCCCAGAAAGCCGTCCACCACCAGCGTGTCTCCATCCGCGATAGTCTTGGTCAGGTCGGGGATCTGGGCCACCGTCGGAATGCCCAGCGCGCGCGCCAGCAGCGCCGCGTGGGAGCCCGGGCCGCCAAACTCCACCACGATGCCTGCGACCGCCCGGCGCGGCAGCGCCACCGTGTCCGATGGCAACAGGCGCCGGGCCACCAGCACGCGCCCCGTGGGCATCTTCTCCAGCGTGGTGGTCTTCACCCCCGCCATTTCCCGCAGCAGCCGGCGGCCCAGGTCGGCGACATCGTCCGCCCGCTGCTGCTGCACCTCATGCGTCATGTCGTGGAACTTCCGCTCCCAGCGGCGGAAGACCCGCGCCAGCGCCTGCGTCGCGCTGACCAGCTCGCGCTCGACCTCCTGGTGGATCTCCTGACGCAGCCCCTGGTCTTCCAGCATCAGCTCATGCGCCTCAAAAATCGCTCCGAGCTTCTCATCCGTGCGGGCCTCGATGCGGCGCGCCGAGACCTTCAGGTCCGTGCGCACGGTTTTCACCGCCTGCTCGATGCGCTCCAGCTCCTCGCGGACCTGGTGCCGCTGGATTTCATACGTCTCCGCCGGCGGCTCCTGCTCGAAATAGAGAAAGGCCCGCCCGAGCACGAGCCCGGGCGAAGTCGCCCGGCCCGTCAGTTTGACATTATGCACCTGGGTGTTCATCGCGTGGTCGCCGGGCCTTCTGCCAGAAGCAACCTCGCTCATTCCGCCGTAAGCGACAGCAAAATTACTGGCTCGCGTCTGAAGGGAGGGACAGGCTTGTGAGGCCGGTAGAACCGAGGTGTTTCTCCGTCCCATCCGTAGCGGATGGCCGCCTTCACCACCGCTCAGACCTCCGTCATCCGATCACTTGCTCGCCGGTTGCTCTTCGTGGGCCACCAGCTCGTTGGGCGGCAGGGTGGCAAGGATCTCCTCGGCGAAATCAGGATAGCGCTGGCGGATGCAGTCGGGGCAGAGGCTGTGGGTGAACGTGACGTCGGAGTGCTTCTTGAGATACCCTTCCACCACCTCCCAGTAACCCCGGTCGTCGCGGATTTTTTTGCAGCCGGCGCAGATGGGCAGCATCCCGCTCAGGGTTTTGACCTTGGCCAGGGCGTTCTGGAGTTCTTGGATCAGGCCTTCGCGCTCGTGCTCCATCTGTTTCCGCGGACTGATGTCCCGGAACACGATGACGACGCCCACCGTCTCGCCGCTCTCGTGGCGGATGCGCGTGGCGGAGTATTCGATCGGCGTCTGCGGCCCGCCCTGGCGCGGCCACAAGTAGGTGTTGCAGCTCCAGTCCAGGGCAAAGCCCTCCAGCAGCGCCTGCGCCAGCGGGCTGCCGCCGTCGCCGGGCGTATCTTTCTCGGACAAGACGAGCACCGTGTCCACATGCTGGCCGACGGCCTCGGCGCGCCGCCAGCCGGTGATGGACTCGGCCAGCGGGTTGATGAAGCGGATTTCCCCCTGCGGGTCGGTGGCGATCACGGCCTCGCCCATGCTCGCCAGGGTGTTGCTGAACCAGAGTTCGCGCTCGGCCATGCGGCGTTCGGTCTGGTGCTTGTGCAGCGCCATCTCGATGGCAATGCGCAGGTCCCGCTCCACCAGCGGCTTGATGAGGAAGCCATACGGCTCGGTGACCTTGGCCCGCTCCAGCGTGGTATCCTCCGAGTAGGCGGTGAGGAAAATGACGGGGATCTGCAGCAGCTTCCGGATGTGGGCGGCGGCCTCCACGCCGTCCAGATCGCCTGAGAGCTTGATGTCCATCAGCACGAGGTCCGGGTGGGTTTCGCACGCCTTTTCCAGCGCCTCCTCGCCCAACACGGCGGCCCCGCAGATCTCGTGGCCCATCGCGCGGAGCGTGCTCTGGATGTCCATGGAAATGATCGGCTCATCTTCCACCACGAGGATGCGGGCTTTTTTCATAAACGGATCTCGGTGCTCAAGGAATCCTCCCGGGCAGCCGCTGCAATCCCCAGAAGTCTCTGAAACGGGTGCTCATGCCCTGCCACCATAGGCCGCAGGCGGGGAGCCGCAAGTCGTGACCACCCTAAATAAGTCTGGGCAGGCGGAGGATGACGCCTAGGAAAATGTCCTAGCCGCCCGGAGGAGACGGCAACGATGTGGAAAGACCCAGCGGGGGGGGCGTCGCCACCGGGCGTCGTTTGCAGGGCTGACAGCTCAAATCATCCCACCAGCTTCCGGCCCGCCCGGTGGACCGTCAGCAGGAAGAGGATGTTGCCGGTCCAGACGTATCCGCTCATAATACCGCCAACTTCAACCCTGCGCGAACCGCCAAGGCCGCTTGCCGTTGGTCAAAGGTCACCAATTCCTCAATCCCCGCGAGCTTGGCCCCGGCAACGTGCAGAATATCCAGACTACGCGCCCCGGTGGCGGCGGTGTGCGCGGCTGCCAGGCGTTCCGCTTCCCGGAAGATTTCGGCCAACGAAGTGGTAGTTTCGACGAGCAAGCCAGCCCGCACGTCGCTCTCGATGACCGCCCATGTCTCCGCCGCTTCATGCGCGGACAACCGCTGTTGAAAGTCCGCCAGCTCCAGTGCGTTCCGCAGTTCCACCCGGTGCAGCGGGGTGAAGGGCAGCGGACCGCCGTTTGCCTGTCGCCAGACGTCCGCGCGCAGTGAGTTCGCGTCGGCCGCGTAGTAGGAAAAGAGAAAGCTGCTGCCGGCGTAACCGCGCATCAGACGGCACCCTCTCGGGCCAGCAATACGTAGTTGGGAAGCACCTTGTCGCCGAGAATGCGGCGACGGCGGGCGGCCTGGTCGGGCAACGGCGAGGTTGCGGGCGGGCGCTCTGAACTTTCACGGAGCAGTTGCTCCAGTTCCATCCGCTGGTCCGGCGTCAGCGTTTCGATGGCGGTCTTGATTTCCAGCACCGTGCTCATGCGGCCAAACTACGCGATTGGCCGTTGCGAAACAAGCTCCCGCGCGGGTCTAAATCATCCCCGCCAGCTTGCGGCTCAAGGCTTCGGTCGTTGCTTCTCAAGTCGCTTCGCGAATTGAACAGCACTACCGACAGGCTGCGAGCCGTGTGCCAGTAGCGTTGCGAAAAGCTCTTCATCCCGCGCATCCGCCGCCATTTCGAGGGCTGTCTTGCGAATCATCGGCTTGCTGCCATCAGAGGCCGTAGCTGTGGGAAAGGGATGGGATACCTTGGCGCCAGCTTCCAAGAGCATCCTTATTATCTCGAGCCTGTCGGGAAGCGATGCCTCGGCCCGGGCGCGAAATTCATCTGGAAGCCAGCCGCATCGCAGGTCCTTGAGTGCCTGGGTGCGTTTAGATACCGCCAACAGCAGTGGCGTGTAGCCTCCCACCAAGCCGTCGCTTGAAGTTCCGACGACTTCCAGATTTGCTCCCATTAGAGCGAGTTTGCGGCACAGCCCGACTTCGCCTTGCTGAATCGCATAGAGAATAGCTCTGCCCGTCTCCCGACAGCCGAGTTCATGCAGCTTCTCGACCAGTTGAAGGTTCCGCTTTTCGACCGCCAGCGCAACGGCGCATGTCCCGTTCCGACTCGAGTGATTGCAGTCTGCGCCCTGCTGTAGCAGCAATTCGACTATGTCCTCTCGCCCGGATGAGATGGCAACCATGAGTAGTGACCAGTCGGAGTCATCGTCTTCGGCGTCACCGACGGTCACGTTGGGATTCGCTCCCCGCCGCAGGAGACTTCGCACGATCTCAAGTTCGTCCCGTTCACAGGCCTTGGTCAGAGCCGCATTCAGCTCATCCATGCGGGTTTACAAGAGTTGGTAGTTCAAATCATCCCCGCCAGCTTGCGGCTCACCCAATAGACCGTCAGCAGGAAGAGGATGCTGCCGGCCCACCACGGGTCGGCCCAGAGGCGGATGCGCTGCTCCAAGGGCTTCGGCTCGGGGAGCAGGTTGATCTGCTCGATGACCTTGGCCAGTTCGGCGGTCGGGCCGATGGCACCCCCGGTCAGGGCGGCGAGTTCGCGCAGCACGGTGAAGTTCGCGGGCTGGCCGATCTTTTCACGCACGGGCTGCGACACGGTGATTTCCGTTTCCAGCCTGCGACCGGCGCTGTCGGCGGTGAGGAGGACCTTGAACGGCCCGCCCTGCTTCGGCACGAAGCTGGACTTGAACACGCCCCAGCCGCCTTCCATCGCCGCGAAGTCGAGCTGCTCGGTGCGGCCGCCGGGCGTGGTGATCTTGCCGTCCACCTTGCCCTTCTCCAGCGGGAAGCCGCTCGCGTCGAGCACGGTGGCCTGGAGGAAGACGGTGTCGCCGGCGTTCGGCGACTCGGGGCTGAAGGTGAGCCGCACGCCCGCGCGCTCGGCGAGATGCCGCTGGTGGGACATCCAGCGCACGACCTGGCTCCAGAAGCGGTAATGCCACTTGTCCTCCACGCCGCGCCGCCAGCGCCACGCGCTGTCCGTGCCCATGAAGAGCACCTTGCCGCTGCCCGCCGGACGCGTGACCAGCAACGGCACGCGGCCCCAGGCGTTGCGCATCGAGGCGTGGACGGCGAGCACCTCGCTGCCAGGCCGGCTCTTTTCCACGGCTGCGCTCCAGTAGAAGCCGGGCAGGTTCTTCCAAATCTCGTCGTTGCGGTTTTCGTCGCCGTCAAAGCGCGTGAGCAGATGGCCTTTGCCCACGCTCGACAGCAGCAGCGGGACTTCGTTCTGCAACGCGACGCCGTCCGGGCGCTTGTCGTCAAGCTGCACCGGCATGAGGTCGGCGAGCGGACTGTTCAGCAACGACATCTGCCGCCCGCGCCGGCCCGGCAGGAAGATGAGGCCGCTGCCTTGCTGTTCCACCAGCCCGCGAATCAGCGCCACGTCCGACTCCTTCAGCTCGCCTTCGCCCACGCCCACGTCGCCGAGGAAGATCACGTCGTAGCGCTGGAGCTGCTCCTTCGTGCCGGGGAAGGCCGTGAGGTAGTTGCGCCCGCCACCCGGTCCCAGCGACGGATGGAAGAGCACGCAATGCGACTCCACACCGGGATCGCGTTCGAGGGCGTTGCGGAGGAAGCGGTATTCCCAGCGCGGCAGCGAGTCCACCACGAGCACCTTGAGCGTCTCCGCGCGCACAGCGATGCGGAACTGCTGCGCGTTGTTGTCCGTGAGCGCCTCGTCGGCCTCGGGCGGCAGGCGCAGCGAGACGGTCTGCTCGCCGACGTTGCGCGGCGACCACACGATGGCGTCCTGCAACTGCCCGCCCGCCGGAATGACGATGTCCTTCTTCACCTCTTCACCATCGCCGGCATCAATGATGATCTGCGTCTTCACCTCGCGCGACAGGTGGCTCGCGATGCGGAATGGGATGGAAATCTGCTCGCCGATGAGGCCGTAGCTCGGGGCCGAGGCGCGCTCCAGCACGAGGTCGGGCAAGGGCTGCTCCGCGCCGATGCCCACGGCGAAGATGGGCGTGTCCGTCTCGCGGAACCGCGATGCGGCGAGCACGGGCGGCTTGCCGGCGTTCCAGTCGCCGTCGGTCAGGACGAGCACGGCGCGGAGGTTCTTGTGGCGTTGGAGTGCGGCTTCGAGCGCGGCGCTCAGGTCCGTGCCGGCCTCGGCCTGCACGTTGAAATTCGTGTCCGCCGGGGGTGCGGAGAAGTCTTCGATGATGACCTTGCCGGACTTCTCCAAGGATTTCCAAAAGTTCGTCGCGCGCCGCGCCGCGAGCCACTCGGCGCGGGTGAGGACGTTCGAGGCCCCGC
Organism: uncultured Klebsiella sp.; assembly: GCA_964496695.1. Lineage (GTDB taxonomy): Bacteria > Verrucomicrobiota > Verrucomicrobiia > Limisphaerales > SXTU01 > SXTU01. The sequence goes on from CAZCBE010000108.1 coordinate 15,334, forward strand.
GCACATCGCGCGTGACCATGCTGCCGGAGGCGTCGAGCAGCACGGCGATCTGCGGCGACTCCTTGCGCTCAATGCGCCGCACCAGCTCCGGCCGGAAGAGCGTCACCACCAGCAGGCTCATGATGACTAACCGTAGCGACTCCATGGCCAGGGCCGCCTTGCCCCCGCGCCGCCGGGCATTCTGCCAGCACAGCCACGCCGCCCCGGCCCACACGGCAGCGCCGAGCAGGATGAGCAGCGGGGAGGAGGCGAAGGACCAGGTGGTCATTTGGTAAAGGCCTTCGCGGGAGCAACGAACATCGCCGTGCCGGGCTTCCAAGTCGAATTATCAGCCAGCAAACGAGCCTCGGTTGGGAAAAACCAGCTGATAAACAAACACTGCTTAAGGGGATTATCCTTGAGACGCGAGTCGTTACGGACCCGCTTCGTCCAATCCGCAATCACCTTACTCACTTTAGTTCGGCCTGCGGTGGCTTTTGGGAGATCCAAAGTCACGAAGACCATCCCAAGAAGTTCGCCTTGGCCGCGGACTCCCCCTGCGTCTTTGCAGGCGGCTTCCAAGCCCTCAATAATCTTGTGGAAGCTTGGTTCTCCTTTGCGCTTCTCCAGTAGCTTGGATGAGGTGTGTTTGGTTTCTGCGGCAAAATTACGACCTGACAATGGTAGGCTGAAGCATAAATCAGTTCGCCCCCTGTATTTGGACTTACGCTTCTTAGCGATGAAGGTTTTCTCCGAACCGTATTCTTCGAGCGCCACGCCATTGGCCTGCCAGACCGCCGCTGCAAACATTCCGACATTTGCTCTTTCGCGATACCACCAATGCACTTCCTTCCAAGCGCCAGTCTTCTTCCGACCCCAGTGGTCCGCGTAACGGCGAGAAACATCAACCCAGAGGTTGAAGAGTTTTCGGAACTCGCGTTCCAGCGGTTTTCCCAGCTTCCCGCTGGGAAAGATGATGTCTTGGACATCCTGTTCGCATTTCTTCCGCTCAGGCATCGGGCGGAGTGTAGGCGGATACCGAGCCGCCTCAAGGTTTTCCCCATTTGCAGTTCGGACACGTCTCAAGCAGGGCTTGCCTGAAGCCGCGAGACCGATAGCCTGACCTCATGGAAACGCCCGCCGCCAAGCTCTGGATTCAAGCCCAAGCCTCACTGAAGACCGTGCTCGGTCGCACGGCCTACAAGCTCTGGTTTGCCGAGATCCGCCCGCTGCGCGTGAAGGGGAAGTCCATCACCGTGGAAGTGCCGACGGATTTCCACGCAGCTTACATCCGCGAACACTACTTGGAGACGGCCGAACTTGTCCTGCTTATTGAACATGCCCGAGAAGTGAAGATTCGGTTGGAGGTCAGCAAAGCGCAGGACCGGATGCCGCCCCAGTTGGCCTACTTTCACCAGCGTCTGGCCGTTCTGAGCGATGTGGCTCGAAAGAACGAGGTTCGGCTGACAGCCGATGCGAAACACTTCTTGGCGGAAACCTTCCACAGGTCTGCGTCGGAGTTCGATGCGGTCTTTCTCTGGTTTTTGGGCATAGGCAGTTCGGCAAAGCGCCCACTTACTTCTCAGGCAGTTCAGTCTCATCTGTCCACGATCCTTGATGCCATGCGCCGGCCAGCAATCCCGCTGTGGCTTCCCGCCAAGTAAGGGTTACTTTCTGAGACGGTCAGGCAGCCATGGCACGTTCTGCACTTCAGTGCGGTGGCGTTGCCAGAAGTGAACCCCGTCGTGATGCACCCGAGCCACCACTCCCAGCCGGGCAGCCTTGGTGCGGAAGCGCGGGTGCCGCAGGAAACGGCGCACGAACAGCGCGGCCTCGCCAGGCGCGACGTCCAGCCAGACCAGCGCGTAGTTCTCATGCGCAAGGTCACGATGGAAGAAATCCACGTCGCGTGTGAAAAGCGTTGGATGCTTCAGCCGGTGCAGGAGGACGAGAATGTTGTCATCCCCGATGCTCAACTGGGCGATGTCCTGCCCAATCGCCCGGCAGGGAACGCCGCGCGCCTGTAGCAAGTCGCGCTGTTCCAGCGGGATATTCTCGTCCAGCAGGTTCACGCCGCGTGCGCAAGGACGGCGAGCTGGCCCTTCTCATTGATGAACGCCGTCCGCGCCAGATGCACCGCTTCCGTAATGGCTTCCTTGCTCAGTTTTCCGCCGCCCCAGCGCTGGCGGATGAACTCCCAGGACAAGCCCTGTTCCACGTCCGACAGGACATCGGCGACAAATATTCGCGTGCCTTTGAACGTGGGCTTGCCGTGGCAAATTTTCGGGTCAGCCACAATGTATTGGCCCAGTTCGACCCGCTTTTGCTTGCTGCTCATGGGCACAAGCTAGTCCGAGCGCCGATAGTCTGCAAGCGTAGCCAATGCGCCTGCCCGCTCATCCAAGCATTGTCACCCGCGCCCCGATTCGCAATGCTCCCCCTCACCAAGTCACAACAAGCCATGCCCTACCTCACCTTCAGCCACATCACCAAGCGCTTCCCCGGCGTGCTGGCGCTGGATGACGTGAGCTTCACGGTCGAGCGCGGCGAGTGCCATGCGCTCATGGGCGAGAACGGCGCGGGCAAGAGCACCCTGGGCAAGATTCTCGCGGGGGTTTACAACGCGGACAGCGGCGAGATCCGGCTCGAAGGCGATCCCATCCGCCCCACGGACCCGCTCAAGGCGCGGCAGCTCGGCATCGCGATGGTGCATCAGGAACTGGCCTTCTGCCCGAATCTCACCATCGCGGAAAACCTCTGCCTCGGCGAGCTGCCGGAGAAGTTTGGCATCGTGAACCGCGAGGAGATGCGCCGCAAAGCCCGGGCGATGCTTCAGGAGATCGAGTGTGACCTGGACGTGAACCTGCCGGTCAGCCGGCTCAGCACCGCGCAGGAGCAGCTCGTGCAGATCGCCGGGGCGGTCGGCACCGGCGCGCGCATCATCGTGATGGACGAGCCGACCAGTTCGCTGTCGGTGGCCGAGAGCGAGCATCTCTTCAAGCTGCTGGCCCACCTGAAGGAGCGCGGCATCACGGTGATCTACGTCTCGCACCGGATGGAGGAGATCTTCCGCCTGTGCGACACCATCACCGTGCTGCGCGATGGCCGGCATGTCGCCACCGAGCGTATCGCCCGCACGAACCACGACCGCCTCGTCCATCAGATGGTCGGACGCGATGTGGAGTTCAAGACGCCGGACCATGTGGCGCAGCCCTTGGGCGAGGAGCTGCTGCGCGTCGAGAAGCTGTCCTCCCGCGGCAAGTTCAAGGACATCAATTTTACCATCCGCAGCGGCGAGGTGGTCGGGCTGGCGGGGCTCGTCGGCGCGGGCCGCACGGAGATTGCGCAGGCCATCTTCGGCCTCGATCCGCTTGTCACGGGCAAGGTCTTTGTGCGGGGCCAGGAGGTGAAGCTGCGCTCTGTCCCCCGGATGCTGGCGGCGGGCATCGGCATGGTGCCAGAAGACCGGAAGCGCCAGGGCCTCGTGCTCTCGATGAACTGCCGCGAGAATGCCTCGCTGGCCGCCTTGGACCGGATGACCTATCCGCTCGGCGTCATCAAGCGCGGTGACGAGCGCACCATTACCCAGATCTTCCTGGAGCGCCTCCAGACCCGCATGGGAAGCATCGAATCGCCGGTGGCCACCTTGAGCGGCGGCAACCAGCAGAAGGTCGCGCTGGCCAAGTGGCTCGCGCGCGACTGCACGGCCCTCATCGTGGACGAACCGACGCGCGGGGTGGACGTGGGCGCGAAGGCGGAAATCCACAAGATTCTCGATGAACTGGCCGGGGCCAAGATGGGCCTGCTGGTGATCTCCTCGGAACTGCCCGAACTCATCAACCTCTGCCGCCGCATCATCGTGCTCCGCGAAGGCGAGCAGGTGGGCGAACTGGAGCGCGACAACTTCTCGCAAACGGTGCTGCTGCGGATGATGGCGGGTGTGGCGGCTCCGGTGGCGTAAGGAGCGCGGACTTTATGCCAACCCCGGGTATAGGCTGGCAGGATGTGCGTGGCGTTCGAGCGGGCGCTTTCCCCTCACCCCTGCCCTCTCCCTTGAGGAGAGGGAGAACCGGCGACCGCATCCGGTGAATCCGCACGCCGACCTTGCTCCGCGATTGCCTGACTGGCCCCCTCTCCTCGGGGTGAGGGGGAAGGAAGTGTTCGATGATCGAGCCGCATTCTACCTGAGTTCATCTCCACTTGGTAATGGTCCGTTTCGACAGTCGAGCGCCTTGAGGGTTGGAAGGACCTTGAGCGTGCAGACTGCGTTGCTTGAAGCGGACTAAAGTCCGCGCGCCGGGGCGGGGTCGCCTGCGCGGCAAAGAGTTCCTCACTCCATCGCGACCGTCACCGTCGGCGGCTTGGCGTAGTCATTCCACAGGCGGTCCAGTTCGGCCTTGTCCGCCGGGCCGTCGCCGATGACGAAGCGGTAGCGGGAGACGTAGGGCTTGCCCGGCGCGATTTCCCAATCACCCTCCTGCGAGGGGGCGACGCAGAGCTGCGGGTTCTTGGGATTCAATCGCAGCGGCTGCGGCGAACGGAAGTTGCCCGGGTGGATCAACACCGCGAGGCCGGCGGGCGTGCCATCCGCCTGGCCGCCCATGTGAACCCAGTTCGCCTTCGAGTTGTCGCCCTTCTTCCGGTCGTCCCCGTTGGAGGTGAGAAACGTGACCGCCTCCACCGGGTCCCAAGCGGCCTGGCCGCGCACCCCGAGGCCGCCGTAGTAATACTTGGGCAGCTTCACCGGGCTGGCGCTGGCGCACTCCTGCGTCGAGACGAAGTCGAACAGCCACGCCTTGCCACCGCTGGCGGCGACGCTGTAGGCGGTGACCACCCATTGCTCGTTGAGCATGGTCTTCGGCTCCGGACCGAGCCGGTCCACAAAGCGATGCCGGCTGGCGAACCCGCCCTGCACCGGCCCGCTCCAAGTGCGGTCCAAGGCCACGAATTCCGTCGCGGCGGTGACCCTGGCTTCGTTGCCCTTGCCCATGTTCCAGAAGTCCGGAGTGCGTCCCTCGAACTCCGTGTGCGTCCACGCAAAGAAAATGCCGCGCTGGTGCTTGTGATCCGGCGGGTAATCGCCTGTGACCAGCCGCCCGCCGGGCGTATACACCGGGTGCAGGTAGGCACCATGCGCGTAGTGCGCGGCCACGCCGGGCGGAGGGGTGCTCGGCGTCGTCTGATAGGCCGCGACCGGCTTGCCATTCACTGCCAGCCGCACCACGGCGCCGTCCTTTTTCACCGTGACGGCCTCGGCGGCGGACGCGCCAGCTTTGAGGCGGAAACTCTTCGTGGCCCCGGATTTCAACTCGTCGAGGACGAGCCAGCCCTTGCCATCCGCGTCCACCTGAAAGGGCACCGGACTGCCGGACTCGGTCTCCAGGCGCTTCCATTCACGGGCGGCCGGCGGCACGGCGAAGGAGACGACCGTTTCCCGGCGGTTGAATTCGCCCGCTTGCACTGTGACGCGGAGCGCGGCGGCGCTGGCTGGGGCATGGGCGGCGAAAAGGCAGGTGAGGAGCAGGGGCGCGGTCTTCATAGGCTGGCTGGAGGCGGAGGATGAACGGGTTGCCGGAGGTGTCCACACTTTTGCAGCCTTGTGGCGGCAGGCGCCGGGCTACGTAGCGCCGGCCTCCGGCCGGCCGTGTCGCAAGCGTCCTCGCTTGCCCGGCGGCACGAAACCGGGAGCAGTGCGAGGATGCACCTGTGGCAGGGTCTCTCCCGCCGCCCGGCATGGGCCTTGCAAGTTCTCACGACGCAGCGCGCAGCGGCGTCCGTTCCGCCGGGCGGGACGCCCCGGCTCTACGGCAGGCGAGACGCCTGCCGCCACATGCACCGGCCTTTAAGATTGCCCGCCTCCGCCCCCGCGCGTAGTAATTCGCCCGCAACGAACCGTCATGGCCGCGCCCTTCTCGCATCTCAAAGACCTCGACTACTCCGTCGTGCAGCAGTGCATGCACTGCGGCCTGTGCCTGCCCACCTGCCCGACCTACGACGCTACCAAGCTCGAGCGCAACTCTCCGCGCGGCCGCATCTCGCTCATGCGCGCCATTGCGGATGGGCGGCTCAGCCCCACAGAGGCGTTCGCGGAGGAGATGTATTTTTGCCTGGGCTGCCTCGCGTGCATGACCGCCTGCCCGGCGGGCGTGAACTACGCTGAACTTTTCGAGCACGCCCGCGCCGAGGCCGAGGCCAGCGGCGTGCTGAACAACCCGAAGCGCAATGCCATCCGCGGCTTCAGCGTCGGCTGGCTGTTCATGGACTTGAACCGGCTGAAGGTGCTCGGCTTCGCCATGCGCCTCTACCAGCAGCTTGGCCTGCAATGGCTCGTGCGCAACAGCGGCGTGATGAAGCTGATGCCCAAGCGCCTCCGCGAGCTGGAGGCCATGACGCCGGACATCCAGCCCGCGCTGTCCTCCGATCTCATCGAGCCCGTCACGCCCGCGCGCGGCGAGGCGCGCTACCGCGTGGCCATGCTCACCGGCTGTGCGCAGGATCTGATCTTCAGCGACGTGAACGTGGACACCGTCGAGGTGCTCGCCCGCAACGGCTGCGAGGTCATCACCCCGCCCGAGCAGCACTGCTGCGGCTCGCTGCACGCGCACAACGGCGAATGGGAGCTGGCCCAGCGCCTCGCGCGCCGGAACATTGACCAGTTCCCGCCCGACCAGTTCGACGCGATCATCACCAACGCCGGCGGCTGCGGTTCGCACCTCAAGCACTACGCCAAGCTGCTCAAGGGCGACCTCGCTTACGAGAACCGCGCCCACGAGTGGGACTACAAGGTGAAGGACATCCACGAATGGCTCGCCCAGATCGGCCTCACGCCACCGAAGGCTCCGGCCACCAAATCCTGCGACGCGCAGCCGAACTGTCAAATCGGCAATGAGCAAGTGGTCACCTACCACGAGTCCTGCCATCTCTGCCACGGCCAGAAGATCACCGCCCAGCCGCGCGCGCTGCTCAAGGCCATCCCCGGCCTGAAGCTCGTGGAGCTGCCCGAGAGCAACTGGTGCTGCGGCAGCGCAGGCATCTACAACCTCACGCAGCCCGAGATGGCCAACCAGCTCCTCGAACGCAAGATGAAGCACATCCGCTCGACCAAGGCGGAAGTCATCGCCACCGGCAACCCCGGCTGCCTGCTCCAGATCGTCAACGGCGCGAAGCAGGAAGGCCTGACTCTCCGCACGGCGCATCCGGTCACCCTGCTGGCCGAGGCGTATCGGAATGAACCCCCACAGCGGTGATGTGCGCGTTCCCGGCCGCAAGCACTTGGGCTGGCAGGCCTGGCCAGAGCGACTTCCGCAGTTCCAACTCCACGGTGAAGCGGGCAACTGTGACGGCCACGCAACGCAGGGGATGGAAGGGCCGCGCTACGCCATGATGCCCTTGGCCACTTCCTTCATCACCGCTTCATCACAGAGCCGCCGCACCAGCACGAGCGCGAAGTCCACCGCCGTGGCCGCGCCGCGCGAGGTGATGAGGTTGCCATCCTCGATCACGCGCTCGTGCAACTGCGAGTCCGGCAGTTCCATCAGCACGCCCGCGTGCGAGGTGAAGCGCCTGCCCGCGAGCAGCCCCGCGTCCTGCAGCACCGTCGGCGCGGCGCAGATGGCGGCGATGGGCTTGCCCGCCTGGGCATAGCGCTGCGCCAGCAGCGCGGCGCGGCCATCCGCCCGCACGGCCTTGATGCCCGGTCCGCCAGGAATCAGCAGCAGGTCGAAGTCCTCCGCCTCGACATTCGCCAGCGCGACATCCGCCTGCACGGTGATGTTGCAGCGTCCGGTGACGAGCTTGTCCCCGGTCAACGAGGCCACGACCACCTCCACGCCGGCGCGGCGCAGGATGTCAATGGGGGCGACGGTTTCGACCTCTTCAAACCCTGGAAACAACAGGCAAAGGACGCGTTTTTTCATGATTCGCAATTTCGTGAAGCCTCCGAATTAAGCGGAAGCTGTGCCAGGAATTCCTGCACGGCCCGCAAAACTGCGGCGGGCTGGTCGCGATGCAGTTGATGCCCCGTGCCCGGGAAGCGCACGCACTGACAGGCGTGGATCGTGCGCCGGGCCAGCTCCACATCCGCATCACTCAACGTGCCGCCCACCGCCGGATCGGCCTGGAGCAGCAGCACCGGACAGCGGATGCGTGTGAACACTTCCGCGATGTCATAGCCATCCAGCCATCGGCCTGCGATGATCGGCGTGAACACCTCGGGATCAAGCCGGGTAAAACACTCGGCGCTCCAGCGCAGCGATTCGCGGCTGCGCAGTTCGCCCAGGCGTTTGAAGCCACCGCCCGCCGCCGGCAATCGTATGCCCGCCAACGCATCCGTCAATCCCTCCACCGTGCCACCGCGCTGCGCCACCTCCCTCATGCCCGCAAACTGCGCCTGCCAGCCGGTGCCGTGGATGCGCTCGCCCATCGTGTGAAACGGCGGGTCCTCCAGCACAACGCCGCGCACGAGTTGCGGCAGTTCCGCAGCCACGGCCGCCGCCACCATCGCACCGAGCGAGTGCCCGTAAAGAACCGCCCCGGCACCGACCTCCTCGCGCACGAAGCGCACCACGTCCGCGGCATAGTCCGTGACGAGGTAACGCTCCGCCCGTCCCGAGCCACCATGCCCGCGCAGATCGAGCGCGAGGACGCGCCAGTGCCGCGTGAGTTCCGGAAGGATCGGCTCCCAGTCCCGCCAGCCGCGCGTGACCCCGTGCAGCAGCAGCAAGGGCGGACCCGTCGCCGGGCCTTCCGCAAAGCCCAGCGCCGGCACGCTGCCAAATTCTCGCATTACGAAGCTCATCTCGAAACCACCGCCCTCCGGCAACCTGAGCCGCCGTTCTTCCCCACGCACGGAGTCCCGGCTTCAGCCGGTGGAGCGCTGCCCGGTTCCAGACGCTGCGCGCGCAGCGTCACGGACACACGGACGCCGCGCCGGCTGAAGCCGGGACATGCGTGATGCACGGGCAGCCAACGCCTCCCAGCTCGTGATCTTTGTCTTCCCTGAATCTTTGGGTTCATCTGTCTGGACCAAGCGCCCCCGGGTCCGCCACGTCTTCACCACCGAAATTCACGCCGGCTTGGTCTCACTGCTCGCGCTTCACGACCGTTGGAAAGGGCTTCGCCAGTTGCCCCGCCTTGACGACGCCGCCCTGCATCACCGCAATGAACTTCTTCCGGTCTTCCAGCAGCGCAATGTCCGCCAGCACGTCCCCGTCCACGATGAGCACATCGCCCAGCTTGCCGGCCTCCAACGTGCCGAACTCGTGCCCGCGCCCCATGATTTCCGCGCCCGTCTTGGTGGCGCATCGGATGACCTCCAGCGGCGTGAGGCCCACGTCCTTCACGAAGAAGGTCAGCTCGCGCGCGTAGTCCCCGTGCGGATTCCAGCCGAAGCCGTAGTCGCCACCCATGCCCAGCCGCCCGCCTGCGCGCAGGATGCGCCGTGCGCTCTCCGCCCCGCCGTCGAGCGTCTCCTGATGCCCGTCAATCACCACCTGCGGCAGTCCAAACTCGGGCCCGCGCTCGATGCTGGCCTTCTCGAAGTAGAGCGCCGGGATGCAGGGCACGTCACGCGCGAGCAGCAGGTCCATCGCTTCGTCGTCCATGAACGTGCCGTGCTCGATCGTGTCGTAGCCGGCGCGCAGCGCGTTCTTGATGCCCTGCGTGGCGCGGCAATGCCCGGTGACCTTGAGCTTGTGGTTGTGCGCCGTGGCCACCACCGCGTGCATCTCCTCGAAGGTCATGCAGAGCGTGTGATGATCGTTGATGTCCGGCGAGGCGGCATCGCCGGTGGGATAGGTCTTCACCCACTCGATGCCGTCCTTCACCAGCGCGCGCACCGCCTTCCGCGCGTCCTCCTGGCCGTTGATGATGAAGACCAGGCCTTCCATGCCGATCTTGCGGAACTCGGGGTTCCAGTCCATCAGCCCGCCGGCGGAACAAATTTCGCGCCCGCTGCTGGCCAGGCGCGGACCGGCGATCAGGTCTTCCTCAATGGCCTTCTTGAGCCATACGTCCACGTTGAACAAGCAGCCGCCGGAGCGCGCCGCCGTGTAGCCGCATTCCAGCGCGAGCCGCGTGTTCACCGAGGCGAGCAGCGAGACGTATTCGACGGGATACTTGATGTCCAGGTCCTCGAGTGCCGCGATGTTGAAATACGTCGCGTGGAAATGCGCCTCGACGAGCCCGGGCATGATCGTGCCGCCGCGCGCGTCAATTGTCTCCACGTCCGGCGGCAGCGCCGGGGCGTCCGCCGCCGGGCCGGCGTAGGCAATGTGGCCGTCGCGCAGGACGAGGGCGGCGTGAGGGACCGGGGCCTTGCCGGTGCCGTCAATGAGCTGGCCGTTGCGGATGAGGGTGGTGCCGGTGGCGGTCTTCATGGCGCGTGCGTGCGTGGACGGCGCATTTGTGGCGGAGAAAGGACCGGCGAAGCAAGCGAGGATGCACGCCCCCGTTCGGAGTCGGCGCAGCTTGACCCTGCCCCGAAAGCCCCCCGGAGCGCGGGTCTGTGACCCGCA
>CAZCBE010000109.1:0-25556 GCA_964496695.1 uncultured Klebsiella sp.
GTGTCGCCGGCGTCCGCGCCGGCTCGGTTTCGGGGGCAGTGTCAAGATGCGCCCGTGTGGCTGGGGCGCATCTCAGTTTCTTGCAAGGTGTCTCTGGCCAAGTGGAGAAACCCGGAGGGTTTCAAGGTGAATAGCCGTGGGTGAAACCCACGGGGAGCGGTTTTCCGGCTCGACCCTGAAAGGGTCGAACTCGCTCATCGGCTGGCGTTGCGTTCAACCCCTCCCGGGGTTGTGCCCCTGGACTCGCTCACCGTGGGTTTCACCCACGGCTATTCATGTGACACCCCTCCGGGGTGATTGAAGTCTGCGCCGACAAGCCTGCAAGAAACTGAGATGCGCCCGTGTGGCGCGCCAGCGGGCTATTCCACTGGCCAGTCTCGGTTGCAGGTTTTACAGCGGAAGTGGTAGGCCTTTCCCTCTTCAGAATTCCGCCACCTTCCAAGTTCGATAATGCCACGGGCCAACAACGTGATGACGAGGAGACCAACGAAGACGAATATCCAAGTGTTGCTGTCACTCGCAGACTGGTCACCTGTGGTAGGGGCAAGCGAAGGCCCCCCGGGAATCGACGTGCGCGCCGGACCGAGTGCTTGGAGCACGCCAATTCCTATCAGCCAAAGTATTGATGCTCCCTCCAGAACGCGCATGAAACGGCTCGGACGCCTGGGCCCTCTGGACACCTCCACCTCCACCCAGCCACAGCGCGGACATCTTCCGTGCAAGTCCGGAACGCCTTCAAGTGGATGAGCCATGGCTCAATCGGTTCAGGTTCATTTGGCCGCCGCCACATCCAGCACCGTGTGCCAGATGAACTCCGTGAACTGGCCCAGCCCCTTGATGTTGATGCGCTCGTCGTTCCCGTGCATGCCGGTGACTTCCTTGTCGCCATACACCGTGCCGACGCCGTAGGCCTGCACGCCTTTTGCGCGGAGCTGCGCGGAGTCGGTCGCGCCGACGACCATCATGGGGATGGTGAGGGCCCCGGGGAACTGCCGCTTCTGCGAGCGTTCGAGCGCGAGGAACATCTCGTTGTCATGCCGGGAGGGCGGGGCGGTGGGGCGACCGCCGACGGGCGGGACGACTTCGATCTGCGGGTCGTTGATGACTTTGCGCAGGGCCTCGGCGAGGCGTTCGACGTCCTCATCGGGCAGGGCGCGGACATCAATCTGCGCCAGTGCATCGCCGGGGATGACGTTGATGCGGAAGCCGCCCTTGATGATGGTGGGGACCAGCGTGGTGCGGGTCATGGCATGGTAGGTGCCGAAATTGAGGCGGAGCTTCTCCTGGGTCATCGCGCCGACGGCCGGGTCTTCGAGATGCGTGAAGAGGAAGGCGTCGGGCGCGGGGCTGATGGTGGCGAGGCGCTTGAAGAACTCCCGGGTGGTTTCGTTGAGGCGCATGGGGGCCTGCCACTCGCCGATCTTCGCGACGGCGGCGCAGAGGTGGACGATGGCGTTGTCGGGCCGTGGCCGGGAGCCGTGACCGCTGGTGCCCTTGGCCGAAATGAGGAACGGGCGCGGGACTTTCTCCGTGGTCGAGACGCCGACGTAGGTGACCTTGCCGTTCGCCTCATGGATGCGCCCGCCCTCGTTTAGCGCAAACTCACAGGCGATCTTGTCCCAGTGTTTGGCGACGAGAAAATCAATGCCCACATGCGTGGTGCCTTCCTCGCCGGACTCGGCGAGAAAAATGACATCGCGATCCAAGGGCACCTTGTGGCGGTGGAGGAGGAGGAAGATTTCGAGAAAGGCCGTGGTCATGCCTTTGTCGTCGAGCGCGCCGCGGCCGTAAACCCAGCCGTCCTTCACCAGGCCGGTGAAGGGCTCAACGGTCCACTTGTCACGCTCGACGCCCACGACATCCGTGTGGCCCATGAGGAGCAGGGGCTTCTTCTTGCCGTTGCCCTTGAGCCGGGCCACGAGGCTGCCGCGGGTCGGCTCCAGCGCGAGGATCTCACTGGGGATGCCCTCGCGGTCGAGGATGGCCTTCAGGAACTGCGCGCCGCGCGTCTCGTTGCCGGGCGGGTTGACCGTGTCCACGCGGATGAAGGCGGAGAGATTGGTGATGGTCTCGTTGAGCGCGGCGGGGAAGTCCGGCTGCGGCAGCGGGGCGGCTGGCAGGGCAGGGAGGGCGAGTGCTGCGAGAACAAGTATGGCGAGCCGTTTCATAGCTGGAAGCTGGGGGGAGTGGTAGCCCAGCAGGCTGGGCGGGGCAAGCGGGATGGCGATCAAGGTGGGCGAGGGCGGTGGTGGGCGCACGTTCGCGCTTTGCACTTCGGTAGTCCCCAGCGGGCAAGCGAGGACGCTTGCGGCACGGCCGGCCGGAGGCCGGCGCTACGTTGCGCCGGCGTCCGCGCCGGCTCGGCTTCGGGGGACAGTGAGCAGAGGTGCCGCTAGGGCTGGGGGGACTGGCTGCCGACGACGAGCTCAGGTCCGTGGCTGGAGGTATTCCGTTTCCCACCCGCGCAGGTGCCGGTCCAGCCAGAAGGGCGCAAAGGGGACGAGGGAAGCCGCGAAGATCAGGGCTGCCCGCCCGAGCGGCCAGCGGGCGGCGAGCAGGGCGCGCAGCAGCAGCACACAGAACACGACGAAGAGCGCCCCATGCAGGGACCCGACGATCCGCACCGCCAGTGGCATGCCCGCCCAGTATTTCAGCGGCATGGCGATCCCCAGCAGCACGAGGAACGACACGCCTTCCGCCAGGGAACACATCCGCAGTTGGGCGACCGGATTTTTCATCGCGCTGAATAGAGGCGGACGGGCGGGAGATTTCAACTCGGAACCGGACTTTCGATAGGATGCACTTGGACGCCCGCATGGCCGCAGATGAGCCACCTCGCCCTGCGAGGCACGAGCAAGAGGGCTGGGAAGAGGGGAGCTTGGACAATGCTCCGACGTAACGCACCTCCTCTCCCCGGCCCACTCCTCCATTCCATGGAGGAGTGGGAGTGGCACTCCGTAGCCGGATGGTTCGGGGGCCAAGATGCACCCCTTTCCATATACGTTTCATCGGCCAGGCACGGGCGTGTCTCGACACTGCCCCGGAGCGCGGGTCTGCGACCTGTAGCGGCCAGCCCTTGTCCATGGCTCTTCGAGGCCAGCGGGAACGGCCAATCGGACGTTGCTGCGGGTCACAGACCCGCGCTCCGGGGGCTTTCGGGCCGGTGTCAAGATACGCCGGCCAGGCACCCGCGGCCCTTTCCCGGCTTGTTACCGGCGTGCGCTTTGCTACCGTCCGCGCCCTTGTGGACATTGCGAAAGAAATTCAGCGCCGGCGAACCTTTGCCATCATCTCGCACCCGGACGCGGGCAAGACGACGCTGACCGAGAAGCTCCTGCTCTACGGCGGGGCCGTGCAGCTCGCCGGCAGCGTTACGGCGCGCAAGCAGCAGCGCGCCACGACCTCCGACTGGATGGAGCTGGAGAAGAAGCGCGGCATCTCGATCAGTTCGACCGTGCTGCAGTTCGATTACAACGGCTACCGCATCAACCTGCTGGACACCCCCGGCCACAAGGACTTCTCCGAGGACACCTACCGCGTGCTCACCGCCGTGGATTCCGTGGTCATGGTGATTGATTCGGCCAAGGGCATCGAGCCGCAGACGCGCAAGCTCTTCGAGGTCTGCCGGCAGCGCGGGGTGCCGATCTTCACCTTCATGAACAAGTGCGACCGGCCCATGCGGGACCCGCTCGCGCTGCTCGACGAACTGGAGAAAGTCCTCGGCATCGGCGCGTTCCCGGTGAACTGGCCCATCGGCACGGGCTTCGAGTTTCAAGGGGTTTACGACCGCCGCGCGAAGCAGTTTCACCTGTTCGAGCGCACGGTCGGCGGCGCGCATCGGGCGCCGGTGGAAGTCGGCGACCTGCACGATCCGGTCATTCGCGGACGGCTCACGGATGAGACGTTTCACAAGACCGTCGAGGAAATCGAAATGCTCGACCTCGCCGGTGAGGAGTTCGACGAGGAGTCCGTGCTCGCGGGCCTGACCACGCCGGTCTTCTTCGGCAGCGGCATCAACAACTTCGGCGTGCAGCTCCTGCTGGACGGCTTCATGCAGCACGCGCCGCCGCCCAAAGCGCGGATGATGGCCGGCACCGTCATCGCGCCGGAGAACCCGGCCTTCTCCGGCTTCATCTTCAAGATCCAGGCGAACATGGACCCGCGCCACCGCGACCGCATCGCGTTTCTGCGCGTGTGCTCCGGCAAGTTCGAACGCGACATGAGCGTGAGCCATTCGCGCACCGGCAAGAAGGTGCGCCTCTCCAGTTCGCACAAGCTCCTCGGCAACGAGCGCGAGACAGTGGACGAGGCATATCCCGGCGACGTGATCGGCCTCGTAGGCCACGACGGCTTCGGCATCGGTGACACGCTCACGACCGATCCGACGATCGTGTATCGTGAGATTCCGCGCTTCACGCCGGAGGCCTTCGCGTTCCTGCACAATCCGAACACGGCGAAGTTCAAGCAGTTCCGCCAGGGGCTGGAGCAGCTCTTGCAGGAAGGTGTCATCCAGGCGCTGAGCATCCGTCATTCGGGCAGCAAGGTGCCGCTGCTCGCCGCCGTCGGCCCGCTGCAGTTCGAGGTGGTGCAGTTCCGGTTGGAGAGCGAATACGGCGCGACCTCGCGGCTGGAACTGGCCCCGTGGTCGGTCGTGCGCTGGCTCCCGCCGGGGTTGAAAGACGAACAACTCGACGCCCTCTCGCTCCCCACTGGCGCGAAGCTTGGCTACGACATGGGCAACAATCCCATCGTGCTCTTCTCGAACGAGTGGTCAGCGAACTACTTCACCACGCCCAATCCCGGCGTGACCTTGTCGCACCTGCCGGTGGGGTTGTCGGGGCTGTGAGCTTCCGATCACCGCGATTTCACACTTCGCAAATGACTGGCCACGGTTAACGTCCTCCCGACGATGAGAGTCATTGGCGAGATCAAGGGCGAGGCCGCCGCGCGGGTGTTTGGAGATTTTCTCCACGCCCAGGGTATCGCCAGCGAGATCGAGTCCGGGGCGGACGATGCCTGGACGGTGTGGGTGAGGTCGGACGACGACTGCCAGCGGAGTGCGGAGTTTCTGGCGGAATTTCAGCGTGATCCCGCCGGACCACGCTTCGCCAGCGCCACGAGCGACGCTGCCGCTGCCCGGCGTCGGACGGAAGCGGAACAGGCGGAATACCAGCGACGAGTGCGGAGCGGGCGAAACATTTTCCCGAGTCTCAAGAGCTACCGTTTCGGGCCGCTGACCTACTTGCTGATCTTGATCTGCGCCGGGGTGTTCATCGCCACGAGCTTGGGGGAGGATTTTGAGGCGGTGAACATGCTGTGGTTTTCCGAGCATGTGCATCCCGGGTCGTTCTGGCAGCGGATCGTGGATTTGCCGGAACTGCGTCAGGGCCAGGTCTGGCGTTTCGTAACGCCCATCTTCATCCACATGGGCATCTTGCACATCCTCTTCAATATGATGTGGCTGGCGGACTTGGGCAGCATGATCGAAGGGCGGCAGTCCACCGCCCTGCTGAGCCGGTTGGTGCTCGGGCTGGCTGTAGGTTCTAACATGGTTCAATACATGGCTACGGGGTATCCCAACTTCGGCGGCATGTCCGGCGTGGTCTATGGCCTCATCGGCTACATGTGGATCCGCAGCAAGCATGATCCGGGGTGCGGCCTGCGCCTGCCCCACCAGACCGTGGTGATGTCGGTGGTCTGGTTCTTCCTCTGCTTCACCGGGTGGATCGGTCCGGTCGCCAATGGGGCTCATGCAGGCGGCCTCCTGATGGGCATGGCTTGGGGCTGGCTGGCGGCCCGCCGGGCGTGAGCCGCTGGGGTTGGCCAGCTTGCGTGCGCTTTTGACCTAAAGCATGCATGCAATTGTGCCGATGGTTGAAGGGCTGGGAAATACTCGTTTCCCTGCGTGACATGACCCCAATAATCTGCTAAAGAAAAGGCGCGCGCGACGCCATCAAACGCTCCCATGGTCTATTTCACCGTCTATCTCAAGAACCTGAACAACAGCACCGGCTACGTGGACACGGCGCTGGCGGATGACCAGTTGATGCGGGACTACCTCCAGTTTCTGGACATCGGGGTCAAGGCACACCGTGCCTACGCGGTCGTGGATGGTGCGGCCAATGATGCGCCGGTCGGAGTCTTCGCGGTGAACCTGGCGGACGTGGCGGCCATTACCGCCACCGTCCCACGTCAGGACAGCCAGCCGGAACTCTTCTCCACACCTGAGGAGTCGGCCGCCGAGCCGGCCGCCACGGAACAGTATTCCGCTTCTGAAGTTGAGCCGGACGCGCGCGCGAAGTAGCTTCGCGGCGAGTCATGAGCTTGCCGCCCCCATCACGGGAGCCTTCGCACCCGCCGGATGGCCCCGTCCATCCGCTGGCGGCCACGGTGCTGGTCTTCGTGGACAACCTTTGGATGCTCGCGGACTGGAACGCGGTCACTTGGATTCTAACCGTCCCGTTGAGTTTTATGACCGTGGCCTTCACCACGACGCTCATCCAACGGTTTCTCCACCGGGATGGGTGGCGGAAGTCGCTGGCCAAGGGCTTTCTGCTGGGCGTGGTCGCCGGGATTCCGACCTCCGTCACGGGCACTCCCGTGGGGCTCGCGCTGCTGACGTGGGCGGGCATCATGAGGTCCAAAGGCGCCACCTTCGTGCCGACGGTCCACGAACTGCGCGGAGCCCTGCGTCCGCCGGGCGCTTCGATTCCTGTCGAAGCGCAAGTCGTCTCCACGGCGCCGCCTTTGCCTCCTCCGCCGCCGGTGGCCGCCGCGCCGCCACCTTCTCCGCCACCTGTCTCGCCGCCCAGTTCTGGAAGGGGCGAGCCATGGTGGGTGAAACTCGCGATGGTCCTGCTGCTTTGCGGCACCATTCTACTGGCGACCAAGATGGTGCTCAAACACACGAGCGGCCTCGCGGAGAAGTTCCGGCAGCAGCACATCACCGAGACGTTCACCTCCGCGCTGCCCACGTTTGCCCGGACGCCCGGCGGCAATCTGGAACTCGCCACCTCCACCTCCACCGAGACGCTCACGCGCACGGACGAGCGCACCATCGCGTGGGACATGGTCTATCTGGGCAAGACCGTCTCCGAGATTTCCGTGCCGGTGACCTACCGCTACCATGTGAACCTCCGCGACACCTGGAAGCTCGATGTGGTGGGCAACACCTGCGTGGTTCGTGCGCCGGCCATCCGGCCCAGCCTGCCGCCCGCAATCCACACGGACAAGATGCAGAAGCGCTCCGATGCCGGCTGGGCGAGGTTCGATGCGAAGGACCAGATGGCCGAACTCGAGCGCAGCCTCACCCCGCGCCTTACCCGTCATGCTGGCGATCCACGTCGCCTCGCGCTCGTCCGCGAGGAATGCCGGAAGACCGTCGCCGAGTTCGTGCGCGACTGGCTGCTCCGGGAAGACCACTGGCGCAACGATCGTTTCACCAGCATCAAGGTCATTTTTGCGGACGAAACCGACGTGAAACCTGAGCTTGCACCGGTCATCATCAATCTGAGATAGTCCGCACACGTAATAATTTGTGGGCCTGCTCAAATCCAATCCGGTCGTGACGCTCGCTGAAAAGCTGGGCGTTCCACCGCATCTTTCTCCCCTGCTGCACAAGGCGGAGCGGCTGGGACTGGACGCAGAGGGTTTGGAAGCGATGGCTGTAAGCCGGGGATGTTCTTATTACCAACGAACGGCTTCCCGGCACGAACTGGATGTGCCCTCCGGTCGCCTATCGAATGAGGAACTGGCCATCGCCCTGCTGAATCCGGCCTTGCGTTACCATCCCCAGACGCTCCGTCTTGGGGCGGCGATGCTGGGGGCGCGCGGCAACGATGCGGCACAGGTCGCCCGGCTGGCCCGGCTGGAACGATGTGAATCCGTGGTCGCCCATGTGGCGCAGGCTGGCAGAAAGTTTGAGCCAGCCGACCCGTTCTGGCCGGAGTTGCTGGCGTTGCTTCCAGCCCGACCGGCTCCGAAACCGGGGGGGCTTCCCCATGAAACCAGATTGGTTGCCATGACGGGACTCACGCGGAACGGCGTGGAGACAATTGCGCAGTGGATTCGACCAGTTGCAACCCAGCGGCCAGCATGAGCAACGCCGCGCGCATTCTACACGCGTTGGATGAACGGCTGGGTCACCGGTGCCGGTTGGTGCTCTACGGTCGGGCTGCATTGCAGCTCGGTTTTTCTGACGCCCCGCGCGAGACGGCCTTTTCAAAGGACGTGGATGCCATCGTGCCCGTGGCGGACCTAGACCGCCTTCGTGCGGACGAAGGATTCTGGAATGCCTTGGAGGCAACCAACGAACATCTGCGATCAACCCACTTGTTTGGGGCGGATCAGGTGCTCCTCCGGTCCGATTGGGAGAAGCATCTGATACCCTTGCCCAAGCCAGAGCTTAAGTGGCTGCACCTTTTTCGCCCCGCGACGCTGGATCTCATCCTAACCAAAATGATGCGTGGCGCGGACGCTGAAGACATGTCAGATGCGCGTTTTTTGATTGAGCGCGACGGGATTACGCAGCCACTGCTGGAGCAGGCGATCGCCGAGGTTCAAGGTCCTGATATCCCAGAGATATGGGAGGCATTCGAGCAGGCCGTTCCCATTGTGCTCGCACACGCACGCACTTTTTCTGCAACATCACCACAGACAAACACATGAGCACTGTTCCGCATCTTCCTGTCCTCCGGCTGGGCCGCAACTATGAGTCCCTCGAGAAGTTTGAGGTCAAGGACCACAAGACCGGCGAGGTCAAGGCCCTCGTCTCCAACGTCAACGCCGGCATCGTGCGCCGCGATCTTGGCAAGATCGGTTCGGCCCGCGCCGCACTGAAGAAGTTCACGTGCGCCCAGCTTATCGAGCTGTCCGCCAAGGCGGGCGACCTCTTCCTGAACGGCACCTTGCCGCTCGGCGACAAGGGCCACACGCAGTCGCCGCAGCAGTATATCGAGACGCTGAGCTGCACCAGCGGCCTGCCGTGGAACATGGTCCAGCGGAACATGGCCAAGGTCCACTTCGCACTGACGAACATGAAGTTCGTCCTCAACGGTCTCTCGCGCGGGCTGGACCTGGGCATCCTCGACGCCGGCACCGGTGAGCAGTTCGGCACCAAACTGAGCTACTTCCCCACCTGCGCCGCGCTGGGCCTCGTGATGCCCAGCAACTCCCCGGCGGTGAACTCGCTGTGGATTCCCGCCATCTCCCTCAAGACGCCGGTGGTCATCAAGCCGGGCAAGGAGGAGCCGTGGACGCCTTACCGGCTCATCCAGGCCTTCATCGCCGCCGGGGTGCCCGCCGAGGCGTTTGGCTTCTATCCGACCGACCACGAAGGGGCAGGGGAGATCCTCAAGTCCACCGGCCGCTCGCTCATCTTCGGCGACAAGAACACGATGGCTCAATATGCCAACAACCCGGCCATCCAGCTTCACGGGCCGGGCTGGAGCAAGTTCCTCATCGGCGACGACTGCATCGAGAACTGGCCGGACTACATTGATGTGATCGCGGGGGCCATCTCCGACAACGGCGGACGCTCCTGCATCAACGCCTCCGCCGTCGTGGTGCCGAAATACGCGGCTGAGATTGCCGAGGCGCTGGCCAAGAAAATCGGCCCCTTCGACCCGACGCGTGCGGATGATCCGAACGCCCGCCTCTCCGGCTTCGCCAACGTGAAGATGGCGGACTTTATTGATGCGCAGATCGAGGACGGCCTGAAAGTTCCCGGCGCGACCGACGTGACGGCGAAGTATCGCAACGGCCCGCGCAAGGCGAGCTTCGAGGGCGGCACCTTCATGCGTCCGACCATTGTGCATTGCGACAGCTTCGCGCACCCGCTCTCGAACAAGGAATTCCTCTGCCCCTACGCCAGCGTGGTCACCTGCCCGCAGTCCGAGATGCTGCACAAGATCGGCTACACGCTGGCCGCGAGCGTCATCACCAAGGACGCGAAGTTCATCGAGGCCGTCACGGACTTCGCGGAGATTGACCGCCTGAACATCGGGCCCGTCTCGACGATGAAGATCTCCTGGGACCAGCCGCACGAGGGCAACATGTTCGAGTTCCTCTGGAAGCGCCGCAGCATTGAGCGGGTGTGGTAGGCACTGGCGTGAGCGGGACACTCTTGTCCCGCAGTGCCGGGTCAGAGCCGAAAAGACATAGCGGACAAGAGTGTCCGCTTCACCCAATCAAATGCACGCTGACGCAGAACTCCATCTCGCCAAGGCCGACCGCGTGCTCGGGCGCATCATCCGTGACGTAGGGCCGTGCACGATCCGCCCACGACGAAACTGCCCGCCGTTTCAATCGCTCGTCCAGGCCGTTGCACACCAGCAGCTCAACGGCACGGCGGCGAAGACCATTCTGAAGCGCTTCGTTGCGCTCTTCCCTGACACGAAGTTTCCGCAGCCGGAGCACATTCTCGCCGCCAGTGACGACCAACTGCGCGGCGCCGGACTGTCCCGGGCCAAGACGGCGGCGATCAAGGACATCGCGCACAAGACCAGCACTGGCCATGTGCCGACGCGCCGGGAGGCGGCGCGCCTGAGCGATGAGGAACTGGTCGCGCGGCTCACGGAGATTCGTGGCGTTGGGCCGTGGACCGTGGAGATGTTCCTGATCTTCACGCTGGGCCGCCGCGACGTGCTGCCAGTGGGGGACTACGGCGTGCGCTGCGGCTTCGCCAAGGCCTACGGCTGGAAGGAACTGCCCACGCCCAAGGAGCTTCTGGCCGAGGGCGAACGCTGGCGGCCCTACCGCTCCATCGCCTCGTGGTATATGTGGCGGGTGCTGGATGCGAAGTGAGACGAGCAACGAAGGGGGCTATTTCCCTGCAGCCTTGGCTTCGAAAGCCAGCAGCGCTTCGGCAAATCGTTTGCCCACATCCAGCGTGCCCGCCGTGTCGTAGTGCGCGCTGTTGGCGATGGTCGCGCTTGCGGTGTCCACGTAGGCACAGCGCGGGTCCTTGGTGGCGAGGGCTTGCTGGGCTTCGACGATCTTGGGCATGAAGGGGTTCTTGCCGCCGCCGAACTTCGTGTTCACCGCCACCAGGGCGATCAGGTCGGGAGCGGCGAGGTCTTTGCGCAGGGCGGCGATCATGTCGCCGAGCGCCTGCGTATAGCGCGGGGCGGCGTTGGCGCTCGCATCGCTCTCGCCCTGCACCCACGCGAGCGCGCGCAGCCGCAGGGTGATGCCTTGGGACTTCGCTGCCGCGATGGCGTCCTTCGTCTCGGTGACAAGCGCGCGATAGCACGAACCACCGGGCCCGGAATCGGCGGGATTCCAGTCCTGCGCCATGCCCGTGCCGCTCCACGCACCCTTGACGATGGCCAGGGGCTTCTTCTCCTTCGCCACGAGCGCGCGGGCCAGGCCGATCTCGGGGCCGAATCCGCCATCCGGGTTCGAGAAGTTTCCGTATTGGCGCGGGCCTTTGGTCTTGGGCGCGGGGTTGCCCTTGGGTTGCGGCTGAAGCGTTGTCCACTTGCCGCCGCTGGTGACATCGAACTCATCCGGCGGCGGGTCGCCAGCGCGGAACCAGAACATCACCTGCTTGTCCGCTTCATCGGCGGGCAGCTCGGAAGGCTTGGCATCGTAACCTACCGCGTTGGACTGGCCGGCGATGAGAATGAGGTCGCGCGTCTCGGCGGCGGGGAGCTGGCCGCAAAGAACGCAAAGGAGTGCAAGGAGCAAGGAAGCGAGGCGATTCATGGGGCAGGAGGCTAACGAATCTCTGTGCAAAATGAACTAAATCCTCATCGTCTCGCCTGCCTGAAATACTAAATCACCCGCATTCGCCAAGTATAGAGTGCGGCGACTTGTCGCCGTCGGAGTTCCATGGATTGCCTGCGATTTGTGCGCTCGGGCTGGCGCAAGCCGGAAGAGCATGTGGGAATGAAGCGTTCGAAACTTCGACGGCGACAGGTCGCCTGCGGAAAGCGGTGACAAGTCACCGCACTCCAAACCGCGCGCCGCCATTCCGTGCGCGAGGCCTTCAAGGCCGTTCATCCGCCGGGATATGGACCACGGTGATCGCTGCCGATTCCCAGCCGCGGGGCTGCCCCGTGCGCCAGCCGTCCCACGAGATGAAGAAGCGCTCCCCCTTTTCATCGAGCGCGTTGCCGAACGAGCCGTCGAGCGCGTAGCCGTATTTGTCCCAAAAATGCGCATGAAGAAACGCGAGCACTTTGCGCCGGCCGGTCTTGATTTCGTATTGCACGATTGGCGTGCCATCCGCAGCGGCCCCGCCGTGGGCCCCGGGCACGTAATACAGATACCTTCCACCCGGGTCGGTCTCGAGCGACGCGATGTATTCCTGCCGGGCCACACCGCAATTCCCGAGCTGCCGCACCGCGCCCGACTTCACGTCGAAGGCCCACAGGTCTGCCTTGGTGCCGGACGTGCCATAGACGATGCCCTGCGGCGTCTCCCGCGTGGCCGAGCGGACGTTGGGAACATTGGACGCGGTGATGGTGTTCGACTCGGGATCGTAGCATTTGCCTTCCCAGAAGACCTTGCCCGTCGAGGACGAAAAGATGAGGACGCGGTAGGGGCCGTCATCGGCGACCAGGAGCAGCTTCCGAGTTTTGAGATCGAAGGCGAAGAACTGGATCTTTTGATTGGGCGCGTCCCGGCCAACGGCGGTGCCGCCATAGAAGATCATGCGCTTGGGATCGAGGGCGCTGCACGGGATGGTGTGCTTGGCGATGGGGTGGGTGGCGACGATCTGGGTTTCGCGGGTCTGCGGATGCGTGCGCAGAATCCACTCGCCGAGGTAGCCATTTTGGTCGTGGGTGACGGTCGGCGAGCCGCGATCCGTGGCGTAGTAGAGCCAGCCGTCGCTGCCGAGTTCGATGCGGCTTTGCATTTCTCCCGGCCGATAGTTCATGCCCGGTGGGAAGGCATTGACCGATTCGAGGAACCGCGAGGTGTCCACGAGCTGCCGGAATTGCTTGTGGCGGCCGTCGTATTCCCAGAGATGCGCGGTGCCCCTGGGTGCCAGGTGGTCGTTGCTGGAGGAATAGTATTTGTCGCCGACGACGATGCCGTCGGAGCGATGCGACCAGGGGTTGCCCGGATAGTTTTGTTCCGGATAAAAGGCGAAGTCCACGACCGGCGGGGTCGTGGCGATGACCACGCCGTCGCGCAGATTGGCACCCGGTTTCAGGAACAACGGGGACGATTCGGTGACAACGATCTGGCCGTCCGGCAACTGCGGCGGATACGGCAACGGATAGCGTGGACTGGCTTTCGGCGTCTGCCCGGGCGCGCCCGGCAGAAACAGAACCATGGTCAAAAGACAGAACAGGCGAATTGCGGTCATGAGCGCTGGGGTGACTCGGGCGGCGGGTCGCCCACGCGGAACCAAAACATCATCTGCTTGTCTGCGTCATCGGCGGGCAGTTCGGACGGCTTGGCGTCGTAGCCCACGGCGTTCGACTGGCCAGCGATGAGGATGAGGTCGCGTGTCTCGGCGGCGGTGAGCTGGCTGCAAAGAAGGCAAAGGAGCGCAGAGAGTCGGAGCAGTTTCATGCGGTTTAGGAGATGATCTGGTAACAGTTAGAGCGATGAGCGGAGCGGAGTTCAAGCGAGTTGTTTTGCCATCGCCTCTTCAAGCAGGCGAATCACATCCTTCTGTGGAAAACGCTTTGCCACGTCGCGCGCGGTCCAAGTCGGAGTGCTATTGGGAAATGACGTCAGCAACGGATTAGCTCCGACGGCCAGCACGTCTGCACCCCGCTGGAGCAGTATGTCAACTACGACAGGGTTTCGGCTGACAACTGCATGAAAAAGCGGCGTCCACCCTTGAGCATCTCTTGTATGAAGATCGGCTCCAGCCTGAAGGAGATGGGCCATGGCATCTGCAAGCCCCTTAGCCGCGGCTTGCATCAGTGGCGTCTCGCCTGATTTATCTCCAAGGTTCGGGTCAATGCCGGAATCTAACAGCCATGCAACGGACTCCGCCTCCCCTGTGGAAACAGCAAGCGCAAGCAATGTTCCCCCGAACAGTGGTTCAATCTGATGCAGGTCGGCTCCACGGAACGCTAACTTTCTGGCGACATCAAGCCGCTTGGTGAAAATAGCGGCTCTAAGGGGTGTCCAGCCATCTCGTCCCTTCAAATTGACATTCGCACCTGCCGCAAGCAGTTCCTCCACTACCTCATCTTTGCCTTCTTCAATGGCGACAACGAGCGGAGAACGTCCCTGCCCATCCTTCAAATCAAGTTTTGCCCCGCGTTTGAGCAGCAATCGAACAATTTCGACATGCCCAGCATAGGCTGCGTCGTGTAGCGCCGAAAATTTGCCTCCGCTGTGATACTCTCGAGGCGTCCGGTGATTTACGTCTGCACCTTCGCCTAAAAGCCATGCGACAACATCGAGATGTCCTGAACTCGCTGCATATAGCAGCGCGGTGCGGCCAAAACGGTTCTGAATGTCCACATTGCCAGCCGAGGCCACTTTACATTTTAATTCGTCCAATCGTCCTCGGCGAGCAGCGTCCCAAAGGTCACCAATCAGGTGTGCCTGTGACATCTGGTCCTCCCACTTTAAGCGTTGCTCCTTTCTGGTCATGGTGGCCGATTGAAGTATCCGGACACAGCCGACGCATCATTTCGCAAGTTGAGCCACTTCGTCCGCCGGCACCACCCGATTCAACACCAGCGTCCTTCCAATCAGCCCCCGATAGTAAGCATCATGGAAGTAGAAGATCTCCGCGCCGAGGATGAGCGAGGGAACCACCAGAGAATCCGCCGGGAACTTCTTCGTCTGGCCTTCGCCGACGGGCTGGCCGTCGAGGTAGAGGCGCACAAGCCATTGCCCGTCCTTCGGCTCGGCGGTCATCGCTACGTGCTGCCAGCGGTCGGCTTCGAGCTTCGCGGAGGAAGTCACGCTGTCGTTCACGTTGATGCGGGCGGCGAGCTGGTAGGGAGGCTTTTGCCCATGCAGGCCAAGGACGAAGCGCCGCGCGCCATAGCCGATCACGTCGCCCTTGCCCATGTGCGGCCCTTTGCCCATCTCGGCAGCGGGCTTGATCCACGCGGCGAGCGTAAGCCCTGGGATGGGGCCACCACCGCCATGATGGCCGGTCAATGCGATGGGCAGGGTGTCTTTGCCGGCATAGCTGGGATGGCTGAGGTAGGAACGGTTCAGACCGCTGTCGAGCCGGTAGTCCTTGCGGCCCGTCGTGTTCTCGGCGAAGCGCAGGGCGGGGCGGCCACCGTCCATGACCCAGTCGAGGTTCGCGAGGTCCAGGTGGCCAAGCCCGCCGCCGCTGGCGTAGTTCAGCACGAAGTTGCCCTTGCCCTCCTGCATCCGATAATCGGCGATGGCTCCGGGGAGTGACTTCGCATAAGCGGGGGGCTGGTCATTGGCCTTCGCGAGCACACCGACGGGCAACGCTTCGCCGTCGGCCAGTTTGCGGAACTCCACTTCGGTCACGAGCATCTCGCCGGTGCCGGAGTTGCCGAAGGCGATGGTCAGCGCGCCCGCATCCTCGGTCACCTCAAAGGCGAAGCCCTGCTTGCGCCAGTCGAAACTCCCGTTGCCGACGAAGTGCCGCGCCTCGGCGAGCTTCTTGTTTGTCTTCGCCTGCGTGACGTCCAGCTCGATGCGTCCGCCGGGGCCGTGGGCGTTCACGGACTTCACGAGCGCGGTGACGGCGTAGCGTCCTTTCGTGAGTGGTCCGGCCTTGCCCAGCGTGGCTTTCCCAAAGGACGCCGGGCCGAGCTTCATTGCGAAGCCGCTGCCCGCGCCGCAGTTCTTCTCCAGCTCGTAGGTGGGGCGCTGGTTGTGCGCGGTCATGAACGGCGTGCGCCCGTAAATCCACGACTCGCTCATCGGCACGACCTGGCTGAACGTCAGCTTCGGCCACTCGTCCGCGAAGATGTAGTGGTGCTTCGGGTCCAAGGTGGGGGAGTCATAGACTTTCGACTCCTCAAAGAGCGCCTTCGCCTCGGCGGCGGGCATGCCGGTGTAGCGATACTTCACTTCGAGCCGCGTGCCGGGCTTGGCAGTCTCTGGCGCGAAGCTCACGCCGGTGTCGTAGAAGGCGGCGCAGACGGCGGTGTTGAGCTTGCGGCCCGTGCTCGTGCCGCTGCTGATTTCGTATTCCACCGCGGGCGCGACGTGCATCTGCTCCAGATGCCGGCCAAACCACACCCGCGCGCCCCCGGCCGTTTCCAAGTCATACTGCGGGCCGGGATCAATCGGATACACGGGGCGGTGATACATCGCGCCACCGTTTTTCTTTGCGATCAGGTATTGCCAGCGGAACGGATCGAGCGGCGTGTGGTGCTCGAAGTCGAAGCCATAGCGGAAATGAAACGGCTCGCCGGGCAGCATCTCCAGTGCGCTCTCGATGTCGTAGGTGTAGGTGCCGCGCTTCGCATCGTAGCCGACAGTGAGCGTGCTCTGCGTGGTGAAGCGGTCCTTCACATGCCGTGCGGACCAGGCGGCCTTCAAGGTTTTGCCGCCGCCGCTGGTCACGGGCGCGGTCCACTTGCTGTCCGCGTCCTTGAACGCGCCTTGGTTGGCGAGATCCCAGTGCGAATCGAAGGTGAGCTGCGGCTTGTAGCCAGGGCGCAGCTTGGCGAAGACGCTGGGGTCTTTCTCGTAGTGCAGTTGCAGCACGGGCTCGTCGCCATCAAAGACAAACTGCCGTCCGCCGAGGAACGGGCGGACGGAAAAGTTCGCGATGTGAGGCCCGGGCGGAGGGCGTGTGATGGCCGGGGGCAAGGCGACCACCACGTCGGTGAACGTCGCCTTGGCTCCGTCCTGCACGGCGATGCCCACTGCGCCCGTGGTCAGCGGCAGGAAGGTGTCGTCCCACGAAATCTTGTCCGCGCCATCCACGCGCACGGAGATGCGGGAGCCCTGCGCGCTGACGGCGAACTGGTGCGGCTCCTTGAGCTGCACCGTGCAGGGCGCGACGCGCACATAGCCGCCGTCCGGCCACTTCACGAGCGCGACGACCTGATACTTGTGCGAGAGCTGCACGCGGTAGCCGCTGTTCGTGCCCGTGCGCAGCAGCAGCCCCGCATCGAAGCCGCCGTCGCTGAAGGTCGCATCCGGCCAGGCGCTCCACCCTTGGCCGAAGAAGCGCGTGGTCTTCGCCGGCTCCGTGATGGTGACCGTGGCGGAGATGTGAACATCGGAAAACTCCTTGGGCGTGCGCAACGAACTCCATTTGTCGCCGCTCAGCGTTGCCGAGCCTTCAGTGACGGCCGCACCTTTCCAGTCGGCGGGATGGGCCGTCCACTGGCTCAAAAACTCGGCGGCGGACAACGAAATCTGGACGAGGAAAATGGCGAACAGAAGGGCGAAAGAACGAGTGGCGAGCTTCAGCCCACATCGTCTTGGACTGCGGTGGCAGAGCGTAGCGGCGACACCGCTTTGGCCTCCCGCGGAGCGGCCTGGCAGCTTGAGGAGGATATTGCCGGACCGCTCCGCGGGAGGCCAAAGCGGCGTGGCGCTTCGCTTCCCGCCGCAGTCCAAGAGGTCGCAGGCAGCCGCGGCGTTCATGGTCTTCATTTGCCCGTTGCTCCGCCGGCCTTCACTCCGGAGAGCGGATAGCCCGTCACGGTCTCCCACGCGATCTGCCGCAGCAACGGGTCCAGTTCGGGACTGAGCTTGTCCAGCGCAGGGTTCGGCACTTTCAGGCCGACCGGCGAGATGCCGTAGATGCACGCGAAGTTGCAGTAGGTGGCCAGCGCGAGGATGGGTTCTTTGCCGTGGCCGATCTGATCGGTGAAGATGTCCGTCTGTTTCGAGAGTCCGGGGGCTTTGCCGGCGGCGATGAGTTCGCGCAGCTTCATCACCGCGTCGCCGACCGGGGTGATGGTCACGGCTTCGCGACCGAGCTTTTGGTTCAGGCCTTTGACTTGGGCTTCGAGGTTTTCGCGGAAGCGCTTGTTCGCGGCGCGCACCTTGTCCAGCGAACGGGTGTCCCGGTCCTCGTTCTTGGCGACCTTGTCATCACCTTCCCAGCCGTCCCACGGGGTCCAGGAGTGTTGCACGAGGAAGCGCAGCTTGGGGTTGTGCTTCGCGCCCAGTTCGACAAAGCGGTCAATGCCCTCGTCCGGCAGATAGACGTGGGGCGACATGGTCATCACGTCCACTTCGCCGGCGGTGAGCGGGGCTTTCGCCTTCTGCTTCTCGTCGGGCAGATTCCAGTGCTGGATCACCTTCGAGCCGCCGATCATCTGCGCGGCGACCAGCGTGTGGCCCTCGATGCCGGCGGCCTTGGCCAGCGGCGCGAGACGCGGCGCGGTGAAGATGTGGAAGCTGTGGGCGGTGACGAGCACGCGCTCGCCTTTTGGGGCGGCGGCGAGGACGGAACTGCCCAGAAGGGCGAGGACGCAAAGCAGGCGAAGGAAGTGCATGGTCAGCGTGCGACGGGCGGGAGGGCGGGGGAATTCAAGGGGGGCGGGCCCGCGCCCGCAGCGGGGCGGGTAATTCCCACAGATTCAAGGCGACCGCAGATGGGGGAGGAGGGGGTTCACAGAATCATGGGGCACAGAATCATGGGGAAGGGAGGGGCATGGGCGTTGCTGGAGGGCGCAGGCGCAGCCGGGCCGGCGATACGGCCCGCGGGTGTTACGGGGAGACGGGGAATGCCAGGCTCGGGCTCAGGATAATTGTGGATTTGTCAGTGGCGGCGTTTGTGGCATATTCCCGGCAACACAATCCAAATCTGTCGTGCCATGAACACTTATCCATCCGGCCTCTGCACTCCGCCCGCGTTTGCCGACAGGTTTCGCACCCGCCGCGAGTTTCTCGCGCAGTCGGGCTTGGGGTTCGGGGCGGTGAGCCTGGCGGCGCTCACGGGGCTGGGGTTGTTGCCGGCCGTGCCGGGGCAGGCGGCCGAGGTGAATTCGACTTCGCCGCTGGCACCGAAGAAGCCGCACTTTCCGGCCAAGGCGAAGCGGGTGCTGCATATCTTTGCGCAGGGCGCGCCATCGCATCTCGACACGTGGGACCCGAAACCGGAATTGTCGAAGTATGATGGCAAGTCCTTGCCGGGGGGCGGGACGGGATTTGGGACACCGTTTCAGTTTCCCAAGCAGGGCAAGTCAGGCATCCAAGTCAGCGAGGTGTGGCCGGCGCTGGGGCAGCACATTGACCAGATCGCGGTGATCCGGTCGGCCTACACGGACATCCCGGCGCATGACCAGGCGACGATCTTCATGAACACGGGCTCGCTGCGCTTCTCGCGGCCCAGTGTCGGGGCGTGGGTGCTCTACGGGCTGGGCAGTGAGAACCAGAGTTTGCCCGGCTTCGTCGCGCTTTCGCCGGGGAATGTGGATGCGCAGAACCTGCGCTCAGCGTTCCTCCCGGGGGCGTTTCAGGGCACGGCGGTGAACTCGACGCGCAACCGGCCGGAAGAACTGATTGAGAACATCCGCAACAAGTTCGTCTCACTGCCGGAGCAGCGGCGGCAGCTCGATCTGCTGCATCAGCTCAATGAGGTTCATGCGCAGCAGATGCGGAAGGACGGGCAGCTCGAGGCGCGGCTGCAGGCGTATGAGCTGGCGTTTCAGATGCAGATGGAGGCGGTGGATGCGTTTGACCTGACGAAGGAGCCGCAGGCGATGCACGATCTCTACGGGACGAACACGGCGCAGGGGCGGCAGATGCTGATCGCGCGGCGGCTGCTGCAAAAGGGGGTGCGCTTCGTGCAGGCGTGGCACGGCGGGTGGGACCACCATAACAACATGGTCACGGCGATGCGGAACACGGCGGGGGCGATTGACAAGCCGGCGGCGGCGCTGCTCACGGACCTGGCGCAGCGCGGGATGCTGAACGACACGCTGGTGATCTGGGGCGGCGAGTTTGGCCGCACGCCGCAGGCGGATGGCAACGCGATGGGCAACCCGGGTCGCAACCACAACGCGAAGGCGATGAGCGTGTGGATGGCGGGCGGCGGGGTGAAGGGCGGAGTGGCGCATGGGCAGACGGATGAACTGGGCGGGTCGGCGGTGGAGGACCGGGTGCATATCCATGACTTGCACGCGACGATTCTGCATCTGCTGGGGTTTGATCATGAGAAGCTGACTTACCGGCACAATGGGCGGGATTTCCGGCTGACGGATGTGTATGGGAATGTGGTGCGGCAGGTGGTGGCGTGAGCCACGGGGGCCGGGATTTTTAGCCGCAAAGGGGCGCAAAGAAGCGCGGCGGGGGGACGGGTATTTGCGTGGCGCAATTGCGGGCGGGTGGTGGGAAGGGCAGGGTGGAGAGGTGATTTCAGATTGGAGATTTCAGATTTCAAATGAGGAAGGGGGGAACCACGAATGGACACAAATGGACACGAATCGGGAGGAAGATGGGATTGGCACCGCAGAGGCGGGACGAGGGCGGAGAGGGACGAGGAATTTGCGAAACGAAGCCACTGGGGGAAGGACGGAGAGCCCGCGAATCACGCGGATGACGCGAATGAGGAGGCTGCGGAACGAAGCCATTGGGAGACGGAGGGGAACCACGAATGGACACGAATAGGGAGGAAGATGGGATTGGCACCGCAGAGACGGGACGGGCGCAGAGGGGGGACGGGGATTTTGCGAAACGAAGCCAATTCAGGATGGCGAGCATCGTTGAATCGGTGCTGGCGCGGCGCTCCGAGCGGAGACTCGACATGGGAATGTCGAGCTACGGGATTTTGCGAAACGAAGCCATTGGGAAAGCACGGGCCGAGAGGGGAAAGGATCAGGAGACGACGGAGGTGGTTATGGCCGAAAGAGTTGCGGCGTGGCCAAGAGGGGGCGGCTACAGGCTTTGGCACGGCGGACAGGAGTGTCCGCCGCACGGGTCAGGCCAGCGGGAGGGCGGGGAGGGAAGCATGCCGCTCTTGGAGCAGATAGGAGCGGACGGCACCGTGGCCTTTGCAGTGGACGGTGCCGCGTTCGGTCACTTTGAAGTGCGAGCGCAGGAGGCGGCGGGTGCCTTCAGAGAGGTGGATGTGGTCGGGCAGGCCGTTGGACTGCATCCGGCTGGCGAGGTTGACCGCCGTGCCCCAGAGGTCGTAGGTGAACTTCTTGCGCCCGATGACGCCGGCCACGACGGGGCCGGAGTTCAGGCCGATGCGCACGCGGAGGCTGATGCCGGAGTCGCTGTTCAGGTCACGCACGGTGGCCAGCATGCCCAAGGCCATCTCGGCCACGGCCTCGGCGTGGTCGGCGCGCGGGAGCGGCAGGCCGCCGACGACGAGGTAGCTGTCACCGATGGTCTTGATCTTTTCTAGGCCGTGCTGCTCGGCGAGGCGGTCAAAGCGGGAGAACAGCTCGTTGAGAATGGTGACGAGGTCTTCGGGGTCGGTCTCGTTGGCAAGGGTGGTGAAGTCCACGATGTCGGCGAAGAGGACGGTGACCTCGGCGAACCGTTCGGCGATGTTGCGCTCGCCGCCCTTGAGGCGCTCGGCGATGCACTGCGGGAGGATGTTGAGCAGGAGGCGTTCGGACTTCTCCTTCTCGATCTCGAGGAGCTGCTTCTCCTGCTGAAGCTGGATGACGCGGAGGCGGTCCAGGTCGCGCAGGCGCTTGCGCTCCAGCGAGGCGGTGACGCGGGCGCGGAGGATGATGGGATTGACGGGCTTGGGGAGGAAGTCTTCCGCCCCCAGCTCGATGCAGCGGGCGACGGCTTCCAGCTCGTTCATGCCGGAGGCGACGATGACGGGCAGGTGGCGGAGGAAGGGATCATTCTTGATCTCGCTGAGCAATGCAAAGCCGTCCATGCCAGGCATTTGGATGTCGGAGACGAGCAGGTCGAAATCGCGCTCGCGGAGAGCGGCCAGGGCGGACTCGCCGTCAGAGGCACCGGCCAGGTTCTGGTAGCCGAGGGAGCGGAGGGTGAGCATGAGCACCATGCGCATCGGGTCGTCGTCGTCCACGACCAGGATGGCAGCCTGATGGCCGGCCTGGTCGGTCTCCGCCCGCTGCAACTGGATCGCCTGCTCGGGGGTCAGCCCGCTTTGCAACCCCTTGCGCAGGAGATGAAAGGTGCTCGTCTCCTCGGTGGACGGGAGCGGCGGTTCGGGGGCCACTGCCATAGTGTTATGCCGGGCGGACAGGTAGTCGGATTGCGTGAGGACGATCATGGACATGAAAGCGGAGGGCAGTCAGCCAAATTCAGCGCGAAACCGGACGGGGCCAAATGGCGGGGACCTTGGCGATGCGGCCTGCGTTCCAGAGTTGGAGTGAGCCGCGCCAGGCGGTTGCGAGGCCGCGTCTGCCCCCGGGGAAGGAACTTCTGGCGCGCGGTTGGGTTGGGGAGCCCGGTTGCGGCAAGCCCCATGGCGAGTTGCTTCAGCAACGCCTGGCACTTGGACGTTGGTGCGGCTGGTCCCGCGCCAAGCGGGACACAGCCGCGCTCCGGGAGCAGGGGTGAGTGGTGCCCAGGGACGGCCCTGCCGCGCACGTTCATGGTTTCGCCCTGGCGGGCAAGCGAGGACGCTTGCGGCACCGTTGGCCGGAGGCCGGCGCTGCGGTTGGAAATCCTGCTTGCCGCCCTGTCGGATTCTGGCGAACACTCGGCGTTGTGCTTCCCAACAACCTCAAAGGGCTGACTGCGTCGGCTTTGCTGGGCGGAATCGGGCTGGGCGGCGTCGTGACGCCGGCTGCGGCGCTGGGCATTCGCATCGCTGATCAGGACCCGCTGGCGACCGCGCGTGGCAATGCGTTCGCCGCCACGGCGGACAATCCGTCGGCCATCTATTACAATCCGGCCGGCCTGACCCAGTTGGAAGGGCATCACTTTCGTATCGGTGCATATGCCATCGCGCTTGAGTCCGAGTTCACTTCCCCGGCGGGGGCGCGGTTCGACACGAAGAGCCGCGTGGATTTCGCCCCGCAGCTCTACTACACCTACGGGATGAAGGACCTGCCGCTGGCGTTCGGCGTGGGGCTTTACGCGCCGTATGGGCTGGCGCTGGAGTGGCCGAACAACGCGAACTTCGGGCCGGTGTATGGCAAGATGACCTACCTGACGCTGAACCCGGTGGTGGCGTGGCAGGTGCATCCCACGGTGTCCGTGGCGGCCGGGCTGACGCTGAACTATGCGGACACGGAGATCCGGCAGCAGGCGGCGGCCTTTGCGCCGGCCAGCGTGAACCGGTTCAAGGGCGAGGACATGGATGCGGGGTTCAACCTGGGCCTGCTCTGGCAGCCGTTCAAGCAGCACTCGGTGGGGATCAACTACCGCAGTCCGACCACGCAGAACTTCTCCGGCAGCGCGGCGACCTCGGGCACGGGCATCCCGGCCTTTGATGTGACCGGGCCGGCGAGCGCGCGGATTCCGTTCCCGCGCCACATCGTGTTTGGCTACTCCTACCGACCGACGCCGGACTGGAACCTGGAGTTCAACGCGGACTGGACCGAGTGGGAACGGCTGACCACGGTGAACTTCGTGCAGCCGGCGGGCACGTTTGCCGTGCCGTTCAACTGGCGCTCAAGCTGGTTCTACGAGTTCGGCGTCACGCGCCGGTTCGAGGGCGGCTGGCGGGTGAGCGCGGGCTACATTTTCAGCGAGAACTCCGTCCCGGACGCGAATTTCACGCCGCTGGTGCCGGACTCGGACCGGCATATTTTCAGTCTCGGTGTCGGACGCCAGCAGACCCGGCTCAACTGGGATGTGGCATATCAGTTGGGGTGGGGCCCCAGTCGAACCGTGGCCGGCAACACGCTGGCCTTCCCGTTACCACCTCCGCCCACCACTGCCAATGGTCGCTATACATTCCTCAGCCACGCCATCACCGCTGCGCTCGGCGTTCGTTTCTGAAGCCGCGGTGCCGCGCCCGACTCTGCTCATCGTGGATGATGAGGAAGGGCCGCGGCAGTCGTTGCGCATCGTCTTCAAGGAGCTTTATGAGGTGGTGCTCGCGGACAGCGGTCCCCGCGCGCTGGACATTGCCAAGAGCCGCCGGGTGGACGTGGCCGTGCTGGACATCCGCATGGCGGGCATGTCCGGCACCGAACTGCTGGGGCATCTGAAGAAGTTCGATCCGCGCATCGAGGTGGTGATGCTGACGGCCTACGAGACGCTGGACACGGCGCGGCAGGCGCTGCGGCACGGGGCGTGCGACTACCTGACCAAGCCGTTCGAGATCCCGGTGATCCGCGACGCGGTGGCCAACGCCGTGCAGCGGCGGGCCTTGACCGAGGCGATGGAGGACGGCTCCAAGCGGGTGCAGGAACTGCGGGAGGAAATGCGGTCCCTGCAGATTCAGGGCGAGATGGCCCGTTCGCAGAACGAGATTTACGCCAGTGTCATGCATGACATCGGGAGCCCGCTCACCGCCGTGTCCGTGATGCTCCAGATGGTGAGCATGGACCTGGAGGCCTCGCGCGGCGGGGCCACCTATTCGGTGAAGGAGCAGCTCGCGCGGGTGAACCAGCAGGTCGCGCGCTGCATGGAGATTTCCCGGCGCTACTTGAACTACGCGCGCGAACGCTCCGCACAGAAGCAGTCCGTCCGTCTCAACCAGGTGCTGGCCGACGTGCGCGAACTGCTCCGCTCGCATCCCAGCGGGAAGCGGCATCAGCTCACGGTCCAGTGCATGCCGGCGGACCTGACGCTGAGCATGAACGGAACGGACCTGATCCAAGTGCTGCTGAACCTGATCACCAATGCCTTCCAGGCGTCCACGACGCCGCTGCAAGTCGAGGTGTTCGGCGAGTATCACGACGACGCGCTTCCCGAAGAGACGCTGGCCGATTCGCCCCATACGGTCTTCGTGAACCGGGAGACCTTTGCCAATCAGCCGCCGATGGTTGCCATCCGGGTGAGCGACACGGGGCCGGGCATTCCCGAGAGCATCCTGCCGAAGATCTTCGAGAGCTACTTCACCACCAAGTCACCGGGGGAGGGGACCGGGCTGGGCCTGGCCATCGTGCGCCGGCATGTGACGCAGGCCAAGGGCGGGCTGCAGGTGCATTCCGAGCCGGGCCGGGGGACGACGTTTACCGTGTTCCTGCCGGTGGAAGTGGGGTGAACCGCTAACAGCCCGTTAAAAGTCACTTTCCCGCGTAACGCGTTTGGGGGTGAGCGCGTCCACCTTGAGCATGGCACTGGGACGACGCAAACCACGGCAGGAGGAACTCTTCATCCCCACGGCGGAACTGGCGCGCGGCCCCGGCCATCCCTTCTACACCCAGCTCAACGCGGTGCTGGCCGAAGATCAGTTTGACACGTTCGTCGAGGACCTCTGCGCCCCCTACTACAAGGACGGGGGCCGCATCGGCATCCCGCCGGGCACCTACTTCCGCATGCTCTTCATCGGCTACTTCGAGGGGATCGAGAGCCAGCGCGGCGTCGCCTGGCGCTGCGCCGACAGCCTGGCCCTGCGGGCGTTCCTGGGGATTCCCCTCTCGGAGAACACGCCGGTCCACGCCTCAATGACCATCATCCGCCAGCGGCTACCCGAGACCGTGTTCGACGCCGTCTTCCACCGGGTGCTGGCCCAGTTGGAGGACCAGGGCCTGCTGCGCGGCACCACGGTGACGACGGCGGAC
The DNA here is from genome assembly GCA_964496695.1 of uncultured Klebsiella sp. Lineage (GTDB taxonomy): Bacteria > Verrucomicrobiota > Verrucomicrobiia > Limisphaerales > SXTU01 > SXTU01. The sequence continues at coordinate 25,500 of CAZCBE010000109.1, forward strand.
CGGGGCGACAGCCACACCGGCCCGGACACCTTGGTGCTGGCGCAGGCGGCGCTCATT
>CAZCBE010000110.1:0-25331 GCA_964496695.1 uncultured Klebsiella sp.
CCACCCGAAACCGCTCCTGCGAGGCATTCAAGCCCGGAGGTTTTGCAAGAGCCTCATTGGGATATATTTTGCTGATTGCCCTTCGGCCGGCCACGACATGCTGTGTCTTGATTATCGAGAGTGTGGCGCAGACAGCGAGCCGAGCGTGGTCCATGTTGATCAAGAGTCAGACTACAAGATTACGCCGGTTGCGGAAAACTTCGACGCCTTCATTCGAGGACTAGAGCATGACAGCGCATTTGAGTAACCAAGCACCTCATTGCGATTGTCGTTCACCCGTCCCGGCCGCCCCTGTCCCTCTCGCACCGGACGCAGAACCGCCCGGAGCGCGGCGTTCACGCCGCAGAGACGTGCGCACGCCAAGGGTGATCCGAGCGCACCACCCGCTACGAAGCCTTCTGCGGTGCGGCCTCTCCCGCACCGCCGAATTGAAGGAGCGCCTCGCCACCCTCACCAAGCAAGAGGAGGATGCGGATGCGAAGATTCACGCAGCGGCCCAGCCGAAGAAGCTGCATGTTGAACTCATCCCGGCCAAGTAATCCGCGTTCCGCCTCAGTCCGGCGGCGTCACTCGCAATGAGCAAGCTGACCAAAGCAATCTGGATCGCCGCAGTTCTCTTCGGAACTTGCGGGATCGCGGCTGCTACTTGGCAAACGCATGACTGGACGGTTCAAATCAACGGACAAACTTACGGCCTCGTGGAGCTGTATGACCTGCCGAATCAGCGCACCACGTTTGTCTCATATGGCGGCACTGCTGATCTGATCGTCCGCCTGCCGATTTACGCTGTTGCATTGATTCTGGTCAGCATTACAAGCATTCCCCCATCACTGATTGTTTACCTTTATGTCCGCTCCCGTCGTCTTCAAAACGCTCCCTTGTCCCGATAGCGGTTCACCCATCCCAGCCACCTCCGTCCCGCATGCGCCGGACGCAGAGCCGCTCGGAGCACGGCGTTCACGCCGCAGTGACGCGCGCACGCCAAGGGTGTTCCGAGCACCCCACCCGCTTCGCAGCCTTCTGCGGCGTGAACGCCGCGCTCCGAGCGCGATGGCCGCGTCGCTCGCTTTCGGGTTCACCCGCGCAGTCCTGCAGCCGCTGGCAGCCGCCGCGCTTGTCTTCGTCTCGGCCCTCCTCGCCTCCGCCGCCGCACCGGATCCCATCACCATCGCCCCCACCGACTGGCCGTGGTGGCGCGGGCCGCAGCGCAATGGCGTGGCCGATGCCAATCAGTCGCCGCCGCTCAAGTGGAGCGACACCGAGAACATCCTCTGGAAAGCCCCCGTGCCCGGACGCGGCCACGGCTCGCCCATCGTCGTGGGCACGCAGGTCTTCCTCGCCGCCGCCGAGGCCCCGGAGGGCATCCAGTCCGTGCTGTGCTTCGACCGCGCGACCGGCAAGCTGCTTTGGCAGAAGGAAATCCATCGCGGCGCGTTTCCCAAAGGGAATGACAAAAGCTCCTTCGCCTCCTCCACGCCCGCCTGCGACGGCCAGCGCGTCTTCATCAACTTCCTGCACAACGGCGCGGTTTACACCACCGCCCTGAGCCGCGACGGAAAGCAGCTCTGGCAGACCAAGGTGACCGATTACATCCTGCACCAGGGCTTTCCCACCTCGCCCGCCGTCTATCAGTCGCTCGTGATCGTCTCGGCGGACAACAAGGGCACCGGCAAGATCGCCGGCCTTGACCGCGCCACCGGCAAAGTCGTCTGGGAGCACGAGCGGCCGAAGTTCCCGAACTACGCCTCGCCCATCATCCTCAAGCTGAACGGCCGCGACCAGCTCCTCCTCAGCGGCTGCGACCTCGTCACCAGCCTCGACCCGCTCACCGGCAAGGTGCTCTGGGAAACCAAAGGCTCGACCACCGAATGCGTCACCTCGCCCGTGACCGATGGCCACAGCCTCATCGTCAGCGGCGGCTACCCGAAGAACCACGTCGCGGCGATTCGCGGCGACGGCACCGGCAGCATCGTGTGGGAGAACAGCAGCCGCGTGTATGTGCCCTCGATGCTCTTCCATCAGGGCCACCTCTTCGCCGTGCAGGACGCCGGGGTCGCCGCGTGCTGGAACTTCGAGACCGGCATGGAAGTCTGGAAGAACCGGCTCGGCACCGGCGGCGGCTTCAGCGCCTCGCCCGTGCTGGTGGGCGACAAGATCTACGCGGTCAACGAAGCCGGCCGGACCTTCATCTTCAAGGCCTCGACCGCCGGCTTTGAGCCGCTCGGCGAAAACCAGCTCGGCACCGAGACCATGGCCACCCCGACCATCTGCGGCGGCCGCATCTACCTGCGCGTGGCCGTCCGCACCGACGGCCAGCGCCAGGAATTGCTCTACTGCATCGGGAGCAAGTAGGCGCGCGACGTTCACGTCGCTTCACCGTGCGAACGCCGGCGCGCATGGGATCACGGAAGCCGCTCGGACGTGCCGGTATGGAGTGCGGTGACTTGTCACCGCTTTCCGCAGGCGACTTGTCGCCGTCGAAAGTCGGATGCGTGCGGTGCTGAGCGGCCCTCCCGCTCGCGCGAGCTCCGTCCGCCGCGTGGCTCACGATCACTCCCAATTGCCGACGGCGACAGGTCGCCGCGCTCCAAATCCGGCGCGCGCCAGCGGCCGGCTCGTTCGCTATTTCATGCCCAGCCCTTGGCAAGCGATGGTTAGCTCCGTGCATGCGCCATGTTCACCATGGCCGCGTGAAAGATGAGAAAGAATTCGAGCTGGCCGGGAGCGAGGCACCACCGGTTCGCGACTGGGTTGCTGCGGCAGTGCGCTGGGGGACCTTGGTTGGGGGCGTGGTGATCGCGGCCGTGGTGGTGTCGTGCGCCACGGTCACGCGGACGGTGGTGGAATATCCCAGCATTCCCGGAGCGGAGTTCGTCGGGAACCAGAACTGCGCGCAGTGCCACGCGGAGACGGTGCGGGACTTCCGCACCTCCACCCACGCGCGGCTGCAGGCCAAGGGCACCAATGCCATGCAGCTCGGCTGCGAGGGCTGTCACGGCCCCGGCAGCCTCCACGCCCAGGCGGGCGGCGGACGGAACAACATCCTCAACCCGAACCGTGATTCCGAGACGTGTTTCAAGTGCCATCTCGACAAGCGGGCCGAGTTCTCCCTGCCGCATCATCATCCGGTGCTGGAGGGCAAGGTGAGCTGCTCTGACTGCCACCATCCGCACAAGGGCAATGCCATCGCGGGGGGCGGCACCCGGCTCGCGTCGGAGCGGGAGACGTGCGCGCGCTGCCACACGGCGCAGTCCGGGCCGTTTGTCTTCGAGCATGAGGGCGTGCGCGAGGGCTGCACGGCCTGCCACAAGCCGCACGGTTCGGTGAACCGCCGCCTGCTCACCGAGCGCAACTCCACGCTCTGCCTCAAGTGCCACTTCCAGCAGCAGGCCGCCGCCGGGACCATCTTCATCGGTGGCCAGGATCACACCACCCGGCTCGCCCGCGGCACCTGCTACACCGGCGGCTGCCACGAAGCGGTCCACGGGTCCAACATCGGTTCCTCCCTGCGGTTCTGAAACCAGCGCGTGCCATGAAAACCGTTCGCCTTGCCACTCCGCCGCCGGTGACCGCCCGTTCGCTCGCCACCCTCATGCTCGCCGTGGCCTGCTGGGCGAGCCCGCCCGCGGGAGCGCAGACCGCCACCACCAACAAGGTCGCCGAACCGAAGAAGGCCGAGGCCGAGCCCGCCGAGGAGCCGGTGAACTGGATCACGGTCGGCGTGGGCGGCGTGTCCACGAGCGGCGACCGCTCCCAATTCCAGGAACGTTGGGGCCGTTCGCAGGGCGTGCTCGGCGGCCTGCAGGAGTTTCACTACGAACGGATGTTTGGCCAGAAGGGGTCGGTCGAGCTGGACGGGCGCGCCATGTATGGCGGGCAGGATTTTTCCATGAAGCTGGGGGTGGTGAATCCGGACGTGGGCTTCCTGCGCGGCGGCTTCCATCAGTTCACGACCTGGTATGATCCCAGCGGCGGTTACTGGCCGCGCACCGGCGCCGCCTTCTCCCTCTACGACGATTTCAGCGTGGATCGGGGCGAGTATTGGATTGAGGGCGGGCTGACCCCGCCCGAAGGCCCAATGCTCACGCTGAAGCTGTCGCGCGAATACCGGAAGGGCATGAAGGACTCGCTCATCTGGGGCGACTCCACGCAAAGCGGCACGACGCGCGGCCTGGTGCCGACATTTCGCGAACTCAACGAGGTGCGCAACCGCATCGAGGCCAACCTCAAGCACACGATTGGCAAGTCGGACCTCGGCCTCGGGCTGCGGCTCGACATGGTGGACAACAACGACGCCCTCAAGGAGCGGCGGCGGCCCGGCGAGGCGGCGAATCGTTACGTCACCCAGCGCGACGTCTTCGAGTCGGACATGTTCAACGTCCACGCCTTCAGCGAGACGCGGCTGACGGATGCGGTGCTCCTGACCACCGGCTACTCCTACACGCGGCTGAACACGGACATCAGCGGCAGCCGCATCTACGGCGCGGGGTTTGACGCACCCTACCTCCCGGTCTATCCCGGGAAGCAGGCGCGGGACGAGGGCTACGTGAACTTGTCCGGCGGTTCCATCGTGGATCAATACGTGATGAACCTCTCGCTGCGGCTGGAACCGGCGGAGGATTTTGTCATCGTCCCTTCGCTGCGGGCCGAGAAGATCGACACGACCGGCAGCTCCTCCTTCACCGAGAACACGACGGGTGGCGCCGCGCCTTTTCCCGCGTCCTCCGCGCTGATGTATAACGCCCGGCAGAACGGGTTCCTGACGGTCACTGAGGCGCTGGAGGCCCGTTACACCGGCTTCACGAACTGGGTCATCTACACGCGCGGCGAGTGGTCGCAGGGCGAGGGCTACCTGCAGGAGCTGGAGCAGGATCTGACCGCCGGGGCCGCGGGCGTGAACCGCAGCACGGACTCGGAGCGCTTCAGCCAGAAATACACTTTTGGCGCGAACTGGTATCCCTTCCGCCGCCTGCACTTCTCCGGGCAGTATTACCACAAGCTGGTGCGGAATGATTACGACCATCTGGTGGATTCCACCCCGAACACCGCAGGCACGGACCGTTACCCGGCCTATCTCCGCCAGCACAGTTTCCAGACCGACGACTTCAATCTGCGCGCCACCTGGCGGCCGATGCCCAATGTCACCTCGGTGACGCGCTATGACTACCAGGTGTCCGGCATCAAGACCTTCGCGGGCAGCCTCAACGGCGTCGAGAGCGCGCAGACCACGGCGCACATCATCAGCCAGAACCTGACCTTCGTGCCGTGGTCCCGGCTCTTCGTGCAGGGCAGCTTCAGTTACGCGCTGGACGCGACGACCACTCCTTCCAGCGCGCTGACCGGCGCGGCCAGCGGTCTGGCGCCCGATGCGCGGAACGACTACTGGCAGACCAGCGCCGTGGTGACGTTCGTGGTGGACGACCGGACCGACCTCCAGTCCAGCTACTTCTATTACCGGGCGAACAACTTCATCAACAACTCGGGCGTCAGTGTGCCCTACGGCACCAGCGCGCAGGATCACACGGTGAACGTCAGCCTCAGCCGCAGCTTCAGCAAAACCCTCCGGGGCACGCTCAGCTATGGTTTCTTCACCCATCGTGACGAGGCGTCCGGCGGCCTCGACAACTACGACGCCCACCTCGTCTTCTCGACTCTGACCTACCGTTTCTAACCTCAACCTCGGATCTCATGAACCTCAAGCGAACCCTCCTCCTCACCACCACGGCCCTCCTGCTCGCCGGAACCCCGGCCCTGCACGCGGCGGATGTCGCGGAAAACTGGACCAAGAACTGCGGTTCATGCCACGGCGCGGACGGCACCGGCAAGACCAAGGCAGGGCGCATGGCTGGCGCGAAAGACCTCACGGACGCCGCCTACCAGAAGCAGTTCACCGACGAGCAGATGCTCAAGCGCCTTCAGGACGGCGTGACGGACAAGGGCAAGGAAAAGATGAAGCCCTTCAAAGGCACGCTCACGGACGACGAGCTGAAGGCGCTCGTGCAGAAGGTCCGCACCTTCGTGAAGTAGCCGGCACCTGGCTCCCGTCGGGCGGACTCTTTCCGGCCCATGAATGACCACCAGAAATCCTCGGCTGCCCTCACCGGCCTGACCGTGCTCTTCGCCGGGCTGGCCCTGGCCTTCTGGATGACGGCCCGCGGCGGCCCCGTGGCGGCCGCAAGAACGCCCGCCGGCCCGGTCTTCACCAACACCGCCACCGTGCGACTTTCGGCAGCCGAGCTGACCAAGGCAGGGGCTGATGTTTCAGGGATGGATTGTTATGCCTGCCACGCCAAGGACAAGCCGGTTGCGCCGAGGTTCGATGCCGCCGGCCATCTGGTCCCCTCGGTCGCGCACCGCGATGTCGTCTTCTCGCGCATGAACTGCGTGGGCTGCCATGACCCGGCGGAGAAGGTGGAACTGAAGTTCGATGCCGAGGGCAAGACCCTGATTCCAGCCGCGCACGCCCTGGACCTGCCCCGTCACGGTCAGAGCATCGGCAACGACCACTGCTTCAACTGCCACGATCCGGCGAACCTTGCCGAGCTGCACACGCCCGGTGGCAAGCAGCTCAAGCTCACCGAGAGCACGCTGCTCTGCGCCAGTTGCCACGGTCCCAGCTACCGCAACTGGGAGGCTGGCGTGCATGGCCGGCGCAATGGCTTCTGGGATGCGAAGCTCGGTCCCGTCGAGCGCAAGGAATGCACCTCGTGTCATGACCCGCACGCGCCCGCCATCCGCAGCCTGAAGCCCCTGCCGCCGCCGGCCCAGACGGCCAAGAACGCACACTGACATGGCCGCCCACCCCAAACAGCCGAACCTCGCCGCACCACCGTCCGACCCGTCGGGCACGAGCCGGCGCAGCTTTCTCCGCACGTCAGCCGTGGTCGCCTCCGGGCTGGCCGCGATGGCCGCGAGCCTCGCGCCTTTGCGTGAGCTGGGTGATTTCGGCTCCGTCGAGGAGTTCCTCCAGAACCACTACAAGGAACTTACGCCCGTCGAGATGGAGCAGGCGCTGGCACGCATCCGCCGCGAGGTGGAGAAGCAATACGGCCTGCGCCCCCACGTGCGCGACCTCAAGCCCATGGACGGCGTGGAGTTCGTCTATTGCCTGAACCTCACGCGTTGCATCGGCTGCCGGAAGTGCGTGCATGCCTGTGTCGCGGAGAACAACCAGTCGCGCAGCCCGGAGATCCAATATATCCGGGTGCTCAAGATGCCCAACGGCACCTTCGACATGGAGAAGGGCGACCACCATTACAAAACGCCGACGGTGCCGGAGCAGGGCTTCTTCTACATGCCGGTGCAGTGCCACCAGTGCAAGAACCCGCCCTGCGTGAAGGTCTGCCCGGTGGATGCCACCTGGCAGGAGACGGATGGCATTACGGTGATTGACTACGACTGGTGCATCGGCTGCCGCTACTGCGAGGCCGCGTGCCCCTACTTCGCGCGGCGCTTCAACTTCGCCGAGCCCAGCCTGCCGAAGGAGCAGCTCAATCTCGACATGGCATACCTCGGCAACCGTCCGCGCCACAAGGGCGTGATGGAGAAATGCCACTTCTGCATTCAGCGCACGCGCGCGGGCAAATATCCCGCCTGCCTGGAAGTCTGCCCGACCGGTGCGCGCAAGTTTGGCAACATCCTCGATCCCACAAGCGAGGTCTCCCAAATCCTCCGTCATAAACGGGTGTTCGTGCTGAAGGAAGAGGTCGGGACCCTGCCGAGGTTCTTCTACTACTTCGACGTATGAGCGCATTCCGAAATGGTGGTCGGTGGAACCACAGTGTGTCCGCGACGCGCGCTGGCTCCCTCTCCCTTCATCGGATGAGGGGAGAGTGCCGGGGTGAGGGGCTGGGTCGTCGTCGTTGGCGGCCTCCCCCCTCATCCGGCCTGCGGCCACCTTATCCCCTCCTCCGAGGAAGGGAGAAGAGGTGCTGCGCGGCGTGTGGATTGGATGTGGCCGGTGTGGAAGGGGCATGGGTATGAGCCAGTCCCGCGACAATTTCCCGGCGTTTCTCGGCCGCTGCGGGCAGCTCGCCTGCCAGGGCGACTGGCGCTACTACCTCTGGACGGGCACGCTGTTCGCCATGTGCCTCGTGGGGCTCAACGCCTACGCGAAGCAGTTCGTCCATGGCCTCATCACCACGGACATGACCGACCAGGTCTGCTGGGGCGTTTACATTGCGAACTTCTCGTTCCTCGTCGGGGTGGCTGCCTCGGCGGTGATGCTGGTGATCCCCGTCTATGTTTACAAAAACCAGGAGCTGCAGGACCTCGTGATCTTTGGCGAGCTGCTGGCCATCGCGGCCATCCTGATGGCGCTGGCGTTCGTGATGGTGGATCTCGGCCGGCCCGACCGCTTCTGGCACATGATCCCGTTTATCGGCAAGTTCAACTTCCCGGGCTCGCTGCTGAGCTGGGACGTGATCGTGCTCAACGGCTACCTGGGGCTGAACCTCTACGTGTGCGCCTACCTCCTTTACTGCCGCTACCAGAAGCGGACGCCCACGCGGTGGCTCTACCTCCCGTTCATCCTGGTCGGGATTGTGTGGGCGGTCTCCACGATGATGGTATCCGCGTTCCTCTACGTGGGCCTTGGCGGGCGGCCGTTCTGGAATTCCGCCATCATCGGCCCGCGCTTCCTGGCCTCCGCCTTCACCGCCGGGCCGGCCATGATCATTCTGGCCCTCCAGATTGTCCGCCGGTTCACAATGCGGGCACCGGAAGACGCTGCCACCACCGCTGGTTCACCCGCCACGACGAGCCGGCCGGCGACGGCGGAGGATCTGGGGCACCTCGAACAGTCCCTGCCCGAACTCAGCGCCGTGTCCGCCGAACTCTGCCAGCGGGTGCTGGCCCACGCCGTGGTGCTCGAAGTTCCGGCCACCCACACCTTCCTCTGGCAGGGCGCGCGGGGCGAGGACGCCTTCTTCGTGCTGCAAGGCCGCGTGTCCGTGAACCGCGAGGACAGCGGGCTGGTGCGGACCGTCCGCACGCTCGGACCGGGCGAGCAGTTCGGCGAGATCTCCGCCCTGGCCGGCACACCGCGCACCGCCACCGCCGTGGCGGAGGAACCGGCCCGGGTGTTGCGCGTCCCTGCCGAGGCTTTGCGGCTTCTGATGAAGGCCCCCGCGCTCGAGCGTGTGATCCTTGCGCGCATGAACGACCGGCTGATGATCAGCGACCGCGCGCTCCTGACCCTGCGGCACATTGTGCAGGTGTCCATGATCATCAGCGTGTTCCTCCTGCTGTGCGAGTTGTTCAAGGAGTTCTACACCGGCAACCTGCATGTGGCCGCCTCGCAATACCTCTACTTCGGCCTGCACGGCCACCACGCGCTGGTCCCATGGATCTGGACCGCCATCGCCTGCAACTTGATTGCCCTCGTGCTGCTGCTCCTCCCCATCAGCACCAGCCTCAAGTGGCTCGATCTCGCCTGTGTGCTGGCCATCATCGGCATCTGGATCGAGAAGAGCATGGGCATCATCATCCCGGGCTTCGTGCCCAGCCCGCTTGGCGAGATCGTGGAATACTCGCCCACCTGGAACGAGACGCTGGTGTGCCTCGGCATCTGGGCGTTTGGCCTCCTCTGCTACACCGTGCTCCTGCGCGTCGCCGTGCCGATCCTGCAGGGGCGCTTCACCCGTCCCGCCTGACCATGTCCCGCCAGCTCACCACCGACGATGCCCGCCAGTCCCTGCGCGATCACGTCACAACGAAGGGGCAGGAAATCCACGCCCGGTTCGGCCCGCACCTCGGCATGGCGGAACTCAATCTGCTCCTGAACGACCGCAAGCTCGTGCGCTTTCCCTGCACCATCGCGTTTGATGCGGCGCCGCTTCAGCCGGAAGAGTTCGCCTATCCCGAGCCGCTCGGCGAAAGCCCGGAAGCCGGCTATCGCATTTGCGTTCACCCACGCTTCGCAGCCGCGCTAGAAACTGTGCCCGCGCTGGTGCTCTATCAGTTGGTCGCGGTGAACTACGGTGATTTTGCCACCGCCGAGGACGCCGAGGCGTTCGGCAGCGCCGCGCTCGGCCTGAGCGGAGAGGAATACTACCAGCGCCTCTGTGCGGCGGCCGACCAGCTTGGCGGGTCGCCGGCTCCGGCTGGCGGGGGTTGCGGCTGTCATTCCGCCACCTGCTGCCAGGGGTGAACCACCCGATCCGCGGCGTGCTTTCAAATAAGCAGCGCCGGCCGTTCGTCTGCCCCGAGCGCGCATGACTGATCCGACCGACCTCGCCACCCGCTTCCGGTGCTCCGGAGTCGTGGCCGTTCTGTCGTTGAGCTGGCTGCTGGGCGGCGCGTTGAGCGGGGTTCATGCGGCTAGTGCGCCCATTGCGGACCCCCGCGCCCATTGGTCGTTCCAGCCCATCCGCAAGCCAGCCGTGCCGGTCGTGAAAAACGCCGGCTGGGTGCAGTCGCCGGTGGATGCCTTCATCCTCGCGAAGCTGGAGGAGCGCAAGTGGCAGCCCGCGCCGCCCGCCAGCCGGGCGGACTGGATTCGCCGAGTCTATTTCGACCTCACGGGCCTGCCGCCGTCACCCGAGGCCGTCGCGGCCTTCGTGGCGGACGATTCTGCCGAGGCCCGAGCGACGGTCGTGGACCGCCTGCTGGCCAGCGAGCGTTACGGCGAACGCTGGGCGCAGCACTGGCTGGACGTGGTGCGCTTCGCGGAGTCCGAGGGCTTCGAGTATGATCGTCACCTGCCGGATGCCTGGCGCTTCCGCGACTACGTCGTCGCCTCCCTCAACGCGGACAAGCCCTTTGACCGCTTCATCGTCGAGCAGCTCGCGGGTGATGAACTGGACGCGAACAACCACGAGTTCCTGTCCGCCTCGATCTTCCACCGGCTCGGCGCGGTGCGGCGCAACGCGGGCAACCCCGACATCGCCCTCAGCCGCAACGAAGTGCTCACCGAGCGCACGGACATCGTCGGCACGGCCTTTCTTGGCCTGACCGTCGGGTGCGCGCGCTGCCACGACCACAAGCTCGACCCGATTTCGCAGAAGGATTACTACCGGCTGCAGGCCTACTTCGCCGCCACGGAGGAGCACAACCTCTCGCTCGCCACGGCGGACGAAAAGAAGGTTTGGGAGGCGCGCACGCAGGAGCTGCAGAAGGAGATCACCGCGCTCAAGGCCAAGGCGCGCGAAGCCACCGGCAAGGAACGCGAGCGGCTGACGGCGCAGGCCGAGGCGCTCGAAGATCAGTTGCCCGCGCCGCTCGCCACCATCCCGGCCACTTGGAACGACGCGCAGAAGCGCACGCCCATGCACGTCCTCAAGCGCGGCGTCTGGGAGCTGAAGGGCGAGGCAGTCGGACCGCGTCCGCCCGACGTGCTTGTGACTGACGCCCGGGCCGAGCTGCCTGCCGACGTGGCGAACCCGCGCACGCAGCTCGCGCGCTGGATCACCGACGCGCGCAACCCGCTCACCGCCCGCGTGCTGGCAAACCGCCTCTGGCAGCACCACTTCGGCACGGGCCTCGTGAAAACGCCGAATGACTTCGGCCTGCACGGTGACCGCCCGAGCCACCCCGAGCTGCTCGACTGGCTCGCGACGACGCTCGTCGAGAACGGCTGGCGGCTGAAAGCATTGCACCGGATGCTGGTGCTGAGCAGCACCTATGCGCAGCGGAGTGATGGAGTGGTGGAGTCTTGGAGTAATGGAAAGACGGCTTCGGCGCGCAACCCCATCACTCCACCACTCCATCCCTCCGTTGCTCCCTCCACCGCCGATCCCGAGAACCATCTCCTCTCGCACTTCCCGCGCCGCCGCCTCTCCGCCGAGGAGATCCGCGACGCCATGCTCGCGGTCGCAGGCCGGCTGAACCTCCGCACCGGCGGTCCGAGCGTGATGGTCCCGGTGGATGCCGAACTGGTGAAGCAGCTCTACAAGCCCGCGCAATGGCAGCCGACGAAGGATGTCACCGAGCATGACCGCCGCTCGCTCTACCTCCTCGCCAAGCGCAACCTGCGCCTGCCCTTCATGGAGGCGTTCGACGCCCCCGCGTTGCAGACCACCTGCGCGCGTCGTGAGTCCAGCACACACGCCCCGCAAGCGCTGGAACTGTTGAACGGCAAGTTCTCCAACGATCTCGCGACAGCCTTCGCCCGCCGCCTCGAAACCGAGTGCGGCACGGATCACCCGCGCCTTGTCGAGCGCGCCTACTTGCTCGCGACGGGCCGTGCGCCCACGACGACGGAGCGCAAGCTCGCCCTCGACTTTCTCCGCGACCAGCCGCTGCGGGAGTTCGCGCTGACCCTGTTCAATCTCAACGCGTTTCTGTATGTCCCCTGAGCCGCTGATGAATTCACACGGCATGAGCACGGCTGACGGGGGACAGGAGTGTCCCCCTCACGCGGTGCTGCCGGTCCATTCGCGCCGCACGCGCACGCGCCGCGAGTTCATCCGCGACGCCTGCTGTGGCTTCGGTGGGTTGGCGCTGGCCTCGTTGCTGCACGAAGAACAGGCGCGCGCGGCGGCCATCAACCCGCTCACGGCCAAGGCCGCGCACCTGCCGGCCAAGGCGCGTTCCGTCATCTTCCTCTTCATGGCCGGCGGGCCGAGCCACATCGAAACCTTCGACCCGAAGCCGTTGCTCAACCAGCTCTCCGGCCAGGTGCGCCCGAAGGAGTTCGGCGAGGCGAAATACCAGTTCATCAAACGCGACGCGAAACTGCTCGGCACGCGCCGCACCTTCCAGAAGCACGGCCGGAGCGGCATCGAGGTGAGCGACCTCTTCCCGCACACGGCGAAGTGCGTGGACGATCTCGCCGTCATCCGCTCCTGCACGGGTGACTCCGTGGTCCATTCGGCGGCGCAGTATGAACTCTTCTCGGGCCGCGTCGTGCCCGGCTATCCGAGCATGGGTTCGTGGATGCTTCACGGTCTCGGGTCGGAGAGCCGTTCGCTGCCGGGCTACGTCGTGATGCCGGACCCGTCGGGCGCACTGGAGGCCGGCCAGCCGATGTTCATGCACGGCTTTCTACCGGCCGCCTATCAGCCCACGATGTTCCGCCCCGGCGGCCAGCCGGTCCTGAACTTGGACCTGCCCGCGGGCGTCTCGCTCGCGCAGCGCGAGCGCACGTTGCGGTTCATCCGCGAGCTGAACCAGGCCACGCTTTCGGCGGCGGACTCCGAGTTCGACGCGCGCATCAACGCCTACGACCTCGCCTTCAAGATGCAGACCGAGGCCCCGGCCGTGCTCGACCTCACGCGCGAGCCGCAGGAGACGCTCGACCTCTACGGCATCGGCCAGACGCGCACCAACGATTACGGCCGCCGCTGCCTCCTCGCCCGCCGGCTCGTCGAGAACGGCGTGCGCTTCGTGACCGTCGTGTCCGGCGGCGGCGCGGGCAACCTCCAGTGGGACGCGCACAGCGACATCGAGGAAAACCACGTCCGCAAGTCGGCCGAGACCGATTTGCCTGTCGCCGGTCTGCTGATGGACCTGAAGCGCCGCGGCCTGCTCGACAGCACGCTGGTCGTGTGGGGCGGCGAATTTGGCCGCTCGCCCGAGGCCGAGTCCGGCAAGGGCCGTGACCACCACAATCTCGGCTTCACGATGTGGATGGCGGGCGGCGGCGTGAAGGGCGGCACCATCGTTGGTGCAACGGACCCCATCGGCCTGCGTGCGGTCGAGCAGCCGCACCACTTCCGGGACATCCACGCGACGATCCTGCACCAGCTCGGCCTGGACCAGCACCGGCTCACCTTTCCGCACCTCGGCCGCGACGAACGCCTCACGTTCATCGAAGGCAACGTCATCGAGGAGATCGTCTGAGGACGAACTGCTGTGCGGCGACGAAGGCTCGGCAGGCATGGAGTCCCGGCTTCAGCCGGTGCGGCGTTCGACGATCCAGGACGCTGCGCGCGAAGCGTCAGGAACTGGGTGGCGTTCCACCGGCTGAAGCCGGGACTCCGAACTTGGTTCAGGGAGAGCGCCCGCGTAATTCCTTGAAGACAACTCGCCGCTCCGAATCCAATCTCCGCCCATGACCATTGCCGAAATCCTTTCGCGGAAGGGGCTGCTCACCACCGAGCAGCTCGCCGATGCCCAGGGCCTGATGCAGGCCGAGGGGCTGCGGCTGGACCGCGCGGTGGTGCAGAAGGGCTGGCTCACCGAGCGGCAGTTGCTCGAAGTCTTCGGCGAGCAGCTTCACCTCCCGCTGATTACGCTGGAGGATCGCACGTTCGATGGTGAACTGCTCCGGTCCTTGCCAGCGCGCGTGGTTTACCGGCAGCGGCTTGTGCCGGTCGGCCGCGTGGACGGCATCCTGCAAGTGGCCACGAGCGATCCCTTTGATCTCTATGCCTTCGACGATCTGCGCCTCCTCACCGGGCTGAACATCCAGCCCGTGCTCGCCACGCGCGAGGAGATCGAGAAGGTCATCAAGACCCATTACGGCCTCGGCGGCGACACGCTCGATGAAATGGTCGGCGAGGACGACGCGCCGGTGGCGGCGCTCGAAACTGGCAGCGAGGACCTGCTCGAAGCCGCGCAGGAGGCCAGCGTCATCAAGCTGGTCAACGAGATCATTCTCGAAGCCGTGAACGAGCGGGCGAGCGACATCCATGTGGAGCCTTACGAGCACCACATGGCCATCCGCTACCGCATTGACGGCGTGCTACAGGACGCCCCGGTGCCGCCGCAGATGCACCGCTTCGCCGCGGCCATCATCAGCCGCATCAAGATTCTGGCGAACCTCAACATCGCCGAGCGCCGCATCCCGCAGGACGGCCGCATCAAGTTCAACGTCGGCGGCCGGCAGATAGACGTGCGCGTGAGCGTCATCCCGATGCTCTTCGGTGAGGGCGTCGTCATGCGTCTGCTCGACAAGGCGAACGTCCTCTTCACCCTGCCGCAGCTCGGCATGGACGAGCATTCCTTCGGGTTGTTCAAGGGCCTCATTGACCGGCCGCACGGCATCTTCCTCGTTACCGGCCCCACCGGCGCGGGCAAGACCACCACGCTTTACGCCGCGCTCAACGCCATCGTCGGTCCCGGCCTCAAGGTGCTCACGGTCGAGGACCCGGTGGAATACAACCTGACCGGGGTGAACCAGATCCCGGTCAACGCCGCCGTGGGCATGACGTTCGAGAAAGGCCTGCGGGCCATCCTGCGTCATGACCCGGACGTGGTGATGATCGGTGAAATCCGCGATCTCGAAACCGCCAGCGCCGCCATCCAGGCCGCGCTCACCGGCCACCTCGTGCTCTCGACGCTGCACACGAACGACGCCGCGTCCGCGCCGATGCGCCTCATTGACATGGGCGTGGAGCCGTTCCTGATCAGCAGCACCATGATCGGCTCGATGGCCCAGCGCCTCGTCCGCCGCATCTGCTCGAAGTGCAGGACCGACTACGAACCGGACCGCGCCCACCTGCCGCGCGACCTGGGGCTCGCCCCCGGCGACAAGCTCTGGCGCGGCGCCGGCTGTCCAAACTGCCGCAACACTGGCTATCGCGGCCGCAGCGGCCTCTACGAACTCATGGTGATGAGCGACGCCATCTCCGAGAAGATCATCGAGCGCGCGCCCTCGTATCAGGTCGTGGCCGCCGCCAAGCAAGGCGGCCTGCGCCTGCTCCGCGAGGACGGCTGGGACAAAGTCCGAAGTGGCATCACCACGCCGGATGAAGTGGTGCTGTGCACGGCGGGGTGAAGGATGATATGAGCGAAGACACGAATTTCACAAAGTTGAACGAATTGAGGCGGACGCTGCGGCTCGTGGCACCACCGTGTCAAACCGCTCCCTTGCCAACGCGCCGGCTGCGGAGCAGCCAGACAACAGTAGCCGTGGGTGAAGCGAGCGGCAGCGAGCGCAACCCTCGGTTCTGCGACAGAAGCAGACCACCGCGTAGCGGTGGCACGTTTGCCCAAGCAGCATCCGGGTAGGCTGCATTTGCACGTCATGAGCAGCACGAACCATCCAAAAGAAGAGACGCGAGTCCTTGATGCTGCCTTTGGGCTGGCCAAGCAGGTTGCCCCACCACTCGGCCACGCTGAGGCTAAGGACAGGCTGCAGCAGATGTTTCCTGGACTGCCCTTCGACGAAATTACCGAGTTGTATCTGCGGGCGGCCGCACTCGCCGCCGCCTGTTACGATGCTGGGGACCGGTGCCGCGACAAGCGCATGTCAGATGCACAAGCTATTGCCTCGCTGCATGAGCGATTTCCAGGATTCGGCACCGACACATACAAGCAAGCACTTAGTTGGGGCTACTTTCTTTCGCGATGACCATGCTGATTACCACCGCGCCGAGCTTCCACTTGTCCTGTTCAACCGCTACGCGGTTGCGGCCTTTTGCTTTATTGTCCGTGGGTTTCGTTCGCGGGGCGAACTTCACCCACGGCTACCGTTGTCTGGCCCCGCTGGGGCCAACCACGGCGGCTTCCCAATCCGTGCCAATCCGTGAAATTCGTGTCTCTGCCCTTCGAGTAACATGACCCTGTTCACCTACACCGCCATGACCGAAGTCGGCGCGCGCTATGGAGTGCGGAGACTTGTCTCCGCTTTCCGCAGGCGACTGGTCGCCGTCGAAGTTCTGCATCACCCCTTTTGCCCAGCGCCCGCCCCTGCTCGCGCCAGCAAGTTGCCGGCTCGTCACCACAAATTCTCCTGCCTCCGACGGCGACCAGTCGCCTGCGGAAAGCGGCGAGAACTCGCCGCACTCCAAAACGCGCGCCGGCCCTCCGCGTCACCCGCCTTCTCCCCATTCGTGTCTCTTAGTGTCCTTTCGTGGTCGCCCCCCTCATGACCCTGTTCACCTACATCGCGATGACCGAAGCCGGCGCGCGCGTCACCGGGACGCTCGAAGCCGAGAGCGAGGCCGCGGCGATGCGTGCCTTGGAGGACAAGCGCCTCTTCCCCGTCACCGTGCAGGGCGGTGTGACGGCCGAGGGTGGCAAGCCCGCGCGGCGCAAGGTCCGCTCGCGCGATCTCGGCATGCTTTACGGCCAGCTCGCGGACCTGCTCGGCTCCGGCGTGCCGTTGCTCCGCGCGCTGGACTCGCTCATCCGCTCGACGCCCTCGGTGGCCCTGCGCGAGCTGCTCAAGGAAATCCGCGCCGCCGTCTCCGAGGGCAAGACCCTCACCGATGCGCTGCGGCCGTATCCCGAGACCTTCCCCACGCTGCACATCGCGATGATCCAGGCCGGTGAACGCGCCGCGTTCCTCGAAGACGTGTTGCGCAACCTCGCCGGCTTCCTCGAACGCTACGAGGAACTGCGCAGCAAGGTGACCGGCGCGCTGATCTACCCGGCCCTCCTCACCGCGCTCGGTTCCCTCGTGATGGTCGGCGCACTGGTGTTCTTCGTGCCGCGCTTTGAGCCGCTGCTGGCCGCCGCGAAGAAGCCGCTGCCCACGGAGATTCTCTTCGGCGCGAGCAAGCTCGTGCGCGGCTACTGGTGGCTGCTGATCCTCGGTGGTGCGGGGGCCGGCTTCTTCCTCTGGCTGAACCTCCAGACCGAGGCCGCGCGGCGGAAGGTCGAGACCTGGCAGTTGAAGATCCCCGTGGTGGGCGAGGCCCTGCGGCTGCTGGCCATCACGCGCTTCTGCCGCATCCTCGGCACGATGCTGGCCAACGGCGTGCCGCTGCTCGCCGCGCTCAAGATCGCGCAGAACGCCACCGGCTCCACCATCCTCGCCGAGCGCATCGCCGAGTGCGCCGAGTCCGTGCGCGACGGCAAGCGCCTCTCCGAGCCGCTGGCCAAGGGCGGCTTCTTCCCGGACCAGATCCTGGCGATGATCACCGTGGCCGAGGAATCCAACAAACTGGACAAGGTGCTCGTGCAAATCTCCGACACCGTCGAGCGCCGCACGAACCGTTCCGTGGACCAGTCGGTGCGGCTCATCGAGCCGCTCATTTTGTGCGTGGTCGCGGCCGGCATCGGGTTCCTCGCGCTCGGATTGCTGCTGCCCATTTTCACCATGGCCAGCTCGCTGGGATCGAAGTGATCCGAGGCCCGATGTTTCCAGCCGGGACCGCGTGTAGAACTTTTTTCTATTTGCCGCACTTACCTTGAATCTTACCGGAATCTTCCCGTCGCACTTAAGCAACCATGAAGTTGAACAGTGCATTGCTATCGAAACGGCTGCCGCGCCACGCGGCGGGATTCACGCTCATTGAGATCCTCCTCGTCATTGTGGTCATCCTCATGCTGGCGGCAGCCATGGTGGTCTTCGTCCTGCCCCAGCAAAAGGGTGCGGAGAAGAACACCACCAAGCTCATGCTCGCGCAGGTCGCCACCGCGCTGGACACCTATCGCCTGAACCTCGGCCACTACCCGAACGAGCAGGAGGGCGGCCTCGACGCGCTCACGAAGAAGCCGACCTTCGAGAACGAGCGCATGGGCGAGAAGTGGCAGGGGCCCTACCTCAAGCCCGGCACCACGCTCGACGACCCGTGGGGCAACAAGCTGCGCTACGAACTCGTCGCCGCCGGCGGTGATGGCGACAACAAGTCCGCCCTCCCCTACAAGCTCTTCTCCGTCGGGCCCGATGGCCAGCCCGACACCGACGACGACATCAAGTTCGGCGCCGAGGCCGCCTCCGCTGAAGCCACCGGCCGTTGATTCCCATGCGCCTGCGCCACTGCAAACCCTCGCCCCACGGCTTCACGCTCATCGAGTTGTTGCTGACCGTGGTGCTGGTGCTGCTGCTGCTCGGCGCGGTGGTCTTCAACTTCTCCTCCTTCGGCCGCACCGCGCAGCTCGATGAAGGGGCGACCCAGGTTGAGGCGCTCTTCCGCTTTGCCCGCGCGCACGCCGAGAGCACCGGCAAACAGGTGCGCATCCATTTCCCCGAGGCGGAGTCCGGTGACAATGCCGAGCTGCTGCAGGCGGAGGCTCCCGGCGCCACCGTGCGGGTGACGGTGGAAGCCGATCCCGTCGGCGCACCCGGTGTGTTTCAGGATCTGCCGGCGGCCGCGCACTACGTCCAGAGCATCAGCGATCTCGTCAGCATCCAGCAGGTCCAGCCCGGCAGCCCGGGGGCCGAGACGGCGGGTGACGGCGCGGCCCCGCTCCCGGCGGCCGGGGGATCGGACCCTTCGGGTTTTGATGCGCCCCGCAGTGCATTCTCGGCCGTGACCTTCTACCCCGATGGCACCGGCGATTCGGTGGAGGTGATGCTGGCCTCGCGCAGCGAGGAAGATGCCCGCCGCTTCATGGTCCGCTTGACGGGACTGACGGGCACGATCCGCCGGCAAATCGTCGCCGACATCAACGCCACTGAACCCGAGCCTCCCGCCCCGGCCACGGAGGCCGCTGCGGAGGCTGCGAAGTGAGGTTTGGTTCCGGCCCCTCCATGACCACGGGCGGAGCGCGGGGCTCCAACCCGGCGTCACGCTGTCCGTCCGCCTGCGGCTCCGTCCTCCTCGAAGTCATCCTCGCCCTCGCGCTTTTCGTCACGGCGGCGGCCATCGTCACCAGCGGCATGAACGCCTCGACGGACAACCTCGACCGCCAGCGGCGCAACACCCACGCGGTGAACCTCGCGGCCACGGTGCTCGCGGAACTCCAGCTTGGCATCCAACGCACCTCCGAGGCGGGCGAGCAGCCCTTCGCCGCGCCCTTTGAATTGTGGACCGCTGAGCTGAACGTCGCACCCGCCGAGACCGAGACGGGCGAAGCCAGCGGCCTGCTGCGGGTCGAGGTCATCATCCGGCACAAGGAGTCCACGCTCGTCCACCGCCTCGCGCAGGTCATCCACATTCCGCGTGGGGCGGACACTCTTGTCCGCCGTTCAGGCAGCCAGGATGCCGTGGACCAGAACGTCCGCTTCACGAGCACGCCCGCCTTCTGATCATGCGCCTGGCCCCTCCATCTGGTAGCAGCCGACGTGAGGAGGCTCTGACTTCGCTTTCCGCATTTGAACAGAGCCTCCTCACGTCGGCTGCTGCCGGGGCCATCCGTGTTCCGCGTCGTTCCGCCTTCACGGTGCTTGAGGTCGTCCTCGCCATCACCATCGCCATCGGGATTCTCGTGGTCGCCCTCGCCTACTACCAGCAGGCCACCACCCTGCGCGGCCAGTTGCTGGTGGAGTCCGAGCGCCTCGCCGCCGTGCGCCAGGTCATGGACCGCCTCTCGGCCGATCTCCGGGTGGCGCCGGTGAACAACCTCATCGGTTTCACCGGTGACTCAAATTCCCTCCGCTTCGTCACCACCGGCCTGCCGCTCTCGCCCGGTGTCATTGAGTCCGATCTCAAACGCATCAGCTACCGCACCACCTACGCCGGCGAAGGCACGAACCTCGCCGTGAGCGGCCTCACCCGGGTGCAGGAACCGGCGCTGGACCTCATTGCCGCGCCGGTGGCCGCGCCCGACATGTTCGCCGGGGACGCTGCCCTGATCGTGCCGGAGGACGAGCCGTTGACCGATGCCATCCGGTTCCTGAGCTTCCGCTTTTGGGACGGCACCGCGTGGCGTGACAACTGGAGCGGGATCACACCGCCGCCCGGCCTGGAAATCAGCCTCGGCTTCGATCCGCTCCCGCCCGAGCTGACCCCGGACCTGTATCCCGGAGAAATCTTTCGCCGCGTCATTTTCCTTCCTGCGGGCCAGCCCAAGCCGGCGGAGACCAACCTTGTGGCGCAGGGAGGAAACTTACGGTGAACTTTCGCTCTAAAAGCGGACGGACGCATTTTCCTTCCCTCTCCCCCATCGGGGGAGAGGGCCAGGGTGAGGGGGCGGGCAACTTGCGCAGTGGGGCGTCCAACACCTTCAACGCCGCCCCCTCACCCCAACCCTCTCTCCCGATGGGGGAGAGGGAGAAGCCACGTCCCTCTCCCCGCGCCTTCGTCCTCGTCGCCGTCCTCATCATTGTGATGCTGCTCTCCATGCTCGTGGTGAGCCTGCTCTTCCGCTTCAAGGCGGAGGACACCGCCGCCAGCGCCAGCGTGGGCACGGAGCAGGCCTGGGCCGCGGCCCTGAGCGGTGTCGAGGAAGCGCTGCGCGTCGCCTCCGCCGCCACACCCGGCCTGACCGACTGGCAGGACAACCCCGCCGCCTTCCGCGACCGGCTGGTCTTTGATGATGGCGGGGAGCGCTGGTTCTTCACCGTCTTCTCGCCCGGGGGCGGCGAGACGCTGGCCGACATCCGCTATGGTCTCACCGACGAGGCCGGCAAGCTCAACGTCAACGCCCTGGCCGACGCCAGCCTGGAGAAGCTGCCGCGCTTCACCCCTGCCATGGCCGCCGCGCTGCTGGACTTCATTGACGAGGACGACGTGCCCCGGCCGGAGGGCGCGGAGCAGGATTACTACAGCGGCCTGCCACGGCCCTACACCATCCGCAACGGCCCGCTCGCGACGCTGGAGGAACTGCTGCTCGTGCGCGGCTTCACGGCGGAACTGCTGAACGGTTCCGTGGCACCGCGCGAGAGCGGCACCAACAGCGAGGCCCCGCCCAGCGCCGGCGACTCCCGGCCCGCCCGCGGCCTGGGCCAGTTCCTCACCGTGGTGTCCTACGACCCCGACACGGCCAACGACGGTTCCTTCCGCGTGAACTTCAACAGCCCCGACGCCGTGCTTCCCGCCGCCGAGCTGCCTCCCCTGTTTACGAACTTCCTCGCCGCGCTGCAGAGCAACGGCGTCACTCTCTCCCACGCCGCCGATCTCCTGGAGGCCAAGCTGCCGGTGAAGGACGCGAAGGGCCTGGAAGTGGAAATCACCTCCGGCATCGGCAAGGCCGAACTGGCGACCGTGCTCGATCTCTTCACCGCCTCTCCGGAATTGCAGACCGACGGGCTGGTCAACGTGAACACCGCGAGCATCGCCGTGCTGGCCACGCTGCCCGGTGTGGATGAGCCGCTCGCCGAGTCCATCGTCTCCGCGCGCCGCAGCCTCAGCCCGGAGCGCCGCACCACCATTGCGTGGCTCTATCAGGAGGGCGTGGTGGACGCCGCCAAGTTCAAGGTGCTGGCTCCGCTGCTCACCGCGCGCAGCTTCCAGTTCACCTGCCAGGTCATCGGCTACGGCCTGCCTTCGGGGCGCTATCGCGTGCTCGAGGTCGGCGTTGATGTCGCACCTGGCACGCGGCGCATCACCTATCTCCGTGATGTCACCCGGCGCGGCCTGCCCTTCACACTGGGCGGGGAGGGGGAAGGCCAGCCGGCGAAGTCGGCGATGTTTCGCCCGCGCCCGGTAGGGCGAGACTCTGTCGAGCCCCATTTCGAGCGCAGCGAGGCGAGCGCAGCGAGCATCTCGGTCGGCCGCACACCTGGCCGAGATGCTCGTTCCGCTCGCGCCTCCTCCGTCGGCAAAGCGGGCTCGACGGAGTCTGGCACCACCCGGCGGAGCGCGGCCGTCCCGGCCGCAACGGCAGCCTTGCAGAACGCGCTCCGGATATCCGCAAGCCATTCCCTGCTGCCAGCCGCTGCGGCCCAGAGGGCCGCGCTCCGGGGGCAGGGCTCGACGGAATCTCGCCCTCCCAGCTCCAGTTCGCGAGTTGCCGTCCGGGAGCTGTCACCGCCAGCCTTCAGGAAAGCTCCGATTCGTCCGACCGCTGATTGGAATTTGAAGTTTGGAGCTTGTTTGGAATTTGGAATTTGGAATTTGGAATTTCCAACGGAGGTGCCCCGTGTCTGACCGCGACGCCCTCCCCGCCTTCCCGTTGAAGAAGTTTTCCCTCTCTCGCGAGCAGCGCTCGAAGCTCCCCGCGCAGGCCACGGCGCTGGACTTCGATGGCCGCTCTCTGCGCGTCGTGCAGACCACTACGCGCGGCGGCCAGCCGGCCGTGGCCCGCGTCTCCGTCGCGCCGCTGAACTTGCCCGCCGATGCTGACCGCGCCGATGCTGCCGTGCTCGGTGCCGCCATTGCCAAGGCCCTCGAGCAGCTCAAGCTCAAGCCTGGTCCCGTCGTCATGGGCATTCCCCGCGCGCAGGTCGTGCTCAAGACCCTGCTGCTGCCGGTCATCCCGGACGTGCGCGAGTTGGCCTCCGTGGTGCATCTGCAAATCGGGCGCGACCTGCCGTTTCGCGCCACGGAAGCGGTGATTGATTTCCAGGTCCACCGGCAGATCACTCCGCCAGCGCCCAAGCCGGACGTGAATGCCAAGCCCGGCCAGCCAGTGGAGCCCGCCGCCGCTCCACTGCCCAAGCTCGAAGTGCTCGTCGCCGTGGCGAAGCGGGATGTGGTTCAGTTTTACCAGCGCGCCGCCGAAGCCGCCGGTGTGAAGCTCGTGGCGCTCGGGCTGCTGCCCAGTGCGAGCGCACGGTGTGTTCACGCCTGCAACGCCGTGGAGCGCGGCCAGGCTTACGGGCTGATTTCCCTGCGCCCGGACGAGGTGGGCATTGACATCGTTGCGGATGAGGCCGTGCCGTTCAGCCGGGGCGCGAGCATCAAGCCGCCGACCGAGCCTGCCGCCGCGGACGGCTTCGTCAATGCGGCGACCATTGAAGTCGTCCGCAGCCTGCACAGCTACAGCGGCCTCGGGGCCACCGCCTCGCTCGCCCGCCTGTTCGTCGTGGGCGCGACCGGCCATGAGACCGGCGTGGTCGCGGCCCTGGCCACGCGCGTGAGCATGCCCGTGGCGCTGCTGGATGCCACGGCGTTGGAACTGCCGGAGGACTCGCGTGGTCCGGCCGCCGGTGCGACGGCCGGCATCGGTCTCGCGCTGGGCTTCGCGGACGCGGGCGGGCTGCCGTTCGACTTCCTGAATCCCAAACGCCCTGCGGTGCAGCGCGACCTCCGGCGCATCAAGATTCTCGCCGGGCTCGCCGCCGCCGTCGTGCTGTTTCTCGTCATTGCCGGCGTGCGCACCTGGCTGATGGGCCAGCGTCAGCAGGTGCTTGACGCCATCACCGCCGAGGCCGTCGCCGCCGAGAAGCACCGGCCGATCTACCGCCAGATGATCGGGCAGGCCAACGTGGTGAACGAATGGGTGAAGGGCGAACGCGACTGGCTCACGCACTACGCCTATCTCACCGCCGTGCTGCCGCGCAGTGAGGAAGTTTTCCTTACGACCTTGTCTGTCACCGGCCCTGGCGCGCTCCGCCTCGGCGTGCGGGCGCGCAGCGGGGAAATCCTGGCGAAGGTTGAGAAGCAGCTCCGCGCCGCCGGCTACGAGGTGAAGCCGCTGGCCATCACGCCCGGTTCCGACCGCAACGGTTACGAGTTCCAGTCCACGGTCGAGCTGGCCGTCCCGAACAAGCTCAAGATTGACCTCGCGAAAGTGAAACCGCCCGTCCGCCCGGAGGATGACGCGTCGCTGGAGCCGCCGCGCCGGAAGGGGGGCGGATGAACCAGCGCGAGAAACTCCTGACCGTGGTCGTGGTGGGCGCCGCCGTGCTGTTCGGCGGAGCGCTCGGCCTGCGCGGCTTCATCATGAAGCCGCTCACGGAGCTGGACAAAAAGATCCTCGCCGCACGGGAGCGCCTCGAGAAGATCACCACGGAGCGCCGCAACTACTTCGCCGCCGAGGACCGCATGAAGGCGCACACCAAGCTCGCCTTTGCGGACACGGTGGACGAGGCGAGCGCGCTCTCCGGCGCGGTGCTCACCAAGCTGATTCTCAAGGCCGGCTTGAACGAGGGCAACTTCACGCGCCTGCCGGTCGGCCCCCGGAAGCTGCGCGGCGCGAGCGAAATTGGCTGGAACGTCCAGGGCGACGGCCCGCTTGCCAGCGTGGTGAACCTGCTCTTCCTGCTGGAACAGTCCCCTTATCTTGAACGGCTCGATGGCCTCGTGGTCTCCACGGGCGATGTTCCCGGCCAGGTGCGGGTGCGCTTCCGCACGCTATCGCTCGTGATGGACCCCGCGCCCGAAGTGAAGCGCGAGGCGCTGGTGGCCAAGGTCGCCCTCAACTCCGACGAGCGCCGTGTGTTCGATGGCATCGTGTCGCGTGACATCCTGCGGCCCTACATCAAGCGCCCGCCGCCGCCCCCGGTGAAGGGCACGCCGGGCGGCTCCTCCACGAGCACCCCGGCCACGCCGCCGGCTCCTCCGGGCCCGGAGACCTTCCGTATCGTGTCGCTCTCCGAATGGCAGGGCCAGCCCGAGGTCCATGTGCGCGACCTGACCACCCAGAAGACGGCCCGCTACAAGCCCGGTGATCCGCTCGCGGGCGGCACCATCGCGCTGGTGGATTACCGCGCGATGCCGCTGCCTGGCGCGAGCGGCCTCCAGTCCTTCAGCCGCGTCATCGTGCGCGTGAAGGATGAATTCTTTGCGGTGGAACACGGCCAGACGCTGGCCGACCTGCGGAAGCTGGAACTCGCGCAGCTCCCGCCGCAGTTGGCCAAACCGGAGGGCAAAGTCGAATGACTCACCTTGCCGACAACCTTCCGGCCACCCGCCGCCTCCCCTCCCTCTCCCCCACCGGGGGAGAGGGCC
>CAZCBE010000111.1:0-24951 GCA_964496695.1 uncultured Klebsiella sp.
GCAACCTTACCTTCGACCGGACCTTGCGACAACTTAAACAGAAAGTGCTCTAGTGCAGGTCAGTGGTTTTCAGCTTCTGGCTCCGGCTCACTCGCATTCGTGTGTCGGGCGGGCGTGCTTTCGGGTTGACTCGCGGGCGGGGGAAACCCGGAATGGTTCCCATGCTGAAACGAGTCAAGAAGGGTGCGGGGAAGCTGCCGCAGGGCAGGGGGCGGTTTGCCATTGTCGCCTCAGAATACAATGCCCGCTACGTGGACGGGATGCTCCGCGCGGCCAAGGGGGAACTGAAGTCGGCCGGGGCGGAGGAAATCAAGGTGGTCCGCGTGCCGGGAGCCTTCGAGATACCCGTCGTCGTAGGGGCGCTGGCCCGGCAGCACCCGGAGTGGGATGCGGTCATCTGTCTGGGGGTCATCATGCAGGGGCAGACCTCCCACGCGCAGCATGTGGGCGAGGCGGTGACGGCGGCGTTGTCGCAGATCGCCGTCCAAAGCGGGGTGCCAGCCATCCACGAGGTGCTGGTCTTCACCAGCGAGGAGCAGGCGCGGGTGCGGTGCCTGAGCAAGGATTTCAACCGGGGAGCGGAAGCGGCCCAGACGGCCCTGAAGATGGCCCGGGTGATGGCGGAGATACGGGAAACGGGCGACGACATCCCCTTTTGAAGGGCCATTGGGCGGCCATAAGCCCCCCGACTCCCTTGCAACAGGGGGGGTGAAAACTCCGCCCTCCCCCTTGACCGCGAATTTTGGGTGGCTACTCTCCGTCCACTTTGGCAGCCGGATCGAACTGATCCGGCGTCGATTTGGACAATACTCAAACACGAAAATGAAATCCCTGATTCTGACCCTCACCGCCGTCGCCGTAGTGGCCGGCAATGCCTCGGCTGGCGACGTCACCGGCAAGATCTCCCTGAAGGGCACCCCGCCTCCGGAGAAGGAAATCCCGGTGGACCCGACCTGCGGCAAGCTGCATGCCGGCAAGATGATGACGCGCTTCTACGCGGTGGACGCCACGGGCGGCCTCGCGGACGCGGTTGTCTATCTGGAAGGTGCCAAGGGCGGCGCGGCGGCGGCCACCCCGGTGGTCATTGACCAGAAGGGCTGCGAATACCTGCCCTACATCAATTCCGCGACGGTCAACCAGACCATCAAGGTGCTGAATTCCGACCCCGCCATGCACAACGTGCATCCGACGCCCGTCGTGGACGGCAACAAGGAAGCGAACAAGGCCATGCTGCCCGGCGGCGCGCCCCTCGAGTTCACGTTCGCGAAGGCGGAGAAGTTCCTCCGCTTCAAATGCGACGTGCATCCGTGGATGTTCACCTACGTGAGCGTGTTCGAGACTCCGTTCCATGCCGTCAGCGGCAAGGACGGCTCGTTCAAGATCACCGGCGTGCCGGACGGCAAATACAAGCTCGTCGTCGAGCACCGCAAGGGTGGCAAGGTCGAGAAGGAAGTCGAAGTGAAGGGCAGCGCGAAGGCTGACGTCACGATCGAAGCCAAGTAATTCAGCTCTCCGCGAGCCGCCGCGTCCGCAAGGGTGCGGCGGCTCGTTCCGTTTTTGGGAACGGAGTGCTGGAGCAATGGAGTGGTGGGGAAATGCCCGGTGCCATCCTCCACGCCAATAGTCCAGCGCTCCGGCTCCAAGCAAATCAGTGCAGCCACCAGTTCCTTCGTCAGCCATGCCGCCCGCCGCCTCTCCTGGCCTGCACCGCCTCGCGGTGCTCACGGCGTTTGTGACCCTGGTGCTCATTGGCATCGGCGGACTGGTGACCAGCCATGGCGCGGGCATGGCGGTGCCGGACTGGCCGACCAGCTACGGCTACAACATGTTCTTCTTCCCCGTCTCGCAGTGGGTCGGGGGCATCTTCTACGAGCATACGCATCGGCTGGTGGCCTCACTGGTGGGGTTGTTGACGGCGATTCTGGCCGGCTGGATTTGGGTGCGGGAAACCACCGGAGGTTTGCGCAAGATCGGGCTGGGCTGGATCATTTTGACGCTCGGACTGATGGGAGTGCGGACGCAGGGCATGTTCATTGTGCTGGCCGGAGTGGCATTGGTGGTCATCGCCTACAGTTTTACGAAGGTTGGTTCCGATGAGCGTCCGCTGCGGTGGTGGGCGGCGATTGCGTTCAGCGTGGTGCTGGTGCAGGGCGTGCTCGGCGGGCTGCGCGTGACGGCGCTTAAGGACGAACTGGGCATTTTTCACGGCACGCTGGCGCAGTGTTTCCTCGTCCTGCTGAGTGCCATCGCGCTGGTGACCAGCGGCGGGTGGCAGCGGCTCAAAACGGCTCCCCTGGCGGTTGCCGTGCCCAAGCGGGTGCGCAATTTCCTGATGGCCACGACGTTTTTGATTCTCGTCCAGCTTGCGCTCGGGGCCTCCATGCGCCATCAGCACGCCGGGCTGGCGGTGCCGGATTTCCCGCTGGCGCACGGCAAGGTGTGGCCCGCGACGGACGCCGCTTCGATTGAGGCCTACAACCGCGTCCGCCTCGATTCACGGGACTTCAAGCCCATCACGGCCGGCCAGGTTTACCTGCACATGGCACATCGGCTGGGCGCGCTGATGGTGTTCGGCCATGTGCTGGCGTGCCTGCTGAAGCTGCGGCGCGCGGTGGGAGCGGCGCATCCGCTGGCCCGTCTGGGGGGTGCGTGGTTCGGATTGATCTGTGTGCAGTTCGGCCTTGGCATCTGGACCGTGCTCAGCAACAAGGCGGCGGACATTGCCACCCTGCATGTGGTGATCGGCGCGGCCAGCCTGGTGACGGGCGCGGTGCTGACGCTGCTGGCGGCGGTGGTGTTTCGAGTGGAATCTCAGCCCGCGGAAAGCACGCAGACCCGGCCCAGTTCTGCTCCGGTCAACGCAGGCACATGAATCGCGGACAGGATTATGATTAAGATTAAGAGCGGGATTAAGATTCAGGCGGGCCGCGTTCGCGCTTGCGCTTGCGCGTGATCCTACTCTTAATCTCCTTCTGATTTTGGTGAAGACCACCGCCCAGACCATGACCGACAGCGCCGCTTCCGCCGACAAGGCGCGTTCCGGCGTGCTGTCCGAGCTGTTCAAGGCCCGGCTCACCAGCCTGGTGCTGCTCACGACCCTCGTGGGCTTCTACCTGGGCCAGCGGGGGGCGATGAACTGGCTGCTGCTGGTCAACACCCTGATGGGCACCGGGCTGCTGGCGTGCGGGGCGGCGGCGCTCAACCAGTATCTGGAACGCGATCTGGACGCCTTGATGAAGCGCACGGAAGACCGGCCCCTCCCGGCGGGCCTGATCCAGCCGCAGACCGTGGTGGTGCTCGGCGGCGTGCTCTCCGTGGCGGGGCTGCTCTGGCTGGCGTTTGGCGCGAATCTCCTCACGGCCGTGCTGGGCGCGGTCACCCTCATCAGCTACCTGTTCATTTACACGCCGCTCAAGCGCAAGACCACGCTGAACACGGCCATTGGCGCGATTCCCGGCGCACTGCCCCCGCTGATGGGCTGGACGGCGTCGCGCGGCGATCTTTCCATCGAGGGCTGGGCGCTCTTCGCCATCCTGTTCTTCTGGCAGCTTCCGCATTTTCTGGCCATCGCGTGGATGTATCGGGAAGACTACGCGCGCGGCGGCTTCGTGATGCTGCCGTCGGTGGATCAGGACGGCTCGCGGACCGGCCGCTCGGCGGTGAGCCACACGCTGGGCCTGCTGCCGGTGAGCTTCAGCCCGTTCATTTTTCATGTCTCCGGCGCGCTGTATTTTTTTGGTGCGCTCGTGCTGGGGCTGGTGTTTCTCTGGTTTGCGCTGCGGTTTGCGCGGCAGATGGACCGGTTGAGCGCCCGGCGGCTGTTCTTCGCCTCGATTTTGTATCTGCCGCTGCTGCTGGGGCTGATGGTATTTGACAAGCGGTAGCAAAATGGAGCCGGAACAACGCAAGAAACGCAAAGCACGGTAGTCCGTAATTGACATTCAATCCCGCGCCGCTAGACAGAACGGCTTCTGCGCGCGGCGCAACCAGACGCAGACCTAAAAACGACTTATGCAGGCCACGACATCCACGCACACGCAGGAGGCGCACAGCCACGAGCACCATCACGATCCCGGCTTCCTGCGCTCCTACGTCTTCTCGACCGACCACAAGGTCATCGGCATCCAATACGGCTTCACCGCGCTGGCCTTCCTGCTCTTCGGCTTCCTGCTGATGATCTGCATGCGCTGGCAGATGGCGAAGCCCGGCGTGGCGCTGCCCGTCGTCGGCGCGCTGCTGGAATCGCTGCTGGGTGATGTGGCCAAGGGCGGCGTGATTTCGCCGGACCTCTACAATGCCTTCGGCGCGATGCACGGCACCATCATGGTGTTCCTCGCGATCGTGCCGCTGGCCTTCGCCGCCTTCGGCAATTACGTGGTGCCGCTCCAAATTGGCGCGATTGACATGGCCTTCCCGCGCGTGAACATGGCCAGCTACCAGTGCTTCGCAGTGGGCGGCGTGGTCATGTTCGTGAGCTTCTTCATCCCTGGTGGTGCCGCGCAGGCGGGCTGGACCTCCTATTCGCCGCTGGCAACGATTATCCCCACGCACGGCCAGACCTTCTGGCTGATCGGCATGGTGTTCCTGATCACCTCCTCGCTGCTGGGCGCCGTCAACTTCATCGCCACGGTCATCCAGCTTCGCGCGCCGGGCCTGACTTGGATGCGCCTGCCGTTCTTCACCTGGGTGCAGTTCGTGACGGCGTTCATCCTGCTGCTGGCCTTCCCGCCGCTCGAAGCCGCCGGCATCCTCCAGTTGGTGGACAAGGTGCTGGGCTCCAGCTTCTTCCTGCCGACCGGCCTGGTGATCTCCGGCAAGCCCTACGACATCTCCGGTGGCGGCAGCCCGCTGCTGTGGCAGCACCTGTTCTGGTTCCTGGGCCATCCCGAGGTGTATGTGCTCATCCTGCCGGCGATGGGCGTGGTGTCCGAAGTCGTCGCCTGCAACACCCGCAAGCCGCTCTGGGGCTACAAGTCACTCGTTTACTCGGTGCTCGCGGTGGGCTTCTTGAGCTTCATCGTGTGGGCGCACCACATGTATCTGACCGGCATGGGCACGAAGATCTCCACGTTCTTCCAGACCACGACGATGATCATCTCGATCCCGTCGGTCATCATTCTGACGTGTTTGTTCATGTCACTATGGGGTGGCTCGATTCGCTTCAACACGCCGATGCTGTTCGCGCTGGCCTTCCTCCCGATGTTCGGCATCGGCGGTCTGACGGGCCTGCCGCTGGGCTTCAACTTCAGCGACCTCCACCTGCACGACTCCTACTACGTCATCGCGCACTTCCATTACGTGGTCGCGCCCGGAACCATCTTCGCGCTCTTCGCGGGCGTTTACTTCTGGTATCCGAAAATGACCGGCCGCTACATGAGCGAGACGCTGGGCAAGATTCATTTCTGGGGTTCGTTGATCGCCATGAACCTGGTCTTCATGCCCATGTTCTTCCAGGGCCTCAACGGCATGAGCCGTCGTATGTCGGACGGCGGGGCCACCTACGCGCTGGCCAATCCGTCCAACGACGGGGTTGTCACGGCGCTCACGAACGAGGTCATCAAGCTCAACGTCTTCGTGACCCACGCGGCCTTCCTGCTGCTGCTCGCGCAGATTCCCTTCATCATCAACGTCTTCATGTCCATGTTTAACGGCAAGAAGATCGAGAATGACAACCCGTGGGAGGCCACCACGCTCGACTGGCAGACGCCCACGCCGCCGCCGCACGGCAACTTCACCAAGGAGATCGTCGTGTATCGCGGCCCGTATGAATACAGCGTGCCCGGCCACCCGACCGACTTCAGCCCGCAGAACATGCCGGAGCCGAAGCCGGCCAAGTAGTCCCCCCGACGCCCGACTTAATCCTCATCCCCCATTCTCACATGGAAATCCCCTACGCAGTCAAACCCCGGCCCGACACGGGGCTTTACAACGCGAAGCTCGGCATCTGGCTGTTTCTGGCGTCTGAAGTGATGCTGTTCGGCGGCCTGTTCTCCGCCTACATCCTGCTGCGCGTCAGCGCGGACCTCTGGCCGCACGGCATGGTCAGCATCCCCATCGGCACGTTCAACACCTTCGTGCTGATCGCCTCCTCGGTGACGGTGGTCATGTCCTGGGCCTCACTCAAGCTCGGCAAGCTGGCGGACTTCAAGAAATACATGGCGCTGACCATCCTTTGCGCCCTGGGCTTCTTGAGCGTGAAGAGCTACGAGTATTACGTCAAGTTCACGCACTACGACGTGTGGTTCAAGGACGAGGCCACGGCGAAGAAGTATTTCACCGCCGCCTACGGGGAGAAGGGCGAGGAGGAAATCCGCAAGATGTTCGTCGAGCGCTTCCATCTGCACAACACGAAGGGCACCTACGATGCGAACCAGATCCAGCTCGCCGGCCACATCGAGGGCAATCCGATCTGCACCAGCCTCAGGCACCTCCTGACGGCCAAGAAGGAAACGATCCAGTTCACGCCCGACGCCCCGCTTGGCTCCCACGAGCATCCCAAGCCCATCGAGGTGAAGCTGAGCGATGTGCAGCGCCTCTCCGCCTATGTCCCGGCGCACAGCACTTACTTTGCGATTTACTTCACCATCACCGCGCTGCACGGCCTGCACGTGCTCGGCGGGGCGATTGTGCTGACCTACTTCCTCCTCACGGCGGACAAGTGGTGGAAGAAGGCGCCCGAGCAGCTTGCCAACCGTGTCGAAGTAGGCGGCCTGTTCTGGCACTTCGTTGACCTCGTCTGGATCTTCCTGTTCCCCATCATTTACCTCCTCTGACCTTTCATGAGCCACGATCACTCTCATTCCCACTCCCACGGTCCGGGCGAAGCCTGTGACCATGGCCACGACGACCATCATTCGCCAGAGGCGATCCACCGCACCATCAGGAAATATATGATGGTAGGCGGCATCCTCTTTGCCGGCACCGTCCTCACGGTCGCGATGTATTACGTCCATATTCCCAGCGTGGCGGCCACCATTGCGGTGGCGCTGCTCATCGCGAGTGTGAAGGCGGCCTTCGTCGCCGGCGTGTTCATGCACCTTTCGGACGAGCGGCGGACGATCTACGGCATCCTCATCTGCACCGTCTTCTTCCTGATCGGTCTGATGGGCCTGACCCTCTGGGCGATGCACGATTTCCCGTTCTTCACCATCGTGGACGGCAAGCCCGCCTGAGGGCATAGTGTGCCATGTCACTGAAAGCCTTCCATATCCTGTTCATCACCGTCTCGGTCGCGCTGTCGTTTTGGTTCGGCTGGTTTGAGCTGAGCCGCTACACGGACAGCAAGGCGGCGATGGACCTGTGGTTTGGCGTCGGCTCCCTGGTCACCGGTGCGGGGCTCATCGCCTACGGCATCTACTTCCTCAAGAAGCTCAAAAACATCAGCTACCTGTGAACCGCCGCCTTTCAGCAGCCCGACATTCCAATGTCGAGAAGTTCGAAGTCCCGATGTCGCGACATTGGAATGTCACGCTACTCGCCGCGCTGGCCCTGCTCCTCGTGGGCGTGTCCGATGCCTCGGCCTGCGCCGCCTGCTTCGGCGCGTCCGACTCGAAGCTCGCGGAGGGCATGAACGCCGGCATCTTCACGCTGATGGGTGTCATCGGCGGCGTCCTCTTCGCCATTGCCGGTTTCTTCTACTATATCATCCGGCGGGCGGCCCTGAATCCGCTGCCGCTCCCGGGCGAATCCATTTCCCTCGAACCCTCGAAAGTCTGAACCATGCCACCGCAACCTGATTTCCTCACCCAGCTCAAGCACGGCTTCATGCCGCTCCTCGCCTCGGAGCACGGCAAGGACGTGGACTATTTCATCCTGATCGTCCACTACCTGATGGCCGCGCTGTTCGTGGGCTGGATCGCCTACTTCTTCATCGCCCTCTTCAAGTTCCGCAAGAGCGCCAGCCCGAAGGCCGACTACGTGGGCGCGAAGGGCACCATCTCCCAGTATGCCGAGATCGCCGTGGTGCTGATCGAGGCCGTGCTGCTGCTCGCCTTCGCCATCCCGCTCTGGGCCAAGGCCGTGGAGAAGTATCCCGCCGAGAAGGACGCCACCGTCATGCGCCTCACGGCCGAGCAGTTTTCCTGGCAGGCCCGTTACCCGGGCAAGGACGGCGTCTTTGGCAAGCAGGAGCTGAAGCTCGTCAGTGACAAGAATCCGCTCGGCTATGTGGAGAAGGACACGGCCGGCGACGACGACCGCCTCTCGCCGCCCAAGGACATCCACGTCCCGCTCATTCCGATCAAAGTGGACGGCAAGGACACCTTCAAGCCCGTGATCATCCACCTGACCACGAAGGACGTGATCCACTCCTTCAAGGTCACGGCCATGCGCATGACGCAGGACTGCATGCCCGGCATGAGCATCCCGGTGCATTTCACGCCCACCAAGGTCGGCAAGTTCACCATCACCTGCGCGCAGCTCTGCGGCAACGGCCACGCCTCCATGATCGGCTACTTCGTCGTGGACTCCCCGGAGGAGTATGAGAAGTGGTTCGCGGAGAAGACCAGCAAGGCCGGCGGCGCGCCCGTCAGCCTGGAGTAGCCCGCAACGTCAATTTCATCCAGGCGCGCGCCCCAAGCGCGCGCCTTTTTTGTGTCCACCGAAGCCAACGAGTCCCGCCGCGCCGAGTCCCGCTCCGTCGAATGGGCGGTCTGGGGCGGCATTGCCTTCGTGGTGCTGGCCATCGTGGCGGCGTATGTGCGGGAGCGGCAGCGCACTCCCGCCACGGCGCTCCCGGTCATCGCGCAGGTGGCTGACTTCACCCTGACGAACCAGCTTGACCGGCCGGTCCGGCTGGCCGATCTGCGCGGCCAGGTCTGGGTCGCGGACATCATCTTCAGCCGCTGCCCCGGGCCGTGCGCGACGATGACCAGGCGGATGAGCGAACTGCAAGCCCTGCTGCCTACGAACGCCCCGGTCAGGCTCGTCTCCCTCACCACCGATCCTGGGCACGACACCCCGCGCGCCCTCGCCGCCTACGCGCAGCGCTTTGGTGCGGACGCGAACCGCTGGCACTTTCTCACGGGACCGAAGACCGAGCTGGTGAAGCTCGCGGTGAACAGCCTGAAGCTCACCGTGCTCGACACGGAAGAAGCCAAGCGCACTTCGCCGAACGACCTCTTCATCCATTCAACGATCTTTGTCGTCGTGGACAAGCAGGGCCGGCTGCGCGCCGTCTTCGAGAGCCTCGACAACGTGGTGAGCGAGGAGGATGCCGCCAAGGGTGCAAACCCGGCCATCAGTGCCTGGGAAAAGACCGTGAAACCGCGCCTGATCGAAACGATAAACGCGCTGCTGCAGGAGCCGGACAAATGACCTACACCGATCTTCCGCTCGTCAACGCCTGCCTCAACGCCACCAGCGCCGTGCTGCTGGTGGTGGGGTGGGGCCACATCCGCGCGGGCCGCCGGGACGCGCACCGCAACTGCATGATTGGCGCGCTGGGCACCTCGGTGGTGTTTCTCGCCTGCTATCTCTACTACCACTTCGAGATGCAGCGCGTGCAGGGGGCGGCCCACACTAAGTTCATTGAACCGGCCTGGTTCCGGCCCTTCTATCTGGCCATTCTCATCACCCACCTCATCGGCGCCTTCGCCATCGTCCCGCTGGTGTTGATGACCGTGAGCCGCGCCTTCAAGGAGCGCTTCGAGGCGCACAAGGCCATCGCCCGCTGGACCCTGCCCATCTGGCTCTACGTCTCGGTGACCGGGGTGGTGATTTACCTGCTGCTCTACCAGATCTTCCCGCAGGTGAAGGGGAGTGTTCAGTAGGCCAGTATTCAGTTTTCAGTCAGCGTGCGGATGCCCATCCCCACTGATTACTGAATACTGGTTACTTCTCCCCTCACCACAGCCCCAGTTCCTTCAACTGCCGCGTCGCCGCGCCGGCCCAGTCCTTGTTCGCCGCCGGGCTGGCCGGGCTGGGGTGGAGAATCCGGCCGAAGCGCACGCCGCCCTCGCCGAGCGCCGTGCGGGCGCGTTTCTCCGCGAAGTCTCCGACGCCAATGACCCACTCGGCCTGGGTGGCCGCCACGACTTGGCGCAGATGCTCGTCACAGGCGGCGAAGAGCCGGTCGGTCTCGGCCGTGCCAAACTTGTCCGGGGTGAGGTTGCGCCCGCCCTCGTCCATGAAGGCCAGCGGGCAGAAGTTCACCACGAAGTGCTCCGCGAAGAACTTCTCCGGCGTCCCAAACTTCGCGGCGAAGAGCCCCCACAACCGCCGGCCGCTGACCTCCGAGCGCGGGCACGCAAAGCCCTCGATGGGCCGCTTGGGGTGCGCGTGCTTCGGCTGGGCGATGAGCGTGTAGATGCCCATCCAGTCCCGCACCGCCGCCACCTCGCCGAACGGCACGCCCGTCTGCGCCATGCCGAATGGACCGGGGTTCATGCCGAGGAACACGATCCGCTTCCGGGTGCCGCCAAACTTGCGGAGGAACATTTCGTGCGCCGACCAGGCGTAGTCGAGCGGGTTATACACATAGGCCACGGGCGGTTTGAAGCGCATGCGCGCGACGGTATTGCTCAGCGCGCGAGCGCCCTCAATCAGTTGTTCAGTAGTTTTCGCCATATATGCTGACCGCCGGTTTCCCCACGCGCCCCCTCACCCTGGCCCTCTCCCCCGATGGGGGAGAGGGAACCTGAAAGCGTGGTTGTCCGCACGACACCATCGAACCCGCCTCGTCCTCAGGACGACACACGTCCGAATCACCGGCTCGTTTTCTCCCTCTCCCCCACTGGGGGAGAGGGCTGAGGTGAGGGAGAACGGCTTGGTCACGAGAGGATGCTCCGGGCGATTCCACTCGTTCACTTCGTGCTCACCGTGACTGCGAAGGACTTCGTTCCCGCCGCCAGCTTGATCCGGTTGTTTGCCAGTTCGCCGATGCCACTGGCGAAGGTGGTGGAGATGCCTTTCGGCGTCAGATACCACACCGGTTCCTTGGTTTCACCGAGTTGAAACTCCCATTCGAGGCTGTGCTCTGCCGTCGCCCGCTTCACCCGCTGGCGCACGGGCACGCCGTTCACCTCGAAGCTGAACTCGGGATATTTGTCCACCAGCCGGTAGCCACGGAATTTCAGTTGTGGCTCGGCCTCGGGATTGCCGACGCGCAGGGGATGCCCCTCGGGCGGCGTGAAAAACCGGGTCCCCAGCGCCTTCGCCTGCCCGCCCCCCCGTCCCGTCCACACCGACCTGACATCGAGAAACTCGCCGCTCCAGGCGAAGCGCACGCGGCATTGCTCGGCGTCGAAGACATAGTTCACCCCGCCCGGCAGGCCGACGGCGATGCTGCGGGTGCTCGAATCCGCGATGAACGTGCGGAAGACCACGGGCTCATCGCGCACGACAAGCCGGTAATCCTGCGGCCCATCGAGCAAGCCCTCGGGCAGCGGCAGTGTCTTG
Organism: uncultured Klebsiella sp.; assembly: GCA_964496695.1. Taxonomy (GTDB): domain Bacteria; phylum Verrucomicrobiota; class Verrucomicrobiia; order Limisphaerales; family SXTU01; genus SXTU01. Next base: position 11,398 of record CAZCBE010000111.1, read on the forward strand.
CCAACGGCGAGTGCGTGGACGAGGGCGGTCATCTTCGCGTGCGCCTGCGCCGCCGGCATGTCGCTGAAGAACGCGGGCATGGCCGTGCCGGGCTGGAGCCGGCTCGGCTCGCGCAGCCAGCGCAGCAGCCAGTCCGTGCGGATGCGTGCGTGCATTTCGGTCATGTCCGGCCCGCGCAGGTCGCCCGCCGAGCGGTTCCCGGCGAAGTCATGGCAGTTGATGCACGCCAGCCCGCCCTCGCCCTTGCCGAGCAGTTTTAGACCTTCCGCAGCCTGTGCGGGGGTTGGGGGCGGAACCGTGGCGCCCTCGCCGAGTTCCGCACCCGCCTGCTGGGAGAAAAGTTTTACGAGCGGACGCGTTGCCTCGCCATGATGCGCCGGTTGAAGCTTCATCCATGGCCGGATGCGCTTGTTGTCCACGAGCACCTGCGTGAGCCAGCTCGCGCGCAGTTTGTTCCCCGCGTCGGTGAGGGAGGGCGGCGCTTCAGCACCTTCAAGTTCACTCTTGGCGGGGCCGTAAAGCTCGTGGCACTCGATGCAATTGTGTGCGCGGGTCTGCCGGTGAAACTCCTGCAACGGGGCAGGGGAGAGGCCTTTCACCGCGAGCTGATCGGTCACGGAGGCGGGCCATGCGAGGTCGCGATTGCCGAAGGCCGTATGCGGCACGGGTTCGCGCGCGAAGTGCTCGGACTCCCATTGCAACTGCACCCGGGCCGTCGTGCCAGGTTTTCGCGTGAACTCCAGTTTCAACGCGCGTTCACCGGCCTCCAACGACGTCGCCTGGCCTTGGATTTCCTTGCCGTCCACGAAGACCTTCGCATCGGCGAAGAGCGTGTAGCGGCCGCTGCGCGCGAGCTTGAGCACGCCGTTCCACTCGACCTTGAACTCCGGCTTGAGCGCAGGGTGGACAGACTCCTCCGCCAACAGCGTGAAATTCGGCGTGGGCAGGGCGAACTTCACGGTGTGCTGGCCGTCCGAAGCGGTGGCGACAAGACCGGGCTGGAGCGCGGTTTGCGCGGGCGCGGTGCCGGGCAGGGCCAGCAACGCCAGCACGCTGACGGTGCGGAGGATTCGGGCGCGGAACACGACGACAGGCTACGAAGTTTCGACAGCCGACGGCAAGCGTGGCGCGTCTCATATGGTTTCACCCGCCCACCCGAAAGCGGCGGTGAAACGCGCCGCACTCCAAACGCTTCGCGCCTCCAAGCCCGCTCGAAGTCGCGCCAGCGTCTGAAGTGCGGTGGCTTTCAGCACCGCTTTTCCGACGCACAAGACGTGTCCACGGTGATACGTGAACACCCGAACAACGCCGGGTCGGAGACCGGCGCTCCGCTTACGTCGCCGGCACCGAGCGTTGAAACAGCAGGGCCAGCCCGAAGCACGCGAGGAAGCACGCACCGATCACCGGCGGCTGGCTCGCCACGGACAGCGCATCCACCAGGCAGATGCCCGCGAGCAGGCCGGAGACGGTCCGGCCCACTTCGGGCGGCGACTGCCAGAGCGTCGGGCGCAGGCACCGCAGTGCCCACAGTCCGACAATCGCCGAGGCGACCAGGCCTTTCTCGCGGAAGTAGCCGTCGTTCACGATGTAGGCCAGGACCAGCGGCGCGGCGAGGAGAAGGAGCGGCCAGTAGCGGATAAGGCCCGGCGCGCTCTCCCGCCGCGCGAGGTAGCTCAGCCCGATGATGTAGCAGCCCAGGACGGCGGCGCTCCAGAGGGCCAGTCCATCCACCCCGCGCCTGCCGGCCGCGGCTGCGGTGAGCAGGAGGAAGAAACGGCAGGCGGCCATGAGCACCGGCGACCACGAGAGGCGCTTGTGAAACGCATCATACAGGACAATGCAGACCAGGAGCTGCAGCGCGAGAATGGCCGGCTCGCGTCCAAGCCAGACGAGCAGTCCCGTGCCGCCGGCGAGCAGTCCCGTGCTCCAGCGCCAGACGGCTTCACGGGAGATCTTGCGCGAAGGAATGGGCCGTTCGCTTCGGTGCTCGGTGTCAAACTCCGCGTCGAACGCGTCGTTGAGAAACATCCCGCCGACATAGACGAGCGTCGCGCCGAGGCACAGCCAGGCGAATCGGCTCCACTCGCCGCCGCCGCCGAGCAGCCAGCCGGCGAGGCAGTTGGTCCAGACGGTGGGCAGGTTCGAGACGCGGCCCAGCACCAGCAGGGTGCGCAGTGATGCCATGTGGGCGGGAGGATGACGGACGGCATGAGGCGGGGCGAGAGTGAAAACACAAGACACAGTGGGAAAGTGATAAGTGATTAGTCGTCGAGCGGGCAAAGCTGCCTCGGACTAAACACTAATTACTAATCACTTTCCCCCTACTTCCCCGTTGCACCCCGGCCCGCCCCTTGCTGACACTCCACCCGACACATGGCCACGCACTACATCGGCATTGATCTCGGCGCGGAGAGCGGGCGCGTGATGCTCGGCTCATTGGCGGACGGGCGGCTCGCGCTGGAAGAGATCCATCGGTTCGCGAACACGCCGCTCCGCACGGGCGGTTCGTGGCACTGGGATGTGCCGACGATCTGGACGGCGATCACGGCGGGGCTGCATCTGGTCGCGCAGCGGTGCCTGCCCATCGCCAGCGTCAGCGTGGACTCGTGGGGGCTGGATTGCGTGCTGCTGGACGCGCACGGCGAGGTGATGCCGCCGGTGTTTCACTACCGTGATCCACGCACGGAGCACGGTGTGAAGGCGCTCTTTGCGAAGGTGCCGTGGGAACAGGTCTTCGCCGAGACGGGCATCCAGTTCATGCCCATCAACCAGCTTTACCACCTCGCGGCTGAGACGCCGGAGCGTCTGGCGCGGGCCGCCCAGATCGTCCCCATCGGCGACGTGTTCAACTACTTTCTCAGCGGCATCTCACGAGCCGAGGTATCCATGGCCAGCACCACGCAGCTCTATAACCCGCGCACGCGCACCTGGTCGCAGCCGCTGCTCGGTGCGCTTGGTCTTGCCCCGGAGCAGTTTCCACCCCTCGTCGAGCCGGGCACGAAGCTGGGCCGCTTGAAGCCGCAGGTCGCGGACGAAACGGGCTTGAGCGCAGACGTGCAAGTCATCGCCACCTGCACGCATGACACGGGGGCGGCGGTGGCTGGCGTCCCCGTAGCCGCCGACGTGAGGAGTCGGACTGGCGGCGAGGGGGCTGCGGAAGTCCGCCTCCTCACGTCGGCGGCTACGCCAAGCTGGGCCTACCTCAGCTCAGGGACGTGGTCTTTGCTTGGGCTGGAACTGGGCGCACCCATCCTCACCGACCGCTGCCGTGAACTAAACTTTACGAACGAGATCGGCTTCGGCGGCTCCGTGCGGCTGCTCAAGAACATCGTCGGCCTCTGGCTGGTGCAGGAGTGCCGACGCGAGTGGGCCGGGGCAGGGCAGGAGTTCGACTACGCCACGCTGGCGCAACTGGCCGCCGATGCCGAGCCCTTCCGTTCGCTCATCAACCCGGCCGACGCGCGCTTCACGCAGGCGGACGGGATGCCGGAGCGCATCGCGGCATATTGTCGCGCGACGGGCCAGCCGGTGCCGGAGACGCCGGGGCAGTTCATCCGCTGCGCGTTGGAGAGCCTGGCTTTGCAATACCGCCGCGTGCTGCGGCAGGCGGAGGAACTGGCGGGGGCCAAGGTCGAGCGGCTGCACATCGTCGGCGGCGGGAGCAAGAACGCGCTGCTGAACCAGTTCGCGGCGGATGCCTGTGGCCTGCCGGTCATCGCCGGTCCCGCCGAGGCCACGGCCATCGGCAACATCTTGGTGCAGGCGATTGCGCTGGGGCACCTGCCGTCGCTGGCGGAGGGGCGGGAAGTGGTGGGAGCTTCGTTTGAGACCGTGCGCTACGAACCAAACAGCGGTGTCAGTTGGAGCGTGGAGTGGGAGCGGTTCGGCCAACTGCCGGACAAGGCGGCCTGTGATTAGGATCAAGGCGAGACAAGCCTGTAGAACAGGCGGGTTCCGTTCGTGGGCACAGTCAGTGAAAGTTGATGGGTTGAACCGGTGCTGATGAAGTTTGTGGCTTCGGTCCAAAGCTGCAAGTCCGTCGAGGCATGCACGCGGTAGAACGTTCCCGGCTGCACTTGTAGGGTGTGCTCCACCAGGTTCGTGTTCTTCATCGTTCGTTCGAAAGTCGGCGGCACCGTGGCAGCGGTGACGACTTGAAGTCTGGCTACATGCGCGACAACGCGCCCCGCCGCATTGGTGGCGGCCACGGTGTAGGTGCCGTCATCAACGCCCAGTTGCAAATTGGACAACAGCAAGGTGTCACCTTGTGTGCCGGTCAGACGGAGTCCATCCGTCAACGCTACGCCATTCTTTTGCCATTGGTAAGTGGCAGGGGTGGGATTCAGGGGGGTGGTGCGCAATTCGACGGTGCGGGAAGATGCCGCGAAGATTCGCCCCGGCAGCATGGGAAGATAGGGTATCGCACGATGCAGCGTGTTCGTGCTTATGGCAGGTTCGGCTGCAAAACTGCGAACGAAATAGCCCGGGAAAGTGAAGGGGATGTCAAACACAGAAAAGTATCGGACCCAGTTCGTCGCCACGCTCTTGTGGGACCAGAATGCCTCGGCAACTCGGACGAAAGGTTCTTCTGGCAGCCAGCCAGTTGCCGAATACTCATACCTTCGGTAGCTGCCGTCGGCGTTCATGAAGAAAACTGCATCTCCAGCGGACGCAGGAAACTGCAGGTCGGAAGTCAGCAACCCCTCTAGGGGAACGCTTGAACTGCATAGAGTCAAACCAGCAGGAAGTTCATTTGTCAAAAACCCCGCTAACACCGAGCCAAGAATATGATTGGTAAAGCCGGGGCCTGGATTCCACAGGACGGCTCCTTCCCCCGGCAGCAAGGTCATGTTTGTCTCCGTCCAACCGACCTGCGGAGTGAAGTAGGCGCTCCCGAGCTTTCCATCAGAACGAAGCTTCGTAACGGCGAAAGGGTATACGTTGGTCGGGAACGCGATGTAGAGGTTGGTGATAGAATTCAATGATGTTGGTGTAGGAGAAAGAGAAAGCATCGGGGCACCGCTCAGCGAGTATCCCGATGGGACAGGTATGCCTATCCATCCGCTCACCGAAGTTTGGTAGACGGCAAACGGTGGCGTGTAGTCCGTTGAAGTCTGAGCGCGGGTAGGCAGCTGCAGGAGACAAGCCAAAATCCAGACGAAACCGATGAACTGGGTCAGTCGGTTGGGCATGGGTCGCATCTCTCCACTCATTTCAAAACAGGTTAGTGACTGGCCGTCCCTTGTGAAGCCGCATCTTGCCGTCCACCGGAGTTTTTCGCACAGTCCGCACCGTGAACCGTTTTGTGCTGATTCTCCTGGCTGCGTGTCTGCCGCTGGCCTCGCTCCGTGCGCAGTCTGATGACGCGCTGCCCATCCTCGTGCAGGTGCTCCAGTCGGCCGATGATCCGCAGGTGCAGCTCGATATCCTCAAGGGGCTCGCCGACGGGCTCAAAGGCCGGCGCGGCGTGAAGGCTCCGGCGGGGTGGGATGCGGTCGCGACCAAGCTGGGCCAGAGCAGCAATGCGCAGGTGAAGGAACTCGTGCAGCAGCTCTCGCTCGTCTTCGGCAGCGCGAGCGCGCTGGCGGACATGCGCAAGCAGATGCTCAATGCGAAGGCCCCGACCGCCCAACGGCTCGCGGCGCTCGAAGCGCTGGTCGCGGCGAAGGACGCTTCCCTGGCCGAGCCGCTGCGGCAGTTGCTCGCCGAGCCAGTGCTGCGGGGTGCGGCCTTGCGCGGCCTGGCGACCTATGACGATCCCAAGACGCCGGCCGCGATTCTCGATCTCCTGCCCTCGCTTGATCCGGCTTCCCGGCGCGATGCGTTCGGGACGTTGTCCTCGCGCGTCTCGTTTGCCCGGGCGCTGATGGGCGCGCTCGCCGCCGGGAAGTTCGCGGCGAAGGATCTGCCCGCCGATCTCGTGCGCCAGCTCCGCAACTACCAGCAGGCGGACATCAACGCCGCATTGGACAAGCACTGGGGCGCGGCGCGTGAAAGCACGGCGGACAAGAAGGCCGAGATGGAGCGCTACAAGGCGCTGCTCGCGAAGGCGGGCGCGCAGAAGGATGATCTGGGCAAGGGCCGCACGGTGTTCGCGAAGACCTGCGGCCAGTGTCACCAGCTCTACGGCGTCGGTGGCAAAGTCGGCCCGGACATCACCGGCTCAAACCGCTCCGACCTCGACTACCTGCTACACAACATTCTCGATCCGAACGCGGAAATTCCCAACGACTACCGCACCTGGAACCTCGATACAAAGGACGACCGCAGCATTTCCGGCGTGATGGCGCGGCAGGACGCGACCACTGTCACCATCGTCACCCCCAACGAGTCCATCACCGTCGCCCGCACGGACATCGCGAAGCTCAAGCAGAGCGAGCTGTCCATGATGCCGGAGGGATTGCTCCAGGCTCTGCCGGAGGACGAGGTGCGGAACTTGATTGCCTACCTGCGCGGCAAGGAGCAGGTGCCGTTGAAGTGACGTGAGGGGGACACTCTTGTCCCCTGTGCGGCGGGGGTTTGTATCTGAGGAGTATAGGGGACAGGAGTGTCCCCTTCACGGCTTCAGGAAGTGCTCAAAGAAAGCGATGATCTGGGCGTTGGACTCTTCGTTCGGCGAGTGGTCTTTGCGGTTGGTCATGGCCACGCGGTGCTTCACACCGAGGAGGTCGTTCACGGCGATGGAGTGGTTGAGGGGAATCCAACGGCTCGGCGGGTCCTCGCTGCCGCCGCTCACGAGGAACGGGCGCGGGGCCATGAGGGCGTGGACTTCGTGGAGGTCACGGCCCTGCGCCATCATCGTCTTGTAAGCGCCGGTGCGCGGGCTGTCGGGGCGGATGAGGCCGGACTTGCGGGTAACATGCGGGTCACGGCCGAGATACCAGGGCTCCCAGTAATTCACGTTGCCGCGCGGCTCGTCGAAGACGATGCCGGGATCGCTCCACACGGCGGCGGCGAACTTGTCATAGAAGCACGAGGCGAACATCGCCCACTTGCCGCCGTAGCTGTGGCCGGCCACGCCGATGCGTTTGGCGTCCACCTGCGGCAGGTTCGCCAGCGCGTGCCAGCAGTTCGCGCCGATGTAGCCGAGGTAGGAGAGCGGCTGCCAGACTTCACGACCCGGCTCCGGCTTGCGCGCGTCGCCACCGGGCGAGCCGATGCTGAGGGTGACGAAGCCGCGCCGGGTGAGCATCAGGGCGAAGTCGCGATGCGGATTCTTGCCAAGGCCGATACTGGTTTCCGGTTCGTAGAAGGGCACGAGCACGGCGGGGAAGGGGCCCTTGCCATCGGGAATCAGGAGCCACGCATCACCGGAGACGTCGGGCGCGAGTTCCAGGCGGACCCGGTGCTGGTTGAAGTTCTCGCGGCGGCTCTCGCCGAGGTATTCGAGCTTGGGCTTCTCCAGCACCGGCGGCCAGGCACCCATCAAGCCGTGCCACTGGGCGAGGATTTCGGTGCGACGACGCGGCCAGTCGGCGGCGGTCTTGACGCGCGAACCGTCGTTGAAGAGCAGCGGGGAGCGGTGGTTGCCGAGCTGGCCGGAGAATTCCTGCGGCGGGGTGAAGAAGGGGGAGATGATTTGCGTGGCGGAAGGCTCGGCGGCAGAAACGGAGAAGAGTGCGGAGAGCAGGCAGAGGATGGCGAAGACCGAACGCCGGTAGGGCGAGACTCTGTCGAGCCCCATTTGCCGACGGAGGCGGCGCGAGCGGAGCGAGCATCTCGGCCCATCGAGTTGCCGAAGATGCTCGCTCCGCTCGCCTCGCTTCGCTCGAAATGGGGTTCGACGGAGTCTCACCCTACCGGGTATGGCGGCGGAACGAACGCTGTGTGCTTTGGGTTCCTGAGCTGCGTGCCGGTTGCATGGAGTCCCGCCTTCAGGCGGCGGGGCGTCCTTCCGTCGGTGGGCATTCTGCGCAGCGTCTTGATCGCAGATGCGTTCCGCCGGCTGAAGCCGGGACTCCAAGCGCGGTTCGGCGGGAGGGCGAGCGTCTCTTTCGATGCCGTGGGGCGAGATGCTCGCTGCGCTCGCGCCGACTGCGTCGGCAAATGGGGTTCGACGGAGTCTCACCCTACCAAGTATGTCGGACGGCTTCATGCCTCACTTCGACGACGGGGCGGCGGATTCCTTGGCGACAGTTTCCGTTTCGGGTGCCGCTGGTTCGGCCTGCTTCGTCGCCTCCATCTGCCAGGAGAGGAGGAACATCAGGCCGACGCCGATGCAGATGCCGCTGTCGGCCACGTTGAAGGCCGGGAAGCCCGCCTCGTTGCCGCTGCGCGTCTGCACATGGAAGTAGAGGAAGTCCACGACGTGCTTGTGGATGAGGCGGTCAATGATGTTGCCCACGATGCCGCCGAACATCAGCCCCAGCGCCCACTGGCCAAGCGGCTGCTCGATGCCGAAGTGATGGCGCGTGAGGAAGAGCGCGAGCAGCGCGAGCATGGCGATGATCGTGAGCAGCTCGTTGTTGTTGTGGAACATGCTCCACGCCGCGCCGGTGTTGCCCCAGTGGACGAACTTGAAGAAGCCTTCCACCACCACCCGCTCCTGCGCGTAGCCCAGGAAGCGCAGCACCGCGAACTTGGTGAGCTGGTCCAGCACCAGCGTCACCACGGCCACGAGCGCCATGCGGCGGTTGGGGGTCAAGGTCATGTGCCGGAGATATAGCCGGTTGTGAGCGGGAAGACAATGCCCGGGCGCGCTCCGGGGCAAGCGAGGACGCTTGCGGCACGGCCGGCCGGAGGCCGGCGCTACGGAGCGCGGCTGTGTCCCGCTCGGCGCGGGATCAGCCGCAGCAACGCCCGCAGGCCGGGATGTCTCAGCATTTCTCACCGCCTCCGCCGGGCAGCAGCCTGCTGCGGCTGGTCTCCGCGACACAGCCGCGCTCCGGGGGAGGGTCAGGCGGCCCGGGCGCGCAGCCAGTGCAGGCCGTTGCTCACGCCGCAGACAATCCCCAGCAGCGCCACGTCCGTGGGGCCGACCGGCAGATCCCAGTGATAGGCCAGCACGAAGCCCGCGACGGACGCCAGCCCGCCGAGAATGCTCGCGGCCACAACAAACTGCCGCATCGTGCCGACGAAGGCGCGCACCGCCAGCGGCGGCAGCAGCAGGAACCCGAACGTCACGAGCGGCCCCACGGCGATGACCGCCACGGAGATGGCGAGGCCGATGAGCAGGTAGAGCAGGAGGTTCCAGCCGAACACGCGCTTGCGCAGCGTGAGCGCCAGTTCGCGGTCGTAGGAGACGAGGATGATCTCCTTGCGGAAGAGCCAGAGCAGGAACAGCACGGCGGCGAAGGCACCGAGCGTGAGCTTCAGGTCGGAGTTCGAGATGGCGATGATCTCGCCCTTGAAGAGGTTCAGCCAGCCGCGCTCGGCGGTGGGGCATTTGGCGAGGAGGAGCAGGCTGGCGGCGGCGGAGAGCACGTAGGCGGCCCCGACCCGCGCCTCGTTCCAGGCGACGTGGCGCTGTTCGAGAAAAGCCAGCGCGGTCACGGCGAGAATGGAGAAGGTCAGCGCGCCGACGAAGGCGAGGGAATGCTCGTCCAGCGCGCCGTGCTCCAGATGAATGTGGCCCAACGCGTGGAGCGAGAGGGCCAGGGCCACGCCAGTGGAGGAGAGCTGCGGCAACGCGACGCCCATGAAGACCATCCGCCGCAGCACGAGGAACACGCCGACCACCGGACACGCCAGGCCGATGACGATGCTCGTGTAGAGCGCGTCCCGCAGGAGGAACGAGGGCGAGAGGACTTCGGTGAGGACGTTCATGCGCGCTGAATGCCCAATGTCCAATGCTCAATGCCCAATGAATGACCAAATCCGAATGCCCAATGACGTGCGTAGCCGCGAAATTGACGCGACGGTCGGTCATTGGGCATTGGGCATTCTTTGGTCATTGCGGCATTGGGCATTGGTCATTCCCCAGCTTCGTCACGGCTTCGAAGCTCACTTTGCCATCGGCCACGCGCAGCACATCCGTTGCGTGGCGGCGGGAGAGGGGCAGGTCATGGTTCACCATGAGAATGGTCAGGTGCTGGTCACGGTGCAGGCGGGAGAGCAGTTCCATCACGGCCTGCGTGGCCTCGGGATCAATGCCGGCGGTCGGTTCGTCGAGCAGCAGCACTTCGGGGCGGGTGGCCAGCGCGCGGGCGATGAGCACGCGCTGCTTCTGTCCGCCGGAGAGGACGGAGAAGGGCTTGCGCTCCAGGTCCGCCGCGCCGGTCTGGGCGAGGCACTCACGGGTGAGGTCGCGCTCCGCGTTGGTGAAGCTCCGGCCAATGGCGAGCCGACCGTAGGTGCCCATGAGCGCCACCTCGAAGGCGGAGAGCGGCCAGACCGAATCAAGGCTGTCGCGCTGCGGCACGTAGCCGAGGACCGGCAGCGCCTCGTTCGTGCCGGACAATTCCACGCGGCCCGCGACTACTGGCAGGATGCCCGCCAGCGTCTTGAGCAAGGTCGTCTTGCCCGACCCGTTCTCGCCCACGACGGCCGTGAAGCGTCCGCGCGGCAGCACGAACGTCAGGCCCGCCAGCACCGGCTTGCCGTCGTAACCGACGGCGGCTTCGGTGAGGCGGGCCCACGGGGCGTTGGACGCAGGATCGTTCACGGCTGCGCGGCCTTTACCAGTGTGCGGAGGTTGTAGTCAATGAGGTCGAGGTAGGTTTTCGCCTCGGGGACGCCGCCGACCATGATGGCGAGCTTGGCGATTTTGGCCCCGGCCTGGGCGGCGACCTGGTTCGGGGTCTTCTCAGAGAACTGCGGTTCGCGCACGACGAGTTTGACCTGGTCGGCCTTCATCCGGGCGACGAGTTCCACGATGTGCCGGGGCGTCGGCTCCACGCCGGGGCGCAGCTCGATGGTGCCGGCGAAGGTAAGGCCGTAGCGCGCGGCGAAGTAAGGCCAGTGGTTGTGATACGAGACGAACTTCGCGCCCTTGAGCGGAGCGGCGAGGGCCTGCCACGCGGTGATCTTGGCATCGAGTTTGGCGAGGTAGGCGTCACGGCCGGCGCGAAAGGCGTCGGCGTGCTGCGGCCAGTGCTGGGCGAGGTGGTCCGCGATGTTGCCGACGATGCGGCGGCCCTGCACGGGGTCGAGATTGTAGTGCGGGTTGCCCTGCGCGTGCTGGTCGCCCTCGGATTTGCTGAGGGTCTTGGGCACGTCGAGGGGCGCGAGGCCCTTGGAGGTTTCCAAGTAACCGGGTTTGCCGGGCTGGATGCGCGGGTTGTGGCTCGCCTCGAGCAACGCGGGGAGGAAGGCGTGCTCCATGTCCAGGCCCAGCGCGATGACGAGGTCGGCGCGGTTGAGCTTGGCGGCGTGGCTGGGCTTCACGGGCAACGAATGGGGGTCTTCGACACCCGTGGCGAGGCTTTCAACTTCGACCAGCTTGCCGCCGATCTCGCGGGTGAAGTCGGCGAGATCAGGGATGCTGGTGATGATGCGGATGGCGGCGGTGGCGTTGCCGGTGAGGGCGAGCAGCGCGGCCAGGGTGAGGGAACGGAGGAAGGTTTTCATGGGCAGGTAAGGCGCAAGCTGGGTGGCATGGGCTCAGCGGTCGCGGAAGCCGTGGGTGTGGCTGCCGAGGGCATAGGTCCATTGGAGGTAGATCGCGTGGTCATCGGCGCGGCCGGAGGAAGGGCGCTCGGCGGTGTAGCTGTATTGCAGGCGCAGCATCTGCGTCTCCGATGGCTTCCAGGTGAGGTAGGGCGAGTAGCGGTAGGTGTCCGGCTGCGCATAGGGCGCGACGGCCACGCCGGGGAGGTTCTGCACCCAGTCAAAGAGGAAGCCGGTGGTCCACTCGCGGCTCAGCTTGGTGGCGAGGTAGGTGTAGAGGCCCATGGTGCGGGCGCGGCCTCGGAACTCATCGCCGCTGAGGGCGGGGAAGCCGGGGGTGCCGGTCGGGTTCGCGGGATCGAGCGAGCCGTCGGGGTCGAAGTCGTAGTCGCCGTGGTTGAAGAGCAGCTCGGTGCCCCACTCGAAGCCGCGATACGCGGCGGCATTCAGCGGCTGGTAGCGCAGCGTGAGGTCCACGCCGACGACCTTGCGACGGCGTTCGGTGAGCGTGCTGCCGTCCGCCTGCACGAGCGCGCCGCCGCGGTCGTCGGTGCGGTCATTCAGCAGCGCGGAGAGGCCCGCCTCCAGCGTGAGGTTGGGCGTCAGCTCCCAGTAGGTGGAGAGATGCGTCCAGAACGTCAGCTCCCTGGCCGTGCGGAAGGTGCCGGGATTCGGCACGGCATCGCCGCCGAGATGGGTGCCGACGCCGGCCGCGAGGTTGATGTATTGGCGGGTGGGGAAGAGCCAGTTGACTTCGAGGCCGTCGGTGCGCGACTCGCCGGCGATGAAGTTGTCGAGGACGAGCGGCCGGTTCACGAAGGGCAGCTCGTGGTCATGGCGGAACGAGAGGCGTCCGAAGTCCGCGAAGAACCGGCCGGCGCGGACGGTGAGGTTGCCGGGGAGCGAGGTGGTGACGAGCGCGGCCTCCTCGATGCCGAGCGCGGCCTCGCCGGTGCTGTCGGCGCTGCCGGTGACGACGAGGTAGCCCTTGGCAAAGGGATCAATCGCGGCCTGCAGGGTCAGCTCGCCGGAGCGCAGGTGGGCATCGAAGCCGCCGGGCCGCGAGCCGCCGTTCTTGTCACTGCCGGTGCTGCGATAGCCGAAGACCGTCTCACCCACGAAGCCAAACGCCGGGTTGAACTGTCCGGCGAAGGACTTCTTGGAGGACTCGGTGAGCGCGTCCACGCGCTGCTGGAGTTCCGCGATCTGGGGTTCGGGCGTCGCGGCTTTCGCCCCGGGGATGGCTGGCTGGCCTTTGAGGACTTCGATCTGCTTTTTGAGGGACTCGATTTGCTCTGCCTGTTGTCGCTGGACGCGGAGGAGTTCTTCGAGCTGTTTGCTGAGGGCGGCGGGAGTTGCTTCCTGCGCCATGAGCGGCATCGCGCTCAAGGCAAGGGCGGAAGACAGGCCCATAAGTTTTCCAAGTTTCATTTCATTGGCTCCGAATTGACGTCGCAAAGACTGAATGCGACAGGGTTTTTACCGACGGACTGACACTGACCAACTAACCGATTGCGTGGGGGAGGGTCAGACCGTCGGCGGAGCGCGACCGGCGGGGAGCCGGTGGGAAACGGGCGGGACAAAAATGGAAACGGGGACGGCTGGCGTGAGCGACTCGCCCCAGACCGCGGCGGGCAGGGGCGTGTCGAGGACGGGCAGGAGGAGTTTGCCGTCGGCAAGGTGCTTGACCACGCAGTCGTGGTCCGGCGCGTTATGATGGGCGTGCAGGCAGGCGTGCGCCCGGGGGCTGACCGCGAGGAAGCTGACGGCCACCACGGCGCAAACCACCAGGGCCGCGAGGAGGAAACGCGGCAAGGAGAAGCGCGGCTGGCGGCGACTCAGTTGCAAATCGGTTGCAATTAAGCACTGACGAGTGCGGACGGCAAGCTGTTTTTTGGTGATGCAGGAAGATTTGGGCGCATCCGCGCACTGCCCCCGGAGCGCGGCACTCCGGCCGCCGCGGCCACCCTGCAGAACGGGCTGCGGAGCTTCCCAAGCCTTTCCCTG
>CAZCBE010000112.1:0-24862 GCA_964496695.1 uncultured Klebsiella sp.
GCGGCCCGGAGGGCCGCGCTCCGGGGCAAGCGAGGACGCTTGCGGCACGGCCGGCTGGAGGCCGGCGCTACGTGGGCTTGTGCCCGGGCGCGGGCCACGCTTTCATCGCCGGGTGATTCGCCTTTTCGCCATGCTGTTGTTCGGGCTTGCCCTGGTGCCGCCCGGTTTCGCCGCCGAGGAGCGCACGCTCGAAGCCGACTTGCTCATCGTCGGAGCCAACGAGTCGGGCTGTGCCGCTGCGGTGCAGGCCGCGCGGTTGGGCGTCCAACGCATCGTGCTGGTGAACGACATTGACTGGCTCGGCGGGCAGTTCAGCGCCGAGGGGGTCGGGTGCGTGGACGAGTGGACGACGGTGCGCGGCAAGCGCGTGGGCTTCCCGCGCTCCGGGCTGTTCCTCGTAGTCATGCAGCGCATCCGGGCGCACAACTCGCAGAAATTTGGGGTGGCGGCGCCAGGCAATGCATACTGCGGCACGGACACCATCGAGCCGGCGGCGGCGGCGCGGATCTTTGAGGAACTGCTCGCGCCTTACTCCGAGCAGGGGACAAAGCAGATTCAAATCCTGCGCGGCTGGGAGCCGGTGAAGGTGGGCGTGGACGGGAAACGCGTGACGGGGGTGACCTTCTCGCGGAGCGCGGCGTTTACTCCGTTTCAACGTTCATCGCGCGAGGCTGCCGGAAGCGGCGTAAACGCCGCGCGCCTCAGCATTCGCGCCAAGCTCACCGTGGACTCCTCCGACTGGGGCGATGTCATCCGCCTGAGCGGCACGAAGTATGCCGCCGGGCCGGACTTGAAATCCCGCTTCGGTGAGGCGAGCGCGCCGGAGAAGATGGCCGGGGACGAGCGCAACGAAATGAACCCGCTCTCGTGGTGCGTGGTGATGCGCGAGGCGGGGCGCGGGGCGACGATTCCGCAGCCGATCGGCTACGACCCACGCAGCTTCGCCCAGCTCGACAAGACGCCGCCCTGGGTGGACAGCGCGATGACGGACGGGATTTACTCGTCGGCTGGGTGGAGCGTTTACACGCATCGCCGGCTCGTGGACCGCTGGCACAACGGGTTTCCCGTCGGCACGGAGAAGACGCTGCTGAACTGGCCGGTGCAGGACTACCCCATCTACAACTACCCCAAGCGCGTGGCGGACGCACTCGAAGCGACGGAGAAAGGCGCCGCACAGAAGAACCTCGTGGACCTTACCCCCGCGCAACGGCGCATCGTGTTTGAGGATGCCAAGCAGCATTCGCTCGGACTGGTGTATCACCTGCAGACGAAGGTGCATGATCGCGTGGGCGACTTCCCGCAGAGCTTCCGTCACATGGAGCTGACCGATGAGTTCGGCACGCCAGACCGCCTGCCGCCGAAGCCCTACGTGCGCGAGGGGCTTCGCCTCGAAGCGCTCTACATGCTGCGAGAGCAGGACATCCGCGCGGCGGACCGCAATCCGCGCTGGGCGAAGGTGATGGTGCCGGATGCGATCTTTGGCTTTCAGTTCAACATTGATTTCCACCCGACGCGGCGGAAGTTCCTGACGGACGATCCGAACGGCCCCTGGCAGTTCGTCCACACGCCCACGCGCAACTGGCACACGGACACGGACCGCGGGATGTTCCCTTACCGCAGCCTGGTGCCGGTGGAGACCGACGGGCTCTTCGGCTGCTCGAAGAACGTGGGCTACTCCAGCGTGGTGAGCAGCGCGGTGCGGCTGCACGGGCACATGATGCACGTCGGTCAGGCGGTCGGGACAGCCGCGTGGCTGTGCCTGCGCGACTCGATCCAGCCGCGTGACATCGCCCGCGACTGGCCACGCATCCGCGAGCTGCAACTGCGGCTGGTGCGTGGTGCGGGCGGGCCCGGCGTGCTGCTCTGGCCTTTCCACGATCTCGCGCCGGATGATCTGCACTTTGAGGCGGTGAACGCGCTCGCCGTGCGCGGCATCTGGCAGGCGGACGCGGACAATCTGGATTTCCAGCCTTGGAAGCCGGTGACGCGGCGCGAACTGGCGCGGTCGCTCGTGCGGCTGCAACGTTCATTGGTTGAGGCGAAGGAGTTCCCGCCGCTTGCTGAGACGCCGCGTTTTCGAGATGTGCCGGCCACCGATGCGGATCGCGCCGTGATCGAGGCGATGATGGCGTGGGGCGAGTTCGGTCCGCCGCAGCCGACGTTCAACCCCGAGGCCGCCGTGGAATGGGGCACGCTGCATCGCTGGCTTACGGCGCTGAAAATGCCCGCGAATACCGGACTGGCGCGGCAGAAGGACTTGCCGCTCACGCGCGCGGAACTGGCCATCCACCTCTGGGCGATCCTCAAGGCGCAGCGCGAGTGGCTGCCGGACCTGTCGAACTATCTCAAGCCGGGCAACGATCTGGATGGCGATGGGGTGCCGGACTTGGAAGATGGGCTGCCGCTGCCGAAACGGTTTTGAGGCAGGGATGGCGAGGGCGGGCGAGGCCCGGCGAGGCCCCCGGCGCGCGGCATTCATGCCGCTTCGAGGGGCTGCGTTCTTTCGTGATCGAGGACTCTGCTGCGCTCGGACGCTGAAGCGGCGTGAACGCCGCGCGCCACGCGCAGGCTGAAGCCTGCGACTATGTGATCAATATGCCAGCAGATCCAAGTGCTGCGTGCCTTCGGGGGTGAGCGTCCACGTGCCGTTCTTGAGGGCCAGGAATTTACGGCAGCCGTGCTTCTTCTGCTCCTCGTCGTTGACGGAGAGCAGGTGGTATTTGCCCGGGTAGTTCTTCACCTCAGAGGGCGTGCGCGGAATGAGCTGGCAGGGGACGCCGTTGAAGTTCAGCACCACTTCGTAGGCGCCGACCCCTTCCTTTTCGGCCGCGAGATTGCGACGCACGAGCGCCGGATGGCGGCGGGCGAAGGGGAATTCGCGCTTTTGCACCAGCACCCGGCACAGCTCAGGCTGCGCCTGGATGAGGCGGAGCAGGCTGAACTTGTCGCCCTCGGCGCGCTGGCGCAGCAGGACGGCGCGGGGATCAATGCCCAGCAGGTTGCGGCCGTTCCAGTCGCCGTGGTCGTTGCGCAGGCCGGCGAGGTTCGCCTCGTGCCACTGCGCGTAACGCTCGCTCGCGACGAGGTCCATCTCGAAGTGGAGGTGAGCGCGTTCCACGCCGATGCGGGACTTGGTGTTGGTCGTGCGGCCCATGATGCCGAGGCGGTCACCGGCCCGGACCTTGTCGCCCTTCTGCAGGTCTTCCCGGATGCTGGCCAGGTGCGCGTAGAGCGTGCAGACCTCCAGACCCTCGATGCGATGGCGGAGGATGATGTAGTTGCCGTAGTTGGAGAGGCCGGACTTCCGGTTGACGTAGGCGACGGAGCCCTCGGCGGCGGCGGAGACGGGGTCGGTCGGCTCGCCACGCTTGTCCCGTTGCGTCCACAGGATGTCGAGGCCTTCGTGTAGCTGATGGCCATCCGTGCGGACGCAGCCGAAGGTGCCGGCGAGCCAGGTTTTGCCGGGCGTGGGGGCGAAGAACCTTTCCTCGCCGCCCGGCTCGAAGATCGCGCGGTTGGCGGTGGGGAGTTGGAACGGCTGGCCGGAGGCGGCGAGCGCGGCGAGGACCAGCAGCAGGACTGCGGGGCAGGGCAGGGCGCGCATCAATCCTTGAATTTCTTCAGCTTGGCGACGGTGTTGTTCAACATGCGGACATATTTGTCCGCCTCCTCCCGCGTGATGTCCAGCGGGCGGAAGAGCAGGGTGCCGTTGGGGATGTGCCGGTCCATGCGCATGGTCCCGAGCCAGCGCGACTCGGGGAACTGGCCGCCGATGGCCAGCCGTTTCCCACGGTAGGAGAGCGACAGCATTTCCAGGGTCTGGGTGCCGGCCCGGTCGAATTTCAGGTGGATGGCGAACTGGCCTTCGTTCCCCTCCCACACGGTGGCGGCCTCGAGCTGCTCCTCGCTGAACATGGGGGGCGTGACGGAGAATTTCTCGGGGTTTTCGATGCCCACGCTGATCGGCCGGCTCAGGCCAAACGTGTCAGCGTAAGTTTCGAGATGAATCCGCAGCGAGGCGAAATTGGCCGCCTTGGCCGAGCCGCCGGGGTTGGTGGATTCACATGCGGTGAGCCACGCGGCCAGCAGCACGAACAAATAGGAGTTGAAGCGCACCGCGCGGAACTTCATAATCAAGCCAGCCAACAAAAACAGTTCGGCAAAGTAAAGAAGTTATGGGCAGACAAACCAATAAAGTGCAGAAGCGTCATCGTCGCGAAAGCTACAACAAGCGCCGGACGGCGGCGGCCAAGGTGAAGGCCAAGGCCAAGACCAAGGCCAAGTAAGGCTGAGCGAGCCGCTTCCGATTTGAGCCGCCCGGTGACGGGCGGCTTTTTCGTTGGCGGTGTGAAGGATCGCCGGGGCGCGCGGGAGCAGCCAGGGCCAGTGGGATCTTCGCTGTTTTCGGTGGAACCGGGAGGCGGGCCGGGAAATTCCAAGCGCCAAGTCCCAAGCGCCAAAGAAACTCCAAAGCCCAATTTCCAATGGTTCCGTGTGCCACGCCGCCAGCCCTTCCGTCTTGGCTCGGTCCGGCTGGCCCGGACAGTGCCGGGCGACGCCGTCCTTTGAAATTTGGAACTTGGAGTTTCTTTGGAGCTTGGAACTTGGGATTTGGAGCTTCGCCCACCCTCCATGCCACTGAAAACAGCGGAGAGCCGGCCAGTGACAAGGCGTTCAACCGGAACTCCAAAGCTGAACCACCGATGGACACAGATCAGCACGGATGAGAACGAGCGCGGGCAGAGTGGACTGCGAATCACGGCTGAAAGCCTTGGAGCGGGCGGCGGCTTGTTCACAAAGCCCGGAGCATGCCCATGTAATACGTGTGCGTGGGTTTTAGTGGGGAGCTGGCTAGGCCTGATAACATTGGATTTTCCACACAGTGTCAGCCCCGGTTTGCCAGGTCCTCCGGTGAACAAGCTGTGCATATGAATTCGTTGTCGGATGGGGAAACCATGATAGTCTCATCGCAGTTCATTGAAAGAACCGGAGCGGATGCGGCGGACGAAAGAAGGCTGCGGAAGTTCCGAGGATAATCCCAGGTGACTGGGGAAAGGCTGAGACAGGCTGGTTGGCTTGGCCCCTCTGAAGTGCGATGCCGAAAGGCGCGTGCGGGGAGGCAGAATTCACCAGCTCCTCTGGCGGGCGTCGCAGCCCGTCACACGCGATTGAGGAGCTTGGCAGCGAGGGGCGATTAGAAGCCGCCCCGAGTTGAGTCAAGTAGCGCCGGCTGGTTTCGGGCCGGTGTGAATCGCGGTTACCCAGAGGGTAATCGGTTGCTACCGTGAATCAGCACGGGGCGGGCAGCTCTGGTGGTCGTCGCGAGACGGCCGGCCAGTCAAAGCCACCGAAAGGTGGACAAAGAAAGCGCCCGCACCGGGAAGGACACGCGGCCTCGGCAAGGCCCGTGAAAACCTTCCGCAACGTCGGCGATGCTACAAACGGCACCGCTGGCCTGTGAGCCAAACGCAACCTGAGAGTTAAGAGGCGAGACCCGTGGCACGGGGCAAACGCACCACCAAAAGTGGCGGCTGTCCCCGAGCTAAGTGGTCAAGACGCGGACCGCACACACAGTCGTGTCTTGACCTGGTTCGTGAGCCGGTGGCGCAACCACCAGCCCAAGCGAGCTGAAAAGCCTCACTCGAAATCCAGTGGCCGCAAGGCGCTGGACGGCCCTGCTGCGAGGCCGGAGACTCCGCTTGCCGTGGAGAACAGCGTCGGGAAGCCGGCAGCCCCGCGAGGGCGCGCCTAATGCCGGTCCGGGAAAGAGAGCTTGGCGCACTCCCATCCCCCGTTTTGCCCCCGTCGGGCCGCAAGGTCTGGCGGGGGCATTCCGCATTTGTGGGCCTCAGTTCTGGCCGCCAAGGGATGGACCCCCGCTCATTTCGGTGCGTCGGAGAGGTCGGAAGAAATTCCAAATTCCAAATCTCAAACTCCAAAGAAGCTCCAAGCACCAAATTCCAAAATGGGTGCGAGCCGGGCGCTCTTTTGAGATTTGGAGCTTGTTGGGAATTTGGAACTTGGGATTTGGAGTTTTGCCGCGACGCCACAGGTCATGCACAACCCTTTTTCCTGTCGCCCCCGGGACTTTTGAGGCAACCTGTCCTTAGTTCCGCCTGCGGGCCGTTCGCAGACACCAGCCATGTTGGACCGGGTCAAAGTCATTCTGGGCGACATCACCAAGCAGTCCGTGGACGCCATCGTCAACGCGGCGAACACGACCCTGCTCGGCGGCGGCGGCGTGGACGGCGCCATCCATCGCGAGGCCGGCCCGCATCTCGTCTGGGAATGCCGCAAACTCGGCGGGTGCCCGACCGGCGGCGCGCGCATCACCAAGGGCTACTACCTTCCCGCCAAGCACGTCATCCACGCCGTCGGCCCCATCTGGCAGGGCGGCACCTGCGGCGAGGAGGAACTCCTCGCCCGCACCTACCGCAGCGTGTTTGAGCTGGTCGAGCAGAACGGCATCACGAGCGTCGCCCTCCCCGCGATCAGCACCGGCGCGTATCGGTTCCCGCTCGACCGCGCCACGCGCATCGCCGTGCGGGAGACGCGCTCGTGCCTGGAGCGGAGTTTCACGCTGAAGGCCGTCCTCTTCGTCTGCTACGAACGCCCCACCTACGACGCCTATGTCGCTGCGGTGGCGGAGACCTTCGGCTAACGACCAATGCTTCAACCGATGGACTCGGCCGTAAGACTCGCCGGATTTTTTGCTGCACACGCGGTTTGGTGCGTATCTGAAGGCGAGACGCTGATTCCCATGCTGGGATTTGAGGCCGCCGACGGTCAGCGGCACTTACACCGGTTCATGACGGATCGGATTGAGCGAGGTGTTGAGGAGGGAAAGGAGCGACTGGCTCAGAACCCGGATCGGGCAACGCACGCCGTGCTGGTCTATGACGGCTTCGTGACGCTGCCCACTGGCAAAGTGGATGCCTTGCTCGTGGACATACTTGACTATGGTTTGCCCTCGCGTTCTCTGCTGATGGCGGTTCCTTATCGTCCCTCCAGCAGTCCCCAAGGTTTCGCTGTCCACCGGCCCAAGTTTCTATCATACGCTGGACCAGAGCCTGATTACGGCCCGCTCGCTGCGGCTTTCTTTGAGGGCGTTGATTCGCACGACATGGCGGCCCCAATTTGGAGTCGCCACCTTGATGAGAGTTTGTAAAGGGCGGGCAGGCGATGCACCGAGGGTCTGGGGAGAGCCCTGAATCTCTCTGCTGTGGTGGGTGAAGGGTGAACCCGCATTGCGGCTTGAGAACCGCGATTCTCCCTCCATGCGGGCTCGGATTGAAATGGGTGTTCTGCTTCAGCGCGACCGAATCCCACGCATTTCGCGTCAATTCCGCGCCTTCCAGTCTGGCCAGCCGCTTGATTTGGCCGGAAAAGCGCGTTGGCGCGTTCGATGCTCATCAGGGAGGCAATCAACCTTCCACCCTTCATCGGACTAACTGCCTATGAATCCCCAAGAGTCCACGCCCATCCCACCCACACCCGGCTCTGATGCGGCTCCTTCTGCCGCTGATCTGGGAGCCTTACCCCCGGCCTTGCCACTTTTGCCTGGCACGCCGGACGCAGCCTTCACCCATTCAGCCAGCGGTCCCATTGATCCAGAACTCATTTTGGAAGCCGTCATTCCCCCGCAGGCCGCCCCTGAGCCAACCCCGGTCACGCTGGCCGACTGGTGGCAGGAAATCCTCGCGCACCTGCGCCGCGTGCCGTTCCACCGAATGGGCAAGTTCCTCCTCACGGTGAATCCCTTCTATCTCGCGAGTGCCGTGATGATGCTCTACGGCCTCTACCTCGTGAGCGTGGACACGCAGTTGCTCGGCCAGGAAACCTCGCAGCTCGCCTTCAACTTCAGCTCGCTCCAGCTCTACGAATGCCTCCTCGTCGTCACGGCGGTCGTGCTGGCGCGGCGGCGGATTTGGTATGACTCCACGCTGCTGGTGATCTTCGAGAACCTCTTTGCGGTCGTGCCGTTCATCCTCATCAGCCAGGCCAGCTTCATCAGCGCAGACTGGAAATGGGCCGCGTGCACCGCCGCTGTCGGGCTGCCGCTGGTGCGCTTCAGCATCCTGCATCGGCGGCTGCCCGAGCTGAACCTCCCGCTCAACGTCCTCGCCCTGGGCGCGTGTCTGCTCCTCGTGAACCTCACCTTCCCGCTCCTCTATCGCGAGGTGATCGAGCACGACAACGACTGGTGGTTCGCCATCGCTGGCAACGTCTGGCTCTACCTGCTGCCGCTGCCAATGCTCGCCCTGAACCTGTTCCCGGCCATCCCGGCACGCGGGAACGGTCCGGCGGGCTGGTCGCGCTGGTCCTTCATCTTCCTCTCGACCTGGCTGGCCGGCACCGCTGCGCACCTGCACTCGATTGCCTACGTGGACGGGCAGAAGTTCGCCCCGCATCTCGCCGCACCGCTGGTTTGGGCGACCGCCTGGACGCTGCGCAACCGCCTTTCAGAAATCATGCCCTTCCTCGCACCGGTGTGGCGGACCCGACTACTGGTCCTGCCCGCGCTCGCCACGCTCCTTGCCGCGGCTGCTGCCGACACCACGCTGTTCCTCGTGCTTACGTCGGCGAACTTCGTTGCGCTGGGCCTGCTCAGCGTGCGGCACCATGACGAGCCAATGCTGGAGCAGCTCGCGCTGGTCTCGGGCTTCGCACTGTTCGCAGGAATGCCCGCTGCCTGGGGTCACGCCTATGTGCCGGACTTCAGCCGGACCAAGCTCGTCCAGCTTGCCATCGCGGGCTTTGCCCTGCTGCAGGCCACCCGGTCCACCAGCCTCAAGCACGGTGTGCTCGGCGCGGTCCTGGTCGGCCTCGGCACGCCCGTGCTCTTCACGCGGCTCGACAGCGTCGAGCCGTTTGCGCTCAACAACGCGCTGCTCTACCTGCTCCTGCACAGCTTCCGCTGGCGGGACACGCAGTGGTGCAGCGCGCACGCCTTCCGCTTCGCCGTGGGCCTGGTCTGGCTGCCGCACTCCATCGTGTGGCTGCGCATCTGCGGGCCGGAAGTCATGGCCACCATCACGCTGGGGGCGCTGCTGGTGCTGGGTTTTGGGCTGCTGTTCCACCTGCTCGGCAACCCGCCGCCGCGCTTCGTGCTCGGCTGCGCGGTGGCGAATCTTGCCTTCGTGCCGACCAACTGGCTCTACGAACTGTTGCGCATCACCCCATCCGGCCATCTCGTCGTGCTGGCGAGCTTTCTCCTCTTCGGTGCCGGCACGGTGCTGGCCTTGCTGCGTGGAAAGTTTGAGGAGGCCAGACCGTCGATGGGCGGATAATGGCTACGAGTTTGCCAACGCCCTGGCACGGGGAAAAGCGGTGCTGAAAGACACCGCACTCCAGACGCTGGTGCGACTTCGGGTGGGCTTGGACTCGCGAAGCGTTTGGAGTGCGGCGTGTTTCACCGCCGCTTTCGGTTGGACGCACGGTGAGGGCGGCGAGGTGGCCAACGGCCCCTGGCACGGGGAAAGGCGGCTCCTTGACCGGGTGGTGGCAGGCATCCTCGCCTGCCGTAGAGGGCGGCATCTTGCCGCCCGGACCTGGGCCGCGAAGTTCCAAGATCTTTGGCTCGTTGTGTGCTGGGTCCGCCGGGCGGGACGCCCGGCTCTACGTCAGGCGGGACGCCTGACGCCACGCGCCGCGAATTTCCTCGAAATGCCAGAGTCCCCGCGTAGCTTCGCCCTCGCATGAAACTTCGGCTCTTGCTCGTCGCCGCGTTGGTGTTCGCCCACGCGGCCATGGCCGCCCCGCGCTTCACCGGCCCGTGGAACATCGCTGCCCTCAAGGCCGTGCCCAAGGCTGAATTCGGCGAGCGCACCAATCTGGTCCAATCCCTCTACTACGAAGGCGAGCCGTTCAACGGCAAGCCCACGCGCGTCTTTGCCTACTACGGCCGCCCCGAGGGTGCCGGTCCGTTTCCGGCAATGGTCCTCGTGCATGGCGGCGGCGGGAAGGCCTTCCCGCTGTGGGCCGAGCACTGGGCCAAGCGTGGCTACTGTGCCATCGCGATGGACCTGGCCGGCAACGGTCCTGCCGGTCGTCTCCCGGATGGCGGCCCCGACCAGGTGGACACCACGAAATTCCGCGACTTCACCGAGGCCGACGCGAAGGACATGTGGACCTACCACGCCGTCGCGGCGGTCTTGCGCGCCCACTCGCTGCTCGCTTCGCGGCCTGAAGTGGACAAGCACCGCATCGGCGTCACGGGCATCAGTTGGGGCGGCTATCTCACCTGCATCGTGGCCGGTATTGACGACCGGCTGAAGGTGGCCGTGCCGGTCTATGGCTGCGGCTTCCTGCACGAGAACAGCGTCTGGCTGGAGGGGCGCATCGCGAAGATGACGCCGGAGCATCGGGAGCGCTGGGTCAGTTTCTTCGACCCCTCGCGCTACCTTGCCGGGGTGTCCTGCCCGATTCTTTTCCTCAATGGCTCGAATGACTTCGCCTACCCGATGGACAGCTACAAGAAGTGCTACTCGCTTGTGGCCGAGCGGCTGCGCAAGGTCTCCGTCAAGATCAAGCTCCCTCATGGCCACATCTGGACCTTTGGCGAGGTGGACCAGTTTGTGGACAGCCAGCTCATCGGCGGCCCGCCGCTCGCGACGCTGAGCGCCATGAACATCGCTGGCGATTCCGCCTCCACAAAGGTCACCGCGTCCGCCCCGCCCGTGAAAGCCGAGTTCCACTTCACCACGGACTCCGGTCCGTGGCAGAAGCGCAACTGGCAGACCGTTCCCGCGCAGCTTGCGGACGGCGTTGTCACTGCCAAGCTGCCCGCCGAGCGTCCGCTCGCCTGCTACCTTTCCGTCACCGATTCGCGCGGCGTCGCCGTCAGCACGCAGCACGAGGAACTGCCCAAGTGAATCCATGAACGAACCGCTTACCAACTCCACCATCAGCAAGCTCAAGGGCCTGGCCCAGCGGCTCGACCCTGTGCTCGCCCTGGGCAAGGCCGGCGTGACCGAGGGCTTCGTGAAGAGCCTCGACGAGGCGCTCGGCCAGCACGAGTTGGTCAAAATCAAGTTCGCCGCCTTCAAGGACGAGCGGAAGACCCTCGCGCCCCAACTGGCCGAGAAGACCGGCAGCCGCCTCATCTGGATCGTCGGCCATGTCGCCGTCTTCTACCGCCAGCAGCCCGATCCTGAGAAGCGCAAGGTGGTGGTGTAGGCAAATGGAGTGGAGGAGTGTTGGAGTGATGGAAGCGCCCGAAACCGTCTCCCCACCACTCCAATCCTCCTCCACTCCAATACTCCGCTCCTCCTCCTTCAATCAAACCGCCTTGCCTTCCGTCCAACGCCCGACATCATCCGCCGCACACTATGAACCGTCTCCTGCTCACGACCACTTTGTCGCTCGCCACCGTGTTCCTCGGCCATGCCGAGAACTGGGCCAACTGGCGCGGGCCGCTCTACAACGGGGCCAGCCCGGAGAAGGGCCTGCCCACGACGTTCAGCAAGACCGAGAACGTCAAGTGGGTCGCCCCGATGCCTGGCTCCTCCGCCGCCACGCCGGTCATCTGGGGGGACAAGGTCTTCGTCAGCAGTGCCGACAGCCAGACCAAGAAGCAGCTTGCGATCTGTCTGGACCGCAAGACCGGCAAGGAACTCTGGCGCGTGGAAGTCGGCGAGGGCTACACCTCGGACGGGCAGCAGAGCAACTCCTGCTCGCCCTCGCCCGTGACCGACGGCCGGACGGTGGTCTTCTTCTACGGCACTGGCGACCTGGCCGCCTTTGATCTTAATGGCAAGAAGCTGTGGGACCGGAACATCGGCCCCTTCGCCTTCCAGTGGACCTTTTCCACCAGCCCGCTGCTGCACGAGGGCCGGCTCTACCTGCAGGTGCTCCAGCGCGACGTCGCAGTGGGCGGACGCGGCAAGCCCACCGGCAACGAGTCCTACCTCCTGGCCGTCGAGCCGCTGACGGGCAAGGATCTGTGGAAGCATCTCCGCCCGTCCGCTGCCGCTGCGGAGTCGCTGGAAGCCTTCAGCACGCCCACGCCGTTCACGCAGAACGGCCGCAAGGAACTCATCATCGTCGGTGGCGACTGCATCACCGGCCACAACCCGGCGGACGGCGCGGAACTCTGGCGCTGGGGCACCTGGAACCCGACCAAGATCGGCCACTGGCGGCTGGTCCCCTCGGCGACGGTCGGAGCCGGCGTGGTGCTCGCGTGCGCGCCGAAGAACGCCCCGGTCTATGCGGTGAAGGTCGGCGGCACCGGCACCTTGAGCAACAAGTCGCTCGCCTGGCAGAGCCATGTGCAGAAGGACGAGGACGAGGCGAACGCCGCCCCGACACCGAACGACAAGGACCTCACCAGCGACGTGCCCACGCCGCTCTTCCTCGATGGCAAGTTCTACCTCCTCAACGGCACGAAAAAGAAGCTGCTCTGCGTCGAGCCCGCTACCGGCAAGGTGGTCTGGACCGGCGACCTCGGCGGCAAGTCCGTCTTCCAGTGCTCGCCCACCGCGGCCGACGGCAAGATCTACATGATGAACTTCGACGGTGATGTGTCCGTGGTGCAGTCCGGCGGCACCGAGTTCAAGCTACTGCACGCCACCAGCTTCAAGGACGAGGGCGACAACACCCGCCTTCGCTCCAGCGTCGCGATCTCGCAGGGCAACCTCTACGTCCGCACGGGGCAGAAGCTGTATTGCCTGGGGAAGTGACCCCGTAGGAGACGACGTGAGGAGTCTCTGATATGTTTTATGGTGATCTCGACCAGCATCACCTTTGAGAAGCAGAGGCGCCCCTCTGCTTTTCATCTGTGCCTGCTGTTCTCAATTCTGGCCTCGCTCTGGCTGACGACCGAAGGCCGGGACTGGGCGACTTCAGTAAGAAAAAATGAATCTTATGCCCTGACCATCGCATGGGATGATGGTAATTCTCTGACCAACCACACTGGGCTTATAGTTCGATTGACCAATACCTCGTCTTCCTCCAAATGGGTGATCTTCTGGCCTGAGGCCTTCCTTGGTGAATTCTGTTTCCGACCAGAGGGCCAATGGTCTAAACGGTTTCAGGACAAGCGTTACCAAGCTATCCTCCAGCATTCCGGATACCCTTGGCCGCATTCCAACCTAGCTCCGGGAGAAAGTCTTCAATGGAAAATTCTGACGGAAGACTTGGTTGAGATCTGTAACCATCTGCGTAAGCCAGAAGCTGGTGAGATGGAGACTGCACCTGTTTTTGAGCGCATGGTCACGCCCGGAAGTGAAGTCTGGTGCGAGTTAAAGGGAATCCTGCCGCTGATCGTTTCGGGAGATGCGGTGATTGAGCCCTGTTTGAGATCTAACCGGCTGCGGGTGAGCCCTTGATGTTTGCCCTTTCAAGGGGAAAACTCCTAGTTCCGCATCAGTCTAATTTGCACCCGATGCAATCCTCTTTAGCAGGAGTCCTGCCCATGCCTTCCGCTGAAAAGCTCGACTCCCTCCAGATCGGCCGCGGCGTGGCCGCGCTGCTGGTGGTGCTGGTGCATCTGGACGCCTTCGTTCCGCTGAGCTTAGGAGCGGCGTTTGCGGACCGTTGGTTTGTCGCGGGCTTCGCCGGCGTGGATTTCTTCTTCGTGCTCAGCGGGTTCATCATCTGGCACCGGCATGCGGCGGACATCGGGCAGCCGGAGCGGCTGGCAGATTACGCGTGGCGGCGGCTGGTTCGGATTTACCCGGTTTACTGGATCGTCACCCTCGTCCTCCTGACGGTGTATTTTTTCGTCCCGCGCTTTGGCCTGGGGGACGAAACCAGTCCCCACATCATCATCACCTCGCTGCTGCTGATCCCCACGTATCGCTCCCCCATCATTTTCTCGGGGTGGACGCTGATCCACGAGATGTGGTTTTACCTGCTGTTTGCCGGGCTCATTGCCGTGCGTGGCCGCTGGTTTCGCTGGCTGGTGGGGGCCTGGGTCGCGGTGACCACCGCGTTCGCGCTCGCGGTGTGGCCGCCGCAGCTCATCGCGCATGATCCCTGGCTCAAATTGGTGTGTTCGCCGCTGAATTGGGAGTTCGCGCTGGGCTGTCTGGCCGCGTGGTGGCTCCGCCGCGCGGTGCCGTCGGCGGGCTGCTGTCGGGTGTTGTTCACGCTCGGCGTCAGCTTCCTCACTGCGTATTGTGTGGCCATGGCGGTCGGGCTTCGGTTTCATGCCGTCCGTGAACTGATTTGCGGCCTCAGTTCCTTCCTCATGGTGCTGGGGGCGGCGGGCTGGGAACTGGGTGCGCGCATACGTTCTGACGGGGTTGCTCCGACCCTGCCGCGCGGGCTGGTGTTCCTCGGCGATGCTTCCTATGCCATCTATCTGCTGCACGGCCCGGTCCTGTCCGCTACTTGCAAGCTGGCGGTGGTCCTGGGCTGGGACCGGCAGTTGGGCGTAAACGCAGTCGGTTGGCTGGCTTTCACCGCGTGCTTGGTGGTGGGCAGCGGTTTCCATCAATGGGTGGAGAAACCACTCCTGCGCTGGCTGCGCAGCCTCCGCCATCCCGTGCCCAAGCCCGCCTGCGATCCCGCTTCACCCTGACTTGCCATGCCCCTCCCTTACAAGATTTCGACCCTCCTTTACTGCTTCAATGCCGCCGATGAAGTGCTCCTGCTCCAGCGTGCTCAGGAGCCGAATCGCGGCTTGTGGAGTCCCGCCGGCGGCAAGCTCAAGACCGACCTCGGCGAGTCGCCCTACGCCTGCGCCTGCCGCGAGGCGCACGAGGAAATGGGCCTCGTTCTCGCACCGCGCGATCTCCATCTCACCGGCCTCATCAGCGAGCACGGGTATCAGGGAAACGCCCACTGGCTCATGTTCCTCTTCGAGGTGAAGCCGCGTCTCACGGTCATCCCGCCACCCCATCCCGAGGGCACGTTTCAGTTCTTCCCTCGGGCCGCGCTTGATGGGCTCGCACTGCCCGAGACCGACCGCGAGAGCATCTGGCCATGGTTCTGGCAGCATCGCGCTGGTTTCTTCGCCGCCCACTGCCACTGCCACGCCGGTGGTCGTAACGAGTGGACGCTGGAGCAATCTTCCCCGGCGCGCGGCATTTATGCCGCTTCACCGTCCGAACACAATGCGGCGCAGCTTTAGCCAAATTGTGGCGCACGTTGAAACGGCATAAATGCCGCGCTCCGCGTTGCGTTTATTGCCCGGTTCGCTAAAACCTCCTCATGCAAATGCAAGTCGGCATCATCACGATTTCAGACCGCGCCTCGAAGGGCCTCTACGACGACCTCGGCGGTCCCGCACTCAAAAAAGCTGCCGAGGGCTACGGCTGGAAGGTGCTGGCGGATGCCCTTGTGCCTGACGAGAAGCGCGACATCCAGCGGGCCATCCGTGAGCACATCGCACGCGGCTGCACGCTGGTGCTCACCACTGGCGGCACCGGCGTGGCCCTGCGGGATGTGACCCCCGAGGCCGTCCGGGAGATCGCCATCCGCGAGCTGCCCGGCTTCGGCGAGGTGATGCGGATGGAGTCCCTGAAGATCACCAAGAACGCCATCCTCTCTCGCAACCTGGCCGCAGTGGTGGACCATGCGCTGGTCATTTGCCTGCCCGGCAAACCCAGCGGCGCGGTGGAGTGCCTCAGCTTCGTGGTCGGCGCGATCCCCCACTGCGTCGAGGTCCTGCAGGAAGTGCCGACGAGCTGCTGAGCCTTTCGCCGGTAGGGTCCGAGTCCAGGGCTAAAAGCCCGTCCGGTGACAGCCCGGGCTGGAGCCGAGCACCGCGAGGCGGAGGCCCGGGTTTGGGTCAGTTTCGTCACCGCCCTGAAAGGGCGGGACGCGGCGCAGTGCGAAAGAGGGCCGCCCTTTCAGGGCATGGAGGTTTGGCTGGCCAGGCTACCCGGGGCTTTACCCCGGGCTTTCACCGGGCGGGCTTTCAGCCCTGCTTTGCGAGTCCGCCCAGCCTCGCTCCGCTCGAAATGGGGCTCGACGGAGTCTCGCCCTACCGGGTGTGGTCGTGTGGCCTACTTTTTCTCCACCTTGTAGAGCTGGAACTTCGTCGCCACTTCGTCCAGCAGCACGGTCAGGATGCGCCGGAAATCCCGCTGCTGCGTGTGCAGCATCCAGGCCAGCCAGAGCGGCAGCACCCAGATGAATTGCAGCCAGGGGAACAGGATTCCCACCGTGGTCGAAATCATCAGCGTCAGGCCCACCGCGCCCCAGAAGGTCATCCGGCCCAGCAGGCTCCAGCCCGTCGTCATGCGGCAGCGGATGAGCTGCTTGCCGCCCTGGTGATACTCGTTGGCGGTGATGAGCTTCAGGTGACACCAGCGGCTGCCGTAGATTTCCACGTCGAACTCGCTCCAGCCGTTGTCGGTCTTGTTCTGCCAGCCCTGCTTGTCCAGTTCGCGCAGGATGGCGCCGAGGAACTCCATGCGGTCCACCGGCTGATCGGCCCAGTAGCCGGCCATTTCGAAGCGGTCATCGCGGCGGCGCTTGAGGTCGAGCGTGTCGAGCGTCTCGTGGGCGGAGAGCGGCGTCTGCTCCAGCAGGAGGCGCTCGGAGTAGCGCGCCCAGCCGCGCACGAACGGCTGCACGAAGAAGAGCCACGCCACGAGCGGCTGCGACCAGAAGGTGCGCTTGGCCTTGGGAATCTCCGCCTGTTTGCCGGCGATGAGGCACAGCCCCACGGACGCGAGCAGGCTCGTGATGCCCAGCGGCAGGAGGAGCGGGAACTTCACGCCCGCGCCGGCCACGCCGAGGGTCAGCAAGGGCAGGGTGACCAGCACATGCCACTCCAGGCTCGTCATGAGCATGAGGAACATCGAGGGCGGCGGCGCGTAGATGGACTGGAAGAAGGCGCTGGCAAACACGCCGTGATAGATGATCGGCGAGCGCGTCACGACGCCGATCTTCGCCGCCGTGTAGATGCGCCCGTGCCAGATGCTGCTGCCGATGTCGTTGAAGTATTCCGGGTGCTTGCGCACGAGCAGGGCCTCGGCCTCGCCGTAGCCGCGCTGCTGCTTGAGGTAGGCCCCCACGGTCGCGCGGCGGTAGTGCCAGACGAAGCCCGACGGGCTGAAACCGATCTTGTAGCCGTGCTGCTGCAGCCGCCAGCACACGTCCACGTCGTCGCCAGCCTTGCGGTAAATGGGATCGAAGCCCGTGATCTCGTCCAGCGCCCACTTGTAGAACGCCATGTTGCAGCCGGGGATGTGCTCCGCGAGCCGGTCCGTGAGCATCACATGCGCGGGACCGCCGGGCGACGCCATCACGGCGGCGGGAATCCAGCCGTCCTCGGGCGGCAGGAAGTTGTGCCCGCCGATGCCGGTGAAGTCGCTGCGCAACAAATCGCCGACCAGGTAATGCAGCCAGTCCTCGTCCGCGCGGCAGTCGGAATCGGTGAAAGCGACGATCTCGCCTTCGGAGGCGTTGATGCCCGTGTTGCGCGCGACGGACAGGCCGAAGTTGATCTGCCGGATGATCCGCATCCGGGGGCGGGGCGGGGAGGTTTCGAGTTTGGAGTTTGGAGTTTCGGGTTGGGCGGGGCGCGCGATGGACCAGACGGTGCGGGCCTTTTCGCTTCCTCCCGTGGCGGACTCAGAGCCAGACGTCGTAGAGTTACCTGCAGGATTCGTAGCTGTCCCCTCCCCCAGCGGGAGAGGGCCAGGGTGAGGGAGAGCGGCTGCTTGCGCCGACGCAGCCACTTTCGCCTGCGGCCGCCGGTCATCGAACTCCATCCGATACCGCTCCGCGATCTGCGCCGTGTCGTCCTTGGAGCCATCATCCACGAGGATCACCTCGTAGTTCGGGTAGTTCAGCCGCTCCAGCGAGGTGAGGCACGCGGGCAGCGTCTTGCCGCCGTTGTAGCTGGCCACCACCACGCTGACCTTCGGATAGCGCGTCAGGGCGAAGTAGGGCGCGATTCGGAACGCCTCCTGCACGGCACCAAAAGATGGCTTCGGCTGCCGGTCGCGCGTCACCACGCCGAAATGCCAGTCGAGAATCGGATAGCCGTCCTTCCACCACTCGTCCGTGTAGCTGAAGACAAACGCACCCGCCACGCCGCCGTTGAAGGCCGTTTCGATCTGCCACCGGAGCATCTCGGCCTTCGCGGCCTCGCCCTCGCGCACCGAGTCCGCGCCGAATTCGCCCAGCAGCAGCGGCTTCGTGTCCGCGATCATCTGAAGCCGCGCGACGTAGTTGTCGAAGGGCTTCGGGTGATGCAGGTAGAGGTTGAAGGTGAAGAAATCGAGGTTGCGCGGCTGGAGGAATTCCGTGGGCGGGAAGTTCGCGAAGGTGCAGAGGCATTCCGCATCCACATGCTTCGCCACGGCAACGAGTTCATCAATGAAGTCCGCGACCTTCTCCGCGCCGCTCCAGCGCACGAGGTCGGGCGGGATTTCGTTCACCACGCTGAAGGCAAAGACGGCCGGATGATGTGCGCACGCGGCGACGGCGTCGGACACGGCCTTGCGCGCGGCAGCCTTCATCTCCGGGCTGTCGAGGAAACAGCCGTTCTTCCACCAAGGGATGTCCACGAGCAGCTTGAGGCCATGCGCGTGTGCAAGGTCCAGCACGGAACGCGGAGGGATGGTGTAAACACGCAGCGTGTTCGCGCCCAGCTCGCGGATCTGGGTGAAGTCCCGCTCCATCTGGGCGCGCGGGGGGAAGAAGGACTTCTCCTCGCCGGGGGCGAACGGGCCGTAGGTCACGCCCTTGGCGTAGAATTTCTTCTCGCCGAGCCGGAAGAACTTTCCGTCCACCCGGACGCGGTCGGAGTTGGGAGTGTTGGCGGACATGGGCGGAAAATTATCTGAGCGTTGCGTGGTTGCTGACGCGAGCAGCACGGCGGGCGCGTCTTGGACTGCGGTGGCAGAGCGCAGCGGCGACACCGCTTTGGCTTCCGGCGGAGCCGCAGCCCCGAACCGCTTCGCGGGACCGAAAAGCGGCGTGGCGCTCCGCTTCCCGCCGCAGTCCAAAACGGGGCGGGCGCAGTTTGCTCACGGCGAAAGAAAACAACGCAATCATTCGGCTGTCTCAGTTGAACTGCACGGCTGTTGCGCCGCAGGGCACGGAATCCGGCTCGTCAGATGTAAAACATCCGCTCCTTCTCCGCGCCTTCCTCGACCAGTTGTTGGAAGTTGACCGCGTCGGCGGCGCTCTCGGCGGCAGTTTTAAGCCGGAGCCACGCGCGATGCAACTCTGGAGGACACTGCCCGTTCGAGAGCGCCGGGGTGTCGAAGACCGAGCCGTGGATGCCGCGCAGCACGTCGCCGAAGGTGATCTCGGCGGGTGCCTTGGCCAGCCGATAGCCGCCCTCCTTGCCGCGGACGCTCCGCACCAGCCCGCGCGCCTTCAGCTCGATGAGGATCTGCACGAGGTAGTTCGGCGGAATGCCGTGCCGGCCCGCGATGTCCTCGACGCGCTGCACCTCGCCGGACGGGTGCGCCCGCGCCAGGTCGAGCACGGCGCGCATCGCGTAATCACTTTTGACCGACAACTTCACGGGCCGCAGCGTAACAGGGCAGGGGGCGGCGGCAAGCCAAGGGGCGTCCCTCTGTTCCTACGAACCCGGCCGAAGGTCGTCGGCTTCAGGGCTGAAAGCCCGTCCGGTGGCAGCCCGGGCCGGGGCCGAGTCCCGCGAGGTGGAGGCCCGGGTTCGGGATCCTATTTCGTCACCGCCCTGACGGGGCGCGACGCAGCACGGGCTGGAAAAGAGTTCCGCCGTTTCAGGGCGGTCCGGCTTTGCTGGCCAGGCTACCCGGGGCTTCACCCCGGGCTGGCTTTCGGCCCTGATCTGCAGTCCACGCTGCCTCGCTCATGAGAATTCCCGAAAGGCATCAGGCTTAGCCTGACCCATGCTGTGGCTCAGCGCTTGGCCTCGGGGAAACCGGGCGGCAGGGGCGGTTGCGGGCCCGCGCCGGGCGGCAGCGGAGGGAAGTCCACCACGACCTTGCGCCACACGGCGCGTTCGGACTCGGGCAGCTTCTGCCATTGCTCGGCGTTGGCGTAGAACCGCGCCTTCTCTTCCGGCGTCATCTGGCCGAGCTTCTTCAGCGCGGCCAGACACGCGGCGCGTTCGCCGGCGCTGAGCTGTTCGAACTGGTGGAGCGTGCGTGCGGCTTCCGCGCGCTTCGGCTCGGGCAGGGCGGCGACGACCTGGGACTTCGCGCGCTCGTTGAGATGGAAGTAGTGCGTGAAGTTGTCGAGCAACTGCTCGCGCTGCCGGGGCTCGAGGCCCTGCCAGTGGGTGACGTTGTCCGGCACCTTGGGCTCAAGGCCGGGCGGCAGCGGGGGAAACGCACCGACGACCGCCGGGCGGGTCATCGCCTGGAGGAGGGGTTCATTGGCCAGGATTTCGCGCTGAATCTCGGCGGGCAGCTTGTCCCAGGCGGCGAGCCGTTCAGTGACCAGCGGACGGAAACTCTCCGGGATCGCGGCGAGCTGCGGGGCGCGGGCGACGGGGGCAAGCGTGAGCAGCGGTTTCAGATGATAGCGCAGTTCCGTGGCCCGGAGGCGGGCCTCGCGTTCGGCGGGCGGGAGCGCGTCGTATTCGCGGAGGCGGGTGGAGATCACCTCGCGGAGGTGGGCGGGCTTGGCGGCCAGTTCGCGGGTGCGGGCGTCAGGCTGCAACAGCAGCAAATTGCGAAACGCGGCGACCGGATTGCGCGGGCGGGGCGCGTCAGGCTCGGCGGCGCTGGCGGCGACCACCGTCAGCAGCAGGAGATAGAATGGTAGTCCGTGGCGCATGGTCAGCGATCCCGGTCCAAGGCCGCCAGCAGGTCCAGGTCCGCTGACGACTGATTCAGACGGCTGATGACCTCGAAGTCCTTGAGCATTTCGATGCTCGGCAGGGTGGTCAGGGTGGTGACCTGCTCGATGCTTTGGGCCAGCCGCGCCGGGGAATGCGCCCGGCGGTTTTGGATCACCATCACTGCGGCCAGCATCAGCGTGGCGAGCGCAAACTGCTGCGCCAGGGACGGCCAGCGGAACCGACTGAGCCAACCACTCCGTGACCCCTGACCGCGCCGTTCGACGGCCTCGATGTCCTGCCAGACCCGGGCCATGAAGTTCGAGGGCACCGGGGCATCGGGCAGCCGGTGGAGCGCTGCGCTGAGGGCGGATTCCTCCGTCCAGCGTGCCCGGTCGGCGGGGTGCCGGACCAGCCAAGCTTGGAGCCGTGCCTGCTCATCCGGCGTCAAGGGGCGCTTGTGCCGGAGGGCGAGGAGTTCTTCAAACGTCGCGTTGTTCATAGTCGCCAGTTGGTTCATACCCATGGGGGGAGCAAAGTTGCGCTGGTTTTGCGCACGGGTGGGCAAAAGTTGCGGAGGGGGTGGCGCGTGAAGGTGCCCGATGGCATCCGGCCGGAATCACGCACCACGGACCACGCACCACGCTGCCTCCCTCGCTTCATCGCCGTCCCTCCTCAGCTTCATCGCCTCCCCATTCCCCGGTCTTCAAGTAGGGCTTGAGCCGGGCCTTGAGCGTCTCGCGGGCGCGGTGGATGAGGGATTTTACGGCGGAAAGGGAGCAGTCCAGCACCTCGGCGATGTCCTCATAGGACTGTTCCTCACGCTGCCAGAGCAGGAGCGCGGTGCGCTGGTTCTCCGGCAGGGCGGCGACGGCCTCGGCCACCTTGGCCTCCAGTTCGCCGCTTAAGAGGGTGTCCGGGGCGGAGGCGACGCGCTTGTCCTCGACGCTGTGGCCGCGCGGTTCCTCGGAATCCGAGTGCGCCGGGGCGTCGAGCGATTCCGCCGGGTGGCGGGCACGGCGGCGGAATTCGTTCAGGCAGAGGTTCCGGGCGATCGTGAAGAGCCAGGTGGAGAACTTGGCCGAAGGCTCGTAGCGTTCGGCGGATTTCCAGACTTGGACGAAGACGCCTTGGGCCAGATCCTCTGCTTCCGTCGCGTCCGGCAGGGTGCGGTAGATGAAGTTGAGCACCGGCTGCTGGTAGCGGCCGACCAGCTCCTCAAATGCCGCGCGGTCGCCGCGCTTCACGAGAAGCATCAGCGTGGCATCGGGGTCAGTGGCGGCGGGCACGTCGGAAGGGTAGCAAACACCGGCGGCGGCGAAAAGTTTGCCGTGCGGTTACTTCGCGTCCCGCACATGCCGGTCCATCCAGCCGGTCATCTTCTCCCACATCTCCGGCAGATAAACGTGGCCGAGGCCGGGATAAACGACGTTCTCAAAACCCGCCTCCGCACGATAGAGGCTGTAGGCCGGACGAATCTTCGCCTCCAGCTTGCGAATGCCTTCGATGGGCGAGCCGTAGTCCTTGTCGCCCGTCATGTAGAGCATGGGGCGGGGGGCGGCGAGGGCCATGATGGCCTCGCTGTCGAAGTGGTTCAGCATCCCGGGCACGAAGTAGTAGATGCCGTGGTATTTCAGACCCTCGATGCGGATGAGGTCCGTGTAGCGGGTCATGCAGGCGACGGCCACGCCCGCGCGCAGCCGCTCGTCGAGCGCCGCGAGCCACCACGTCCGCGTCGCACCCATGCTGATGCCGGTGACGCCGATGCGTGAGGCGTCCACTTCCGGGCGCGACGCGAGATAATCCAGCGCCATCAAGTCATCGCGCAGGATCATCCCCCACAGCGAGCGCCCGACCCAGAGGTTGAACTTGGACGCGGTCATCTCGCCCGCGCCGCCTTTCTCGGCTGGACCGCCCGGCCCCTGGCCGTTTCGCTCGCCGAAGCAATACGCGTCCACGCCCAACACCACGTAGCCGCGTTTGGCGAGGGTCGGTCCGGCTGGCACCGGCACGGCGTTCGTTCGCAGCAACTCGTCCTTGCCGATGTCGTATTGGCCGCCGTGCCAGTGGCAATAGAGGATGGCCGGTGACTTGCCAGTCGCGCCTTTGGGCAGGAACACATAGCCCGGCACGGTCGCGCCCGCACCGTTGTCGAACGTGAACTTCTCGAAGACGTAATCACCGCGGTCCTCGCGCAGGAGCGTGGTGACTTTGGGCACCTTGGGCCGGGGCGGCAGCTTGCCGAGCAACTGCCACAGCGTCGCGCGGACCTCGGCGCGCTGCTTCTCCCAGGCGGCCTTCGTCTTCGGCACGGCGAACTCGGGGGCGACCGGCGCGGCGGCGAGCCACACCTCGGCGTTGGGCGGATTGGTCTGGGCCATGAGCGAGGTGGCGGCGAGGATCAGCGCGATCCCGGCGGCCAGTGCGGCGGAGGATGAAGCAGAGGAGCGCATGGGGAAAGGAAGGAGTAATTAGTAATTGGTGATTAGTGAGGGCGGGATGATGGACAGCACGGAAGCGGGGCGCACGACTAATTGCTAATCACTACTGCCCTCGTCACCCGCCTACGCACAGGGACCTTGCGCTTGCGGGCGAAAGGATTTTCGCGGGATGAGACGGAAAGAGGCATCGCCTCTCATTAGAACACCCGGCTTCAGCCGGGTGTTCTTGAGCAACAGAGGAAAACTGTTTAAACAGTTTTCCGCCCGCCACGACATTTTCACTGGGTGCTAACGGGACTCGCTCCAAGCTTGCAGCTCAATGCCCTCGCGTTGAACATTCGTCCAACTCGCAACGCTTATATGAACCGCTCCGCTGCCTCTCGCCGCCACTTCCTGCGCGGCTCCGCGCTCGCCACCCTCACCGCCGCGCTGGGCGGGCCGATTCCCTTCGCGCGCAATCTTGCGCCCGGCCTGTTTCCCGACGCGCTGGCGCAGACGGTCGCCGACCTGCTCCCGAGCAAGCGCGGGCTGCGCATCCTGAGTGACCGGCCCATCGTCGCCGAGACGCCTGTCACGCTGCTGGATGACGAGATCACGCCCACGGAACGCCACTTCGTCCGCAACAACGGCCATGTGCCCGAGCGCGCCGAGAAGCGCGACCTCACCGGGTGGTCGCTGACGATTGACGGCGAAGTGGAGAAGCCGCTGAAGCTCACCTTGGCCGACCTGCAAAGCCAGTTTCCGAAAGTCACCCGCGCGCTCGTCATCGAGTGCGCCGGCAACGGCCGCGCCGCTTACAATCCGCCGGCCTCCGGCAACCAGTGGACGCTCGGTGGCGTTGGCTGCGCGCAATACACCGGCGTGCGCCTCGGCGACGTGCTGCGCCGCGCGGGCGTGAAGAAGTCGGCGGTTTACATCGGCTACCAGAGCGAGGACGCGCACCTGAGCCGCGCGCCTGGCAAGCACGCCATCTCGCGCGGCGTGCCCATCGCCAAGGCGCTCGACGAGCACACGATCCTCGCGTGGGAGATGAACGGGCAGCCGCTGCCCACGCTGCATGGCTGGCCGCTGCGTATTGTCTGCCCCGGCTGGCCCGCCTCGACTTCCGGAAAATGGCTGGCGCGCATCTGGGTCCGTGACCGTGAGCACGACGGCGAGAAGATGACCGGCCACTCGTATCGGATGCCGAAGTTTCCCGTCGCGCCCGGCACGAAGGTCGAGGCTGCGGACATGGCGATCCTTGAGGAACTTCCGGTCAAGTCCCTCATCACGCTGCCCGCCTCGGGCGCGGAAGTCCCCGCCGCCCAGCCCGCCCTCCTGCGCGGTCAGGCGTGGAGCGGCTGGGGCGACGTAAAGGCCATGCACCTGAGCTACGATTTCGGTGCGACGTGGGTGGCCGCGAAGCTCAGCCCCCCGCGCAACCGCTTCGCCTGGCAGCGCTGGTCGGTGGAGTTGAAGCTGCCAACGAAGGGCTACTACGAAATCTGGGCCAGAGCCACGGACGAGAAGGGGTTTCAACAGCCCATGCTCGTCCCCGGCTGGAACCCCGAAGGCTACGCGAACAACGCCATGCACCGCATCGCGCTCAAGGCGGTATGAGACCGACCCTTCCACACGTCGGCATTGCCACTGCCGCATTGCAATCGCCGAACGATTCTCACCCTCTCCCCCATCGGGGGAGAGGGCCGGGGTGAGGGGGCGGGGGGGGGGGGGGGCGGGGGGGGGGGGTGGAAAAAAC
>CAZCBE010000113.1:0-24743 GCA_964496695.1 uncultured Klebsiella sp.
CCTTTGTGGAGGGTCCGCAGCGGTGTTCACGCCGCGCTAATAAGCTGGACAAAAGGCAATTGCAACGATTTCCTGCCTCAAAACTCCAACCGAGATAGGCTGCAAAACTTCAGCCCAATACAATGTTAGGCGTGCTCGCATCCTGCCATTTCAGACAGCTATGGTAGCAGCCGGTTGTCCACCATTCGATGTGGGTTTCCTCGCCTGTTTTTTTGTCCTTGTAGGTGATTCCGTGCCGCAGCTCCGGGTTCCGGCACTGGCCGTCCTTTTCGCCGTGCTTGTGCCAGTGGGCACAGGCGCAGCAGCATTTAGCGTCGCGTGGGTTAAGAGCCGCACGCCTAACCACGCGCTTCAGCGAACCTGCGGTTCGCGCAGCACGATGCATTGAGGCAATTGGATCGCTTTGAATCATTTGGCAGGTCGCTGAGCTTGGTCGTTAGGCATCATCACCACGATTGGCTCTGATTCCTTCATGTGAATTACAGTGTCGCGCATTTGGTTTCTCTGCTCGTAGAGAGCGCCTGCGAGTCTCCAGAGCATTTCCGCCTTTTCGGTTTCTCGGTAGGCACATTCCTTCATCACGCGGTTTACGGTCGGGTCATTATGGTATGCGTGCTTTGCCCAGTCTGGCATTGATGACCACCAGATGCCTAACAAGACGCTGGAGCGAACAGCGCTTCCCGCTGGCTCGGATGGTTTCGGTTCGTTCATAGCTTTTGGTTGTTCATGCCGTCGCTCAGCTTGTCGTTAGGCGGCACTAGCGTATGCTCACCTTCGACAACATCTTAATCGCAGTAGGGTTCTCAGCCGCACTGCTCTGGCTGGCCGCGCGTTTCGTTCCTCGGCGCGAGCGTTACTATCCAGCTTTGGCGGTGCGCCTGTTAGGCATTGGCGCGGCGGCGGCAATCGGCAAGATGTTTATCAGCCCGATTGAGATCCTTTGGCAGCGGTGGTGCTTGTTCGCATTGCTCATTGTCGCCATCGTGGCAGCCTCATCGTGGCTTGAGGGGCAGATGCACAGACTCAGACGGAGACAGAAACATGACCGTGCCGCCTAACCATGCGCTGCAGCGAACCCGGCGGGGGCGTCGCGGTTGCAATCGTTGCGTCCCGTGCGCCGGGTCGCTGAGCTTGGGTCGTTAGGCATCATCGCGCGCCCTATGAGATTCATTCCGCATCTGACTTGGCTGGTTGGCGCGATTGTTCTTTTGGTTGCCTTCGGTCGTTACAGCGGCGCATCCATGCCATACCAAGATCCGACACCAGAGTTGCTGGCTGTTCAGCGTGGCCAGATTGAGTCTGCGAAGACAGTGGCTTTGGTTGGCGGTTTGATTTTCATCGGTGGCGTTGCATGGGTTATCATTCGCCGACGTTCCCGATCAGTGAGTGTGACGATATGACGATGCCTAACCATGCGCTGCAGCGAACCCGGCCATCGCGTCCAGGTTGCAAGCGGACGCCCTCGCGGGCCGGGTCGCTGAGCTTGGGTCGTTAGCCCACATTCCATGCGCATCGGCCAAGACAACAATTTTCTGTGTATTGAGTCCAGTCCGCTTGAGGGTGGTTATTCTGCATTCCGCGCTGAGGCGGTCGCCACTGCTTCAGGCCGGAGATTCACTGCATCACACGACAGACTGATGATGGACACAGACGAGGCGACTCTCAGACGGTTTGCAGATTTCGAGTCACTCAAGAGCGAGCAGATTGAGATACCATTCACGGAAGGTGGGTGGCTGCGTTTCCAGCGAGACTCACATGGATACATCGCAGTTCGGTATCGCATCAGCGGCTGGAAGGCATCGGCTGCGATGGAGGGAGAGGTTGTCGTTGAGGGTGAGTTTGCGGGTAGCTTTTGCCGCGAGTTCGGAGCACTATTGCAAGGACACAAATGAGTGCTTTGACCATGTGGGCTAACCATGCGCTGCAGCGAACCCGGCGGGAGCATCGCGGTTGCAATCGTTGCGTCCCGCGGGCCGGGTCGCTGAGCTTGGGTCGTTAGGCCGCATGACACTGAACCCGTCAGAGATTGCGATGAGCTATTTGGCTAGCCGAGGGATGGACTGTGCTAAGCTCGCAGTCGGGCTGGTTCGTGAGTTTGATTGGGGCTGGTCAGTGCATATCAACACGGCGGAGTATTGGGCGACGAAGGACCACTACAAGATGTTGGTTGGGCTCTCTCCAGTATTCGTCTCTCGCCAAGCACACTGCCGATTGTTCATGACAGGTATGTCCTATGAAAAGATGTGTTCAGAGTTTGCTCGCGAATGTGCGGCCTAACCATACGCTGCAGCGAACCCGGCGGGGCGTCGCGGTTGGCAATCGGAGCGTCCCGTGGGCCGGGTCGCTGAGCTTGGGTCGTTAGGCGGCATGAGCACCGTAAAACGATTCTGGCCGCTCGTTTTTATCTGTGCAGGGGTATTCCTGTTTATTGCAGGGTTTGCCTACCAGGTCGTATTCGCCGGCATACCATACCAAGACCCCACGCCAGAGCTTTCGGCGCGTTTCGATCTTCATACGCGAATCGGATCGACGATTTCTTGGGTCGGAGTCGGAGCTTTTCTTTGCGGTGTTTGTGGAGGTATCCTGCGTTTGGTTCAGACAGTATATCGTGATTTTAGAGGACATGACGCCTAACCATGCGCTGCAGCGAACCCGGCGGGAGCGTCGCGGTTGCAATCAACGCGTCCCGTGGGCCGGGTCGCTGAGCTTGGGTCGTTAGACATCACTATGAGCGGTTACTCCAAATTGATTTCCAAGACCGATGATCTTGCAGTGGTTGACATTGTTGGTTGGGACGGTCACGCAGTCGCACTTCATCGGCGAAGGATTGAGCGGATCACGAGAGACATCGAAGCGATACAGAAGCATGTCGAAGGCGAGGGACAGCATCTTGCCCATGTTTTGTGGGAGGAGTTTTCCGCCATCCTTGCCACGACGAATCGGAGTGAGCCATGAGATCGTTGATGTCTAACCATGCGCTGCAGCGAACCCGGCCATCGCGTCGCGGTTGCAATCGTTGCGTCCCGTGTGCCGGGTCGCTGAGCTTGGGTCGTTAGGCCGCTGCGCACGCCATGAAACTTCTCACGCTCTCCTTCGCCCTGGTTCTGATGCTCACCGCATGTCGGAAGACCGAGACACGGCAGATTGGCAGTCCTTCACTCGCCGGCATTTCCGAGCAGGCCCGTCCTGAGGCAGAGGCTGCCTTTCAGCACGCCAAGCGGTTCATCTCCACAGCAGCAGTCGATACCGCCAAGCTCGACTTGTCCAAGCCGCAGATTTTCCACCGGCCAGGTTCACCACCTCCGCTAGACCACGGCTACGACTGGTCAGTTCAGTTTTCTTGGGCGACACCGAGCCAGAAGCCGCCGTATGGTATCAGCATCGCAGTTAAGAATGATGGCACTTGCTGGATTCAGGAGTAGCACCATGACAACGCGGCCTAACCATGCGCTGCAGCGAACCCGGCGAGAGCGTCGCGGTTGCAATCATTGCGTCCCGAGGGCC
This sequence comes from uncultured Klebsiella sp., assembly GCA_964496695.1. Taxonomy (GTDB): domain Bacteria; phylum Verrucomicrobiota; class Verrucomicrobiia; order Limisphaerales; family SXTU01; genus SXTU01. Next base: position 3,505 of record CAZCBE010000113.1, read on the forward strand.
GGGTCGCTGAGCTTGGGTCGTTAGGCCGCACATGAGCGCCATCTTCCTCATCACACCTCGCAAAGCTGACGCGACATTGCATGATGTCGCGTCCGGAGTATTTCACGCGCTCGGTGTCAGTGAGTGGGAGGAGCGGGAGAGTTCCAATTACCCGCCAGACGGTCATTACTTTGCTGGCTATTCCGAGAATGCAGAGGTGACCGTTTGCGATGGTGATGACGAGCGGACACCGGATTATCCGTTTCGCGTTTCGGTCGAGGACGCGAGTTGGCGCAAAGGGCGCGGCATCACTGTGACTGACGAGGCTAGTGTCGTCAGAGCTTTGGTTGCGGGCGCATTCACCGTGTTCGTTCCAGCCGGAGCTTGGGAGCGGACGGATTGGGACGGCGATGGAGACGTGTATGCGGCCTAACCATGCGCTGCAGCGAACCCGGCGGGGGCGTCGCGGTTGCAATCGGTGCGTCCCGTGCGCCGGGTCGCTGAGCTTGGGTCGTTAGGCCGCTCCACACGCCATGAAATCAAAACTTGCTTGCTGGTCCATTACTGCGGCGGTCGCGTTGTTCGCATTTGGATGCGCGACGGCCCATCACACTCGTTGGGAATACAAAATGGTCTCTCCGAAGATCGGGGATGACCGCTTGGCGATTATCAACGGTCTCGACGCAGAGGGTTGGCACTTGGTCGCAGCAGATCAGGGCTACCTGTATTTCTCCCGACCCAGCCATGACCGCTGAACGGCCTAACCATGCGCTGCAGCGAACCCGGCGGGAGCGTCGCGGTTGCAATCATTGCGTCCCGTGCGCCGGGTCGCTGAGCTTGGGTCGTTAGCCTGCTTCGCATCTCACATGAAATACGCACCGGTCATCAAGTCAGCTAAGCCGAGACAGCATTTCGAGGTCGGCAAGCACTCCGCGGTGTTGCTTGGAGACATTGAGCCTGCCGGTTCGGTCGAGTATCGCTACATCTTGGCCGTGTTCGATGAGAAGCGGCAGCCGTGTTATTTTGTGGCTTCGGAAGTCAACTCGATGGCGAAGAGTTTCGGAGGCGGCTCTCATTTCCTCGGACTTTTTGACGGCGAGGGCCACGCCAACTGTGGAGACTCGGACGACTGGGCGGACGAGGCCAAGTTCACAGCAGAGGCGTTGCGGATTGTCCGCAAGAAGTTTGAGGTTCAGACATGACGCAGGCTCCTGAGAAACTAGACGCGCAAGTTGTTGATATGCAACGGTCGGTGCCCTTTGAGTTTCTTACGTCATTGCCCCGCCGCGGCGGCGGTTGGTTCGCTAACCATGCGCTGCAGCGAACGGCCTCTCCGCCGTCCGTTCGAGCGTCGCGGGAATTCGTGAGCGCACCGTGCGCTCCACCCGCGCCGCCGAGGCCGTCGCTGAGCTTGGGTCGTTAGGCCGCTTCACGCGCCATGTCATTCGCCGAAAATACAGGACTCACGCGAACTCAGAAATGTGTTGTGTGTGGCACAGAGGTTGAGCATGAGGAGATACGTCACTTCGACGCTCCGAAAGATACGTTTCGCTGGAGCGCGGTCGCACACCGTGCGCCTTGTGGGGCACACTGTGCGGGAGGTGGCTACAATCACGGCGAGCAGGATGTTCACACTCCTGCGTTTAGCGCCTGTCCTCGTTGCGGCGCGATTGATAGTGAGATTGCGCGGACTATTGAGCGGCCTGACGGCGTGGAGCGGGCGGTATTTCACCGTTACACGGCGGAGCATTGCCGCGACCTCGGGCACAGAGTAGATTTGGAGCGGCGAGACGGTGATGCGTGGCGGGTTGTTTCTCGCTGGCAGGTTCGTCACCCTGAATCTTTTGACGGAGCGCTTAGACAAGCATGTCATTATGTATCTTGGCTTGATCAGATCTCAGCGGCCTCCTGAGAAACTAGACGCGCAAGTTGTTGATATGCAACGGTCGGTGCCATTTGAGTTTCTTACGTCATTGCCCCGCCGCCGCGGCGGTTGGTTCGCTAACCATGCGCTGCAGCGAACCCGGCATGGCGTCGCGGTTGGCAACCGTTGCGTCCCGTGTGCCGGGTCGCTGAGCTTGGGTCGTTAGGCGGCACCCGTTCGCATGACTCCACTCGAAGAGTTCTGGTCTTTGTGCAAGCAGGCAGAGGATGTGTATGGTTCTACCGAGTCCACTGGCACACCAGACCTTGAGCCGTTCGGCCTGCGTATCTTGGAGCTAGTTCGGTTACACCCCGAACTTCGCACCGAGTTCGAGCGAGCATTCTGTGAGTTGTGGCGGCGACCAGATGACGGACCGTGGGAGCTTGTCATGTTTTGCATGCACAGCTTGCGGTGGCCGGAGGTTCAGCAGTATTACGAGCGGGAGTTGCGGGGCGCGATTGCCCGAGAGGATTGGCGTGCGCACCCGATTGCTCGCGACATCGTTGATTCGTTCCGCGACGATTGGGAGGACCGTGATTTATTTCCCTTTTATGACAAGACAACCCGAGACGCCTAACCATGCGCAGCAGCGAACCCGGCATGGCGTCGTGGTTTGCACTCCACGCGTCCCGCGGGCCGGGTCGCTGAGCTTGGGTCGTTAGGCGTTGCTACGCGTATCCCGTGAATGAAAAGCCCACTGACCTCGTCGCCGCTTGGCTTACTGCCCACCAAAAAGTGTTTGGCAGCGAGCCTGTCCAGTTCACGCGGCGCGAGGGCACGCTTGTCGTGCAGTTCGAGACGCCCAAGTGTTTCATCGAGATTCTCGTGTGGGATTTCGGTTGTTTCGACATCCATGTTCTCAACAAATCCACAGGCGCTTATGATTACACAGTGGGCGGATACTTTGACGGCGTTGCTGGACTCACGGAGCGCCTTGATACATTTCTGGCTTGGTTCACGAGCCGCAACGCCTCCTGAGAAACTAGACGCGCAAGTTGTTGATATGCAACGGTCGGTGCCATTTGAGTTTCTTACGTCATTGCCCCGCCGCCGCGGCGGTTGGTTCGCTAACCATGCGCTGCAGCGAACCCGGCGGGGGCGTCGCGGTTGCAATCGTTGCGTCCCGTGCGCCGGGTCGCTGAGCTTGGGTCGTTAGGCGGCATCGAGCGCATCACTTTATGAGCTGGCGAACAGGAGCAAGTATGTTCTGGGAGATTTGGCCGAAGATCCAAGCGGCCATCCCTGACCCAGAGCACCGTGCGGATTTCACCCGCAGGATGTTGACGTTATTCTTGGACGATGACGTTGACCCAGGCGACCTGCGCGGGCAGGACGCTGAGATTGACCGTCTGATGGACGAGATTGATCCTGAGTTATGACGATGTTGCCGCCTAACCATGCGCTGCAGCGAACCCGGCGGGAACGTCGCGGTTGCAATCGTTGCGTCCCGTGCGCCGGGTCGCTGAGCTTGGGTCGTTAGGCCGCTTCACGCGCCATGAGCCATCCAACCATTCCAGAAGTGAGTCGCGTGCGATCACGAGTGATTGGTTGTTTGCAGGATGGCTTCGTCACAGTTCTCTTGGGTGCAGATCTGGGCCAGCTCGATGGAGGCATTCCCACGCCGGTTGTGGCGGAGATGTTTCCCGCACAGTTGCGCATGCCCAACACCGAGCTTTACGTCGTCATCCGGCGCGGAGAGATTGTCGGCATTGAGCCTCTTTCAGATGACAACGCGGCCTAACCATGCGCTGCAGCGAACCCGGCCATCGCGTCCAGGTTGCAATCGTGGCGTCCCGTGGGCCGGGTCCCTGAGCTTGGGTCGTTAGGCCGCTTCACACGCTATGCGCTACAAATCCACAGACTGGTCGCTTGATGTTCCAGAAGGTTGGAGTCACGAGGCCGACGAGGACTGCACCACTTTCGAGCATCCACATGGAGTGGGAGCATTTCAGGTCAGCAGTTACCGCAAGGATGAGCCTGTCACCGACGACGACTTGCGTGAGTTCGCCGGCGATATTCCGCTGGCCGCAGTTTCATTCGGACTCCTCACTGGTTTCCGCACCCGCTTCAGCGAGGACGACACGTTCTGGACGAAATGGTGGCTGCGCGCTGGACACCAGATGATTCACGCCACCTACAACTGTTCACTCGCAGACCGCGGCCGAGAGGACGCCGAGTTCAGCAGTATGATTGAGTCACTTTCACCTGAGTATGACACCAACGCGGCCTCCTGAGAAACTAGACGCGCAAGTTGTTGATATGCAACGGTCGGTGCCATTTGAGTTTCTTGTGTCATTGCCCCGCCGCCGCGGCGGTTGGTTCGCTAACCATGCGCTCCAGCGAACCCGCTTGGGCACCGTGGTCATTATCCATGCGCCGGGTCGCCGGGCTTGGGCCGTTAGGCGTTGCTCGCGTCAGTGCCATCTGCCATTGAACATTCCGCATCACACAACCAAACCACCTCAACACATACAATGAGCCAATACATTGATGGATTCGTCCTCGCCATTCCGAAGGCGAAACTCGCCGCCTACAAAAAGGTCGCCACCAAGGCGGGCAAAATCTGGCGCGAGCACGGCGCGCTCGAATACCGCGAGTGCGTCGGCGAGGACATGGAGGTGAAGGACATGGTTGCCTTCCCGAAGCTGGCGAAGGCCAAGCCAGACGAGGTGGTCATTTTCGCCTATGCTGTGTTCGAGTCGCGCAAACACCGGGACGCCGTGAACAAAAAGCTCATGGCCGACCCGCGCCTCGCCGCGATGTGCGCCATAACCAGCGCCATCTTCGATTCCAAACGCATGGCCTACGGCGGCTTCAAAACGCTCGTCCAGGTCTGAGGTGCATGGAACACGAATGACCGCAACGCCTGTTAACCACGCGCCAACCCGCTGGGAGCGTCACGGTTGCCATCGTTGCGTCGCTGCCTGTCGCGCCGTGGCCTTGGGCGGAGGCGGATGCGCCGGGTCGCTGAGCTTGGGTCGTTCGCCTTTCGGCCTAAGTGCGTGTGCACCAACGGGCTGCATCAGGTTCTGCGGAGCACTGCCAGCACTTCTGCCAGTCGGCGGGGCGGTCACGGCATAATTCGCCAGAACCACCCCACCACTTCCACAGAAGCCGCTGACCAGTCCAAATTCCCCCGCTCTACGCTCATAACCCACAAAGTTATGAAGCCACGGTTCCGCATGTATCAGCGCGGCTGCAACGGCCGCTTCTACCTCGAAGACAACACCACCGGCAAACAGGAGAGCCTCGGCACCTCCGACCGCGACGAGGCCCAGCGCCTGTTCCACGCCCGCAACGAAGCGCACCGCCAGCCCGCGCTCAACGCGCAGATGGCCCGCGCCTACCTCGTCGCCGGCGACCCGCAGATTGGCCAGCGCACTTGGCAGGGCGTCATGGACGCCATCCTGCGCACCAAGGTCGCCACCGCGCCGCGCACCCGGGAGCGGTATGAGAGCGCCTTCGCCGAAGCGCCCTTCAACGCCCTCCGCCAGCTTGCCCTCATCGAGACGCGGCCCGCGACGCTGCTGGAGGTGCTTCAGAGTGGCACGGTCTCGACCAACATGTTCCTGCGGCGGCTCCACAGCTTCGCCTTGCATCTGGGCTGGCTGCCGTGGCCCATCCTCGCCTACGCGCAATGGCCGCGCTTGCGCTACAAGACGCGCCGCGCCATCACGGCAGACGAGGCGCAGCGGTTGCTCGACATGGAGCCGCACGCCGAGTGGAAGGCGTTCCTGCAACTGCTCTGGCATATCGGCGCCGCGCAGGTGGACATGGCCGCGCTGACGCACGAGAACATTGACTGGCCAAACCACACCCTGAGCTACACGCGGAAGAAGACCGGCACGCTCGCCGTGCAGCGGTTCAGTGCGACGGTAGAAACCATCCTGCGGGAGCGTCCGGCCACGGGTCCGTTGTTCCCGCACTTCGGCAAACAGGAGTCCGCCGCCCGGGCCACGCGCTTCACCGACCGGTGCAGGAAGCTGGGCATCGTCGGGGTGAGCTTGCACAGCTACCGCTATGCGTGGGCCGAGCGGGCACGGGCAGCGGGCTATCCCGAACGCTTCGCACAGGAAGCGCTGGGCCACACCTCCGCCGCCGTGCATCGGGCCTACGCGAAGGGCGCGCGCGTGAACATCCCCAGCTTGGACGAATACGAGCAGCGGCCACCCGAAGCGCCGTCCATCGCGGCCTAGCCCCGCCAACCTCCTCCCCCGTTCGCAGAACCGCATCACGCGGACGGGGGGAGTTTTGCGCCAAAAAAATTCGCCTGACGGCTCCGCTCGTCAGGCGAGTTCTTTTCCTTCGTGGGGTTGCGCACCCCACGCCCGCGCCAAAGGTCACAACCTCTGGACTCCAGTGTTACGTCGCCGGCAACAGTCCAGTCTCCTCTGGCGTCTCCTTCTTGCGGGCGTTGCGCTGGTGCCAGTGCTGGTAGATGGCGACGGTGGCCTTGTGCAGCCATTTTTCGTCTTTGGCCAGTTCCAGGAGTTCCTTCGTCGCGAAGAACTTGATGCCGTTCTGCGGGGGATTGCCCAGCGGCTTGAGCAGCTTGCTGGCGACCAGCACCGGCACGTCGTGCATCTGGCAGTTCAACACCCAGGCCGTCTGCTCCGCTGTCAGGCGGGCAGGCGCTTGGCCCAGCAGGGCCAGGAAGCGGTGTTGATCGTCGCGCATACTCAGCAGCAGCAGCGGCTCACCGGCGCACCGCACTTCCCGCAGCGCCGATCCGATTTGGCAGCCTCGACCAGTTCTCCTTCTGGAATCATGGCCATGAGCGTCGGCTCTGCCCAGCGCCGCTCGAATGCGAACCGCAGGCAGCGGGAACAGGTCAGCAGCTCCCTTGTCTCTGCCAAGGGCTGGTCACTCGCAGACCCGTGAGGTGTTGTCCCTTCGGGGACCTTCACCGCGTGAACCTCGCCGGTCCTTTCGTTCCTAAATGCTCGCCACATAGTCGTTTCCTTTCGTTTCGTTTCAGTTCGTTGCCCCCCGTCCCATCAGGGCATAGGAGTTCTTCAAGCAATCCCACCTCGGCCCCCCGCGCTCCGCGCGGTGGGGGCCGAGGTGGGAACACTTCCCAAGTGACAACTGGCAGCATTGCCGCAGCCTGGGCTAAAACCTTCCCGCGCACGGGCTGGTTCCGCTTACTCCGCTTGGCGTTGTCCTCGACGGCGTCTCTCTCCTATTGACCGCCGGCCTTCGATAACGCTGAAGACTGACTTGGAGAGCATGACGTCGCAGTGTGACCCAAACTTTCGCGTCTCGTAATAATCCCCGCCGGCGCGCCGATACTCTTCGTCGCCGCCTTTGAGGACATAGCCCACCCCGTCGAGCCGTGGGCTATACTGGGAGACGCGCGCCATCCCGCCCCCGAGCTGCTCCCAGATTTTCATGAAGGAGAAGCACGTGGCCCTGGTCGGCGCATGTTTGGGAAACCCCGCGATCAGTGCGTGATGATGAATGCGCCCCGTGGCCTCGCCACGCTCGGTGCGCAGACACCAAATCGTTTGCCCGAAATGAACCCCGAAATGGTCCGCCTGTCTCCGCATGAGGGCGAAGAACATCTTGATGCGCACGGCCTCCGTCAGCTTCTCACTCTTGAAGGTGAGCGACGCGAAGAACTGCCAGTCGATCAAGGACAAGGCGTAGATTTCGGGGTTCATCGGGTGGTTGCTTTACTTTCCTTCCGGGCCGGTGACGATGGCTCCCCGGGCGCGCAGACGACCGCCAAAGGGCATCAGCTCGCGGACTCCGACCACAATGGTCTTGTCCTGGAGCTTGCCCGCATACTTGACCTTTTCGTCCTCGCTCAGCGTGTAATCAAACGGCATGAGCAGCCGATAGCCGGACGGATCAATGTCCTGGCAGGTGATGACTTGGTTTTTGACCAGACCCCGTTTCCCGATGTATTCGTCGGGCCGTTCTGACGTGACTGTGACTTTCAGTTGCATTGGTTTTCCTTGGCTATTTACGCGTGCGGTCGGCGCCACGAACCGCTGCCGTTGAGCGAACAACGATGGTTTGTTTAACTTCTCCACTGCCACCAGACGGGCGGGCGGAGCGGCCGGTGGGTTGCACGGCGGAATGGCCAGGAACCGCGTGCCGAGCTTCAGCAGTCGTCGCCCGGGCATCGGACAGAATCTCCTGATTGCCCAAGTAACGGTTCAGCTCGTGTTCAGTGATGCGTTTGTGCCGGATGCCGGGGAGGGCCTTCAGCAAGCCGCGTTCGATCAAACGAAGCACAGTCTTGTAATCGACTTTCAGCACCCCAGCCACCTCTTCGGCCGTATACACGTTCACAACTAACCTTTCTTCTCTGGCGCTGCCGCCCCATGCCAACAGGGCAGGAGACAACGAACGCCGGGTTAGCGTGGCGAGTTCTCAGAAACCGACTTGGGAGAAGCATGTAGCCCGACCAATTCGTAGAATCGATCGGGCCACTTGGAAGACCGCTTGAGTTGTGTGTTTAGTAGGCGAGACGCGGAGATGCTTGGTTGCGGGTTTACTCGTCAGTTCTCGGCACCATTCGGATGACCATTCAGGTTCATTCCGGTGCAACGGACGCTGACTGCTTGCCGCTAAAATTAGTTGGTGCTGTCTCTTGGTGAATTTGGATATGTCACGGTCGTGACCCTCACAAGAGGCTAAAAAGAACTGACCAGCAGAGGAGAACTTGCTCCTCTGCGTCAGAAAAGACCACGAAACGCGCTTGGTTGCAACGCCGTTTGCGGCACGACAAGCACTTTTCCCTCACGAACGGGATTTGGGTCCATTTGCGGGCACTTCCCTACCGCCCGAGGCTTTTGCGTTGCCTCCACGAGAGCCTGGCCTACGATGCCTTCACGCCATGCGCTGGATATCGACAACGGAAAAGGACGCCGCCGCCGCGATGCTCCAAAATCCTCGACAACGCCTCCGCTAAAGACTCACTCATGGACCAAGCCCAACTCAATTGGATCACCAGCTTCATCTGGAACATTGCCGACGATGTCCTGCGCGACGTTTTCGTTCGGGGCAAATATCGCGACGTGATTCTGCCGATGACCGTGCTACGCCGCCTCGATGCCGTGCTGGAGCCGACGAAGAAGGGCGTGCTCGAAATGAAGGCCGCCCTGGACCGTGAGAAGGTCGTTCATCAGGACGACGCCCTGCGCTCCGCCTCCGGTGAAGCCTTTTACAACACCTCGCCCTTCCTCCTGCGCGACCTCAAATCCCGCAAGACGCAGCAGACGCTGAAGGACGACTTCATTGCCTACCTCGACGGCTTCTCGCCGAACGTGCAGGACATCATCAAGAACTTCGAGTTTCGGAATCAGATAGGCAAACTCTCAGAGTCCGATGGCCTGGGCCAGCTCATCGGGAAGTTCCTGGATAAGGACATCAACCTCAGCCCCCGCCCCGTGGGCGACCTTCCTGGCCTGGACAACCACGCCATGGGCACCGTCTTCGAGGACTTGGTGCGCATGTTCAACGAGGACAACAACGAGGAAGCCGGCCAGCACTGGACACCTCGCGATGCCGTCAAGCTCATGGCCAGCCTTATGTTCCTGCCCGTGGCGGACAAAATCGAGTCAGGCACCTACCTGCTCTACGACTGCGCCTGCGGCACCGGTGGCATGCTGACCGTCGCTGAGGAAACCCTCCAGCAGATCGCCACCGCACACGGCAAGCAGGTCGCCACTCACCTTTACGGGCAGGAAATCAATGCCGAGACCTACGCCATCTGCAAAGCCGACCTCCTGCTCAAAGGCGACGGCGACGCGGCGGACAACATTGTCGGCGGCCCCGCCTTCTCCACGCTGTCGAACGACCAGTTTCGCTCCCGCACCTTCGACTTCATGCTCGCCAATCCGCCGTATGGCAAAAGCTGGAAGAGCGACTTGGAGCGCATGAGCGGTGAAGGCTCGAAGAAGGATGTCAAAGACCCGCGCTTCCTCATCGAGCACGCCGGCGATCCGGAATACTCCCTCATCACCCGCAGCAGCGACGGCCAGATGCTCTTTCTGGCCAACATGCTCAGCAAGATGAAGCACGACACCCCGCTCGGCAGCCGCATCGCCGAGGTGCACAACGGCTCCTCCCTCTTCACCGGCGACGCCGGGCAGGGCGAGAGCAACATCCGCCGCTGGGTCATCGAGAACGACTGGCTGGAGGCCATCGTCGCCCTCCCGCTGAACATGTTCTACAACACCGGCATCGCCACCTACGTCTGGGTGCTCACCAACCGGAAGGCCGCGCCGCGCCAGGGCAAGGTCCAGCTCATCGACGCCACCCAATGGTCCCGGCCCCTGCGCAAGAACATGGGCAAAAAGAACTGCGAACTCGCCCCGGAGGACATCCAGCGCATCTGCGACACCTTCCTCGCCTTCGAGGAGACACCGCAGTCGAAAATCTTCCCGAATGCCGCCTTCGGCTATTGGAAAGTGAAAGTCGAACGCCCGCTCCGCCTCCACAGCCAGATCACCCGCCAGCGCATCGAGCCCCTGCGCTACGCCTCCGGCGATGAAGACATCCGCGCCGCCCTCCACGCCGAGCTGGGCGAGGCCCTCTTCATCGACCCCGCCTCCGTCCGCCCGCAACTGGAAAAACTCGTCAACGACTGGGGCAAAGCCGACAGCGACGGCGAGGAGGACGAGGAAGGCGAAGCCGACACGCCGAAAAGGAGCCTCTCCGACAAAAAGAAAAAGAAGCTCCTCAGCGAAGCCACCTGGAAGCGCGACGCCATGCTCCTCGATGTCGCGAACCAGCTCCGCAAGGCCCTCGGCGATGACCTCTTCGAGGACCACAACGTCTTTTTGGAGAAGGTCGAAGCCATGCTCAAGAAACTCGACCTCAAACCCAGCGCCGCCGACCTCAAGCTCATCGTCAACGCGGTCAGTTGGCGCGTGGAGGATGCGCCCCGCGTCATCAAGAAAATCCACAAACCCGGCAAGACCCAGCCCGACCCTTTACACGGACTGTTCGAGGCCCAAATCGACGGAAAGCCCTGCGTGGTCGAATACGAGCCCGACAGCGAACTCCGCGACTCCGAGCAGATCCCGCTGCTGGAGGAAGGAGGGATTGAAGCCTTCATCCGCCGCGAAGTCCTGCCCTACACGCCCGACGCCTGGCTCGTCGAGGCCGACACCAAGATCGGCTACGAAGTCAGCTTCACCCGCCACTTCTACCAGCCGCCCCAGCTCCGCACCCTCGCCCAGATCAGCGCCGACATCCTCGCGCTGGAGCAGGAGACCGAAGGCCTGCTTCACGAAATCACGAAAGGAGTCACGGCATGATCGAAGGACTCAAGCCGTATTCGGAATACAAGGAGTCGGGCTCGAAGTGGCTCGGTGCTGTTCCAGCGAAATGGGAAGTGCGGAATCTCCGCACGCTCATCTCGAAGCGAACCGAGCGAGACCGCCCAGACCTGCCGCTGCTTTCGGTGGCACGGGAGAAAGGTGTCTTCGTTCGCTCGATGACCGATGCGGACGAGAATCACAACGTCATCCCCGATGACCTGACCAACTACAAAGTCGCTCGCGCTGGTAATCTCGTGATCAACAAGATGAAAGCCTGGCAGGGCTCAATGGGCATCGCGCCTTGCGATGGAATCGTCAGTCCCGCGTATTTCGTCTTCGACTTCCGCATCGCCAACCACGCTTTCGGCCAGCGTCTCCTGCGCAGCAAACCGTATGTAGCGCACTTCGGGCAGGCTTCCGACGGCGTGCGTGTTGGCCAGTGGGATTTGTCTATTCCCGGGATGCGTCAGATTCCCGTGCTCGTTCCCAGTGACGACGAACAAACGGCCATCGTGCGGTTTCTGGACCACGCGAACCGGAAGATCGACGGCTTCATCCGCGCCAAGCGGAAGCTGATTGGGCTGCTGAACGAGCAGAAGCAGGCCATCATCCACCGCGCCGTCACCCGCGGCCTCCACCCCGACGTCCCCCTCAAGCCCTCCGCCATCCCCTGGCTCGGCGACATCCCGAAGCACTGGGAGATGCGGAAGTTGCGCCAGATTCTAACGCGCAAAACGGAGCGAAATCAGCCGAACCTCCCTCTGTTGTCAGTTGTTCGAGAGAAGGGCGTAATTAAGCGCGACACCGAGAACTTCGAAGAGAATCACAACTTCATTCCCGACGATTTGAGTAACTACAAGGTTGTCCGGGTGGGCCAGTTCGCAATGAACAAGATGAAGGCGTGGCAAGGTTCATTCGGTGTTTCACAATTCGAAGGCATCGTCAGCCCCGCATACTTCGTTTTTGATTTGCACCACGTTGGTGGTGACTTTTTTCACACGGCGATTCGATCCAAGGCATACGTGCCGTCCTTCACACGCGCATCAGACGGTGTTCGAGTTGGGCAATGGGACCTTGCGGATTCTCGGATGCGAGATACGCCGTTCTTTGTTCCCCCTCCGCATGAACAGGTGGCAATCGTTGAATATGTCGCAAAAGCTACAGAGACAGCGACCACCGCCATCGCCCGCACCGAGCGAGAAATCGCGCTGATGCAGGAATACCGGACGCGCCTGACCGCCGACCTCGTGACGGGCAAGCTGGACGTGCGCGAAGCCGCCGCCAAGCTGCCTGCTGAGCACGAGCCAAGCGTGATTGCTGAGTTGGAAGGTGAAGACGGAGAGCAGTGCACCGAGGAGGAGATCAAAAATGAAGAAGCCGCAGCGTAACCCGAAGAAGACCGTCATTAAGCTGCCCGGTAAGGGTGGCGGAACTATCCGTCACTTTGCGGAGAAAGATTCTCCGCTTGCAAAAACTCTTAAAGGGATGCCCGCATGGCTTCGCGCCTTGGATGCTGAACGTAAAGCCAAAGCGGCTGCCAAGGCGGCCAAGCCGCCACCAGACCTACGCCCGAAACCACATCTTGTGGCCTTCATCGACATTCTCGGATTTGGACGTGAACTGGAAAGCGCGAGAACAGAGGAAGACTTGCGGAAATGTTACGCCAAGGTTCGGAAGGTCCAGCAGGAGTTCCAGTTGCACACCGCAGACGACGAGCCGGCGACACGGTTGGAACAGAACGCCGACTACGGTCGGCGAGTTATCGGGTTGTCCGATTCAATCGTCGTGGCGATAACACCAAATTGTCCGATGACCCCAATCATGGGCGGGTATGACCTGCTTGGCTATGCCTTGTTTGAATTGATCCTCGCGCAGGCGCGTTGCGCTTGTCAGGGCATTTTCGTTCGTGGCGGCATCAGTCACGGCCCATTTTTCTTTGAGGATGATGTCCTGCTCAGCCCCGCTCTGGCTCGTGCCTACGAATTGGAAACCAACTATGCGGAGCATCCGATCATCGTCGTGCCCGAATCTACACGCCAAGCCGTGTTAGGAGTGCCAAAGAAGGGGCATTACGCTCCTGGGGCCGACCCCACTCCGACCTATTTTTCAAGAAACGGTCAGCGCAAGTGGCGAGGCGAGCAACTTTACTACCTCGACTACTTCAGAGTAATGCTCCACGAAGATCATCGGGGCTGGCTGCCGGAAGACCACAGAGACTATCTTGACGCAAAAGAGAAGGGAGACCATGAGCGAGCGCAGGCAGCGTTGAATCGCCGGGCATTAAAGGATGCGGCGTTTTTCCTCAAATGGCACCGCAAGCGGATCGAAGAGGCATACGCGGCGACAAGCTCAGAGCGCGTTCGGCAGAAATATCGCTGGCTGATGAAGTATCACAACCGATCGTTTCGCAATGATGTCGAATATCTCCGCGACGAGGTGATCGATTTTTCAAAGTTTCAACCGGTAGCGAAATTATTGAAACCATGAGTGACCGACCCCCAATCCCGGTTCCCGTCAAGCGAGCCGTTCTTACGGAGTCCTGTCATCGGTGCGCGGTGTGCGGTTTTGGCCTATCCCTCGAACTGGCGCACATCATCCCGTGGTTTCAAACCCAGGATCACCGCGCCGAGAACCTGATCGCCCTCTGCGCCAACTGCCACGAAATGGCAGACAAACAGAAGTGGAAGAAGAAGGACTTCGAGGCCTACAAGATGAACCCTTGGGCGCTGCGCAACAACGCGCCACAACCCATGAGTGCACCGCAAAAAGCGATGGTGGACTTCATCCTTGCCCGTGATGCCGCCGACATGGGCGAGTTCCAGCGGGTGCAACTGGTCCAGATGGTCGCCGCCTATGCCGGCGTGCTGGTGGGCGAGGTGAAGGTGGTGTCCGTCACGCCGTGCCAGAGTTCGCTGGTCCGACTGGAAATGCCGCGGGAGGCCGCCGAGCGACTGATTCTTGGATTTCAATCCGAAGACCCCCGGTTGACTTCATTTCTAGATGACTTCGCGACCGCCAAAACACTGCTCGTTGAGGTCGCTTCCCTCACCGGCGGAGCTTCTTCACTAGCTCGCACCAACACTGACAAGATTTCTTCAAAACAGGCCGAACTAAGCACGTCTCATTTCATCAAGGAAGTCACCTTTGGCACGGACGGCGCTATCAAGCTGATTGAAACCGCCCGTCCCACCCCCGCCGAGCATCCGCCGGTGACGAACGTGAAGGAGGAGGGCCTGGAGTCGCTGATCGTGAACGCCATGACCAGCTTCGGCTGGATCGCCGGGACGAATGCCAACTACGACCGGGAATACGCGGTGGATTTGAAGCAGTTAACCGCCTTTCTTGAAGCCACGCAGGAGGAAGTCGCGGCGGAGTTGGAACTACGCACAGACGGCCCGGTGCGCCGGAAGTTCCTAGCGCAGTTGCAGGGAGAGATCACTCGGCGCGGGACCATTGATGTGATGCGCAAGGGCGTCAAACACGGCCCGCATCGGGTGGAGTTGTTCTATGGGACGCCCTCGCCTGAGAACCAGGACGCGGTGGGCCGGCATGCGGCGAACCGCTTCAGCGTCACGCGGCAGCTTCACTACAGCCGAGAGCAGACGCGGCGGGCGCTCGACATGGCGCTCTTCATCAACGGGCTGCCGGTAACGACCTTTGAGCTAAAGAATAGCCTGACTAAGCAGACGGCGGAGGACGCTGAGGAGCAATACAAGCGCGACCGCGATCCACGGGAGACGTTGTTCGCCTTTGGCCGGTGCGTCGTCCACTTCGCGATGGATGACCACGAGGTGCGAATGTGCACGGAGCTGAAAGGCAAGAACGGCATGGCGAAGGATTCGTGGTTCCTGCCGTTCAACCAGGGCTGGAACCAGGGAGCCGGAAACCCGGTGAATCCCTACGGCATCATGACGGACTACCTCTGGCGGCGCATCCTGACGCCGGGAGGCTTCACCGAGATTCTGGAGAACTACGCCCAGGTCGTGGAGGAGAAGAACGAAAAGACCGGCACGAAGAAGCGGGTGCAGATTTTTCCGCGCTACCACCAGCTCGACGTGGTGCGCAAACTCCTCGCCGACGCGGCGTGGTTTGGCGCGGGCCGACGCTACCTGATCCAGCACTCGGCGGGCAGCGGCAAGTCGAACTCCATCGCCTGGCTGGCGCACCAGTTGATCGGCCTGCGTCAGAATGGAAAGGAGGTCTTCGACTCGATCATCGTCGTCACCGACCGGCGCATCCTCGACCAGCAAATCCGCGAGACGATCCGGGGCTTTGCCCAAGTGTCCTCGATCATCGGCGCGGTGAAGGACGGTGCCGGCGTCTCGAAGACGGAGCAGCTCGCAAAGTATCTCGCGGAGGGAAAGAAGCTCATCATCTCCACTGTGCAGACCTTCCCGTTCGTCTTGGACAGCATCGGCGAGGAGCACCGGGGCAGGAAGTTCGCCATCATCATTGACGAGGCGCATTCCAGCCAGAGCGGCCGCACGGCCGGCAAGCTGAATATGGTGCTGGCCGAGGACCCGGTGGAGTATGGCGGGGCTGAGCCGGACATCGAAGACCGCATCAACGCCATCATCGAGGCCCGCAGAATGCTCAAGAATGCGAGCTACTTCGCCTTCACGGCCACGCCGAAGAACAAGACGCTGGAGATGTTTGGCATTCCGTATCGCGTCGGGGACGAAGTGAAGCACCGGCCTTTCCACAGCTACACGATGAAGCAGGCCATTCAGGAAGGGTTCATCCTGGACGTGCTCAAGAGCTACACGCCCGTGGCGAGCTACTACCGGCTTGCGAAGACGGTGGAAGGCGACCCCGAGTATGACGTGAAGAAGGCCCGCAAGAAGCTGCGCCTGTATGTGGAGAGCCACAGCAAGGCCATCCGCGACAAGGCGGAGATAATGGTGGACCACTTCCTCGAACAGGTGATCGGCCAGAACAAGATCGGCGGACAAGCCCGGGCGATGGTCGTCACCGGCAGCATCCAGCGGGCAATTGAGTATTTCTTTGCCTTCAAGGCCTACCTCAACGAGATCAAAAGCCCGCACCAGGCCATCGTCGCCTTTTCTGGCGAGCCGGAATACAAAGGTGAAAAGGTCAGCGAAGCGAAGCTCAACGGCTTTTCCAGCAACAGCATCGCGGACAGGATTCAAGAAGATCCCTATCGCTTCCTCATCTGTGCCGACAAGTTCCAGACCGGCTACGACGAGCCGCTGCTGCACACGATGTATGTGGACAAGGCGCTCTCTGGAATCAAAGCGGTGCAGACGCTCTCACGCCTGAACCGGGCTCACCCGAAAAAGCACGATGTCTTCGTCCTCGACTTCCAGAACGACACCGAGACGATTGAGAAATCCTTTGCCGACTACTACCGCACCACGATCCTCAGCAAGGAGACGGACCCGAACAAGCTCCACAGGGAAAAAGCGGCGCTGGACAAGTATCAGGTGTATTCGCCTGAGCAAATCGCCGCACTGGTCGAACTGTATCTCGGCGGGGCTGACCGCGACAAACTCGATCCCATCCTCGACGCCTGTGTCGCTGTTTACGTGAACGACCTCGACGAGGACAAGCAGGTGGATTTCAAAGGCAAGGCGAAGGTGTTTACGCGCACTTACGACTTCCTGGCCACGATCCTGCCCTATGGAGTTCAGGAGTGGGAAAAGCTCTCAATCTTCCTGAACTTTCTCATCCCAAAGCTGCCTGCTCCGAAGGAGGAAGACCTCGCCAAAGGCATTCTCGAAGCCATCGACATGGACAGCTATCGCGCCGAGAAGAAGGCGACCATGGCCATCGCCCTGCCGGACGCAGATGCGGAGATTGAACCGGTGCCGACCTCAGGAGGCGGGCGCAAACCCGAGCCGGAGCTGGACAAGCTCTCGAACATCGTAAAGCAGTTCAACGACCAGTTCGGTGGATTGTTCGCGGATGCGAAGCGGATGGAGCAGCGCATCACCGGCGAAATCCCCCAGAAGGTCGCAGCCGACGCGAAGTATCAAAACGCGAAGAAGAACTCCGACCGACAAAACGCCAAAATCGAGCACGACAAGGCCCTGAAACGCGTGATCACCGCGCTTTTCAAAGACGACGCCCAACTCTTCAAGCAGTTCCAAGACAATGAATCTTTCCGCCACTGGCTGACGGATACAGTCTTCGGGATGACTTACGAGTGATAATTTGCCGAGAGGCACAATGCCCTCGCCTGCCAAACCCTAGCCTTCAGACCGACCTCTGCCCGCTCGCCCCGGCGGCTCCCAGCCAGAAGTCAGCCGGTCTTACCCGAACGAGGCCGGGGACAGACTGCGCTATCTGGCTCGGGCCTGGCCGCTCCGGTGACGATGCTCGTTGCCGCCGGTGCGGCTCGCACTGCGCGTCTGGGCCTCCGCCGGCCAACCCGGCCAGCGCACAGACTCTCCCCGGTGGTTGATGCCTGACTCCGGTGCTTTCCACGCCGCTTCACTCCACTCCGCCCCGCCTCGCTCCCGACTTCCAGCCGTTCGCCGAGGACTCCCGCTCCGTTCCGTGACTCGGCGCGGAAACCCCGGAGACCGGCCAGAGATGCTCGTCCGGCATGGTGGCTGCGATTGATCGGGAGCAGCCAACCCGCCCGCTTCGCCGCTGCGCGGAGATGGCGGCGTTGCCGGTCGTTTTCAGGTCCTTTTTCGCTGTGCTGCTCCGGCTGTTCCTCCCGGTCTGTCGCCCTCACGGGGCCGCTCCGCCGGGGTGTCTCGTGGTGCCCTCTGAAGACTACTCCCACGGACAAGCCCGGCTCCGCGGCCCTTTTCGTGCAGGGCGACAGACCGAGACGAACAGCCGGGCACAAAAAAAAGACCATGAAAACGAAATCCAACTACTCAGGGCTCAAGAGCCGATCCGAACAGCGGAGCACATCCCGAACGGGTTTGCCTCCAATTGATTTTGCCTCGCGGCGCGCGAACCGCTCGCTGACTACATCCGCCTTGCTGAACCTGCTGCGGCGCGGTGCGCCGGGGTTCTTTGAGCTGGCCGAGGTCGTGGGCCGCTGGGTCTGGATACAGTTCGAGCGCGAGCCAGCAGTTGAGACCCGGCGGCAGTTGGCGCAGTTGGGCTTTCACTGGAACCAGACGCGCCGGGCGTGGCAGCATCCCTGCGGCGTGCATCGGGCCGAACGTGTCGCCCTCGACCCGCGCCGCAAGTTCGGCAGTTACTTCGCGGCGGACATGATGCTGCCGTGAACCTTCACCGGGACCATGAGTGCCAGCAAAGTTGCCAGCAGACACCCCCTTCCCGAGTGGGTTCGAGCGGTGACGGAGTTGGCGCGAATAGTCCTTGAAACCCTCCACAACCCCTTACAAATTGCCCCTGAGATGAGCGTCAGAGCGATGGAACAGACCCCTCCCCAGATGAAGGCAACGACGAGCTTGGGTCGTTAGGCGCTTTCCCGAATGCTGGCTTCTGCATCAATGCCGACCATGACAGATTTCGCCCCTCGCCTTGGTTTTGCTCACGGGCTTAAGTCGTTGCCTGCGGCGTTCGGCATTCTCTTGCGGACCCCACGGATTCTCCTTTGGCTGATGCCGCCGCTCCTCATCACCCTGCTCCTTGATGGTCTCGCCTTCTATTTCGCCTTTGACTGGCTTCGCACGGAAATCAACAGCCTCGTTTCAGGCAGCGGGTATTCCGCCTGGCTGCGGACGATCCTCGATCTTCTCGGGGCTGTCGTCGTGGTCTTCGTGCTAGACTGGAGTTTCGCCTGGCTGTTTCTGACGTTGGCGAGTCCTTTTCAGGACTCTATTTCGGCGGCCGTGGAGCGAGCGAGGCGGGGCTTCGCCGGACCGGAGCCAGCGGGCTTCGCAGGCTTCTTCCGCAGCATGTTCCAGAGCGCCGTGCAGGCCCTTGCGCTGTCCTCGCTCACGGTGCTTTTTCTGCTGGTCGGAATCGTGCCGCTCGTGGGGCCAGCTCTCTTCTTCCTCTGGAGCGCGTTCGCGCTGGGCTATTCGTTTATCGCCATTCCCTCTGGCCGGATGGCACATCGCTTCACCGAGCGACTGTCCTTTGCGCGCCGTCATTTCGGCGCCGTGCTGGGCTTGGGACTTGTCGTCGCCGTCGTCTCGCTGGTGCCACTTGTGAACGTGCTTTTCATGCCGGTTTTCGTCGTCGCCGGAACCCTGCTCTACCTCGACGCGACAAATCCAAGCACTTCCTCCACGCCTCTCCCGCCATCCGGACACGCAGATGATCTCAACCAACGCGCGTAACCATGCTGGATCTAACCAATCGCCGGAGCCAACCGCCGCCCTGCTGGAAAGGAAACATGGCGGACACAATCAAACTCGATCAGGCGCATCTCGACACCGCCCCCGGGGTGCGGCCCTCTGGGCCGCAGCGGCTGGCAATAGGAACGAGATAGGAATGCCCGCGCCATGCTTCGTTGCCAGGCCTACTTTGGAGACGGCGCTGCCACCTCACCGCGAATCTCCGGATGACGCAACTGCCCGCCGAGATTCGCCGTCCGCGCCATCAGCAGGAAGGTGACGAGCGCCAAGACCAGCGAGGCGATCACCGCCCACTTGGGCAAAGCCCGGCCCCCGCGCGCTGCGAACAGCCCCGCCGCCGCCACCAGCCCCAGCAGGAACACGCCCGTGGTGGCCTGATCGGCGGCCTGCTCGTGCGCATTGAGCAGCTTCGGCTCCAGCGTGACCGTGACCGTCGCCCCACCCTTCGCCGCCAGCGCCTCGCTCGCGAAGTCCCCGGTGAACTTGATCGGAATGGACACCGCCGCCAGCAACGCCAGCGCCCACAGGCTCACGCGTTGCAGTTCATCGCTCCGCCGGACCAGCCCCACCCCAAGCAGCAACGCGCCAAAGCAAGCACCGAGCACGGGGACGTGGTTGAGCGCGAGATGCAGGTGAACCCAGTTCATGAGGTGCGAAGGATAGCGGTCCGGCCCCTCCTTGAACAGCCGCGAGCGCACTCAGGGAGGGGACGGGCGCATCTCGACACTGCCGCCGAAGCCGTGCCAGCGAGGACGCGGGCGCTCCGTAGCGCCGGCCTCCGACCGGCCGTGCCGCAAGCGTCCGCGCTTGCCTCGGGGCGCGGCCTCCGGACCGCAGCGGCAACCTTGCTGAAATGGCTCCGGGCATTCCTATGTCGTTCCCTGCTGCCAGCCGCTGCGCCCCAGAGGGCCGCGCCCCGGAGGGCAGTATCAGGATGCGCCCGCTTCGACGTTCGTCCGAGATTCGTTTGAAAGGTTGCCTGCGGCCTTTCGTCGCACGGTGAGTGGATGCCGCCATGCTGACCATCCGTTCCATTTCGACCGCCCGCTTTCGCGACGGAGTTTCGCGCCGCGGCTTCCTGAAAATCGGCGGACTGGGCCTCGGCGAGCTTGCGCTGCCGCAGTTGCTGGAGGCCTAGGCGTGGTGGGTCGTCCGGCAAAACAGAAGTGATGCGTTCGTTCGTGCCATATTCGGCGGTGCATCGGGCGGGCTGCCTGGCCGTGTTCGACAGCAACGCGGACCGTTACTTCGCCCCGTTCGAACGGGACCTTTTCGCAGAGTTCCTCGGTGCTCGCGCGTTGTCGGAGCCGTTTTGGGTGCTGCTCGAATCGGAACGGGTGATCGGCTGCGGCGGATACTATCGCCAGGAGGGCGCTGTGCATCTGAACTGGGGAATGATTGAGCGGTCACAGCATGGCCGAGGGCATGGACGATTCCTGCTGGATCGGCGACTGGAGCAGATCCGAGCCGAGGGCGCTGGCCGGCCCATTCGAATCGAGACGACCCAGCACACGCAGAGATTTTTCCAGAAGCACGGTTTCGGCGTCATCTCCTGTGCTCCGAATGGATTTGCTCCCGGTCTGGACCGGGTCGAAATGGAAAGAGCGGCTGAACCCGTCGCTACCGACCAACCGGTCGCCGTCAGATGAACTCGGGAAGTCCCCTCTCGTAGTCGCAGGCTTCAGCCTGCGCGTCAGTTCCCGGCCACCAACGCCGCAACCTGAAGGTTGCGCCTACGCCCCGACTCGGCCGCTCCCAAACCGCCGCCGGGTAGCACAGGCTACCAGCCTGTGCCGAGCGGCTACC
>CAZCBE010000114.1:0-24695 GCA_964496695.1 uncultured Klebsiella sp.
CAGAAAATACCGCCCACCCCTATAATGTCAATTACTTGTTGGACACCAGACTAGGGGGATTCCCACTTCTTCGCCATGCGGGCCAGTTCGTCTTCACCGTGCGGGGCCTTGTCTTTCACGCGGAGGCTTTCGGCCCACTCCCGGGCGAAGTCGCGCTGGAGCCGGCCATTGATGGCGGCGGTCACGCCCATGGTGAGGAGCGCGCCGAGGCTGGCCAGCGCCATGTCCTTGTGCGCGTCCCATTCATCACCCTGCGTGCCGAGATACGACTGGCCGAGATCGCCGCCGAACGCCGCCGCCGTGGCCCACTCCAGCAGCTCGAAGAGCATGGACGTGGACATGGTCAGATCGAGCGGCAGGAAGTAGCCCCAGAAGCCGCGCACATTGACCACGCGCAGGAAGATTTCACGGATTGGATAGGCGAGCAGCAGCCCGTAGCTGAAATGCGCCACGCGATCGAAGTTGTTGCGCTGCCAGCCGAGGAGACTGTTGAACGTCCGGCCGGTCAGATGCTCGAACCACACATCGTAGGGCACCTCGGAGTAGGAATAGTGCGCCCCCACCTGATGCAGGCACATGAACACGAAGATCAGCGTGTAGGAGACGCGCGAGAACAGGAGCTGCCGGTGAAACCCGGCCAGCAGCGCCACCGCCCCCAGGGCCAGGGCATTCTCCAGCAGCCAGGTGTTGCGGTGCCACGGGGAGATCGCCCACGCCATCCACCAGATCGCGAACAGCGCGGCGAGGATCAGCAAATAGCGCCGATGCGGGATCAACATGGTGCGGGTTCAGCCCCTGCGGGCCGAGGCTGGTGAACGCGGAGACATGGCGCGGCCGGGCTGCAACCCGAGTTGACCACCGAGCCGCGATGAACACAGAGAATGCCTGGCCAGAGAATCTCCATGTTCATCGCAGTGCTATCCCACAACCTCGCTGCATCCGGAGCAGATTTTTCCGCCTGGCTTTGGACCGCAGAGACGCGATGAACACAGAGAGAAACCAAAGCTTGGGAGTGGCTGGCACGGTTAGCCCTTCCCTCTACGTCCGTCCCCAATCTTTGGGCTCCGCGCTTGGATCGCCTTGAATCTGCGGGCTTCCTGACCTCTCTCTTCCCTGGCTTTTCTCTGAGTTCATCGCGTCTCGGTGGTCAACTTGGCTTGCGGCTCTGCCGCGCTATGGCTCCGTGGTCAAATGTCTGTTTGAAAATCTTCCCAGGCCGCATCGGAGCAACGACATGGCCCCGGGGTGGATGCGGAACAACCCAGGAATTTGTCCCGCCCAACCACGTTCACCGTAGGTCACCGGTCCGGCCAGCAGCTTTGCGGGCCTTTGCGTTCTCCGCGTTGAATGGGCGTGGGCCCGGCCAACGGCAGCGCACCGGCTCAGGTGCTCATGATCTTCTTGCCCGCCGGTCGGCTCTTGATCGGCCCCTTGCCACCGGGACTTTTGGCGGCGCGTGTTTTAGCCGCCGTCATTCTTCCGCCTCTGGATTTCTTGGCCATGGGAATTGCTCGCTTTCTTAGGTTGATGGGTTGCCCGACCAGACAGGCTGCGCCACGGGCCGGACTCGGGCCATGGGGTATAACCCGACCGTAGGTCCCCGCCTCGCGCTCCCGCGTTACTCCATCGCGGCCAGCAGGTCGTCCAGCGCCACCGTCGCGAAGCTGGTGGCGGAATCGCTCATCGCGTAGGGAATGATGAGTTCGCGGCCATGCAGCAGCGCGCCGCAGGTGTAAACAACATTCGGCACATAGCCCTCGCGCTCCGCCTCATTGGGACACAGCAGCGGTTCGCGCAGGCGGCCAAGGACGCGCGCGGGGTCGTGCAGGTCGAGGAGGAACGCGCCGAGGCAGTATTTGCGCATCGCACCGACCCCATGGCTCAACACCAGCCAGCCGGCCTCCGTTTCGATGGGCGAGCCGCAGTTGCCCAGCTTGATGAACTCCCACGGCTGCGCGGGCGACAGCAGCACCTGTGGGGTCTGCCAGAAATGGATGTTGTCGGAGAACATCAGCAGGATGTTCTCATCGTCCTGGCGCGAGAGCATGGTGTAGTGGCCGTTGATCTTGCGCGGGAAGAGCGCCATGCCCTTGTTCTGCACGGCGGGGCCGTTGAGCGTGCTGAACTTGAAATGCACGAAGTCCGGCGTCTCCAGCAACTGCGGCAGGGTGATCTTGCCGTCGTAGGCCGTGTAGGTCGCGTAATACGTGGAGCTGCCGTCGTCGTTTTGGAAGCGGACGAACCGCGCGTCCTCGATGCCGTTGCTCTGGCTGGGGGAGGAGGGGAAAATGATTCGCTGCGTGACGTGACTCTCCGGGGTGAAATGCACTTCGTAGTTCGATTCGGCCAGCAGCAGGATGCCGCGCACAGACCGGTCCAGGGCGGCATCGTCGGGAGTCGTGAGCAGCCGTTCCGCCGCCAGGACGCGACGCAGATCCTCCAGGATGAAGGCGTCGGGAAGCTGGTCCAGCACGCGCCAGCAGAAGCCGCAATGCACGCCCACCTCCCGGAGTTTGCGCGCGAAGAGGGCCTTTTCGTAGAGGGCGTTGGGCACGCGCTCCGGCTCGGCCACATACGGCACTGCTGGCGCGAGCGTGACGCGGTGATGCGCGCTGACGACGCCCTTGCGGAAGGTGATGGAGGAGATGTGGCCTTCGCCGGTGGCGCGCAGGCTGAGGATGAACCGCGCTGCTCCTTTGGGCAGCTCGCCCTGGTCCGGGTGGAGCACGATGGATGGGTTGAAGAGCGCGGCGGACTCCGGGGAATACTCGTGCGTGAAGTGCGCGCCGAGGAGCGCCTGCCGTTCTGCCGAAGTCTCCCACGTCCCGCCAAGCAGCTGGCGCACTTGTGCGAAGCGGTTGCGGAAAAACTGCTCCAACTGCTCGTGCCGGCTCTCAAAATCGCCCAGCACCAGCCCCAGCAGCCGCCCCACCTCCTCGTCCGGCAAGCCCAGCACGCGCTCAACCACCCGCCGCGCAATGTCGTCGGAGCTGGGATAGAACGGGCGCAGCAGCACCCGCGAGCGATCCGGGATGAGGGTGGGGCCGATGCGTTTGGCGTGGACGGGGGGACGGTGGGGGGTGGTCATGAGTGCGTTGCTGCGCAGTCTTCAGCCTCGCAGGTGGAATCGCCCGCAGCAACCGGCGTTCACCTTACTTGACGGCACAGTTTTCAGCCTTCGGCATCATTTGCCCGCCGGCTCCTTGAAGCTGCTGAGGGTGTTCTGCAGCGCCTGCATCTCCGCCAGCGCGAGCAGGAAGGCCAGCGTGGATTCCGCGCCCTGGTTCTGGCTCACCCGGTCCATGTGCAGGCCGTCACGGCAGCCGCCGGTGGTCGCGTCATAGAGCGCGAGGCCCAGGTCATTGCGGCCGAGGAACCACTCGAAGGCGCGACGCGCCTCCAGGACCCAGAAGGGGTCGCCCGTCGCGTGATACGCTTCGATGCTGGCGGACACGGTGGCCTGCGCCTCGATGGGCTGCTGGTCAAACAGTGCGCGTTCCTGGCCGCGCGGGTAAAAACCATTCGAGCCGATGGGCCGCAGCGAGCCGGTCTCGGTGGTCTGCAGTTTGACCAGCCAGCGCAGCGCCTTGAGGCCGGTCTCGAGCATCGCAGTGTCCGTCATGCAGCGTCCGCTGAGGATCAGCGCGTGCGGCAGCTTGGCGTTCGCGTAAGAGACGAGGTCCTCGAACCAGTGCCAGTCCTCGGTGGCGGCATCGGCGTGGCGCTGCATGAGTTTGGCCGTGAGCGTCTCGCGAAGCTGGCTGGCGCGCCGGTCCCCGCTGAACCGCCGGAGGTATTCGTCAATGCCGACGAGCGTGCAGGCCCAGGCGCGCGGCGAGGTGAACCCGGCGGCGACGGGCAGGGCCTGCTCGAAGAGCTGGGCCGCCAGCATTTGCAGGCTGCCCATGCCCGTCTGCCCCACGCACAGCCCCAGCGCCCACAGCGCATGGCCGTGGCAGTCTTCCGAACCGGCCTCCTCCCGCCACCGCCGGTCGAAGGTCATGAAGTTGCGGAAGCGCCCGCGCTGCCGGTCGAAGGCGTGGTTCAGGAACGCGGCATACGTCGCTGCCTGCGCACCCAGGCGCGGCGAGCCATGGCCCAGCTTTTGCAGCATCAGCGCCAGCACGAGCGCGCGGGCGTTGTCATCTGTGCAGTAGCCCTCGGCGAAGTTCGGCACCGTGAAGCTGGCGTGCTGGAAGATGCCGGTCGAGTCGCT
This sequence comes from uncultured Klebsiella sp., assembly GCA_964496695.1. Taxonomy (GTDB): domain Bacteria; phylum Verrucomicrobiota; class Verrucomicrobiia; order Limisphaerales; family SXTU01; genus SXTU01. The sequence goes on from CAZCBE010000114.1 coordinate 4,217, forward strand.
CATTCGAAACAGATGGTCGAGCTTCAGCTCCGGCAACTGGCCGGGCTGCTCGTCAAGCGTCTTGATGGGCGAGGATTTCCGGCCCACGAAGCTGTGATCATGCCGCGCCTGCTCGAAGGATTTCACGTAGAGCTGCGCCACGCGGCTCCACACCATGTCGCGCCCCAGCAGATAGGCCTGCTTGCGCATCGCGTGGCGCACCGGCTCGTCGTGCAGCAGCTCGCGCACGGCGGCCGCAATGGCCCCGGCGTCGCGGAACGGCACCAGCCGGCCGCGCCCGTCGGCCAGCAGCTCCGCCGCGTGCCAGTAAGGCGTGGAGACCACCGCGTTGCCGTTGCCGAACGCGTAGGCCAGCGTGCCCGAGGTGATTTGCGCCTCGGTCAGGTAAGGCGTGAGATAGATGTCCGCCGCGCCGATGAACCGCATCAATTCCTCCAGCTCGACGAAGCGGTTGAAGAACACGACGTGCTTCTGCACGCCGAGGTCCTTCGCCAGCCGCTCCAGGCCCAGCCGGTAGTCCTCGCCCTCCTCGCGCAGCAGGTTCGGATGCGTCTGGCCAAGCACGATATAGACGAGGTTGGGAAACTCGCGGATCAGCTCGGGCAGCGCGCGCAATGCGTGCTCGACGCCCTTGTTCGGCGAAAGCAGGCCGAAGGTGAGCAGCACCTGCTTGCCCGCCACGCCGAACTCGTCCTTGAAATAGTTCGGGTCCGCAAACGGCATGTCAGGAATGCCGTGCGGGATGAGGTCCAGCTTGGCCTCCGGCGCCGCATAGACTTCGCGCATCAACGCGTGGCCCCGCTCGCTCATCACCGCCAGCCGCGTGGACAGCCGGATCAGCTCGCGCATCACGCGCCGCTGCTCCGCGTTCGGCTCTCGCAGGATGGTGTGCAGCGTGGTGACGATGGGCATCCGCAGCTCACGCAGCAGCGCCAGCAGATGGCTGCCGGCCGGCCCGCCATAAATCCCGAACTCATGCTGCACGCAGACCACGTCCACGTCCGTGATGTTGAGGAAATCCGCCGCCCGTAGATACGAGGGCAGGTCCTGCTCCGCGATCTCGAAGCGCACCTCCGCCGGGTAATCATAGCCGCCGGCCAGGTCATTCACCGGCACGGCCAGGCACTGCATCTCCGGAAACCCCGCCGCCACCGCGCCGCGCAAATCCGTCGTGAAGGTGGCGATGCCGCATTTCCGGGGCAAATAGTCGCCGAGGAACGCGATTTTGCGGGCGTCGGGGGATTTCGGCATGAAGGGCGGGCTTCGCCAGGGGCCGGGTCGCCGGTGTTACCGCCAGGTCTCCGCCCATGCGCCGGCGTGGCCGGTGGCGGAAGTGTCGCGCAGTGCAAAGCCTGGCATCGGCCACGCGGCTCGATGCAGTTCCTTGCCTTCTGATTCCGGGTGCATGCCCCGATCTTGAGCGCAGGAGCGGCTAGGCGGCCATGGGGTGTTCACCCCATGGCGGCTTCAGCCGGGCTGCCTGGCGAGCGGAAGTCCAAGCCGGGGAACCGAAGTCCCCCGAAGGGTTGACTCACGCCTCGTCCACCGTGAGGGACCGATTTTTGCTCACCCGCTCTTCGGGCGTTTCGACAAACAGGAACAAAGCTTTGACGACATCCATGAAACCAAGGAAGCGGTGATGCTCCCGCTGGAGTTCGGCGAAGGCCTGCTCATATTCCCGCTCCCATGTGGCGGCTGATCTTCCGTCCGCCGGGACCCGGCGGGCGAGTTTGTCGAAGAAATCCTGGACAACCTGATCCACATCCTCCGTGGAATGCTCCTTCATCAGCTCCAGTTTGAGCCGCAGCGTCTGGGCACAGGCGTGGATGGCCCCCAAGTGGGGTTCCAGCACACGGGCCAGCAGGTTCCAATCCTTGCGCACCGCCGCGCTGAGCCCGCCCGCCTGTGCGCGGATGGAGCCGAGACCCGCCACCAGTTCGGCGTCCTCCGTTTGAAACGCGTCCCAGGCGGCCAGCGCCTTGTCAAAGCGGTCGGACTCGCTGCTGGCCAGCGCACCCTGCATCTCGCGCACGAGCGCCCGGAGGCGGCCCAGCAGGCCCTCGACGTAGTCCCATTGCTGGTGCCAATGGGTGTTCCAATCATCGGGCGCGCCGTGCTCCTTCCCAAACTGGCGGGCGCGTCGCAGCGCGTGGGTCAGGTCCAGTTCCAGTTCGGTCAGGCGCGCGGCATCCATGCGGAAGCCAGCCTCCAGGCGGGTTACGAGACGGGCAGTGGGTTCAGTCGTCATAGTTTGGGGTTGGGAAGAGAGTGATGAAAAGGGCCGGGCACGGCGTGGTTCGCCTCCGGCTCGACCACCGCGCGGCTGCGCCAGCATTCCAGCAGCACCGTGGTGACGGTCAGGGTCACGGGCCCGAGGATGAGCCCCACCGGCCCAAACAACATCAGGCCGCCGATCACCGACAGGAAGGCGAGGACGGAGTGCTGATCCAGCCGGTTCCCGATCAGGATGGGTCGCAGCGCGTTGTCAATGAGGCCGACCACCAGCCCGCCCCAGACGGTGAGAATCAGGGCCTTTTCCCAATTCCCTTCCACCGCCAGAAAGATCGCCGCCGGAATCCAAACGACAAAGGCACCCAGCACCGGCACCACGGCCAGCAACGCCATCACCACGCCCCACAGCAACGGCGTCGGCAGGCCCAGCCACCAAAACATCAGCCCGCCCAGCAATCCCTGCATGGCGGAAACGGCCAGCGCGCCATAGACCGTGGCGAAGATGGTGTTGGCGACCCGCCCGAACATCCGGTCCATTTCTGCCGTCGAGAGCGGCGACAATGATCGCACGGCCTGGAGCGCCTCCCGCCGGTCGCGCAGGAAGAAAAACAGCAGATAGAAGGTCAGGCAGAAGCCGATCCCCTGGACCACGGAGCCTTTGACGATGGCCCCGCCGGTCGTGGTCAGCCATCCGGCGACGGTCTTGGCGATGCCGGGCAAATCCACTCTCGCTTCGATCCACTCAGCGACCGGTGCCAGCCGGGGCTGCGCCTCGAGCGCGCGCTGCCATTCGCCGGACTCGACTTTCGTCTTGATGATCTCCGCACCCTTCGCAGCCTCCTGGATGAGCCGCTGCACGACGAAGACCGCCGGCACCGCCACGATCAAGCCCACCACCAGGACCGAGACGCACGCCGCCAGGCTGGGACGCTTGAGTTTTGCTTCCAGCCGGCGGTGCAGCGGAATGAACAGGACCGCCAGCGCCAGCGCCCAGACGAGCGTCGGCAGGACCGGCAGCACCAGCCGGTAACAAATATAGATGCCAAGGGCCGTGAGCACGATCAGGACCAGCTTGCGGACGTCCCAGCCATGGGCGGCGGGTGGAACCGGCCGAACCGGCGGGCCTGTCTCGGGGGCAGGTGTAGTCATCGAGGGGGTCCTCCGGGTGGGCGCAGGGGTGCGGGGTTGGTTGGGTTCACGTATTTGCGCACCAGCCAGTGGTGCTGCATGGCCTCCATCAAGCGTTCCATTTCCCGCATCGAGCTCTGGGTTTGCCGGACCAGGCCGGGCAGGTCCCGGGCTTCGTTCGCCACGGCGTCGGTGATTTCGGGCAGCCGGAGGGTGCCCTGGCGGATGTTCATCGCCGCCGCATTGAGATTCGTCACCACGCCTTGCAGTCCGCCCATCGTCGTGTCCGCCCGGGCGATGAGCTTCTGCGTTTCGTGCGCGATCGCATCGGTGAACTCCGGCAGCCGGGCCGTGCCCTGCTGGATGCTCTTCGCGGCGGCGTTTAGGTTCGTCACCATGATTTGCAGGCCGCCCATGGTTTCATTCGCCCGCCGCAGGAGACGCTCGGTGTCATCCGCCAGCGCCGGGTCGGTGAGCAGCCGGCCCACCGTGCCTCGGCCCGCCTCGACGCCGGCGGCCAGCTTATCCAGGCGGACAGTGAGTTGGTCCAGGTGCTGGCGGGTCTCGCCCAGTTCGCCACCCAGTTTGGTCCACGCCTCCAGGCCGATGCTGGACTTCCTCAACACCAGCAGCACCTCGCGGCGGATGTCCTCGATGGCGGCCTCCAGCGAGCTTTGCAACTGTTCGTTGCAGACGATGGCGGCGTGCTTCTCCGGCAGCGGCCGGCCCTCGCCCCGCGTGATCTCAAAGAAGGAATCGCCCGCCACGCCGAACTTCCGTTTGACCACGGCGGATGAGTCCGCGCGCACGAACCGGAAGAAATCATTGCGAATGTTCGCATGCGCCTCCATGCGGCCGGCGGGGTCCACCAGGACATCGGAGACCGACCCCACGAGCGTGCCGAGAAAGTAAACTTCCGACCCCTGCCGGATGCCCGCCGCGCCGCCCTCGGGCAGGGTGATCCGCAGCAGGACGCGGCTCTTGAACCAGCGCTGGCTGTGGCCGGTCCACACCACGGCGGCAAGCAGCACGGCGAGCACGCCCAGCACGAAGGTGCCGGTGATCTCGTTGACCCGGCGGAATTGGAAACGCTCGATCATTGTGACATGCCAGTCAGGTCATCACAGGTAGGTCAGCAGCGACACGACGGCGGAAATGAAGAAGAGTCCGGCGACGGATCGGGTGAGCGCGCGTTGCGTGGCTTGCGGGAGTTCGCCGATGGAGCCGCCAACGCCCAGCCCGCCGATGCAGCAGAATGCGCTGGCAAACAGCGCGGGCAGGCTGCTCTTGACGAGGATGTTCACCACGTCCTTGGGCTGCACGGCGCGGGACACGGTGTCCGCAAACAGCAGCAGGTCCCGGCTTCCCTTCCCCAGAAAAGCCGCGAACAAATAGCCGCTCGTGAACGCGACCAGGATAAACGCCACCGTCAGGCAGAACGTGGCCGCCACCATGCCCAGAATCCGCGGCATCACGAGTTCCAGAAATGGATCGCGCCCCTCGGCTTCCAGGGCGCGGACCGCACCGTTAATTTTGAGGACTCCCAGTTCGGTCGTCAGGGCGCTGCCACTGCGGACGATCACCACCAAATTGATCAGCACCGGGCCGAGTTCCCGCGCCACCACTGCCACCAGCAGCGGCCCGAGGAGCTGGGACTGGCCCGTCTCCCCCGTCCAGAAGGTGAGCTGCACCACCACCGATATGCCGACGAACACCGCCACCGCGCTGACGAAGCCCAGCGGCTCGACCGCCATGGCGAGAATTTGCCGGGTGAGCGCCTTCCCCACCGTGCGCACCCAGTGCTTCGGCTGCACGCCGGCCCATACGGCCGTGCCGACCACTGCCGCCGCGTGACGCACCTCGTCCGCCTGCGCCCAGACCGATTCACCCAGCCTGCCGATCGCGTTCATAAGCTTGTGGGGATAGGACGGGCAAGCCGGATGGGCCCTCTTTCGCCGGAAAATCCCCCTCGCGTCCGAGACGCAAGGGAGACTTTCCAACTGCACCGTGTCTGGTTCCAGCGGGCTTAGTTGCTGGTGACCGGGAGGGGGCGCACCTCGATGAGGTTGCTCACATTTTCGGGGCGGCCGGCCGTGCCGGCGATGATGCCGATGGCGCGCTTGCCCTCTTCCGAGTGGACATGGCCGCGGAGGGTGACCCGGCGGTTAAGGGTGCCAACTTCCACGTCCTGCGCGCTCTTGGACAAGGTGGTGTCCGCCCGCATGGCGGCGTAGATCCGATAGGTCAGTTCCACATCGCCATAGCTGCTGCCCTGCGCGAGGGGGGTGTAGGTGCTCGCGACGCCATCATTCACATTCTGCCGCGTGTTGACGCCGTCGTTGGCCGCCACCTTGGCGTTGTTATAGGTCTCCTGCTGGAAATCGCCCGTGGTGGCATTGACCATTTGGAAGCGCGGCTCGCTCAGAAAGGCGGCCCTGGTGACATCATAATAGAGCCCGTCGTGGGCGGAATTGAATTTCAGCGCGGTCGCCGGGATGACGCACTTGGTCTGGGCCATGCCGGGGGCTTCGACGATGACGTGGAACACGCGGCCTTTGGACAGGTCAAGCTGGAAGCTGCTCACCTTGCCGAGCATTTCGTATTGGAGATTGCTGATCGGCAGGCCCAGGAGCTTGAGGCTGCTTTGGACGTGGCGGATCGGCTCGACGGAGCTGTTGCCGGACCGGGTGCCCTGGCCGTCGGCGGCGAAGTAGGGCTGCTGGTCGTAGTGGCGATAGGTCGCGGCCACACGATGGCTCTGATAGTTGTCGGCCCAGCGCGACATGGCGAACTCGGGCGCGGCCTTGAACCTTTCCTTGTCCACGTTGAGCCGGAGCACCTTGCTGGCCGAATCATACTGCAGTGCCTGCGGCGGCACGGCGACGATCCGCTGATTCAGGCCGAGAAAGCCGCTGGTCGAACTGACAAGCACCTCCACAATGCGCCCGTTTTCCAGGTCAATGGCGAAGTCCTTGATGGTCCCGACCTTCTGGTCCTGCGAGTCCCGCACCTCCGTGCCGATGATGCGATACGACTGCTGCGTGCCGCGCATGGCCACGCGCGGGGGCAGCTCCTCGGCGGACGTGTTCAACGCCAGCGTGCTGAGGGTGACGATCAGTCCGATACCGGTCAGGGCTTTGCCCATGTTTGCAGATGTTGGTTTCATAACTTGCTTGGTGTTCTTTGGTTTGTTTTTGTTTGCCGTCATTCGCGCCGGTCAGGGCGCAATTTTATCGCTCACCCACTGACGGGCAGTGGAGAATCCGTCCTTCACCTCGCCATAGCCCTTCTTGAAGCCCGCCTTGACCTCGCTCCAGGTGGACTCAGAGGAGTTCTTCACCTCGTCGAGCTGCTTGTTCAGCTTGGCGGTCTGCTCGCGCAGCGCCTGGAGCTTGGGCTGCGCCTCGGCCTTTGCCGCGGCGTTGGATTTCTCAACCTTGGCGGCGAGCCGGTCCAGGTCGCGGTTGAGTTCCAGCAACTGGCCTTCCATTTTTTCCACAAACTCCGCTTTCTGCGCGAAGGTATAATCCTTCAAGTCCTGCGCCGCCTCGGCGACCTTGTCCTGGGCCCGGTCAATTTTCTGCGCCGTGGTCTCCGGCTTGTTGCAGCCGGACGTCACGGCGGCGGCAAGGCAGGCGATGAGTATTAGTTTGTTAATCATAAGCGTTGTTACAAGATTTATATACTGCACGGACACCGTAACTGGCTGTATCAGGGAGGACCATGGGGTGTAACCCTACCAATTTATTATACAGTCCATGCATTGCTCAAAACAGACGGCGCAGCCCGACGCGGGCAACCCCGAAATACCGGACCGAATTCGGAATCGCGGAACGAGAATCGAAGAACAGATCCACGTTCGAGCTGAGCGGATAGCTGATGCCAGCCCCGGAGCCGTCGGACCAGGTGGCCAGCTTCTCGAAGTGGCGGCTGACATTGCCCGCCGCATAGGCCAGCAGGCTGTTCTGTTGCGGCGTGAGCCGCGGGAACGATCCGCGCGCCGGACTGTCCAGCATGACGCCACGGGGACGGTCCGAATCGGAGCTGCTGATCCCAAAATTCCGGGTCAGCGAATAGCTGCCCGCCCCTCCGGCAGCGGGCCGGATGCGGGGCAGGAGCCGCGCTGCCACGGGCGCATCCAGCGTGTAGCGGACGGGCCGGCCCGTTTCGAAGCCGTCCGTTGCCCCGTCCTCAACGAAGGACGCGGTCTCGTCGCCCCGGGCCAGCCCGCCGGCCAGCAGCAGGAAGGTGGCGCCGAGGAGCAGCCAGTCCAGCCGCCGGCCGGCCGGCCTCGCACTTGGCGCTGGGCCGGCCAGACCGGGCAGTTGGATCGTGCTCATAATGGTGGCGGCTTTCACCTGAACTGTGACCTGCGGCCGACCTCAGCCGGTCGGCGGGCGGGCGGACTTTGATCAGGAACAGCAATTGCCACTGGACTCCTTGATCGCCTTCTCGACCGCTTCGCGGGTCTCGCCAGTGCTTTTCTGAATCCGGCCGAGCAGTTCCTCCGACTTGCCTTCGACATATTGCAGATCGTCATCAGTGAGCTTGGCCCACTTCTGTTTCAACTTGCCCTTGATGATGTTCCAGTCGCCTTTGATTTCGAGTGTGGTCATGTTGTTCTGTGCGGTTTGCCGGTTTGTTGAGCTTCACGTCAACCTGACCGTGAAGGGTTTCCGCCGGCTGCGGCGCACTCGAAACTAAGGCGGCAGGGCAGCGCTTCCCATGGGGTGTAACCCGGCTCTGCCGCACAGGCTTGTCACGGGAAGTGAGTGAGGAACACCACCATCCTGAGGCAGGCTGATTGAACGGACGTCCCCTTTTTGGCGAATCCGCGCAACCTGGCTTGGGCACTATGAAGCGGCCGACGGCCGCACGGCTCACTCCTGGTTGCGCTCGCCGCCCGCGTCCAGCCTAATCCACGATCAGCGTCACCGTGGTGTCGCCGCGCAGGGCCTTGGAGTAAGGACAGGTCTGATGTGCCGCCGCCATGATGAGCTGAGCCTGGGCCGGCGGGATGCCGGGGAGCTGCGCATGAAGATCCACCGCCAGCCGGTAGCCTCCCTGGTCGTCCTCGATCAGGCTCACCAGCGCACGCACGGTGGAATCCACGACCGGCGTGCCGAGCTTCTTGGCCGCATTGGTCAGCGCGCCGTGGTAACAGGCGGAGTAGGCCCCCGCGAACAACAGCTCCGGATTGGGCCCGCGCCGCTCGGCACCTGCCTGCAACGGATTTCCCAACGTGACATTCAGCAACTGGTCCGGACTTTCAACGGTGCCCGAACGCCCGCCCTTGGAGATCGCTTCGGCCGTGAACAAGGTTTTCATAATGAAGGTGTGTGTTTGATCGAGTTGAAGGGACTGCCCGAAGACGGCCGGCAGCGAAATCATGCCCGGCCAGATTGTCTGCCTCGGGCCGCACCTGGCATCGCCAGTCTGATGACAGGTTTGCGTGGCGCTCAGGCCAGCCTTGTGAGAACTAAAATTTCCAGGTCACTCCGACGGTGGCATTGACCGTCGCGCCCGGGTCTAGCCGGCCCGTGCGGCTGCCCACGGATTGTGTCAGGCTGTTCAAGCTCTGGAATTGCGCGCCGAGATACATGCCCCACTGGGCGTTGAAGTCGTAGCGCAGTGTCCCGCCCACATACGGGCCATAGAGGAGCTTGGACTTGGACGAGCGACCGGCAGCCGTGAAGGCGACGCCGCTGGCCAGCGTGTCGGTCTCGGAGAAGTCATAGTCCACCGACGTTGGCGCCAGGGTCAGGCCGACGCTGGCGGCGAGGCTCAACTGCGAGGTCAGACTCCATTCGGCAAACGGGCCAAGCCGCAGGCTGAACATTTCGCCGCTGAGCTTATGCTGGCCGGACTGGGCGGCGAAGGTGGTGGTGCGCACGGGTGTGTCACCGAGCACGGCACCCGGGCCGAGGAAGGTGCCGTTGTAGGCGGCGAGGGGCGGCAGCACGCCATTGAGCGGATAAGTGTCCGTGAGGACGGGCCCGAATCCGGTGCGCTTATGACGCAGGTCGAGCTGCGTGTAGCCAAAGCCGGCCTCCATGCCCCAGCGACCTCCCAACGCGGCCGGCAGGGAGCCGAAGATCCGCTGGTAGATTAATTCGGCCCCGAACTGCGGATTGTCGTTGGCGGAGGTGGGGCTGCTGGCCTGGACGGCGTGGAACTCCATGGACCCGCCCACGACCTGCGACGCATTCTGGTAGCCCCAGAAGGTGGTGACGCCGCCGAAGTTGCCACTGGCGTCCACTCGGACGTAGCCATCGTCGTAGAAGTGGTCCGTGCCGCCGAGGGCCAGCCCAGGAATAACGCCCGGGGTTTTGAAGGCGGCGCTGTTGTTGAAGTTCGCCTTGAAGTTCAGGCCGAAGCGTGGTCCCAGGCTCAGGCGGTTCGGGTTCTCTTGGGCGTCCGCCGCCGGCAGGGTGAGCGGAGTGAGGGCGGCGAGGGTGAGCGCGGCGGGGAGGAGGATGCGTTTCATAAGGGTGGTGGAGACTGGTGGTGGCGAAACTCAGGGAAGCTGGATGACGCGATAGAAGCGGGTGCCGATGCTGCCGGGGATGCCTTCCGTCTTGGGCGGGCCGTCGTCATACCATTGCACCCGGTTGGCGGGCGAGGTGATGATGGGATTGGCGGTCTTCCAAATCGTCAGGTCGCTGCTGTATTGCACCGCGTAGCGGCCGCCCGGGACGGAGAAGAAATCAATCAGGAACCGCCCGCTGGCCAGTTGCACGTCGCGACCGATCGTCAGGATCGGGCCGATGGCGGTCGCGGGGGCGGCGGTGGTCACCTCCACCGTGAAGACCGGCGAGGCAAAGGGCACGCGGCTGACACGATAATACTCGATCAGAAAATCAACGGTCCCCAGCGCGACCAGCGGAAAGTCATGCTGCACGTAGGGGATGGCGCTGCCGTTGGTGCCGCTCGCATTGAGGATCTGCACGTCGCCGGGGAGGCCCTGGATCAGCATCCGGATGGCGGCCAGGGTGCTGGAACTGCTGTTGGTCACCCGCACGGTCTGTTCGAACAGGCTGGTCTGCGGATTCTGCGTGACCAGCGAAGTGGTGACCACAAAGGCCCCGGTCCCGATGCCGGTGAGGGTGAGGTCGAAGGGGTTCTCGTCACTGTCATCATTCGCGAGATGCAGCGCGGCGATCTTCACCCCAACACCCGGGCTGACGGGCGTGAAGCGCACGGTGAAGGTGGTGCTGCCGCCCGGGATCACGGGCGTGGTGGGCGGGGCGGTCACGGTGAACAGCGACGCATCCACACCATCAATGGTGATCGGCAGGGTGAGGTTAAGATTGGCGGAGCCAGTGTTCCGAAGCGTGAAGGTCAGACTCGTGCTGGTGCCCACGAGCACCGGACCGAAATCCTTGCCGCCGCCGTCCGCCAGGTTCGTGCCGACGGGTTGTTCCACGACAATTTCCGGAGCGATGCCGGTGCCGGTAAGAGCGAGGTCGAACGGGTTCTCGTCCCCGTCATTGTTCGCGAAGTGCAGGCCGGCGGTCTTCACGCCCGGGCTCAGGGGCGCGAAACGCACGGTGAAGGTGGTGCTGCCGCCCGGGATCACGGGACTCGTGGGCGGGGTGGTGACGGTGAACAATGAGGCATTCGCACCATCAAACGTGATCGGCAGGGTGAGGGTAAGATTGGCGGAGCCGGTGTTCCGGATGGTGAAGGTCAGGCTCGTGCTGGTGCCCACGAGCACCGTTCCGAAGTCCTTGCCGCCGCCGTCCGCCAGGTTGGTGCCGACGGGTTGTTCCACCGCGATTTCAGGAGCGACGGCTGTGCCCGTGAGGGTGAGGTCGAAGGGGCTCTCGTTTCCGTCATTGTTCACCAGGTGCAGGCCGGCGGTCTTCACACCCGGGCTGAGGGGCGCGAAGCGCACGATGAAGGTGGTGCTGCCGCCGGGGATTACGGGTGTCGTGGGCGGGGTGGTGACGGTGAACAAGGATGCATCCACGCCATCGAACGTGATCGGCAGCGTGAGGATGAGGTTGGCATCGCCAGAGTTCGTGATGGTGAAGGTGAGATTGGTGCTGGCCCCGACGAGCACCACCCCGAAGTTCTTGGCCCCGCCGTCCGGCAGGTCCGTGCCCGGCGGCTGCGAAATCGCGATCTCAGGGGCCAGGCCCGTGCCCAGGAGGTTGATGTCGAAGATGCCCTCGTTGCTGTCATTGTTCACGATCTGGAGCGCGGCGGCTTTTGCGCCGCCGGCCACGGGCGCAAACCGCACGGTGAAGGTGGTGCTGCCCGCCGGGAGGACCGGGCTGGTGGGCGGGGCCGTCACGGTGAACTGGGCGGCGTCCACACCCGTGAAGGTGATCGGGAGCGTGAGGATCAGATTGGCATCGCCGGAATTCGTGATGGTGAAGATGAGACTGGTGCTGCTGCCCACGAGCACCGACCCGAAGTTCTTGCTGCCGCCGTCGGCGATGTTCACGCCAACCGGCTGTTCTACCGCGATCTCGGGAATGGGGAGGGCGGTCCCGGTGCCGCTGAGGACGATGTCGAAAATGCCCTCGTTGCCGTCATTGTTCACGAGCTGGAGCGCGGCGGCCTTCACACCCGGGGTCAGCGGGGCGAACCGCACGGTGAAGGTGGTGCTGCCGGCCGGGAGGACCGGGCTGGTGGGCGGGGCCGTCACAGTGAATTCGGCGGCGTCCACCCCGGTGAAGGTGATCGGCAGCGCCAGGGTGAGATTGGCGTCGCCGGAATTGGTGATGGTGAAGATGAAACTGGTGCTGCTGCCTACGAGCACCGCGCCGAAGTTCCGGCTGCCACCATCCGGGATGTTGACGCCGACCGGCTGCTCCACCGCGATTTCGGGAATGGGCACGGCGGTTCCGGTGCCGAGGAGGATGATGTCGAAAATGCCCTCGTTGCTGTCGTTGTTGACGAGCTGGAGCGCGGCGGTTTTCGCGCCGGCGCTCAGCGGCGCGAAGCGCACGGAGAAGGCGGTGCTGCCGCCCGGGGGCACCGGGCTGGTCGGCGGAGCCGTCACGGTGAACTGGGCGGCATCCACACCCGTGAAGGTGATCGGCAGCGTCAGGACAAGATTGGCCGTGCCGGAATTGGTGATGGTGAAGATGAGGCTGGTGCTGCTGCCCACGAGCACCGCACCGAAATCCTTGCTGCCACCATCAGGGAGGTTGACGCCGACAGGCTGCTCCACCGCGATCTCGGGAATGGGGACGGCTGAGCCCGAGCCGGCGAGGACGATGTCGAAGGGATTCTCATCCGCATCGTTGTTCCCGAACTGAAGCGCGGCAGCCTTCACCCCGGGGGTCAAAGGGGCAAACCGCACGGTGAAGGTGGTGACATCACCCGGGAGCACCGGCGTGGTGGGCGGCACCGTCACGGTGAACTCGGCGGCATCCACGCCGGTGATCGTGATCGGCAGGGTGAGGGTGAGATTCGCGTCGCCGGAATTGGTGATGGTGAAGATGAGGCTGCTGCTGCTGCCCACGAGCACCGCGCCGAAGTTCTTGCTGCCACCATCGGGGAGGTTGACGCCGACGGGCTGCTCCACGGCGATCTCGGGCAGGGGGACGAGCGACCCCGAACCGGCGAGGATGATGTCGAAGGGATTCTCATCCGCATCGTTGTTCCCGAACTGGAGCGCGGCGGCCTTCACGCCTGCGCTGGTGGGGGCGAACCGCACCGTGAAGGCGGTGACGTCACCCGGCAGCACCGGCGTGGTCGGCGGGACCGTCACGGTGAACTGGGCGGCGTCCAAGCCGGTGATGGTGATGGGCAGGGTGAGGGTGAGATTGGCCGTGCCGGAATTGGTGATGGTGAAGATGACGCTGCTGCTGCCGCCGACGAGCACGGGGCCAAAGTCCTTGGTGCCGCCGTCGGCCAGGTTCACACCCACGGGCTGCTCGACCGCGATTTCCGGTGCCGTAAGCACGGACCCCGAGCCGGCCAGCACGATGTCGAAGGGATTCTCATCCGAGTCATTGTTGCCGAACTGGAGCGCGGCGGCCTTCACCCCTGCGGTGGTGGGAACGAACCGCACGGTGAACGTGGTGACATCACCCGGGAGCACCGGCGTGGTGGGTGGGACCGTCACGGTGAACTGGGCCGCATCCAAGCCGGTGACCGTGATCGGCAGCGTGAGGGTAAGATTGGCGTCGCCGGAATTGGTGATGGAGAAAATGAGGCTGCTGCTGCCGCCGACGAGCACGGGACCGAAGTTCCGGCTGCCGCCATCGGCCACATTGAAGCCGACGGGCTGTTCCACCGCGATTTCGGGAGAGGTGGGCAGCGCGGACGCAGCGCCGTTGTAAACAACCCCGGCGGAGAAGGCCAAAGCCCGGCCATCCATCGTGCTGCTGGTGTTCATCGTGATGGACTGGTCCGCCAGAATCGTGCCCTTGAACACGGACGACGTGCCCAGCACCGCCGAGGTGCCGACCTGCCAGAAGATGTTCTTGGCCTGGGCGCCGCCGACCAGGATGACCCGGATGCCGCTGCCCAATTGCAGGTCCGTCGCGCACTGGAAGATCCAGACGTCATCCGCACCCCCCACGAGGGTCACGTCAGCCCCCGTGATCAGGGTCGTGCTCGTGAACTTGTAGAGCCCCGGGACGAGGACCAGGCCGCCGATGTTTCCGGCGCCGGGGTTGAGGAACGGCCCGGTTGGGACCGGGACCCGATCCCGGGCGTCGTTGAAGGCCGTGGTCAGATCACCCTTGGCCGTGGTCAGCCGCGCGGGATCAATCACCGAACCGGCCGGCCCGCTGGCATCCACCGCGTAGATGATCCCGTTTACCTGGGCGTCGGTCACGCCGATGGCCGAACCGGCGATCGGGCTGGCGCCGACATCTCCGTTGATCGTGCCACCACCGGTGGTGGTGATCCCGGCTCCGGCCAGAATCGAGAAATTGGCGGTCGAACGGAGATTGAGCACGGCCGGGCCGGCGGCGGTGAGCTGATGCGGGATGGCCAGCCCCAGCAAGAGAGTCGTGAGCAACCGCGCGGATTGGAGATGTTTGGCGATCATGGCTATTGGTTCTTTCAAAAAGGGATAAGACAGTTCCCCCGCTTGCATTTGATGTGTCTGAACACATTCATTTATTAACGTGCGGTTAGAATGTGCCCGTGGTGAGTCAGGTTATATGGGGTGTAACCCTACCTTCGCTTAAGCCTTCAGCGTCTTGTCTCGCGGCGATTACCGCATTCCATTTTCGAGTTTTTCGACCCGAAATGGTGTCTGGCCGGACTTGGAGAAACCTGGCGGCTCACGCCGATGACACGCATCCCCGGCCCTGCCACAACCCGATTAACGGGGCATTCTGGAGAATCCCCACGCTGGACCGTGGGTCGCACTGGCGGGCAGGTCGAGACCGCGGGCATCAGTGACGGCCCGGCTTGTGCGCCTGGGTCTGACCGGCGCAAGGAAGCTTCTCTTGGAGACATGCCCTACGGTGAACACCTAATGCTATTTGGGCGGTCACAGGTCATACTCGCCACGCTGAGACAGCCGCCGCTGTTGGCCATAGAACAGCCGAGGCAGCACCGTTGAGCACCAGGTTCAACACCTCCGCCTTGGCATCGCCACGTCGGAACCCCGGCTGAATGCAGTGCCCGCCGGCGCAAAGCCGCGAGCTTTGCCTGCACGGACATCTCCGCACTGCACCCGGGCAAACGCACTCCGGGAGCTTCGGCAAATGAGCTGCAACTCGAAGACCCGTCGCTGGCAGGGGCTGCAACGGGTGCAACCACCTGAGCACCACCGCCGCCAGTCACCGGTGGGGTGAACACCCCACCGGGTAACACCGAATAGAACGGCCTCGGAATGCGCCGCTAATGTCGCGTCATGCGAAGTGGGATGTCGTGGCCTGCCGGGAATCCGGGTGACTGGCTGCTACCAGCATCAACCACCCCCTCGGACCCATGCCCGATCCGCCGCCCGTGAATTACTCAAGCCAGCCTTTCGAGCCAAAGGGCGACCATCAACCATCAGTTGAGTCATCCGCGGCCCTGGACCGTTCAGGCGAACTGCGCGGCGCCCCGACTTCCAAACCTTGCTCGCCAGACGCAGGGGCCATGGCCCAGCAGCCCATCGTTGAGGAGTTGATCGCGCTCTTGAAAACGCGGCCGGACTTGCTCGACGCACTCAAGGTCTCGATCTGGCAGGCCGGACGGCCCGAAGTTGGGTCCCTGGCGCAATACTATAATTTCCTGAACCGCATGGTCACCTTGATCCCGACCAGCCGGAATCTCCACGCGTTCATGCTGGAGTTCTACTATCTCATTGACCATTCGCCGGGGGACCTGCTGCTGGAGGACGCGGTGTTTCAGGAGTGGACGCGCCAGTTCGCGGCGGAGTGGGGTGCCTTTCTCGATACTACGGAGTCGGTGGCCAGCATCGCCACCTTCCTCACCAACCCCAGCTACCACCTCGAAGATTATTATCCTGGCCCCAGCGGCTGGCTCACGTTCAACCAGTTCTTCGCGCGTCAGGTTCGCCCGGGGAAGCGTCCCGTGGCGGGGCTGGGGGATGACCGGGTGGTGGTGTCCCCGGCGGACAGCGTCTTTCAGGGCCAGTGGCCGATTGAGGCGGATTCCAAGATCAAGGTGAAAGGGCTGACCTGGTCCGTGCTCAACCTCCTGGACGGCAGCCCCTATCAGGAGAAATTCAATGGCGGCATGTTCACGCACAGCTTCCTGAACGTGACGGACTACCACCGCTTTCATCTTCCCGTGGGCGGCGTGGTCCGGGAGGTGCGGAACATCGCCGGCAAGGTGACGCTGGGCGTCATCCGGAAAGCGGATGGGTCACTGGATGTGGTGGACGGCACGGGCTACCAGTTTACGCAGGACCGCGGCTTGATCGTCATTGAGTCGCCCTTGGGGATGGTTGCCGTGTTGCCGATTGGCATGGCGCAGGTCTCCTCGGTCACCCTCACCGCCGAGGTGGGCGCGGTGCTGGCCAAAGGGGAGGAGTTTGGATTTTTCGCGTTCGGCGGCTCGGACATCGTCACGTTGTTCGAGGCCGGACGGGTCCAGTTTGATGCGCGGGTCGGCACGCATTACCAGCAGGGCCGGCCGATCGGCCATGCCATCCATGGTCTCCCCACCTCAATTCCCAGCGAAAACCACAAAAGCATAAGAACCACTCCCCCACCCATGAAGAACAACCATAACCATGTCACCGGCTTCGGCGTCGGCCCCCACCCGGTGCCCGTGCGCTTTGAATTCACGCATCCGACGGCGGCCACGGTCTGCGTCGCCGGCACGTTCAACCAGTGGCAGCCCGAGGCCAAGGAACTGCATCCGGCCGGGGGTGGCCGCTGGTGGAAGGAAACGGCCCTGGCGCCCGGCACCTACGAATACTGCCTGGTCGTGGACGGCCAGTGGATCGCCGACCCGCTCGCCAAGGAAAGCGTGTCCAATCCGTTTGGCGGGAGAAACTCGATCCTGACCGTGCCGCACTCGCCGATGGAAGCCCATCTCGCCGCCGCGGAGAATCTGCCTATGAAAAACACCAACGCCTAGAACCCACACACTTATGAGCAAAACACCGCAAGCCATCAGCAATGACCTGGAACATCTCGCCGAACACGCCCGCGTGTTGATGGCGGCCACCGCCGATGTGGCGGGAGACAAAGTCGGCGAAGCCCGCAAGCGCCTCGCCGCCGCCTTGGAGCGCGCCGGGGACATGGCCGAAAACGTCGGCAACCGCGCGGTTGCCGGCGCGAAAGCCGCCGACAAAGTCGTGCGTGATCATCCTTATCAAGCCATTGCCGTCGGGGTCGGGCTCGGGGCGCTTATCGGGTATCTCGTCGCGCGGCAGATCTCCCGTCGTTGAGACATGGCCGCCCTGCGCTCCAAGGCGTGGGCGCGGTCCAGAAGCACAGGATTAACCTAGAACGGCACACCATGTTACAGAGCCTCAAAGAATTATACGGCAAGTCACTCGGCGGCGTGGATTGCGCCATCGGTCATGTGAAGGACTTTTACTTCGACGACCAAAACTGGGCGGTGCGCTATGTGGTGGCCGACACGGGTTCCTGGCTGCCTGGGCGCAAGGTGCTGATTGCGCCCCATGCGTTCGGCCCGCTCCATCAGGCGAGCATGTTGTTGCTGGTGAATCTGACCCGCAAACAGATCGAGGACAGCCCTTCGATTGACTCACACAAGCCCGTCTCGCGCCAATACGAGGAGGAGTATTACCGGCACCACGGCTGGCCGTGCTACTGGAACGGCGCGGGCTTGTGGGGGCCGACCGGGTTCCCCGGAGCACAAGGGCCGGCGCTCGCCCAGCCGACCGCCACCGGGGTCGTCAACCCGCAGGCCCGGCGGTCCGATGCGCACCTGCGCAGTTCCCAGGCGGTGGCCGGCTATCTGGTCCAGACGAATCACGGCACCATGGGCCACGTTTGCGATTTCAGGGTGGACCCGCAGAGCTGGGCGATTCTCGAAGTGGTCGTGCGGACGGGCAACCGCTTTTCCGGCGAGGACGTGCCGATCCCGACCAGCCAGATTGATCGGATCAGCTACGAGGACTCCACGATCTTCGTGACGTTGCCCGCGGAAGCCGTGGACAAGCTCCTCGCGGCGGACGCGGTTCCGATCGCCGCGCTGTGAAGACGGCCATGGTGGGGCAGGGGTGAACACCCCATGGCCGCTGCCAAGCTGAATCTCCTACCGTTGCTCAGCGCAAGCGAGGTCAGGGCCGCCGATCAACGGGCCTGAACCGCGCGGCACCAGCACTTACTTCCATGGACATCACTCAACCGCCGGTGTTGGCAAACCCGCTCAAGCAGGGGATCCTCACGGAACACTCCACCGGCCTGGGCACCGTCACCCGTAAGCTAGTGCGGGAACGCGCCCTCGAACTCGCCGTCATCAATGGCCGTTCGGCGGCACAGACGTCCAAGGCGGACTGGGAGCAAGCCAAACGGGAGTTGACGGGCGAGCCGGACGCCGATCCGAAAGCGACCCTCCTTGAAGCGGCTCCCGAATCCGAACGCTGGGACCCGGTGCCGGGCTCGCCCGGACACCAGGCACCGGTCGCCGCCAGTGAGGATGAGGATGCCGAGGGCCAGAGTGACCGCACCCGGCTGGTCGAAGAAGGCATCGCCGCCGCCGAGCACGACCAGATGCTGCAGGCCGCCAAGCATCCCGCCGCCAGCCTGTGAACCGGGAGCAGCCAGCGAACTTTTCCACGGTTGCCCACCATGAATCCAACCACAACCCCTCCAGCTCCGGAGACAGCAGGTCCGGCGGCACGGGTTGCCTCTGCAACCGAAGCGGGTTCCTCGATACCGGAACTCCACGACCGCATCGCCCAGCAGCCCTTCTTCGCCGGTCTGCGCTCGGAGCATGTGAGGCTGCTCACGGCCTCGGCACTGGAGGTTGGGTTCGAAGCCGGAGAGGTGATCCTTCAAGAAGGCAGCCCGGCCAACCGGTTCTTCCTGATCCTGACCGGCAAGGTGGTGCTGGAGTCCGAAGTAAAAGATCGTGGAGCCATCGCGATCCAGACGCTTGGCCCCGGTGACGATCTGGGATGGTCCTGGCTGTTTCCGCCCTATTACGTGCATCTGAGCGCCCGCGCGCTCGAGCCTACACGGGTGATCGCCTTCTATGGCACACGCCTGCGCGAGCAATGTGACCTGGACCACGATCTGGGTTATGCCCTCATGAAGCGCATCACCGAGGTGGCCATCAAGTGCCTGCAAGCCACGCAGCAGCGGTTGCTGGAATGCACGCCCGGGCCTTGCCCGACGAGCGAACTGGTTCCCCCCGCCTTATGAGCCCCGGAAACTCCCAGCGGGCAGCTTTAATCCCTGGCTCCTCGTGCGGTGAGGCGAAGCTGGCCTCACGAACTTGATGCAAAACAGTGACCCTCCAATCGCGGGGCGGCGCGTGGGAGCCCGGCTGCTCGGCGGCTTTCAGAAATTCGCCAAGACGGTGGTGCATACCAGCGGCCACCCCATGGCGTTTGGTTTCGCCATCGCCATCATCGTGATCTGGGCCTTGACCGGACCCTGGTTCCATTACGGCACCACCTGGCTGCTCGTCATTGACACCATCGCGAACATCATCACGTTCCTGATGATCTTCCTCATCCGCAACGCGCAGAACCGCGAGAGCGAGGCCGTGCAGTTGAAGCTCGATGAGTTGATCCGGGCCACCAAGGCCGCGCACAATTCGCTGCTGGACATCGAGGAGCTGTCCGAAGAGGAACTGGACCGCATCAAGGCGCGCTTCGAGCGGCTCGCCCGCACGGCGCGGCAGGAATCAACCGCCGATCAGACCGAATTCATCCGGCCGGGAGACCTTCAGCCTGTGGTGCCGGTCCCGCTGCTCGACAACGATCCTCTGAAATGAGACGGCTGCTGGCTCAACCGCTGGTTCAGGCGGGCCTCGTGCTCGGCCTGGGGTTCGGTGGCTTCGCCGACGGGATCGTGCTGCACCAGATCCTCGGGTGGCATCACTTGGTCTGCGTGACGGCCCATTGCCAGGCCGCCACCATCGCGCAACTCAAGGTCCAGAACACGCAGGACGGCTGGTTCCACCTGGCGCTCTGGGTCATCGCTCTGACCGGGACGGCGCTGCTGTTCCGCGCGTTAAGGCCGCCGGCCCCGGCTGGAAATGGCCGCACGCTGGTCGGCGCGATGCTGGCCGGGTGGGGACTCTTCCAATTGGTGGAGGGGATCGTGGACCATCACTTGCTGGGCATCCATCATGTGCTGCCCGGGCATCCGTATCAGTTCTGGTTCGACCTGTTGTTTCTGGCGGCCGGGGTGGTGTTCCTTTTGATGGGTGCACGCCTCATGCGTGAGCCAAAGAATTGAGTTCCCGCTCTCCGGGGCATCGTTTCGTTGCACCCGTATCCGAAGCGGGCGGGCGCCGGTGCTGAGGAGCGCGGCCTTCAGGCCGCAGAAACGTGAGCACGTCACGGGTGGCTCATACGCACTTCTCCGGTCGAGGCTTTCTGCGGCGTAAACGCCGCGCTCCGCACGCGCGGGCGCGCCTTCAGTGCGTTCTTCTTCCGACTGGATTGAGTCGGGTTAGACCCCATGGGCGGTGCCCGTCCCACCCACTAGTCTGCTGTCCTTGAAGTGTCTGCCATTATTTCTCCGAGTTTGGCGCG
>CAZCBE010000115.1:0-24628 GCA_964496695.1 uncultured Klebsiella sp.
CCACCCGAAACCGCTCCTGCGAGGCATTCAAGCCCGGAGGTTTTGCAAGAGCCTCGAAAGACTCAGCGCAACCATGCCCGGAAGCTCATCTGCTGCCTTCCAAAACTTGACCAAGCGATTTGTCGCCACCTTGTCTCGAAAAGTTTTGAGCTTCTGTCGAAGCACGGGGTCAATGTCTGACTTATTCACTGGAATTGAATCGGGTTCTTCATGAAGCAGGGCAACGATTTTTAGGCCACGCTCTAACGCATAATTAAATTCTTTTTCCGTGTAGCTGATTCCTTCCGGGGTTACAGAGCCGTAACGTCCTCCGATTATTATCAAGTAGTAATCACAATCATCGATGATTCGCTTGATAAATGCCCACTGCTCGTCATCCGCTGCCGGAAAAAGTTCCATGCCAGCAGGAATACAATCCATTTCCATCAGCGCCTGGATAACCCGTTGCCGTTCATGTTTGAGATCGGCATACGTTGAACTGACGAAAACTTGAAAGCGCTTGTCCATAGCGAAAGTGAGGTTATCAGCTTTGTGTCAGAATCCCAACGGGATTCCATCCACCAGCCCACGGTGGCGTGGCATCCGCCTTCGCCGTGCTTTGGGAGACGGGCGCGCTACCCTGGGTCACCCTTCCAAAACAATTTCGTCCCCAACGGAGTTGCATCGCCGTTCGCTACGCATTGCTCCAAGCCCGTCAGAGGACCGTCATGGTTGATTTCAACCTGAACTCCGAAGTAGCGGCGGCACCGCCGCCGGGTAGCACAGGCTACCAGCCTGTGCCGAGCGGTTACCAGCCGCTCGGAACGACGCCGACGGGCAAATTGGTTTTGAGCATCAAATTGATAGGTGGCCGTCTCGCCGTTCCGTCCGGCCAGTGGCCGGCCGGCACCGGCCGGTGGCCTGTGCTACCCAGTTCCACCTCGGCGTTCGGGCTCAATTTATGATTCAACACCCACCTGCGCTCTGCTTCGGCGCGGCGAGCCCAGCGTGGGTGCTGGCGCACGGCCACCATTCGTTCCAACTAAGCCCCGTGCCGGCGGCTTGTAGCCGCCTTGTTGCGCGTGGAGAGCTCGCAGGCGGTTCGTTCTGCTGTAGCTCACGGACGGTGGCTGCAAGTCGCCGGCAAAGGCTTCTGCGCAGTTCGGCTGGCTGATGGCTCCGGCTGGCAGTGACGTCCAACAGCGGCATGACATCCCAAGCCGCCGTCCTCCTTGCTGCTGTGCTCGCGCTGGCCGGCACCAGTGCGTCCGCCGCCGCCTACCGCAATCTCTACGGGAAGTTCCCCACTAACGCCACCGCCGGCGACCGGATGTTCGCCGAGTATTTCCGGGCCGAGACGCGCACGCTGGGCGAGCGTTCCCTGGCGGACATCCGCACGCTGGAGGACTGGGACAAATACAAGGTCACCGCGCGCAAGCAGCTCTTCGAAATGCTCGGCCTCGATCCGTTGCCGCCCAAGACGGACTTGAAGGCGACGGTCACCGGCACGCTGGATCACCCGGACTTCACGGTCGAGATGCTGCATTACCAGTCCCGCCCCGGGCTCTATGTCACCGGCAATGTCTATGTCCCGAAGAGGCTCTCCGCGCCCGCGCCCGCCATTCTCTACGTCTGTGGCCACTCGGTGGTGAAGACGAACGGCGTGAGCTACGGAGCCAAGGCCGGCTACCAGCACTGGGGCGCGTGGTTCGCGCGCAACGGCTACGTGTGCCTGATCATTGACACCGTGCAGCTCGGCGAGATCGAGGGCATCCACCACGGCACGCACAGCAAGGACATGTGGTGGTGGAATTCGCGCGGCTACTCCAGTGCCGCCGCCGAGGCGTGGAACTGCATCCGCGCGCTGGATTACCTCCAGTCGCGCAAGGACGTGGACGGCGAGCGGATTGGCGTCACCGGCCGCAGCGGCGGGGGTGCTTACTCGTGGTGGATCGCCGCGCTCGACGAACGCATCAAGGCCGCCTGCCCGACCGCCGGCATCGTGGACCTCCACAGCCATGTCGTGGACGGCACGGTCGAAGGCCACTGCGACTGCATGTTCATGGTGAACACCTATCGTTGGGACTACGCGCAGGTCGCCGCGCTCATGGCCCCGCGCCCGCTGCTCATCGTGAACACGGACAAGGACACGATCTTCCCGCTCGATGGCGTGGTGCGGGTCCACGAGCGCGTGCGCGGCATCTACGATCTCT
Source organism: uncultured Klebsiella sp. (assembly GCA_964496695.1). Taxonomy (GTDB): domain Bacteria; phylum Verrucomicrobiota; class Verrucomicrobiia; order Limisphaerales; family SXTU01; genus SXTU01. The sequence goes on from CAZCBE010000115.1 coordinate 2,193, forward strand.
ACAACAAACCCGAGCAGCTCGGCCTCATCCTCACCGAGGGCCCGCACAAAGACACCCAGGAGCTGCAGGTGCCTGTCATGCGTTGGTTCAACAAGTGGCTGAAGAAGAGCGAGGCCCCCGTGCCGAACTATGCGGAGAAGCTCTTCACCCCGCAGCAGCTCAAGGTGTTCGAGAAGCTTCCGGCCGACGAAATTACGAGCAAGTGCTATGAGAACTTCACCCAGCTCGCCGTGGACTCCGCCGGCTTCGAGCCGCAGAAGGCGATGGCGCTGCTGCAGACCAAAACCTTCGGTGGATGGCCCGCCGCCACCGCTCCCGCCAACGTCCGCCAGGTCGCCACGACTGAAACCGACGGCGTGCGGCTGACCGTCCATGAGTTCGACAGCGAGAGCGGCATCCGGCTGCGTTTTTACCTCGCCCAGCCCACCGCCGCCGCGCCCAAGGCGCTGCACATCGAGACGGTGGACGAGCAAAACTGGCAGCAGCAGTTGCAGCTCGCGAAGGCCGGCTTCGCCAGTGCCTTCAGCGAGGAACTGGCCCGTGCCGGCGTGGACCCGAAGTCGCCCGTGCCACCGCAGCTCAAGAAGCAGTTCGACGGCTGGATGCGCTATGTCCGCGACCATCAGGCGGCCTACATCACCTTCGCCCCGCGCGGCGTGGGCATGACGGCCCTCGGCGGCGAGAAGCGCTACCAGACCCAGATGCGCCGCCGGTTCATGCTGCTGGGCGAGACGCTGGCAAGCTCCCAGGTCTGGGACGTGCATCGCGCCTCGCAGGCCGCCCGGGCACTGCCGGGCTTTGGCGAGCTGCCGCTCCACTTCCACGCCAGCCCCGAGATGACCGAGGTCGCCGCCTTCGCCACTCTCTTCGAGCCTAAGCTCGCCTCCCTCACCCTCGCGCAGCCCCCACGCAGCGACAAGGATGCCCCGGATTTCCTGAACTGGTCCCGCATCGTCACCCCCGCGCAGCTTCTGCAACTGGCCGAGCAGAAGACGAAGGTGAATCTGCCGAAGAAGCGGTAGGCGGCTTGGGCGATACGGCGCGCGGGGCGCGGGCGTTATGTAGCGCCGGCCTCTGGCCGGCCGTGCCGCAAGCGTCCGCGCTTGCCCGGCGGGGCGAAACCGGGGGCAGTGTGCGGATGCGCCCTGCGGTCATCGGCCATGAACTCGCGGCTTGTGCGCACCCCGGCAAGTGCCCACCATTTCGACCCGTAACGATGAATCACACCCCTGCTGCCAGTTCTTCTCCGCATCTGCTTGCTCCGTTCGACCTGCGCGGTCTGCCGCTGCGGAACCGGGTCGTGATGGCTCCTCTGACCCGAGGCCGTGCCGGCCAGGAGCGGGTGCCGAACGACCTCATGGTGGAGTATTACACGCAGCGCGCCTCCGCCGGGATGATCATCGCGGAGGCGACGACGATTTCTGAACAGGGGTTTGGCTGGGTGGATTCGCCCGGCATCTACAATGACGCGCAAGTGGCGGGGTGGGCGAAGATCACGTCCGCACTGCGGGCGCGGGGCACGCCGTTCTTTCTCCAGCTCTGGCACTGCGGGCGGGCGTCGCACAGCAGCTTCCACGGCGGCCAGCCGGCGGTGTCCGCCTCGGCCATCAAGATCAACGGTGATTACATTCACACGCCCATCGGCAAGCAGCCTTACGAGACGCCGCGCGCGCTGGAGACGGCGGAGGTCGCCGCCGTGGTGGAGGATTATCGGCGGGCGGCGGAGCGGGCCAAGGCGGCCGGATTCGACGGCGTGGAGATTCACGCGGCCAATGGCTACCTGATCAACCAGTTCCTCGACTCGAAGACAAATCATCGGACGGACTGCTACGGCGGCAGCGTGGAGAACCGGTATCGCTTTTTGAAAGAAATCACCGAGGCGATCCTCACGGTGTGGCCGGCCAATCGGGTGGCCGTGCGCTTGTCGCCGAACGGGGTTTTCAACGACATGGGAGCGCCGGATTTCCGCGAGACTTTCACCTATGTCGCCGCGCAGTTGAATGCCTACGGGCTGGCCTACCTGCATGTGATTGACGGGCTGGCGTTTGGCAGCCACGGGCTGGGGACTCCGATGACGCTGCCGGAGTTCCGCGCGGTGTTCGCGGGGCCGCTCTTGGGCAATTGCGGCTACACCCAGGCCACGGCGGAGGCCGCGATCGCTTCCGGCCAGGCGGATCTCATCGCCTTCGGGCGGCCATACCTGAGCAATCCCGATCTCGTCGAGCGATTCGCGAACGGCTGGGAGCTGAATCCACCGGCCGAACTGAAGGACTGGTCGGCTCCGACGGCGGCGGGCTACACGGATTTCCCGTTTCACCCACGGGCTTGAAGACGCGCGTAGCTCATTTGATTGAGCCGCCACTGCGCCTGATTGGCTGAGCAGATTCGTTTCCGTTCACGTCCAGCTTCAGAAGCCGATAGAAACTGATTATGCAAACTTCCTCAAAACATCCACTGCCGCTGCTGGGTTTGATTCTGGCTGTCCTGATTCTGGGTGGAGTTGCCGGCAGCACGGCGGCCGAACCACTGCGCCTGACCCTCTGGCCGGACGAGGCTCCGCTCGGCGATGGGAAGTCGGAAAAGGTCAAGGTGCCCATCACGGTGCATCTGCCGGAGCCTGGCCGCGCCACGGGCACGGCCATGGTGATCTGCCCGGGCGGTGGCTATGGCGGACGCGTCGTGGAGGGCGAGGGGCACGGCATTGCGCGGTGGCTGAACGCCCACGGCATCGCTGGGATCGTGCTGGAATATCGCCTGCCGGCGGGCAACTACCATCGGCCGATGCTGGATGCGCAGCGGGCCATCCGCGTGGTCCGCTCGCACGCTGTTGAGTGGAAGATTGATCCCCGCCGAATCGGGATCGTGGGCTTCTCCGCAGGCGGCCATCTGGCCTCGACGGCGGGAACGCACTTCGACGCCGGTGATGCCAAGTCCGCGGACCCGGTCGAGCGGGTAAGCTGCCGGCCGGATTTCATGGTGCTGGTTTACCCGGTGATCACCATGGGCGAGAAGACGCACGGCGGCTCCCGCAAAAACCTGCTCAGGGCAACGCCCACGCTCGAACTCATCGAACTCTTCTCCAACGAGAAGCAGGTCACCGACAAGACCCCGCCAGCATTCCTGACCCACGCGCGGACGGACGCGGTGGTGCCGGTGGCGCACAGCCAGATGTTCTACGAAGCGCTGAAGAAGCATGGCGTCGCGGCGGAGTTGCAGGAATTCCCCAAGGGCAATCACGGCTACAATGGCTACAAGGGCGAGGAGTGGGACGCATGGCAAAGGCGCTCGCTGGAGTGGCTGGGTGAGCGTGGATTGTTGAAACCGGCGCGCTGAGCACGGATGGGCATGCCAACTTGACGTTATAACATTTGTGGATACGCTGGATGCATGGTTCTGGAACTTAAACTTCGCAAGGTTGGCAACTCGATAGGAGTCATACTGCCGAAAGAGGCGCTCGCTCATCTCCAAGCAGGAGAGGGGGACTCTGTGTCGGTGACCGAGGGACCGGATGGCAGCCTGCGATTGAGCCCGTCCAGGGCCGAGGTGACGCGCCAGATGGAAGTGGCGCGGGATGTCATGAAGCGGTATCGGCAGACCTTGCGCGAACTGGCCAAATGAAAGAGCCGGTCTGGGTGCTGCGCGAGGTGGTCTTCCTTTTGCACGAGCAGTCCCTCGCGCAGTTCGGCGGAGCCGCCGGAGTGCGTGACGAAGGGTTGCTGGATTCCGCACTGGGCAAGCCCCTGAACCTGTTCGCCTATGGCAAGCCGACCATTTTCGATCTCGCGGCCAGCTATGGCTTCGGGATCGTGAAGAACCATCCGTTCATTGATGGGAACAAGCGGACGGGCTTCGTCGTCGCCGTGACGTTCCTTGAACTCAACGGTCAGCGGTTCGTCGCAGGCGAGGTGGACGCGACGGTGCGTGTGCTTGCACTCGCCGCTGGCGAGATGAGTGAGGCCGCCTTTTCCGCCTGGCTGGAGGCGAATTCAACGCGAGCCTGAGGTTCTGTAAGCGGACCCTGCAGTCCGCATCGCCTACTTCTTGACCTCCGTCACCTTCGTGGGCGCCAGCAGTTCAATCGCCTTGTCGAGCTGCGGATCACGCTGGGAGAGCCAGTCCTCGGGCGTGAGCCAGATGCGGAAGTCGGGCTGCTCGCCGTTGTTCTCCATGTTCGTGCCGTCCATGCGGAAGACCCCGCCCTGCGGCATGCGCGCTCCCGTGCCGTCGGTCAGGCGCATGGACCACGTCCAGATCACGTAGCCCGGCGTGGGCATGCCGACGATCTTGGCAATGCCGCGCTGGCGCATGGCGTAGGGGAACATCTCACCGTTCGAGTAGCTGTGCTCGTTCATCAGCACGATCACGGGCTTCTCCCACGAGCGGTTGGGCGCGGCCTCGGCTCCCTCGTCGCGGGGGCGATACCAGCCGTGCTGCTTGCGTTCGAGCCAGTCAATCAGCGTGTCCGAGATGTTGCCGCCGCGGTTGAAGCGCACGTCAATGATCATGCCCTGCTTGCCGCTCATGTATTCGTAGGCCTCGCGTTCGAAGCGGGCCTGGTTCTCGCCGCCCATCGCGCTGATGTGCAGGTAGCCGAGCTTGCCGCCGCTCTGCTTCTCGACGTAGTTGCGCAGGCGTTCGGTGCGGTTCTGATACGCCAGTGCGTCCCATTCGCCGGCGGTGAGCACCTTGTAGCGCACCTTCCGCGCGCTTTCCTTCTTCGGCTCCTTGTTGACGAGGAACTCGAACTCACGGTCCTGCCGGTCGTTGATGAGCTGGTAGAGCTTCTCGTTGAGCGAAACGTCCTGGCCGTTGATGGCGAGGATGTAGTCGCCGGGCTTGATCTGCGTCTGCTTGTAAGACCCCGGTGCGCCAGCCGGAACATCCGCCACCCGAATTCCCGGGCCGGCATGCTTGTAGTCAAACGTGAAGCCAAGGTTCGGCGTGACCGGCTCCGGCACACTGGCCGCCGCGGGCGTCACCTCGCTGTGGGAAGACTCGAGTTCGCCGATCATCATGCCCAGGACGGTGGAGAAGTCGTCATGTGTTTCCACGGCATCCAGCAGGGGCTCGTAGCGCTTGCGGATGGCCTCCCAGTCGCGCCCGTGAAAGTTCGGGTCATAGAAGTTGTGGTGGTAGGAGCGCCAGAACTGTGTGAAGGCCGCCTTGCGCTCGGCCTTCACGTCGCGGTCAAAGTCCGCGCTGAAGGTGACCTTCTCCGGGCCTTTCGCGTCGCCGAGCTTGAACTTCCAGGTGGCCGAGTCCTGCACGAAGAGCGCGTTCTTGCTTTCGCTCAGCACGCGCAACGCGCTCTTGCCGCCGCCGGTGGTCTGGCGCTTGGTCTCTTTCCCGTCGTAGGTCACGGTCCAGACATCGCCCTCGGACATGAAGGCGATGGTGCCGTCCGCCGTGACGGTCAGGTCCGCCGCCGGGTTTTGCGAGCCGAGCTTGCGGATGCGGCGCTGGATGTCGGCGAAATCAATCTCGACCTTCACCTTGTCCTTGGGCTTCTCGAATTTGAGGTCGGTGTCCGTCATGCGCGCGGTCTCGGGCTGGAGCGGGAGCACATAGAGGCCGTTGCCATCGCGGTCACTCTGGAAGAAGAGATACTTGCCATCCGGCGACCAGGTGGGCTGGCTGTGGTGGGCGTTGAGGCGCGTGACGTTCCTGGCCTCGCCACCCGCTGAGGGGACGATCCAGATGTTCCACGCGCGGTTCTCGCCCTTGCGCGTGTAGGCGATCCACTGCATGTCCGGCGACCACGCGAAGTCCCCGCCGCCGGAGACCTGCCAGTGCGTGCCGGGCACATGGACGACGCGCTTCACCGTGCCATCCGCAAGGTGCAGGGTGTAGAGCCCGCCTTCCTTGCCCGCGACCCAGAACGCGAGGTGATGACCGTCCGGGCAGAGCGAGAGGCGCGTCACGTCCTCGTTCCGCTGCCACAGGGGCTTCACGGCGAGCGTGGCCAGGTCCAGTTCGTAGATCCGGGTGTTAAATTCGCGGTCCGACGTGAAATAGAGCTTCTTCCCGTCGCGCGACCAGATGAAGTCCGAGTCATCTCCCACCCAGTCCGTCAGCCGGCGCGCGAACTCCTCGCTGCGGCCCGCCACGCCCTTGGTCTTGTCCGTCGCCACGCTCCAGATGTCGCCGCGCAGGCCGAAGGCGAGCGTCTTGCCATCCGGCGAAAGCTCGGCCTCGGTCACGCCGGCGGTCAGCTTCTCGCGGCGACGCGTGGTCTGCTTCTCGTCCGCGCTGACGACGATCTTGATCTTGGTCGGGCTCTTGGCGCCGCTCTTGAGCAGCCAGAGGTCGGGGCCATACTCGAAGGCGATGTCCCCGGACTTGCCCGCCACGCTCGGCCAGCGCACCGCGCCACCGCTGAACTGCGTGATCGGTTTGCCTTTCCCTTCGAGGTCACAGGTCCAGAGATTGGGCGTGCGTGCGGGCGTGTCGGTGAGCTTGCCGATGGAGGCGTTCATCGTGCTGGCCGAGGGCGTAACCTCGCCCACGGTCACGGACAGCAGGTGTTTGCCGTCGGGGAGGAACTGTGGCCAGAGATGCTGCCGGTCGTCATTGGTGAGCGGCTTCCGGCGGCCGTCGGCGACATTCAGGGTCCAGATTTGGGCCGCCGCCGCGCCGACATAGCGCGGCCGCGTCCACGGGAAGCCGTAGCGGCCATAGACGACCGTTTTGCCGTCGGGGGAGAAGGCGGGGTAGTTCAACGCGGCGTAGTCCTCGCAGAGCCGCTCCGTGGCCAGCGACTTCAAGTCCACGGCATAGAGCGCGAAGTTCGGAGCCTCGCGCCGTCCGGCGAAGAGAATCTGCCGGCCATCCGGGCTCCAGCCGCCGGGCAGTTCCGTGCCCGCGTGCCAGGTGATCTGCTGCGCCGGGCCGCCGTCCGCCGGAGCGACGAAGATGTCCCAACTGCCGCTGCGCTTGCTGGCGAAGGCAATCCACTGGCCGTCGGGCGAGAAGACTGGATAGGCGTCCGACTCGACGTGCGACGTCAGCGCCGTCGCGCGGCCGCCCTCGCTCGGCGCCACCCAGACATCACCGCGATAGACGAAGGCAATCCGTTTCCCGTTGGGACTCAGCGAAGGCTGGCGGGCCCCGACGACCGGCTGCGGCACGGGCAGGGTGAGCTGGGCGGCGGCAGGGCCGGCGGCGGCGAGCAGTGCGACGAGGGCGCAGGCGGGCAGGGCGCGGAGTTTCATGGTGCAATAGATTGGGTGGACACTAAGCGGACGGCGGGGCGGGGGAAAGCTTCAGTTGGGCTGGGGTCTCAGCAGTGCTCAGGCGTGCGTTTTCATGCCATCAGCCGTTCGACCATCCACACCAGCCCAGCCAGCGCGATGAGCAGGCATACGGGCCGGCGCACCCAGGGGCCATACCACGGGCGGTCCTCGCACCACTTCGTCGCCCCGAAGGCGAGGGCGATGACCGCGAGCTGGCCCAGCTCCACCCCGAGGTTGAACGCGATCAACGCCAGGCCGATCTGGTCGGGCGGCAGGCCCACCTCGCTGAGCACGCCCGCGAAGCCCATGCCGTGAATCAGGCCAAAGCCGAAGACGCACACCCAGCGCCACGGGGAGACTTCCTGGCGGAAGAGGTTCTCGATTGCCACCACGGCAATGGACAGTGCGATGATCGGCTCCACCACGCGGCCCGGCAGCGCGAAGATGCCCAGCACCGCGAGCGCCAGGGTGATGGAGTGCGCGATGGTAAACGCCGTGATCTGCCACAGCAGCGGCTTGAGCTTCGGGCTGAGCAGGAAGAGGCCGAGGACGAACAGGATGTGGTCCAGACCCTTGGGCAGGATGTGCGTGAAGCCGAGTTCGATGAACGACAGGATCGAGTTGCCCCGCACGGGCGCCGGCGGCGCGGAGGTGCTGCCGGGTGGCGCGGGCTTGGCTTCCGCACCGCGCGTGTCCTCCTGAAACGCATCCAGATCAATGACCATCGCCTGGCGCGACTGCACGAGCTGCAGCACGGGCGGAACGTCCTTGCCGCGATGGAACAGCACTTCAAACAGCGCCGCGAAACCGGTGGTGTCGTAGAGCGAGAGGGAGAGTTCGAGCTGCTTCGCGGTCGGCGGAATCTCCCAGCGCAGGGTGAGCGGCAGCGGGGCAGGGGAGATCTCGCCCGGGCGCTCCTCGATGGTCAGCTTGAGCGGGGCGGGCGGCCAGTTCGAGAGCGCGCCGCGCATGGGTGCGTTGGTGTCGAGGTTGAAGCGGACGCGCGACTGGACGTAGTCGGCGATGCGCGGGGCGAGCGTGCGCACGTCGGCCGCCGTCATCTGGATGACAGCCTCGTTGGTGCGCGCATTGAGGAACTGAAGGAGGTCGGGCTGGTTGAGCTGGAAGGTCAGCGTGAGGGAGTTTGTGGCGAGCAGCGCGTCCACGCGCGTGAGCGAGGCGGTATGGGCGGAGGCGAGGTGGGGAGCCAGACACAGACATATCGCCACGATCCACGAGAGCCAAGGCCGGACGCGCTCACTTGTTCCATGGATCGCGTTCGGAGTCCCGGCTTCAGCCGGTGGAACCTGACTGCGCTCCAGACGCTGCGCAGCAGGCCCATAGACAGTCGGACGCTCCGCCGCCTGAAGGCGGGACTCCATGCTTGGGGACCGCTGTTCTGGCGATGCGCCGTGTGGGTGACGTCTGCTGAGATTGGGCGCACGTCTGACTGCTCCCGCTCGTTGGGTGAGCGGGCAAAGGGCAGGGGGAAGAGATGCTCCCATCTCCAGTCAGGAGCGGCTACCTGCCGCGCGGCTTGGTGCCGGCGGAGTCAGAGAGGTTCTTGAGATACTGCTCGACGAGCGGGCTGTATTCCTCGGGGGCGCGCTCGGTCTGGCTTTGGAGGATCGCGTTGCGGTCGCGGGCCGGCAGGCCGAGGAAGCCGCTGGTGCCACGGGCTTCGCGGGTCTTGCCATCCGTGCCGCCTTCACCGTTCCAGTTGCCCTTGCCGTCGCCCTGGCCTTCCTTGCTGTTGGCCTCGGGCTTGCCTTCGCCGGGTCCCTTGGCCTGGCCTTTGCCCTTCTGCTGGCTCTCGCCCTTGCCCTTTTCTCCCTGACCTTGCTGCGCCTGCTGCTGGCCGACGCCTTCCTGAGCGAGGGCGAGGGCGGCGGCGGCCTGTGAGAGCGCCTGTTGCGCGGCTTCGGCGTTGGCCTGCGCGGGCTGGGCCTTGCCGGCCTCGGCTTGCGCGGCGGCCTGGGTGAGCGCTTCCAAGGCCTTCTCCAGCGCCTGCTGCGCCTGCTGCGGGAGCGGGCCAGCCTCGCCAGCGGCGAGGGGGGCGACGGTCTGGGCGGCGGAATCGAGCGGCTGAGCGGCTTGTTGTGCCGCTTGTTGCGCAGCGAGGGCCTCGGTCAGCGCCTTCACGTCCGACTGCTGCTTGGCAAGCTGCGGGAGCGTCGGCTGCGGCTTGCCGGCCTGGGCACCTTCCGGCTTCCCTTCGCCGGGTTTGCCTTCACCGGGTTTGCCTTCGCCCGGCTTGCCTTCGCCCGGCTTGCCTTCACCCGGTTTCCCATCAGCGGGCTTACCGTCAGCAGGCTTACCATCGGCGGGCTTGCCGTCTGCCGGTTTGCCGTCGGCAGGCTTGCCATCCGCTGGTTTACCATCAGCCGGCTTGCCATCCGCCGGTTTCGCATCGGCGGGGGCACCATCCGGCTTTTCACCGGCGGGCTGGCCTTCGGCCTGCGCGGCCTCCTGCAAGTTCTTCTGCGCCTTGGCCATCTCGCCCACCGCACCCTTCAAATCATTCTGACCGAGCTTCTCAGCGGCCTTTTCCGCAGCCTGCTTCGCCTCGGCCACGGGCTTGGACTGCGGCTGGGCCTTGGCCTTCTCCGCGACTGCGGCGGCGATTTCCTGCTGCTTCTGTTTGAGCAAATCCTGCAGGCCGGCGGGCTGGTCGAGCTTGGCCAGCGCCTCGTTCACCTGCTTCTGCGCGGCGGCGACGGCCTCGGAAGCCTTGGCGAGCTGCGGCGTGTTGCTCGGCGGCGGCTGGCCGAGTTCGTTGGCAAGTTCCTGCTTCTTCTGTTCCACGGCATTCTTGGCGGCCTGTAGATTGGCCATGGCCTTGGCTTGCTCGGGACGCGCGGCAGCGGCGTCCGGCTTTTCGAGGTCGGCTTTGGCGGCCGCCATGTTTTCCTTGGCTTTCGCGAGGTCGCTGGCGGCTTCGGGGGAAACTTCCTTCGCCTCGGCCTTGGCGGCTTCGGTCTGCTTGGCGACTTCACCCTGATCCTTGGCGGTCTGCGGGCTGGGCTTGTTGTCCGGCTTCTCAGCGGCCTTGGCAGTGTCCGTCGCGACCTTCTGCTGCTCCTGCATGATCTTGCCAATCTCCTTGCCGAGCTTGTCCAGCTTGGCGAGGTCTTCCTTGGCCTTTTCGAGCTTGGCAATCTGCGAATCGAGCTGCTGCGCCGCCTTGTCGAGGGCGTCTTTCGCGGCCTGCTGGGCCATCGGAGCGTTGGCCTTGTTTTCGAGGGCCTGCTGGGCTTTTTCCTGCTGGCGCACGGCCTCGCCGAGGGTCTTGGCGGCTTCGGGGGCGTTGGCGGCGGCGTCCTGCTGGGTCTGCTGGGTCTCGGCCTTCACCGATTCCTGCTTGGCCGCCTGAGCGGCGAGCGCCTCGGGCTTCTTTTCGGCGGGGGCGGTCTTCTCCGCCTTCTCGGAATTCTCCTTCACCTGCTCCTGCTTGGCGGCGAGTTCCTCAACCTTCTTTTTGAGTTCCTTCAAGTCGGCCAGTTTGTCCTTGGGCTTCTGCTGCGCCGCCTCGGCCTTGGCGATCTGCTGCTCCAAGGTCTTCTTCGCGTCCTGCATCTTGGCGAGCGCCTGCTCCTGTTTGTCGGTGGCGGCGGGCTCGGTCGGGGTGCGGCGGGCGGCCTGCTCCTGCAACTGCGCGCGAGCCTCCTGCTGCTTCTCCACGGCGGCCTTGAGTTCGTCGGCCGCCTTGGGCGCGGCCTTCTCCACGTCTTCGCGAATGGAATCAGTCTTGTCCACGACCTCGGCCTGCTTCTTCTCGGCCTCGGCCACCTCGGTCTTCTCGGCCTTGGGCTTGGTGGCCTCCTTGGTCTCCGTGTTGACTTCCTTCTGCTGCTCGATGGCCTTTTCCAGATCACGCACCGCCTGCTTCATCACTTCGAGATTGTCGCGGGCGGGCATGAGCAGCTTGGCCAGGTCTTGGAAGACATCGCGGGCGCGCTTCTCATTGCCGGCGGCGGAGAGGAGGTTCGAGGACTTCAAGTCGCTCGTCGCGGAATCCAGCGTGGCGGTCAGGCGCGTGTCCTCAGCCTTCGTCAGGGCGGTGCGCGGGCGCTCGCCGGCAGGTCCGTCCATCAGGGCAACAACCTTCTGCAGCTTCGTGAGCACGATCTTGGACTCGTCGGCGATGGTGCTCTGCTCCGCCTCCTGAAGCTGGAGCGCGACCTGATGCGCCGTCTCGGTGCGGCGGGCGTCCCGGCCTTTCGTCAGGGTGGCGAGGCCAACTACTTCCTTGAGGTTGTCCCCCTGGCGGCGGGCCAGCGCGGCAAAGCGCGCGGCGATCTCCTGCAAGGCCTGCTGACGTTGATACTCGAGCAGCAGCGAACGGAGCTGGACGGTCACGGTCTTCTGCCCGGCGAAGGCGTCAAGCGCGTTGCGGCGGGAGGCATCGGCGTCCGTGGTGGTGCGCGACTGCTGGAGGAGCGTCACGACGCGGCTGATTTCCTTCTCGCTGAGCTTGTCCAGCACGCCGCGGATGGCCTTGAGCACGACCACGTCGTCGCCTTCGAGGCCGTTGCGCTCGTATTCCTCGATGACCGCGCCGAGCTGCGCGCCGACGCGCCCGGTGGTGGCCTTGATCTGTTCCTGCCGCAGCTCCTGCTGGAGGATTTTGTCACCGCTGTTCGCCAGATCGGCGCGGGCGGCGGTGGTGGACAAGGCGACGGCGGCAACCGTCAGCACAAGGAAGGATTTACAGTTCATGATTTGAACACGGCCCGCAGTGCGCTGAATGCGCCCGTCGCGGGAACGGCGTCACGATAAGCAGACGCCGGCGGTAGGCAATGGGATTCAACTTGTTGCGCTGGGTTTGGGCGCATCCGCGCACTGCCCCCGGAGCGCGGCACTCCGGGCCGCAGCGGCCACCCTGCAGAACGGGCTGCGGAGCTTCCCAAGCCTTTCCCTGCTGCCAGCCGCTGCGGCCCAGCGGGCCGCGCTCCGCCGTCGTGCGGGGGCAGTGTCAAGATGCGCCCGCTGGGTTTGGCGGCGCTGGCTGCAACCTAAAGCGCGTTGGTTTTGAAAGTCGCGCAGCGACTGCCCGACGGTAGCCGTGGGCTTTCAGCCCACGGCCAGACCGTGAACCGGCGGGTGTCGCGTAGCGACGCTGGAGCTGCACGTCTGTTCGGTGAGTTCAAACGTCGCTACGCGACGTGCCCGCTCCTGGCCTTGACCGTGGTCTGAAGCCCACGGCTGCCTTCACCACCTCCCTACGCGAGGCACAAAGCCGCGCTCCGCGCTTGCCGCCCGCCCACTCGTTTCCGCACACTGCCCGCATGTTTGCGAAGTGGAAGTTACTTGGCCTGTCCGCCGTGTTGTGGACACTCCTATTGCTGGCGCTGCCACCCTGGCTGGCGGCGCAGACCAACACGAACACGGTCGCCGTGACGAACGCGCCCGCGCGGCCCCTGCCCGTCACGAACCTGCTCACCCAACTCGCCGCCGAGCGCCGGGAGCTGCTCACCTTCGGCCTGGACAGCTTCGAGCCGCTGCGCACGCCGTTCCTGGGCAACCCCCTGTGGCAATACATCGCCTCGCTCATCTACATCGTGCTGGCGTTCTATGTCGCGAAGTTCTTCGACTGGCTGACCCGCGTCTGGCTCCGGCAGTTCACCAGTCAGACCAAGACGACGCTCGACGACCGTCTGCTCGAACTGCTGAACGGACCGATCAAGGTCGCGGTGTTCGTGGTGCTGCTGCACATCGGCCTGAGCATCTTCCACTGGCCGGCCGAGGTGGAGGCGTGGCTGCACAAGGCGTTCGTCGTCATCCTCGCCGTCTCCGTCACCTACATGGCGCTCAAGGTCACTGACGTGCTGGTGGACCTCTGGGCCGAGCGCGGCGCGGAGGCGGAGAAGGGCATGAACAACCAGCTCTTCATCGTCATCCGCAAGGGCATCAAGGCCTTCCTCATGGCCGTGGCCTTGCTGGTCACGATGCAGAACCTCGGCGTCAACGTGACCGCCGCCGTCGCTTCGCTGTCCATCGGCGGCCTCGCGCTGGGTCTCGCGGCGCAGGACACCCTGGCCAACCTCTTCGGGGCCGTGGCCATCTTCGCGGACAAGCCCTTCCGCGTGGGCGACCGCATCCGCCTGGACACGGTGGATGGCACGGTGGAAGGCATTGGCATGCGCAGCACGCGCGTGCGCAACCTCGACGGCCACCTCGTCACCATTCCCAACAAGACGATGGGCAACTCGACCATCACGAACGTCACCGCGCGGCCCAACATCAAGACGGAGATGAACCTGGGCATCACCTATGACACGCCGACGGAAAAGGTGAAACGGGCCACGGTCATCCTGGAGGAAGTCTATCGCGCCCACCCGCTCACGACGGACGTGTGGATCAGCTTCAACAAGTTCAACGATTCAGCGCTGAACATCTACATCGTCCATTGGTGGAACGGCGTGGAGGCCAAGGCCCATCTGGCCGGGTTGCAGGAACTGAACCTGGAGATCAAGCGGCGCTTCGACGCCGAGGGCATCGAATTCGCCTTCCCGACGCAGACGATGCATGTGCGGACAAAGCCCGGTGCGCTGGGCGGGTGAGCACTCTCCCGGGCGCGCGGCATTCATGCCGCTTCAACGTGCGCTCAGCTTTGGCGTGCTCACTCCCAGCGGCTTCCGAACGGTGAAGCGGCATAAATGCCGCGCGCCGATTCCAGCCTGTCGGAACGCCGAGCCCCCGCTCGGCATCAGCTTGAACTCCGAAGCGGTGAGCCCGCGAAACACGCGAAACAAACGAAAGGGAAAAGTGGTTTCCTGCGGGAGGCAACGGGAACCGCAAATCAGGGCTGAAAGCCCGCCCGGTGACAGCCCGGGGTGAAGCCCCGGGGAGCATGGCCAGCGAAGCATGACCGCCCTGAAAGGGCGGGACTGTTTTCAGCACCTTGCCGAGTCCCGCCCTTTCAGGGCGGTGACGATTTAGACCGGGAACCCGGGCCTCCACCTCGCGGTGCTCGGCTCCAGCCCGGGCTGTCACCGGACGGGCTTTCAGCCCTGGAGCCTGCGGCATGTGTTGCGGGTCCGTGAAAGCGCTTTGCTTTCGCGTGTTTCGCGGGCCATTTCTGGATTCGAGGGTTCACGCCGAGCGGGTGCTCGGCGCTCCGCTGCCTATCGCACCACTTCAAACGCATAGCCCTTCAGATACTCCGTCTCGGGAATGCTGGGGATGAAGGGATGGTCCGGCGACTGGCTGAACGCGGCGACGCGCCGCAGCACGCGGCGCGTGTCGAATGCGGCGGAGAGGACCACATCCTGGAAGGTGTGGGCATCCACATGGTGCGAGCAGCAGAAGGTGGCGAGCAGGCCGCCGGGCTTGAGCAGCTTGAGCGCGCGGAGGTGAATCTCCTTGTAGCCGCGCAGGGCGTCCGGCACGGAGGCGCGGTTGCGCGTGAAGGACGGCGGGTCGAGCACGATGGCGTCGAACTTGGGGATCAGCTTCTCATGCGGGCCGACCGCCGTCTGGGTCTTGAGCCAGTCAAAGACGTTCGCGGCCTCGAAGGTGCATTTGTCCGCGAGGCCGTTCTCCGTGGCATTGCGGGTCGCGGCGGCGATGGCATCCGCGCTCTGGTCCAGCCCATGCACATGCCCGGCGCCCGCGCGGGCGGCATGCAGTGCGAAGCCGCCGAGGAAGCTGAAGCAGTCCAGGACGTTCGCGCCCGGCGTGAGTGCGATGAGTTCGGCGGTGCGCTGGTAGTTCGCCTGCTGGTCCAGGTAGAGGCCGGTCTTGTGCCCGGCGCGCAAGTCCGTCTCGAACTTGAGGCCGTTGAGATTCACCGACACCGGGCCGTCGAGCGTGCCTTCGAGGATGCCATTGGCCTCGGGCAGGCCCTCGAACTTGCGCGAAGCCATCTCGTTCCGCTCCACGATGGCGCGCGGGTTGAAGATGGTCTTGAGCGCGGCGAGGATCATGGTCTTGCGCTGGTCCATGCCCAGCGAAGGCGTCTGCACCACGAGCACGTCATCGTATTTGTCCACGATCAGGCCGCTGAGAAAGTCGCCCTCGGAACTGACCACGCGGTAGGAGGTCGCGCCCGGCAGGTGCCGTTGGCGGACGGCCAGCGCCGCGCGAATCCGGGCCTCGAAGAAGGCCTGATTCACCATGACGTGCTCCTGCGTGATCACGCGCACGGTGATCTTGGACTTCGCGTTGTAAAGTCCCACCCCGAGCCAGTGCTTCCGGTGGTCGCGAATCTGGACGAGGTCGCCGTCCTCCAGCGGTTTGCCCGCGTGCATGATGGCTCCGGCGTAGATCCACGGGTGCCCGGCGACGACGCGGTCGGCTTCACGGGGCTTGAGGATGATGAGGGGCAGGGAATCGGGACCGGCAATCGGTGTGTTCATGTTTGTAAACAGTTGGGGAAGGGGGGCGGATTCGGATCAAGATCAAGAGCAGGAATCCAACGCCACGCTCGTGCTCCTGATCTTGATCCTAATCCTGCGCTCCCGACTTCGGGGCGCAGATGAAGCCAGACTCGCCGCCAGCATGAAAGGCTAATTCTCGAGCGTGAGGCGGTGAGGGCGCACCTTGACACTACCCCCGAAAGCCGACGGAGCGCGGGTCTGTGACCCGCAGCAACGTCCGATCCCCCGTCCCGCTGGACTACACGAACCGCAAGGGACTAGCGTGGCCGCTGCGGGTCGCAGACCCGCTCTCCGGGGGCAGTGTCGAGATGCGCCCAGGCGGTGACGAGCCGGGATGCGGCATCGCGCCTTGATTTTTGCAGTCCTTCGTGTTCCACATCCCTCCTCGGCAGAATTTGCACTTGGTTCCGCGCGGAATGCTGGTTTATTGATGCGTAACCGCAACCCGCTTACGCCATGCAAATCCTCAACACCCGCCGCCATTTCCTCACAACGAGCGCCGCCGTCGCTGCCGCCACCACGCTGCCGCAGTGGTTTCTCGACGAGTCCGCCCAGGCCGCCACCAAGCCGCTCGGTGCCAATGACAAGCCCGGCGTGGCGCTCATCGGCTGCGGCGGGCGCGGGCGCGGCGTCGCTCGCGAAGCGGCGGCGCTTGGACAGATGCTGGCTGTCTGCGACGTGGACGATGCGAACCTCTCGCAGGCGCAGCAGACCTGGCCCGCCGCCAAGCTCTACAAGGACTTCCGCAAGCTGCTGGAGCGCGACGACATCCACATCATCGTCAACGGCACGCCGGATCACTGGCACACGCTGGTGAACCTCGCCGCGCTCAAGGCGGGCAAGGACATCTACAGCGAGAAGCCGCTCACGCTGACCGTGGATGAAGGCAAGCGGCTCGTGCAGGCCGTCCGCGATTCCAAGCGCATTCTCCAGACCGGCAGCCAGCAGCGGAGCGACAAGAACTTCCGCCTCGCCTGCGAACTGGTGCGCAACGGGCGCATCGGCAAGCTCAAGCACGTCAACGTCTGGCTGCCGCACGGGCGGCGCGAGGGGCCGTTCAAATCGGCACCCGTGCCCGCCGGGCTGGACTGGGATATGTGGCAAGGGCAGACGACCAAGACGGATTACGTGAAGGAGAAGACCCACGTCACCTTCCGCTACTTCTGGGAATACTCCGGCGGCACGATGACCGACTGGGGCGCGCACCACAACGACATCGCCCTTTGGGGCACCGGCTTCGAGCGCAGCGGCCCGGTAAGCATCGAGGGGCAGTCCCTCGTGCCGATGATTCCCGACGGCTTCACTGCGGCAAGCGAGTATGCCGTGGCCTACACCTATGCGAACGGCGTGACGCAGCTCACCCGCAGCACGCACGGCAATGGCTGGAACGGCTCCGTTACGGACAAGTCCGCGCAGCAGCACGGCGTGCGTTTCGAGGGCAAGGACGGCTGGATTTTCGTCACGCGCGGCAAGATCGAGGCCAGCCACGGCGACCTGCTCACCACGCCGCTGCCCTCCAGCGCCAAGCGGCTCTACACGAGCGACAACCACATGAAGAACTTCTTCGACTGCGTGCGCTCGCGCGAGCAGCCGATCTGCGACGTGGAAATCGGCCACCGCTCCGTGAGCGTCTGCCACCTCGGCGTCATCGCAATGCGCCTGGGCCGCGCACTCAAGTGGAATCCGGCTCAAGAGCAGTTCGTCGGCGACGCCGAAGCGAACAAGTGGCTGGCGCGCGAGCAGCGCAAGCCGTGGAGTTACGAGATGGTGTGAGTGCGCGCCCGGCAACGATCTGGCTTTCAGTAGCCGGTGGCGCTGCGCTGGCAGTGCTCCTGATGCTTTTTGGTTCTCGGTTTGTTTCTTCCCACGTGGGTCGAAAGACGAGCTATTACGAGGATGCCCGCTCCCGCTCTGTCATGATTCGTGAGTATTACGGCCCTATCCAAACATCTGAGCGCATACTCTACACCACTCCAAGCTTCGTTTCGGCCAAGGCCGTATGGACACACGGGGTCGGCTGTTTTTTTGATGAAAGCGTTCATGTTGATGGCTGGCTGGTGGTGCGAAGTGACACGCGGACGAACATCTTCCAGGTGAAGGCTGTCAGCGAAAGTGCCTTCCGTTACGATCAGTATGACGGCAACGGTGTCTTCGTGGGAGATGGAATGTGCGGCAGTTCCGCGGCGCTGACTACGCTTAAGCCGAGTCCGCGCTGGTCTCTGGCAGGTGTTGGTGAGGCGTATGTTTACACGGATGACTTCCTTCAGCAGCCCACAAACCAACTGTTCTCTGTGGCGATTGTCCGCAGCACGACCAACGGCATAATTGAAGTTACCAACCGCCTGGCCACCCTCAAGTTCGGCAAACTTCCTTACGAGCCGATTGGCAATTGACCGTTCTGAGCGCTGAGCCAGCGCGCGAGCAGCGGAAGCCATGGAGTTACGAGATGGTGTGACCTCGGATGGTGGCGTCAGGCGTCCCGCCTGACGTAGAGGGCGGCGTCCCGCCGCCCGGACACAACGCCACTTGAGTCAGCACCGCTACGAATGATCGGACAAGCGTCCTGACGTCGCAACCTTCGTCCCGCCGGGCGAGACGCCCGGCTCTACGGCAGGCAGGATGCCTGCCGCCACCTGCTACAACACAAACACCGTTGCACTCAGCGGCGGGATGGTGAACTCGGCAGACCACGGCTGGCCGTGCATCTCGATCTCCTCGGCCTTCACGCCGCCCATGTTCCCTTGGTTGCTGCCGCCGTAGATCGCGGCGTCGCTGTTCAGGACTTCGCGCCAGAAGCCGCCGTGCGGCAGGCCGATGCGGTAGTTGGTGCGGAGTTCGGGCGTGAGATGGAGGATGACGAGCATCTGCTGCCGTCCGTCCTTCGTGCGGCGCAGGAAGGAGAGGACACTGTGCAAATTGTCCGAGCAGTCCACCCACTGGAAACCTTCGAGGTCGTAGTCACCTTCCCAGAGCGCGGGGTGCGCGCGATAGACCTGGTTCAAGTCGGCGAGGAAGCGTTGCGCGCCAGCATGGTAGGGGCCTTGCTCTAGCAGCCACCAGTCGAGGGAACGGTTTTCGTTCCATTCAGCGGACTGGCCAAACTCGCAGCCCATGAAGAGCAGTTGCTTGCCGGGGAAGAGCCACTGGTAGCCGAGCAGTGAGCGGAGGTTCGCGAACTTCTGCCATTCATCGCCCGGCATCTTGCCGAGCAGCGAGCACTTGCCGTGGACAATCTCATCGTGCGAGAGCGGCAGGATGAAGTTCTCGTTGTGATGATACAGCATCGCGAACGTGAGGTCGTGCTGATGGTAGCGGCGGTAGAGCGGGTCGCGGCTGTAGTAGCGCAGCGTGTCGTTCATCCAGCCCATGTTCCACTTGAACGAAAAGCCCAGACCGCCCAGATACGGCGGGCGCGTGACCAGCGGCCACGCGGTGCTTTCCTCGGCGATGGTGAGCACGCCGGGCGTCTCGGTGTGGACGAGGTGGTTGAACTCGCGGAGGAACTCGATGGCCTCGATGTTCTCGCGACCGCCGTATTTGTTTGGCACCCACTCGCCTTCCTTGCGCGAGTAGTCCAGGTAAAGCATGGAGGCCACGGCGTCCACACGCAGCCCGTCAATGTGGAAGCGCTCGCACCAGAAGAGCGCGTTCGCGGTGAGGAAGTTGCGGACCTCGTGGCGGCCGAAGTTGAAGATCAGCGTGCCCCAGTCTTGATGCGCGCCCTGGCGCGGGTCCTCGTGCTCATAGAGCGCCGTGCCATCGAAGCGCGCCAGCGCCCACTCGTCGCGCGGGAAGTGCGCGGGCACCCAGTCCACGATCACCCCGATGCCCGCCTCGTGGAGGGAGTTGATCAGGAACTGAAAATCATCCGGTGTCCCGAAGCGGCAGGTGGGCGAGTAAAAGCCCGTGACCTGATAACCCCAGCTCGGATAGTAGGCGTGCTCGGAGACGGGCAGGAACTCGACGTGCGTGAAGCCCATGCGCCGCACATATTCCACCAGCAGCGGCGCGAGTTCGCGGTAGCTGTAGGACTCGGCCACGCTCTTCTTCATCCACGAGCCGAGATGGACCTCGTAGATGCTTAGGGGCTCACGGAGCGGCTGCCGGGCGCGGCGCTGTTCCATCCAAGCGTCGTCGTTCCACTTGAACTTTCGGTTGTTCCAGACAATCGAGGCGTTCTGCGGTGCGGGCTCGAAGAAGAAGGCGTAAGGGTCGGTCTTGAGGACGATGGCTCCGTGCGCGTTTTTGACCTCGAACTTGTAGAGCGTGCCTTCCCCCAGGCCGGGCACGAACAACTCCCACACCCCGGACGCACCGAGCAGGCGCATCGGGTGGTAGCGTCCATCCCAGTTGTTGAACTGCCCGACCACGCTGACCCGCTGAGCTCCAGGGGCCCAGACGGCGAAACTGACACCGGGCACGCCGTCCACTTCGCGGAGCTGCGCGCCGAGCTTGTCGTAAATACGGCGCTCGTTGCCCTGGCCGAAAAGGTAGAGGTCGGTCTCGCCGAGGGAAGGCCAGAAGGAATACGGGTCGCGGGTGCGCCGGGTGTTGCCCTGGTAATCCGTGATGACGAGATCGTAGGCATACACGCGGGTGGCCTCGGTCGTGGTGCCTTCGTAAACGCCGGACTCATCCACGCGCTGGAGGGCGAAGCGCGGTTTGCCCGATTCATGCACCGGGGCGACCTCGACCGTGGCGGCGTTTTGGAGCAGCGCGCGGACGACCAGGCCCGAGCCATCGCCCAGCGGGTGCATGCCGAGGAGCTGGTGCGGGGAGGAGTGCTGCGCGCGCACGAGGCTATCCAGTTCAGCCGGCGTCAGAATCATGGCGGCAGAGTGGCAAAGGGCCGGGAGGATGACACGCAAAAAGGATTTGCGCGGGCGCGGATGGGTGAAGCGCGAGATGCTCGTGGCTTTCCCCAATGGCTTCGTTTGGCAAAATTCCTGTAGCCAATCATATACACCCATGGCGACCGTCCCGCGCTCTTCTCCCTCTCCCTTCCTCGGAGGAGGGGAGAGGGTTGGGGTGAGGGGAGTCGGCGCGGCCCTCCCAATGGGTTCGTTCGGTAAAGTTCCAGTTGCTCGACATTCCCATGTCGAGTCCCCGCGCTGAGCCCCAATGGCTTCGTTTCGTAATCCCACCTCGGCCCTCCGCCTTCCCTGATTCGTGTTCATTCGTGTCCATTCGTGGTTCCTCCCTGCCGCCGACCCTGCCACCCCCGCCGCCCTCGCGCCCGTGCGCCACGCAAATGAAACGCTCGTCTCCCATTGATTTCCCTTTTCCAGCCCTCGCGTTGCTGTTCCCCTTTGCGCATGTCCGAAAGCGACGAACCCAAGTCTGTGCCTCCCGACCTGTGCGCCACCATCTTCTCCGGGTCCGTGGCGATGGTTGGCGTGTGCCTGACTGTCATCGGCCTGTTCAAGGTGGTCACCACCGTGAAGCAGGTCAGCACCTTGGGCGATGACCTGCTGGCGCTGGATGGGCTGTTGTTCCTCGTCTCGAGCCTGCTCTCCTACTGGGCCATGCGGCACCGCGGTCGGAAGGAGATGCCGAAAGTGGAACAGGTGGCGGACTACGTGTTTCTCGCCGGTCTGGTGCTCATGGTCGTGGTCGGCGCGCTCATCACCTACGCGGTCGTGTGAGCGTGGCGCGCGGCATTTATGCCGCTTCAACGTCCGAACGCTGCGTGGCGTTGGATCACGGAAGAACTTCGCGCGGTGAAGCAGCATAAATGCCGCGCGCCTCTCGCCAGCCTAGCCCCTGGCCGCCTGCTTCCTCCGCCACAAATCAAAGTGATAGAGCGCCACGACCACCAGTGCGTGCTGAATCTTCCCCGAGGCCACCAGCTCCGGCAGTTCCGCCACCGGCACGAGATGCGTGCGGATGTCCTCGCAACTGTCGAACTCCACCGCGTGCGCCAGCCGGCAGTTTCGCACCAGCAGCGTGTGGCAGGTGTTCGACATGATCGCGGGGTTGGGAAAAATCTGGCCGATGAGCTCCGCCGTGTCGCCCACATAGCCGGTTTCCTCGCGCAGTTCACGTTGCCCGCCCAGCACCGGCGACGTGTCCTCCGCATCCATCACGCCGCCAGGAATCTCCAGCTCCACCGTGTCCGAGCCGTGGCGGTATTGCTCCACCATCACGAGCTGGTCATCCGGCGTGACCGCGATGACGTTGACCCAGCTCCGGGTGTCGAGGACGAAGAAGTCGTGTTCCGCTCCGGTGCGCGGCGAGCGCTTCACATCCGTGCGCACCGTGAAGATGCGGAAGTCCGCGAGCTGCTTGGAACTGAGGACCGGCCACTTCTGAATCATGGCTGTGGAGCATCCGGGGCAGGGCGGAAAAAGGGAAGTTGAGAGTTGAAAGTTGAGGGTTGAGAGGTGCGCCCGAAGTCCGCTCAACCGGTAGGGTGAGACTCTGTCGAACCCCATTTCGAGCGGAGCGAGGCGAGCGCAGCGAGCATCTCGGTCGCAAGTCAACGTTTCCCCGGTCGCGTAGCGACCACCCGAAGGTAGCCGTGGGTTTCAACCCACGGGAAGGCGTGCCGAATGAGTTCGTCGCGTAGCGACGATTGAACCCGAACGCCGAAGCCGAGGTGGCCAAACGCCCGTAGCGCAGACTTGCAGTCTGCTGTTTCGCCGGCTTGCAGCCGGCAGACCGCCCTTTAATCTGGGGAGGGTCAGAAATGTGCGTGGCGTCTGCGGGTTGAAAACCCGCGAAACAGCAGGCTGCAAGCCTGCGCTACAGGGAGGCACGCCCGAAGCTCGCT
Source organism: uncultured Klebsiella sp. (assembly GCA_964496695.1). Taxonomy (GTDB): domain Bacteria; phylum Verrucomicrobiota; class Verrucomicrobiia; order Limisphaerales; family SXTU01; genus SXTU01. The sequence continues at coordinate 24,578 of CAZCBE010000115.1, forward strand.
CAACCGGTAGGGTGAGACTCTGTCGAACCCCATTTCGAGCGGAGCGAGGCG
>CAZCBE010000116.1:0-24151 GCA_964496695.1 uncultured Klebsiella sp.
TGGCATGGAGGGCGTCCTCGACGCGGGCCTTCTTTTCCTTCATCTCGGTCTCGGTGGCCGCACCGACGTTGATGACGGCGACACCGCCGGCGAGCTTGGCGAGGCGCTCCTGGAGCTTTTCGCGGTCGTAGTCGCTGGTGGTCTCGTCAATCTGACGGCGGATCTGGTTCACGCGGCCCTGGATCTCGGAGGACTTGCCACCGCCTTCGACGATGGTGGTGTTCTCCTTGTCCACGACGATGCTCTTCGCACGGCCGAGGTCGGTGAGTTCGAGGTTCTCGATCTTCAGGCCGAGGTCTTCGCTGATGAACTTGCCACCGGTGAGGATGGCGATGTCTTCGCACATGGCCTTGCGGCGGTCACCGAAACCGGGGGCCTTGACGGCCACGATGTTCAGGATGCCACGGAGCTTGTTCACGACGAGCGTCGCGAGGGCTTCGCCTTCGACTTCTTCGGCGATGATCAGCATGGGCTTGCCGACCTTGGCGACCTTCTCGAGGAGCGGGAGCAGGTCCTTGAGGGAGCTGATCTTCTTCTCGTAGAGCAGGATGTAGGCGTCTTCGAGCTTGGCTTCCATGGTGTCCGCGTTGGTCACCATGTAGGGGCTCAGGTAGCCCTTGTCGAACTGCATGCCTTCGACGACATCCAGCGTGGTCTCGATGGCCTTGGCCTCTTCGACCGTGATCGTGCCGTCCTTGCCGACCTTGTCCATCGCGTCAGCAATGATCTCACCGATCGTGGCGTCCCAGTTGGCGGAGACGGTCGCGACCTGCTTGATCTCTTCCTTGTCCTTGACCTTCTTGGCGATCTTGTCGAGGTGCGCGACGGCGGCGTCCACGGCCTTCTGAATGCCGCGCTGGATGCCGATGGGGTTCGCCCCGGAGGTCACGTGCTTGAGGCCTTCACGGAAGATGGCTTCCGCGAGGACCGTGGCCGTGGTGGTGCCGTCACCAGCGGAGTCGCTGGTCTTGCTGGCCACTTCACGAACCATCTGCGCGCCCATGTTTTCATAGGCGTCGGCGAGTTCGATTTCCTTCGCGACCGTGACACCGTCCTTGGTCACCGTCGGGGAACCGAACTTTTTGTCGATCACGACGTTGCGGCCTTTGGGGCCGAGGGTCGCGGCGACGGCTTTCGCGAGCTTGGAGACGCCCCGGAGGAGGGTCTGGCGCGCGGCTTCATCGAACAGGAGTTGTTTTGCTGCCATAGTAGTTTCTGATTTCTGGGTTAATGGTTTGAGCCCGGATTACTTGATCACAGCGAGGATGTCGTCGCAGTTCATGATCTTGTATTCCTTGCCGTCAATCTTGATCTCGGTGCCGCCGTATTTGCTCACGAGCACGCGGTCGCCGACTTCGACTTCGAAGGGAACCTTCTTGCCGTCGTCGTCGGTCTTGCCGGTGCCGAGGGCGCGAACGACGCTCTCTTGCGGCTTTTCCTTCGCGGTGTCAGGAATGATAATACCGCCCTTTTTCGCTTCTTTTTCCTCAGCCGGCTCCACGAGGACGCGGTCGCCGAGGGGTTTCACGTTTAGTGCCATGGTGTGTTTCTGTTTTTGTTTGTTGTTTGATCTACTGCGAATCAAATCCCGCGGCACCCGCCGTGGGAAAAGTCTTTAAGCTACGCCAGGTCGGCCTTTCGCCGGCCCGTCAGGTTGAGCGTCAGGGAAGCCTGGCCAACCACCTTACCCGTGGCGGTGAAGTCATCGCCCTGAGCCGTGAAGGCCAGGTCCACGAAGAAGTTCTGCAACGGGCCGAACAACGAGTGCGGTCGTCCGCTCCAGTTGATGACCTCGATGCGCGCCTTGACCAAGTCACCCTCCCGTTGATAACGGCCCCGCCACGCATTGCCCGCGTCCCCGCCATGCATCCGGTCGTGATCCACCACCAGCAGACCGCCACCAATGTGGCCGTCGGCGGAGGTGAAGGTCACGCTGTAGATGCCAGGCTTCACGGATCGTGGGTGATGGGTGGGGCGGGAAGTAACTTCGTCAGCCGCCGTTACTTCTTCTTCTCGTCCACGACCTCGGCGTCAATGACCGGACCTTCTTCGTCCTTGCCGGCCTTGGGCTCGCCGCCACCCGGCGCGGGACCCGCCGCCTTGCCTGCCTGCGCCTTCTCGGCGGCGGCCTTGTAAATCTGCTCGGACACGGCCTGCACGGCTTCGTTGAGCTTGTCACGGGACTCGCGGATCTTGTCGGCATCGGTGCCGGAGAGCGCTTCGCGCGCCTTCTTCACGGCGTCCTCGATCTTGGACTTGGCCGCGCCGTCCACCTTGTCGGCGTTGTCCTTGAGCAGCTTCTCGGAGCGATAGACCAGGCTGTCGGTCTCGTTGCGGATCTCGATCTCCTCGCGCTTGGCCTTGTCCTCGTCGGCATGGGCCTCGGCGTCCTTGCGCATCTTCTCGACCTCGTCCTTCGAGAGGCCGCTGCTGGCGGTGATCGTGATCTTCTGCTCCTTGCCGGTGCCCAGATCTTTGGCGCTGACGTGGAGGATGCCGTTGGCATCAATGTCGAAGGTCACTTCGATCTGCGGCACGCCACGCGGGGCAGGGGGGATGTCGGTGAGATGGAACTTGCCGATGGTCTTGTTGTCCCGGCTGAACTGGCGTTCGCCCTGCAGCACATGGATTTCGACGCCCGGCTGGCTGTCGCTCGCGGTGGAGAAGATTTCCGACTTGCGGGTCGGGATGGTCGTGTTGCGCTCGATGAGGCGCGTGAACACGCCGCCGAGCGTCTCGATGCCCAGCGAGAGCGGGGTCACGTCGAGCAGCAGCACGTCCTTCACCTCGCCCTTGAGCACACCGCCCTGGATGCCGGCGCCGATGGCGACGACTTCGTCCGGGTTCACGCCCTGATGGGGGGGCTTGGTGACCAAGGTTTTGGCCGTCTCGACCACGCGGGGCATGCGGGTCATGCCGCCGACGAGCACCAGCTCGTCAATCTTGTCGGCGCTCAGGCCGGCGTCGTTCATGCAGTCCTTCACCGGCTTGATGGTGCGCTCGAACAACTCGTCGCAGAGCTGCTCCATCTTGGCGCGGGTGAGCTTGGTGGAAATGTGCTTTGGCCCGCTGGCATCGGCCGTCACGAAGGGCAGGTTGATGTCATAGACCTGCGAACTGGAGAGCGCGATCTTCGCCTTTTCGGCCTCTTCCTTGATGCGCTGGAGCGCGTCCGGCTGCTTGCGCAGTTCGATGCCGGACTCTTTTTTGAACTCGTCCAGGATCCAGTCCATGATCCGGTTGTCCCAGTCGTCGCCGCCCAGGTGGGTGTCGCCGTTGGTCGCCTTCACCTCGAAGACGCCGTCGCCGATTTCCAGCACGCTGATGTCGAACGTGCCGCCGCCGAGGTCATACACCGCGATCTTCTCGTCCTTCTTCTTGTCGAGGCCGTAGGCGAGCGACGCCGCGGTCGGCTCGTTGATGATGCGGAGCACTTCGAGCCCGGCGATCTTGCCGGCGTCCTTGGTGGCCTGCCGCTGGGAGTCGTTGAAATAGGCCGGCACCGTGATGACCGCCTGGGTGATCGTCTCACCGAGACGCGTCTCGGCATCGGCCTTGAGCTTGGCCAGGATCATCGCGGAAACCTCGGGCGGGCTGAACTGCTGCGGCTTGCCGTCCACTTCGACCTCCACGGCGGCGTCCCCATTGGGGGCCTTGACCACCTTGTAGGGGACGCGCTTGATCTCCTCCTGCACTTCCGAAAACTTGCGGCCCATGAAGCGCTTGATCGAGTAAACCGTGTTGCGCGGGTTGGTCACGGCCTGCCGCTTGGCGGCCTCGCCCACGACGCGCTCACCGGACTTGGTGAACGCCACGACGGACGGCGTAGTGCGCTTGCCCTCGGAATTTTCCAAGACCAGCGGCTCGCCACCCTCCATGACCGCCATGCAGGAGTTCGTCGTGCCCAGATCAATGCCCAGAACTTTTGCCATAGTATGAAGTTGTTAAAGTCAGGTTCTTCCCAAGCAGCACGGGTGCCAACCCGGTTAATTCAACTGTTTCCGGGCGAAACGCTGAGCAAATCGAGCGAAAATTGAGTCTCGATGACTTGAGGACGACTGCGATGACCATGAGTCGGCTGTGCCAAGGCGGCACAGTTTAGGCTTCCTTGGCACTACCCGTGGCACAATTGCATGATCCGGGATGTGCCAGGCAACACCTTGGACGACCAGCACCCGCTGGTCCAATCCCGCCGCGTTCCGCTCATCCGTAATGGCTTCGTTTGGCAAAAAGCGCAGCGCGACATTTCCCGGTCGAGTCTCGGCGGCGGGGTGCCCGCCCCGGCCCTGCTGCCGTCATTCTGCAATGGCTTCGTTTGGTAAAATGGTTCTCCCCTGTTTTCGGTGGCATGGGTGGGCGAAGCTTCAAATCCCAAGTTCCAAATGCCAAAGCAGCTCCAAACTCCAAACTTCAAAGGGAGGCGTCGCCCGGCACTGGGTCCGCCCTTGGGCCAAGGTCCGAATCCGGGCGGAAACGCTGGCGGCGTGGCAAGCGGAACGATTGGAATTTGGGCTTTGGAGTTTCTTTGGAGCTTGAGACTTGGAACTTGGAATTTCCCTGCCCGCCTCTCGGTTCCACCGAAAATAGCGAAGAGCCGGTAATATTCGCGTAACCCTCTGCGCCCGTGCCGTCTCTGCGGTGGCGATCCCATCATTCCACCCTGATTTGTGTTCATTCGAGTCCATTCGTGGTTCGCCGGGTCTCGAAGCTCAAATTGGCTTCGTTTCGCAGATTCCCGCCAACCTCTGCGTCCGTCCCGTCTCTGTGGTGCCATCCCATCTTCCCTCCCCGGTGCGCGTCCCTTCGTGGTTTCAAATTGGCTTCGTTTCGTAAAATCCCCCTTCCGAATCGCCTCTTTGTCTTTCCCAAATCTTTTGGTGCCCTCAAATTCGGGCTCCGCCTCCAACGGCATAGAATCCTCCATCTTTGTCTTCCCTGATTCTTGGAGTCCGTTTGCAAGCACGCCTTGCCAATGGCTTCGTTTCGCAGATTCCCGCCAACCTCTACGTCCGTCCCGTCTCTGCGGTGCCATCCCATCTTCCCTCCCCGATTCGTGTCCATTCGCGTCCATTCGTAGTTTCCCCGCTTCACTCCCCACTGTGCCTCAAAGCCTTGCCGCTCCCTATTGCGTGGCGCAAATGATTTCCCTGGCGAAGCCCGACACCCCACACCCTGGGCGCATCTTGACACTGCCCCCGCACGACGGCGGAGCTCAGCCCTCTGGGCCGCAGCGGCTGGCAGCAGGGAAAGGCTTGGGAAGCTCCGCAGCCCGTTCTGCAGGGTTGCCGCTGCGGCCCGGAGTGCCGCGCTCCGGGGGCAGTGCGCGGATGCGCCCCCACACCCTTCCGCCCGCCCAAATCAGTTTGCAAAATGCCCCGAAGTGTTTAGTTTGCCTGTGACCCGACGTGTCATCCATGAACGCAACTTATTTGCTGCGCACGCCAATTCGCCACCTTGCGAGGGCAGGCTTTACCCTCATCGAACTCTTGGTGGTCATCGCCATCATCGCGATTCTGGCCGGGATGCTCCTGCCGGCCTTGGGCAAGGCGAAGTCCAAAGCCATGGGCACCAAATGCCTGGCCAACAACAAGCAGCTTCAACTGGCGTGGCTGCTGTATTCGGGAGATCACGATGACCGGCTGGTCCCCAACGACAATTACGGAGGCGGACTCGCTGACACGAACCGGACCTGGGCTGCCGGCTGGATGCAGGCCGGCGCGGCCCACTCGGGGGCATGTCCCGATTGTCATACCAACCCGGCCTATTTCATGACCGCGCTCATGGGGCGCTATATTGGGAATGCGGGCATTTCCAAGTGCCCGTCGGAGAAAATTCCCGCCCCCGGCTGCTCGGAACCTTATGTCCGGAGCGTCACCATGAACATCTTCATGAACCGGCTGCAAGGTTCCTTGAACTCACCCGGCTACGCCATGTTCAGCCGCCAGACCTCCATGAACAAGCCGTCGGATTTGTTTGTGTTCATCCATGAATCTCCCCTGAGCATCGAGGACAGCATCTACCGCCTTGATCTGGGGGACGTGACCACCGCCACCCCGACCACTCCGAGTTGGCGGGCTGCTTACAACGTCTTCGAGAATGCACCGGCGGCGTTGCACGGGGGGGCCACGACCATCGGCTTCGCCGATGGGCGCGCAGAATCTCACAAGTGGAACCAATTGAGCACGGCCAACGCCGTGCCGATTGTTGCCAACAACAGCACCGACATAGACTGGCTCAAAAGCAAGGCCTCGTATTAACGAACTCGGCCAAAAGCCCCTGTGACGAATGGCTGCCCGGCCCAATGACTCGGTTCAAAGTTATGGCTTTCCCATGAAGGCTTGGGCTGACGCTTCCCTCCAATTCCATCCAGTGAAAATGACCTGTGCCACCAGGCGAGCCACTGCTGGCTTTACCTTGATCGAACTGCTGGTCGTCATCGCGATCATCGCGATCCTCGCCGGGATGCTCCTGCCCGCGCTCTCCAAGGCCAAGCAAAAGGCCCAGGCCACCCAGTGCCTGGGCAACATGAAGCAGCTTCAACTGGCTTGGATTCTCTACTACGACGAGAACAATGGCCGGATCGTGCGCTGCGGTGCCCCGGGCGCCCTGAACCCCGGCACCAACCAGTCCTGGTGCGTCGGCAACATGCGTGCCTCCCCCTCCGACGGCAGCGAGACCAACCCCCAGTTCTTCATGGACGCCCTGCTGGGCCGCTATGCCAACGCGGCCAAGGTGTTCAAATGCACCGCTGCCAAGACCATCTACGTGCCCAGCGGCCAGCCTTATGTCCGCAGCGTGGCGATGAACACTTGGATGAACAACGTGCCGCGGGACACCCCGGGCGGGCCTTTCTATCAGTTCTACACGCGGATCGACATGCTGCAGCGACCAAGCGACCTGTTTGTGTGGGTGGATGAAGACGAGGCAACCATTGACAACGGCGACTTCCGGCTCGACAGCCTCGAACTGGCCACCACCTTCGGCAACGCCCCCTCCGCCATGCACAACCAGTCCAGCGCGGTCGGGTTCGCCGATGGCCATGTGGAACTTCACCGGTGGAACCAGATCCAGCTCAGCGCGGCGGCTTACCTTTCCGGCCCGGCTTACCGGCCGTCCAACAACCCCACCGACGTTCAATGGCTCAAGAGCCGGGCCTCGGAACCGCAGTGAAGCCGCTGGCCCAGATCACTCAACCATGAAATTGTCCGTCCTCACCGTGCGCCCGCGCCTTGGTTTTACCCTGATCGAACTGCTCGTCGTCATCGCCATTATCGCGATCCTGGCCGGGATGCTTTTGCCTGCACTGTCGAAGGCCAAGGCCAAGGCCCACGCCACCAAGTGCCTGTCCAACAACAAGCAGCTCCAACTGGCTTGGACCCTGTATCACGGCGACCATGATGACCGCATTACCCGGAACTTGGGAGCCACGGCCTTGAGCAACAGCAACAACACCTGGTCGGCCGAGGGGTTGCGCCCCGCTGCCACCGGCTACAACCCTGGCAATGAAACCAACACGGCGCTCTTCATGCATTGCCAGTTGGGGAAATACGCGATGAACGCGGCCATCTTCCGGTGTCCGGGAGACAATTACATCTATCCGGCGGCTGTTGGCACCTTTGTCCGCAGCGTCGCCATGAACAATTGGATGAACGGCAGCGCCCGTCCGAGCGCGGCACTGGCTCCCAACCCGGTTTACACGCGGGTGACAGAAATGGGCAAGCCGACGGACCTGTATGTTTTCGTGCATGAGGACATCAACTCGATTGACGATGGCTACTTCGCGGTGGACATGGACCCGGTCAACAATGGCTCGTGGAACAACAGCAACCGTCCGGCGGCCATGCACAATGGCAGCACCGCCTTTGGGTTTGCTGACGGCCATGTGGAATTGCATCGCTGGGATGCGTTGCAGATTTCAACCACAGGTGTGACCGGCGTTCAGCGGCCCACGGGCGGCAGTGACGCCACCTGGCTGAAGCTGCGCACCACCGAGTAGCCGCACATTCCCCTTTCCCGACCGGCGCGCGGTGCCTAAGCTGCGCGCCGTTTCGTTTTCATGCCCAGCGTTTTCCTCAAGACCTACGGTTGCCAGATGAACGAGCGGGACAGCGAGGCCGTCGCCGCCCAGCTTGTCGCGAAAGGCTATTCCCTCGCCCCCTCCGAGGCCGTGGCGGATGTCGTGCTGCTCAACACTTGCAGCGTGCGGGACAACGCCGAGCAGAAGGCCCTGGGCAAGATGGAGAATCTCATCGGCCAGTTCCGCAAGCAACGTCCCGGGGTGGTGCTCGGCTTCCTCGGCTGCATGGCCCAGAGCCGGGGCAGGGGACTGATTGACCAGCTTCCCGACGTGGACCTCGTCGTCGGCACCCAGAAATTCCACCGCGTGGCGGACTATGTGGACGACCTGCTCGCCGGCCGGCGCGACAAGGTCGTTGATACCGAGGAGGAGCGCGGCAGCGAGGCGACCATCAAGGAGCATTTGCTCGCTGGTGCGGCCCGGGGCAAGGCCGTCTCCGCTTTCGTCAGCATCATGCAGGGCTGCAACCAATACTGCACCTTCTGCATCGTCCCCTACACCCGCGGCCAGGAGCGCAGCCGCACCATCCCCGACATCGTCGCCGAGTGTCGTGAACTCGTCGCGCGCGGCGTGAAGGAAATCACCCTCCTCGGCCAGATCGTCACCAGCTACGGCCGGCGCGTGGCGGCAGGCGTCCCGCCTGCCGTAGAGCCGGGCGTCCCGCCCGGCGGACAAAAAGCCACCTCGCCAGAGCACGCCTCGCACTTCCCGGCCCCACCGCCTGAAACCGCCTCCTTTCCGGGCGGCGAGACGCCGCCCTCTACGGCAGGCAGGATGCCTGCCGCCACCACCCCCTTCGTCCAGCTTCTCGAAGCTGTCCACGCCATCGAAGGCCTCGAACGCATCCGCTTCACCTCCCCGCATCCCAAAGGCTACGGCCCCGACCTCGTCGCCGCCTACGGCCGTCTGCCCAAGCTTGTCGAGAGCGCGCATCTCCCCGTCCAGTCCGGCAGCGACCGCGTCCTCAAGCTCATGCACCGGGGCTACACCCGCGCCCGTTTCCTCGAGATCATCCGCCAGCTCCGCGCCGTGCGTCCGGAGATGGGCATCACCACCGACATCATCGTCGGCTTTCCCGGCGAGACCGACGAGGACTTCGCCGAGACCGTCTCGCTCGCCCGCGAAGTCGAGTTCGACAACGCCTTCGTCTTCAAATACTCGCAGCGCCGCGACACCCCCGCCGCCGCGATGCCCAACCAGTTGCCCGAGGAACTCATCGAAACCCGCCACGCCCAGCTTCTCGCCGTCATCAACGAGATCGCCGAGCGCAAGAACAAGGCCTGCGAAGGCCGCGTCCTGCAAATCCTTGTTGAAGGCCCGAGCCGCAAGAACGCCGCCCGCCTCGAAGGCCGCACCCGTGCAAACAAGATCGTCGTCTTCGAGGGCAGCGACCGGCACATTGGCCAGGTCATGGACGTCAAGATCGTCCACGCCGCCCCCTTCACGCTGTATGGTGACCCGGCGATTGTGAACTTGAACTGAGCACAGATGCGTATCGAGAATAACAGGTGGGCGACTGGCCACGGCCCTTACGAGACGGATTGCGTGTTGCGTGTTGCGTGTTGCGTGATACCAGCCGCACCGTCCGTCGTTCCTCACGCAACACGCAACACGCAACACGCATCGCGCCGTTTCCATCCATTTCCAACCGTGGTCGTCCCCTCCGCATGACCCTCTCCACCCTCTGCATCGTCCTAGGCCTGGGTTTCGCCCTGCCGCAGGTTTACGGCCTGAAGAACCCGGCGGCTTATCGCGACGCCCTGCGCAAGTTTCCGCGCAACACCGGCCTCGGTTACGTGTTGGTCGCCCTCGCCACCGTCTGGTTCCTCTGGCACCTCAAGCAGGAGAGCATCGCGGACTTCACTGTGTTCAAGCCGTTCATGTATGCGGGTTTCGGCCTGCTGGGCGTGGGCACCTGCCTTTACCTGAAGGACTTTCTCGCCGTGCGCGGCCTTGCCCTGGTGCTGCTGCTGCTGGCCAAGCTCGTGCTCGATACGCAGCGCTGGCACCCGTCGGAGTGGCGCTGGGTGCTGGCCGGGTGGGCCTACCTGTGGATCATCGCCGGTATCTGGTTCACCGTCTCTCCGTGGCGCTGCCGGGACATCATCGAGTGGAAGGTCGCCACCGACGCGCGCCTCAAGCTCGGCTGCGCCATCCGGCTCGCGCTCGGCGTGCTCGTGGCGGTGCTGGGGGTGACGGTGTTTCGGACGGGAGGTTGAAAATGGGGGCAAGCATGCTGGCCACCACGGCCTTTCTTGTTATCCTGCTTGCGCTCTCAACCACCAGTTATCGTCCAATCGCACAACAATAAATTGATCCAATGGAACTGCCCTTGAACTGGAAGGCCGGACATTTCTTGGACGAAAAAGCCATTTATGGAAATCCACCTCCCTCAGCCGATCCGGCCCGGACTGTCCTTGTCGGGATGCTTGAAAGCGACCAAGGGCACCGGCTCTATGAAATACCCGTTCATGCGCCTCTAGCCGACATTGTCCGCGTGTTTCAAGTCGGCGCACACGGTGCTGAAAGTTGCAATTACGATGTGGCAGCCACAGTCGCTTTGGTAGCCGACAAGGCGACCAAAATTGCAGGTATCATCCCCTGCCGGGTGATTTTCGCCGACAGCGCCGGCCTGAAGCTTCGGTTCGAGCGTCAAGTAACGCCGGCAGAACTGAAGCGGATCGAAGCACTATTCTCTGAGGAGGAGGTTATGCAGGCAGGTCTGGAGCGTTACCTCTCTGAGTGGGATGGCTCAAGCCCGCTCCTTGCGCCCGTCATTAAAGAGAACTTGTTGCACTTTTGGTGGGACTGACACGTCAGCTTGGCTGTCGGGCGCCATCGGAGTTTTCCAAAAACACGCCATCACCCTTCGCGCTTGGATCAATTCCCTAAAAAGTCCAAAGGCAAGATCCTCGTCATCCGCGGCGGTGCCATCGGAGACTTCGTCCTCACCCTCCCCGTCCTCGCCGCGCTGCGGAAGCAGTTCCCGGACACCCACCTCGAAGTCCTCGGCTACCCGCACATCGCCTCGCTCGCGATGCAGGCCGGGCTTGCCGATGCCGTGCGTCCCATCGAGGGCCGCTCCCTCGCCGGCTTCTTCGCCGACATGGGCGACCTCGATGACGCGATGGGCCGCTACTTCTCCAGCTTCCACCTGATCGTCTCCTATCTCTACGACCCCGACGGTTTCTTCACCGAGAACGTCAAAGCCTGCACCAAGGCCCAGTTCATCGTTGGTCCTCACCGTCCGGATGAAGCCAAATCCATCCACGCCACCGAGGTCCTGCTGAAACCCTTGGAACGCCTCGCCATCTTCGATCCCGACCCCGTGCCCCGCCTGACCATCCCCGGCAGCACTCCCGTCTCCGTCCCGACGCTCGCCGTCCACCCCGGCAGTGGCAGCGAGAAGAAGAACTGGCCGCCGCCCCACTGGGCCAAGTTCCTCGCCCACGTCATGTCCGCCACTGATTGGAACATCCTGCTCATCGGGGGCGAAGCGGAAGGCAGCCGCGTCGCCGAACTCGCGCAACCGCTGCCCACCAGCCGCGTGCGCGTGCTGCAAAGCCAGCCGCTGCCCGAGGTGGCGCGGGCGCTGCAATCCTGCCTCGGCTTCATTGGCCACGACTCCGGCATCACCCACCTCGCCGCCGCCGTCGGTCGCCCCGGCCTCGCCCTCTGGGCGGAGTCCAAGGAAGCCATCTGGTGCCCCCGCAGCCCCGAGTTCCGCGTCCTCCGCAATTCCGACGGCATCGTCCACCTCTCCCCTGAGACCGTCTTCACCGTCCTGCGGAACCTGCTGTCGAGGTGCTCCCGCTGAGTCCTGGGCATCGCTTGTTCCCATGCGCCGCTCCGACGCGCGTCGTTGGTGGGAGGAGGATTGATTCCGAGTGCTGCCTTGCACGATGCTCGGCGCATGGCAAATGACACGCCCCCGCCAGCCGTGGGCCAGCAGATCACAGTGACGATTCACGACCTCGCCTTTGGGGGCGAGGGCGTCGGCCGGGTGGGGGAGATCGTTGTCTTCGTGCCGTTTGTCATTCCCGGCGAAGTGGTCGAGGCCGAGGTGACCGAGGTGAAGAAGAAGTTCCTGCGCGCGCGGCTGGTCCGCGTGCTGCAGGGCTCGCCGGACCGCGTCGCGCCGCCCTGCCGTTACTTTGGCCAGTGCGGCGGCTGCCAGTATCAGCACATCGGCTACCCGGCGCAGCTCCGGCTCAAGCACAAGCAGATCAGCGACCTCTTCCAGCGCATCGGCGGCTTCAGCGGGGCGGTGATTGATCCGGTGGTGCCGTGCCCGGAGCCTTACGGCTACCGGAACCGCATCATGGTGCGGACGCAGTGGAACAAACGCCAGCAGCGGCTCGAACTCGGCTTCCTCGGCTTCGACAACGAGTTCGTCGTGGACATCGAGGAATGCCTGCTCGCGGAGCCCGTCCTCAATGAGCAGCTCAAGGAGGTCCGGGCCAAGCCGCCGCCGCGCGGCGGGTTGAAGGTCACCCTGCGGGTGATGCCCGAGGGCTGGGAAGTGCCGCGCGACTCGTTCTTTCAAAACAACTTCTTCCTGCTCCCCAAGCTGGTCGAAACGGTGCGGGAGCGCCTGCGGGATGCCGGCTCGCGACACTTGATTGATGCCTATTGCGGCGTCGGCTTCTTCGCCTTGGAACTGGCCGATCTGGTGGCCTCTTTCGTCGGCGTGGAATACGACGGGCTGGCCATCAAGGCGGCAAAGGCGAACATGGCCTTGCGCAAGGTGACGAACGGTCAGTTCGTGAACGGGCCGGCGGAGGACTACCTCGGAGGTCTGCTCCAAAGGCACCCCGGGGCGCCAACCACGCTCGTCATTGACCCGCCGCGCACCGGAGTGCCGCCGCAAGCCTTGCAGCGCATCCGCCGGGCGCGTCCGCAGCAGGTGATCTACGTTTCGTGCCATCCGGCGACGCTGGCGCGGGATTTGCAGATTCTGTGTGCCGACGGAGCCTACCGGCTGGTGAAGGTCACGCCGCACGACATGTTTCCCCAAACCCAGCATGTGGAGTGCGTGGCGGACCTCCGGGCGGGGCCGCAGACCACTCCGGTCTGAACCCGAAAAACGGCCCTTTTGTGCCAATTCGTTGAGCCGCTGCCTTTTCCGCATCTCTCCCCTTGACTCTGAAGGTGTGTGTAACCATATTCGGCGGCTCTTTTCCGGCGCGGAAAGCCGGAGCGCACCCGACCGACCATATGGCAAAGATTAAGGCCCCGAAACCCGCCGCTAAAAGCGGCCCGATGAAACCCGCCGCCAAGTCCTCTCCCGCTCCGCGCAAGTCCGCCAAGCCCGAAAACGGCGCTCCCGTCGCCAAGGCCGAGCCCCTCTCGCCCTCCGAGGCCGCCGTCTTGGCGGCCGCGATGGCCGCAGTCCCCCAGGCTGTTCAGGGGGCCGATCCCGTCACCGGCGGACCGGTCATCACCGAGGCGATCAAGACTCAGGCCGGGGTGGACCTCACCGAGAAGGTCAAGGAACTCGTCCGCCTCGCCCAGGAGCAGGGTTACCTGACCTACGGCGACATCAATGACGCGCTGCCCGACAGCATCGTCACCCCGGAAGACCTCGACGAGATTTACAGCAAGCTGCGCAACCTCGAAATCGAGATCGTGGACCAGGCCGAAGTGGACCGGGTCAAGCAGCCGGAGCCGGAAGAGGAGCAGGAGGACAAGAACCGTCTCGACATCCTCGACGACCCCGTCCGGATGTATCTCAAGCAGATGGGGCAGGTGCAGCTCCTCACGCGCGAGCAGGAAGTCGAGATCTCCAAGCGCATCGAGGACGCCGAGAACGAGGTCAAGCGGATCATCTACAGCTTCGGCTTTGCCGGCAAGGAGCACATTGCCCTGGCCGAGAAGCTGATTTCCGAGCCGCCCAAGGAGCGCTTCGACCGCGTCATCATTGACAAGAAGATCGAGAGCCGGGACAACCACCTCAAGTCCCTCCGCAAGCTGGTCAAGGAAGTCCGCGGCCAGGACCAGACCGTGGACGAGCACTACGCCGGCTGGCAGAACGCGCCGAACAAGGCCAAGAAGGACAAGGAACAGGCCGCCTTCCAGAAGTCCGATGAGAAGCTCCAGCGCTCGTTCCCCAAGTTTTACTACAAGCAGAAGGTCATCGAGGAAATGGCGCTCGTCGCGGAGAACATCCACGACAAGATTCAGGCCAGCCTCCGCGCCATTGACGAGGTCGAGGCGCACCGCAAGTCCGCCCAGACGCAGATCATCGCCGACGGCGAGCGCAAGAAGATCAAGGCGCTCGAAGAGTTCGTCCGCATGCCTTACGAGGACTACCTCAACGCCTACAAGCAGCTTCTGCATTTCTCCGCCAAGGCGCTCCAGGCAAAGACCGAAATGGTCGAGGCCAACCTCCGCCTCGTCATCTCCATCGCCAAGAAATACACGAACCGCGGCCTCTCGTTCCTCGACCTGATTCAGGAGGGCAACATGGGTCTGATGAAGGCGGTCGAGAAGTTCGAGTATCGCCGCGGCTACAAGTTCTCCACCTACGCCACCTGGTGGATCCGCCAGGCCATCACGCGTTCCATCGCCGATCAGGCCCGCACCATCCGCATCCCGGTGCACATGATCGAGACGATCAACAAGCTGATGCGCGTGCAGAAGCAGCTCGTGCAGGACTTCGGCCGCGAGGCGACGCCCGAGGAAATCGCCGACGAGATGCAGATGCCCGTCGAGCGCGTCCGGGCCATCATGAAGATGGCCCAGCAGCCCATCTCCCTGCAAAGCCCGGTCGGCGACAGCGAGGACACGAACTTCGGCGACTTCATCGAGGACAAGAGCGCGGAGAATCCCTCCGAGATGACCAGTTACAGCCTGTTGAAGGACAAGCTGGCCGACGTGCTCGACTCGCTCACGGAGCGTGAGCGCAAGGTGCTCGAACTCCGCTTCGGTCTGGCCGACGGCTACAGCCGCACGCTTGAAGAGGTCGGCAAGCAGTTCAAGGTCACGCGCGAACGCATCCGTCAGATCGAGGCCAAGGCGCTCCGCAAGATGCGCCACCCGACGCGCCTGCGCCAGTTGCAGGGCTTCATTGACACCGAGGAACTGGGGCTGCGTCCCCCGCCGCCCGGAGCACCGGTGGTCACGGCCTGACCTGTCTCAACATAACTCTCGAAGCGCCGGCACCTGTGCCGGCGCTTTCCTTTTTGGTGGGCATCAAATTGAAGGATTGCCCACGAAACACGCGTAAGAACGCGAAAAAGGGAAGGCGTTATCGCTGCGGCAAATCGAAGCCCCGCGATTCGATGTGGAGTGGTTTGCCAGTCTCGCCACTGCTGGCCACGAGCGCGCGCATCCCCGGGCGCAGGCGCAACACCTGCTCGAAGCCGTCCGTCCCGAGTGTGAGCAGCATGGTGGAGAGCGCATCGCTTTCGGTGGCGGACGGCAGCACGATCGCGGAGAGCAGCGCGCCCAGCGTGGGCTGGCCGGTGCGGGGATCAATGACGTGACCGTAGCTGCGATCACCGGCAGTGAAGGACTTGCCCCAGACGGCGGAAACGGAGAGGGATTCGTCGCGCAGCTCGACCGAGGCCAGCGGCAGCAGCAGGACACCCGTGTGCTCCTGTGAGGCTTGGACGTTGGCCGGATGCTCCAGGGCAATCCGCCAGCCGGACTTGTCCGGTGGCGTCCCAATCGCCAGCACCGTGCTGGTGCCGCCGTGGAGCAGGGCGCTGGCCACTCCCGCCTCGCGCAGGAACTCGCCCGCTCGTTCCACCGCGTAGCCCTTGCCGATGGAGCCCAGGTCAAGCTGCACCCCTTCACGGGCAAACCGCACGGTGGAGTCCGCCGCGTTGAGTTCGACCAGATTCATGCCCACGCATGCACGGGCGGCAGCGAGCGCCTCCGGCTCCGGGACACGCCCTTCGCGCTGGTAGAAGCCCCAGCAGCGCATGAGCGGCGCGACCGTGATGTCGAACGTGCCGCCAGTTTGCTGCGCGAGCCGTTGCGCCTGCTGTAGCAAGCGGAAGAGCCACGGCGTGACGCGCACGGGATGCTTCGCCGCTTCCTGATTCAGCCGGTAAATCTGGCTGACCGGGCGGAAGTAACTCAGTTCGTCCTCCAGTCGCGTGATCTCATCCAGCGCCTCCTCGCCCGCTGCCCGCAAGGCCGTCTCGTCCTCGCCGTGGAGCACGAGTTCGAAGCGCGTGGCCATGGCGTTCCGGGCGAGCTGGATGCGGGAGGTCATGGGGAAAGAAGCAGAACGGAGGAATGGAGTGGTGGAGTAATGGGGCAATGACACGGCTGTCGGAGGGTTTTCATCGCTCCATCACTCCATCACTCCGTTTCCCTACCCAAGCAAACCGGGCTTCGCGGCAATGCCACGAAGCCCGGCGTGAATTCATCGAAGGAACGCGCGGCTCAGGACAGCGGCAGGCTGCCGTAGGTGAGGGCCTTGATTTCCTTGCCGGAGCCGTCGGTGACCTTGCGGGTCACGGGGTCGAAGCTGCACATGACGCCGAGGCGGTCGGACATTTCGGCGAGCGAGATGACCGTCTGCACCTTGACCGCGAGGTCAATGCCCGCGTTGGGCTGCTTGTTCGCGCGGATGCTGTCGAACCAGTTTTTGTGATGGTTCGGCAGGTTCTCGCCCGGGAAGGCGGGGCTGGTGTAGGGATCAATTTCCTCGGTGAACGGGCGGCCAGGGGTCAGTTCGACCTTGTTGCCGGCCATCGTGAGCGTGGCCTTGTGGCCGCGGATCATCTCCTGCGTGCCGATTTCATTCACCGTGCTGCTGGTGATGTGCATCACGTAGCCGCTCGGGAACTCGGCGATGAGCTGGATGATCTCCGGCACGTCGCGCTCCGGCGTGTTCGGCGTGTTCTTGTCCGTGTGGAACTTCTTGCTGCCGATGGCGGCGACGCGGGCCGGGAACTCGGGGTTGCCGGTGGCGAGCATGTAGGGGTGCAGCTTGTGGGGGAAGAGGTCGCCCAGCAGCCCGGCGCAGTAGGGATAGTATTTGCGCCAGCGGAAGTAGTGATCAGGGTTGAACGGAATCTTCTTGGTCACCGGGTTGATCCACATGCTCCAGTCCGTGTCCTCGGCGGTGCACCAGGTCTGAATGGGGTAGTTCCACTCACCCTTGGGGCTGTTGCGCATGTAGGAGCCCTGGGACATGACGATGGGACCAATCTTGCCGGACTGGATGAGGCGCGCGGCCTCGTGCCACTTCATGTCTGAGCAGCCCTGCGAGCCAACCTGCAGGATCTTGCCCGACTTCTTGACGGCATCGTAAATCTCGAACGCCTCGCCAAGGTAGCGGGTCATCGGCTTCTCGACATACACGTGCTTGCCGGACTGGAGGGCGGCGACGGACACCTTCGTGTGCCAGTGGTCCACGGTGGCGCAGACGATGGCGTCAATGTCCTTGCGCTCGATGAGCTTCCGGTAATCACCGTAGGTGTCCACCTTCGCTCCGGCGTTGCCGTCGAGGATCTTGTTCTTGGCGAAGTCCTGGCGGTATTTCGAGACGTCGCAGACGGCGGCGGATACGGTGTTGTTGTCGCCGTGCTTGGGCTTCATCTGGCTGACGTGCGCCATGCCCTGGCCGCCGACGCCGATGTGGCCGATGGTGATGCGGTTGTTC
Organism: uncultured Klebsiella sp.; assembly: GCA_964496695.1. Lineage (GTDB taxonomy): Bacteria > Verrucomicrobiota > Verrucomicrobiia > Limisphaerales > SXTU01 > SXTU01. The sequence continues at coordinate 17,700 of CAZCBE010000116.1, forward strand.
GCGCCCGTGACGTTCGCGGACGGGGCCTGGTTCTGGCCATAGACCGGCGTCTTGAGGATGCCGGTGGCAGCGACCGCCGCAGTGGCGGCGGAGGCGGATTTGAGGAACTCACGACGGGACGCGCCGGAGCCAAGGGAGTTGTTTTCAGTGCTCATAAATTCGTCGGGTTGACTGAGAGAAACTAACGGACGGAAAGGAAGGGTCAAGATGCGTTTTGGCCGATGCCGTCAGTGACCGCAACTCAGGCCAGTTCCTTCATCACCTCATGCTGATAATCCACCAGCGGGTGCGGCCGACCAGAGAGGTCCGTGAACTGCGTCTGGTGCGGGTCCAGGCCGAGATGCTGGTAGAGGCTCGCGAAGACTTCGCCGAAGTGGATGCCGCGCTCGGTGATCTCGCCGCCCAGCCGGTCCGTCGCGCCGATGATCTGGCCGGTGCGGAAGCCGCCGCCCGCGAGCAGCGCGCCGCCTACGCGCGGCCAGTGATCGCGGCCCGCCTCCTTGTTGATGGTCGGCGTGCGGCCAAACTCGCCCCACGCGACCACCGCCACGTCCTTGTCCATGCCCCGGTCGTGCAAGTCCTGCACCAGCGCGGCCATGCCTTGGTCGTAGTAGGGCAGGTGGGTGTTCTTGGCCTCGTTGAAGTTGTCCGAGTGAAAGTCCCAGCGGCCAAAGTTCAGCGTCACCACCCGTGCGCCGGCTTCCACGAGGCGGCGGGCCATGAGGAAGTGCTCCAAGTTGCGCGGCGCGCCGTCGCCGTAGTTCGCGGTGAAGCCTTTGCCGTAGCGCTCGCGGGTCTTGGTGTCTTCCTTCGAGAGATCGAGGGCCTCGGCCAGCTTGCTGGAGGTCAACATGCCGAGGGCGCGTTGCTGGAAGGCGTCGAGGCCGTCAATCACGCCGCTGTTGTCCACGTCGCGGCGGAAGTGGTCGAACGAGGCGAGGAGGGACTTGCGGTCGTTAAGCCGGGCAGGAGAAATCTCATTGAGCGTGAGATCGTTCATGCCTTCGCCGGCCGGGCGGAAGGCCGCCTGCGGCACGCCGAGACAGCCGGGCAGGCCAGGGGAGCCATACGGCGGATGGCCCGCTTTCGGCGCAAGCCCGACGAACGGCGGCACCGACTTGTCAACCGGGCCTTGGAACTTCGACACCACCGAGCCAATAGCCGGCCAGCCACCGGGCGGCTGGATGCGCTTGTGTCGTCCGGTGTAGCAGATGAACGAATCGTGATCGCCGTCCGGCGAGCCATAGACGGAGCGCAGCGGCACCAGCTTGTCCATGATCCGCGCCAACCGGGGCAGGTGCTCGCAGATCTCGATGCCAGGCACGTTGGTCTTGATGGGGCGGAACTCGCCACGCACCTCACGCGGTGCGTCCATCTTCAGGTCAAACATGTCCTGATGCGGCGGCGCGCCGACCAGATAGACCATGATGACCGCCTTGTGCGACTTGCCGATTTTCGCGAGCGCCTCGGCCTCCAGCAACTGCGGCAGCGCCAGCCCGCCCATGCCCAGCGCGCCGACGCGGAGAAAGTCCCGGCGCGAAACGCCGTCGCACAGCTTGCCGGAGGAGGAGCCGAAGATTTTCAGCATGACTCAAAGGCTGACGTGCGTGCAGTTGGTCCTCTTCACTCCGAACTCAAAAATGGAACCCACATTCCAGAATGAGCCTCGGATAGCATAAGAACAGGCGCAGTCCGAACGCTCTATGGAGTGCGGTGACTTGTCACCGCTTTCCGCAGGCGACTTGTCGCCGTCGAAGTCCGAAGCGGGTTCGGTTCCACCGGGCCTTTCGGCTTGCGCCAGCCTGGAGCGGTTCAACCTGTATGAACCGCCAGACCTCGACGGTGACCAGTCGCCTGCAGAAAGCGGCGAGAGCTCGCCGCACTCCATACCACAACGGTCGTGCCGCCGCGTTGGTTCACGTCTGAACGTCAGTTGGCAGCGGACCGTTTCAATCCAACGCAGAGACGCAGAGGACGCAAAGAGGCGCGGACAAGGCAAACCAACGGGTATAAGTGACCGGAAGAAAGCGGCCTCTGCGCTTCTCTGCGCTCTCAGCGTCTCTGCGTTGACCAGAGCTTCTCGTTACGTCAACCCACCAGTTCCCGCATCGGCTCGCACCCCGGCTCCACGAGATACTGCGGCCGGCCGGTCAAGTCGGTGACCGTGGCGTTCGCATCAATGCCGAGGTTCTGGTAGAGCGTCGCGAAGACATCGCCGAAGCGCACGGGGCGTTCAGTGCATTCGCCACCGAGACGGTCGGTCGCGCCGATGATCTGGCCGGTCTTCATGCCGCCGCAGGCGAGCAGGCCGCACGAGACGCGCGGCCAGTGGTCGCGGCCCGCGTCCTTGTTGATCGTCGGCGTGCGACCGAACTCACCCCAGACCACCACGCTCACATCCTTGTCGAGGCCGCGATTGTGCAGGTCCTGCACCAGCGCGGTCACGGCCTGGTCGAGCATCGGGAAGTCTTCCTTCGCGATCTTGTGGTTGCTGCCGTGGTAATCCCAGAAGCCGAACGACACGGTGACCGCCCGGGCACCGGCTTCCACGAGCCGACGCGCGATCAGGAACTGCTCGTTGATGCGCGGCGAGGCGTCGCCCCGGATGGCCGGGTTGCCTTTGCCGTAAGCGGCGATGGTGCGCGGGTCTTCCTTGGTGTAGTCCAGCGCGGTCGCCAGCTTGCTCGACGTCAGGACCCCGAAGGCCTGTTGCGTGAAGGCATCCAGCCCCTCCATCAAGCCGCTGCCGTCCACGTCCCGGCGGAAGTGATCGAAGCCGGCGAGCAGGCTCTTCCGATCCGCGAGGCGCTCGACGGACAGGTCGTTCAGGACCAGGTCCGCCTTGCCATCGCCTTCCGTCTGGAAGGAGCGGTGCGGCACGCCGAGGAAACCGGGCGTGGCCATGTTGTAGGGCCGGTGCTTGGTCTTGTTCTCCAGGCCCACGAAGGGCGGGATGGCGGAGTCCGCTGGGCCTTGGAGCTTCGAGATCAGTGAGCCGAACATCGGCCAGCCACCGGGCGGCTGGTTGCGCGTGGGGCGGCCCGTGAAGCACTGGAAATTGTCATGCCCGCCCTCCGCGCCCACGATGGAGCGGATGGGCACGAGCTTGTCCATCATCGCGGCCATGCGGGGCAGGTGCTCGCAGATGCGGATGCCGGGGACGTTCGTGGGAATCTCGCGGAACGGCCCGCGCACCTCGCTGGGCGCGTCGTTCTTGAGGTCATACATGTCCTGGTGCGGCGGCCCGCCCGGCAGGTAGATCATGATGACCGCCTTGTGCGAATGGCGGATGCCCGCCCGCGCCTCGGCCTCCAGCAACTGCGGCAGCGCGAGCCCGCCCAGGCCCAGCCCGCCGATTTTCAGGAAACTGCGGCGCGAAACCCCGTCGCAAAAGCGGGACGTCGAATTGGAACGAATGGTCAGCATGACGGCATCAACTCAGTGTGCGACGAACGGCGGCGGGCATTGTTTCAAACGAGTCCTCGCGCTGCCGCGCCTGATTGGCAAACCAACCGCTGGCGCGCCCGGCGTCACTCCGCTTCGCTGCGCGAGGTTGGGGCATGCCCTGAAACCAAGAAAACCACCGCATCCGTGAACCAATCTGTTGGCACTCATAGGCGCTACAGCGCCTTGGTTAGCCTTTGGGTTTAGCGGCAAGTAGGCGTTCAATGCGATGGGCAACCGCATCATAAATTACTTCCCGTTCGTTCTCGCTCATCAGCCCGACCGGCTCGTCCGGAGCGTTGATGGCCTGGAATTCACGGAGGTTCTGATCACGGGCAAACCTGCAGGGCATCAAGACCATTGGTAAGATCGTGGTTCCTTCTTCATCAGCTTTCTTCAAGAGAGGCGGTAGTTCGTTGTCTACTATGAAATCCGAGGCAAGGAAATCGGCGCTGACGAGCAGGATTGCAACTCTTGCTTTCTTTAGAGCTTTTTCGATCTCTTGCTTCCATTTATTGCCCGCGACGATTTTTGTGTCAACCCAAGTATCTACGATACCTTGTCTCTCAAGAGGCTTGAGGTGGACCATGAGTCTCTCCAGATATTCTGTGTCCTTGTGGCTGTAACTGATAAAAACGTGGTTCCCCTTTGAAATAGTCTGTCGGTCAGCTAGAAATGGAATCTCGTCTGGAGAAATGCCAATAACATTTAGAATGCCGAGAAGCCGGTCTGCCGATGTGCGAGCGAACATGCCCCGTTCAAGGCGGTGAAGATATAAGGGATGCACGCCAATCTGGCTTGCGAGTTCCCTCATCGACAAACCAGCCTCAGCTCGACGCGTGCGCATCAAATCTGACAGTTTTGGCCAATCGATGAATGATTCATCTCGTGCTTCTAGCTCTGCCATTGGTGTGATTGGTATAGGCTAAGAACCCAAGCTAAACCGCTCTAGTTCAGGGAATTGAACCGCACAGAGGAATTGAAATCGCCCTCCGGCATTGGCGGGAGGGCATGGCCGCGTGTCATAATTCGATGCCCCCTTCATCCTTTAAAATACGCAAGAACTCTGTCGCCAAGGTTGGATCAAGGTCGGAGAGCGCTCCGAGCTGCGAATGAATGCGTTCCCGGAGCTGAATTCTCAAAAACTCATCTACGGTCTTGTCCCCGATGCGTGTGTCACGACTCACCGCTGCGACTACTCCTTCAAGAACATCAAGCCGACATTGAAGGTAGAGGGTTAGGGGATAAAGTTTTGATAACACTTTAAAGGAGTCTGAGTCGTCCATATCGTTTAACTCGTGATTGAAATTTGCTCCTGTTACTCGTCAATGGGTTCCGGACGCCACGCTGTGGTCTTCTGGCTGGCGTGCCGCGGCCAATCGTTCCGGTGCCGGCAGCGGGAGTGCGGGCAACTGTTGCTTGTCATTAAGTGGAAGCGCGAGTTCATCCACGGAAGCCCCAAGTATGCGAGTTCGCTGCTCGGGAGTCATAAACGGAAAAAGCGGTAAGGCAAGGATGAGCCGACCGTAAACACGGCGAAACTTGACAAGTGATCGAAAAAGCAGCCAATCTGTCACCGCCGATATATAGTAATGAAGCCCTGCACCAGCAATACCACCAATACTTGCTATTACTTCGACGGTGACGGTTGCTGGGAACAGTCCAGGGACAAGTAGATGCAACAGGGCCGCTACCCCGCCGCCGAGCAAGCCGCCACCGCCGAGGGACCGCAGCATACCAACAACTTCAAGGTTCATAGGTGGGATGCTTGCGACGACTCGATCGGCGCTCTTTGAACTGACAGAGGGCGCTGCGAGTATTATCGTGGGCGGATCGAACTTCCGAAACAGTGCTTCCTATGTAGATGACGAGCACGCAGCCCCAAATGACAAACGCATCCCACGACAGAGCTGAGGTTCCTGAACGCCAGATGCAGTAGCAGGCGATTATGCCTACGAGACTCCGACCAATCGCAAGACTACAATTCGCTGTTAAGTAGTCGTCGGCGTAGCGCTTGATCAAATCATACGCTACCCGCTCGTCGTTCTCCAGTGTAAGATCAATTCTTACAGCGCTTACAGGGCCAACTTGTTCGTCCATTGTAGGGTGGTCTTTCATTGGAGAGTAAGGCACTTGTTCGGGATATTCCGATGAATCTGACATAGTTTGTTCTATAGTGGTGACCGCGAAAAGCGCAATACGCCTATCAAAACTCAACTGTGGTTTACGTCGTGAAAAATACCGGTGGCGTGGTCATGGCGGCAGTTTGTTGGCAGGTTAGGGCCTGTCAAGCAGGATTTCGATAAGCTCCACCATGCAAAGCGGCACCAATGGCGTTCCGGCTAAAACCTCACGGCGCACCCGGCCACCTGCTCCCCTCGGGCCGCGAAGGGAGCAGGCGTTGGGGCGGGCGGCTACGGCACCCGTTTCACCGCCGGGTCGCTCCACGGGCTGGTGATTTCCTTGGGGCCGAGGGCGCGGGCACGCAGCCATTTCTTCGTGCCGCTGGGCAGGCGGTAATGGTGGTCTTGGATTTCGTCGTCGTCTTGGCGTAGGTCCAACTGTTGGCAGTGGGCGGGTCATCGCTGATCTGCACTTCGTAGTTCTTCGCCTTGGACACGGGGTCCCATTGGGCTTCCAGTTCCCCTTCATTGTCCCCGCCAGAGACGGCGAAGTTGCCGGGAGCCGGAAGGGAGGTCGTGGGCGTCTTGGGCGCGCGCACGCTGTTTCCAGTGGAATCAAAGCCATCGGGCGAAGGGTTTTCTCCCGGAGGGAGGTGGGAACTTAGCCGGGGGTAAAGCGTGAGCGGCACCCCCGGTGAGTTGCCCCCCGACGTCACGCACCCCGGAGGGGGGCCGGAAAAGCCCGCTCCAGCATAGATTTCCGCGACCCCGCTGGGGTCGGAACCTGAGGGGCGACGGTTCCGGGGGCAGCGTCGCTGCGCTCCTCACCCCCGGCTAGAGCACTTTCTGTTTAAGTTGTCGCAAGGTCCGGTCGAAGGTAAGGTT
>CAZCBE010000117.1:0-23360 GCA_964496695.1 uncultured Klebsiella sp.
CGCTCGGCACAGGCTGGTAGCCTGTGCTACCCGGCGGCTGCGCCGCCGCTACTTCAGCCTGCGTGTCGTGAGTCCGGCCCCAGCGCAACCTGAAGGTTGCGACCACGGTCGTGGGCAAAGCGCGCTATGGAGTGCGGTGACTCGTCACCGCTTTCCGCAGGCGACTTGTCGCCGTCGAAGGAGACCGGCATTCGGATCCAAGTGCGGGCTGCCGCTGGCGCGAGCCTGGGCGGGCCGGGTAAGAATCACGCCGCTGGTTCTCGACGGCGACAAGTCGCCTGCGGAAAGCGGCGAGAACTCGCCGCACTCCATAAGCGGTGCCGGGACTTTGCCCTTTACAGCCTCCATGCTCGCCACTACCAAATCGCCATCGCCCCATGAGCCACATCGCCACGTTCCTTGCCTGCCTGTGCGTCCTCTGCGGCCAGTCTTGGGCGGCCGATGCTTCGGCGTCCAAGCTGCATCGGATTGATGCACAAACGGTGCAAGGCCTGCAGGCGCTGTTCAAATTCACCGGTGAACCGTTGCCCTTGGTCAGCGGGCATCGCGGCGGGCCGGACAAGGGCTGGCCCGAGAACTGCATCCCCACCTTCGAGCGCACGTTGCAGCACACCTTCGCGATGCTGGAGATTGACCCGCGCTACACGAAGGACGGGGCCATCGTGGTCTCTCACGATGCCACGCTGGAGCGGACTTCCACCGGCAAGGGCAAGGTCACGGATTTCACCCTGGCGGAGTTGAAGCAGCTCCGGCTGAAGGACACCGAGGGCAAGGTCACGGAGTTCCAGATGCCGACGCTGGACGAGGCGCTCATCTGGGCACGCGGCAAGACTGTGCTCGTGCTGGACCAGAAGGATGTGCCGGTGGCCGTGCGCGTGAAGAAGATCGAGGAGCACCAGGCCGAGGGCCACGCGATGCTGATCGTGAACACGTTCAAGGACGCGCAGGCGTGCTATGCGGCCAACACCAACATCATGATGGAGGTGATGATTCCCAATCGCGCGAAGGCCGCCGAGTTCGACGCGCTGGGCATCCCTTGGCACAACGTGGTCGCGTTCGTCGGGCATGTGCCGCCGGAGGACTTGCAGTTGTATGACCTGATCCATGCGAAGGGCGCGCACTGCATGATCGGCACCTCCCGGAATTTGGACCGCAAGTTCATCCGCAAGGAAGTGCCTGCCCTGCGCGAGCTGGAGACCGGCTACCGCGACTTCCTGAAACGTGGCGCGGACCTGATCGAGACGGACATTCCGGCCCACCTCGGGCCGATGCTTTACGGGGCCACGCCGGTGCCGGTCTCGAAGCGGATGTTCTTCCGCAGCCCGTGAGTTTTGACGCGGATTGCACGAATTGGCGCGAATTTCAGCCCCATGCCAACTGTAGGAATAGATTGGCAAACCGCAGCGTGCAGAAGCGCATGGCCCCTCCGAAGTAGTGGCCGCGAAGCGGATGGGCAGCATAGGCCACCGGCCTGTGCCGAGCGGCTACCAGCCGCTCGGAACGACGGCGAGATGGGAACGGTTTTGGACCGTGTTGGCCAAGGGCAGCCGTCTCGTCATTCCGTCGGGCCGGTGGCCCGACGGCACGGGCTGGTAGCCCGTGCTACCCAGTTCAGCTTCGGCGTTCGAGTTTATGCCAGTTCGCGGCACTCATTTTCCCACGGCAACCTTCCCTTGCGCTGCGTCGTCTAGTGGATCGAACATCGCCGGACCAACTCAACCAAATCATGCGCCTCCGACTCTCCGCCACGCTCGCCGTCCTCGCCGCCGTCACCACCTGCTGCTTCGCGGACAAGGCGGCCGACCTGAAGCCCGTCCTGGCCAAGCCCGGCAAGCTCCTGGTGGATGAGAGCTTCACCGGTGCGGCGCTGCCCAGTTCCTGGGGCGGCGTGCAGGGGGACTGGCAGGTGCGCGACGGCGCGGTGGTGGGCAAGGAAAAGGCGTCCGACGAGCATCCCGCCGTGCTGTTCCTGAACCAGCCGCACCGGGACTCCATCCTGCGCATTTCCTTCAAGCTCGATGGCGCGAAGAATTTTGGCGTCAGCCTCAACCATCTCAAAGGCCACCTCTTCCGCGTCACCGTGGACGAGGAGGGCCTGACCTTGCTGAAGGACAAGGACAAGAAGGACCCGAAGTCCAAGTCCCTCACCCTCGGCAAGGCGGCGGGCAAGTTCGCGCCCGGCAAGTGGCACACGCTGATGATCGAGACGCAAGGGGCCAAGGTCATTGTCCAGGCCGACAACGGCGCGAAGATCGAAGGCACCCATTCCGAACTCGACGTGGACAAGACGGGCTATCGTTTCGTGATGCGCAGCGAATCGCTGCGGCTGGCGGATGTGAAGGTCTGGCAGGTGGACAAAGCGAAGTGACGGGGGCGGAGTGGCCGGCATGTAAATTGAGCAGGACGCACTCGCAAAACTGAGCCCATGAAATCCCAAACTCCAAGCTCCAAGCTCCAAGGAAATTCCAAATTCCAAGCGCCAGGCGACCAGCTTGTGCGCGGCTCGGTGTCTTGGATTTGCGCGTCGAGATGGATGCTGGTTTGGAGCTTGGGAATTGGAATTTGGAATTTTGGCCACGGTGCCGAGGCTCTGAAGTCGGACTCCCCCGGCATCTTCGTGTGCGGGCACAGCTTTCACATCTTTACCGCGAGGATTCTGCCGGAGCTGGCCCAGTCCGCGGGCATCAAGTATGTCGCGGCGGGGCAGCAGATGATCGGCGGCTCGCGCACGATCCAGCACTGGAACCTCCCCGACAACGAGAACAAGGCCAAGGGTGCCCTGCGCGGCGGCAGTGTGGATGTGCTCACGCTCTCGCCGCACATGCTGCTGCCGGACGAGGGCATAGACAACTTCACCAAACTGGGCCTGGAGAAGAATCCCAGGCTGCGCGTGCTGGTGCAGGCGTCGTGGCCCGCCCGCGACGGCCAGATGGACGCGAAGGGATTCCAGAACGAGCAGCGCAACACCACGACCGTGGCCGCCCTCCAGGAACTGCGCGCGCGGCACAGCGCGGCCTGGCTCAAGAACCTCGAAGCCCAGGTGCGCGCCCTCAACCAGGCCGTCGGGCGCGAAGCGGTCTTCATCGTGCCGGTGAGCGACGCCGTCTTCGCGTTGCGCGAGCGCGTGGCGGAGGGCAAGGCCCCCGGCGTGAAGGGACAGGCGGACCTGTTCCGCGATCCGCTCGGACACCCGCAGCCGGCGCTGGCGCTGCTCGTGACGTATTGCCAGTTCGCCGCCATCTATCAGCGCAGCCCCGTCGGCCTGCCCGTGCCGTCGCTGCTCAAGGACGCCCCGCAGGCCGCCGAACTCAACCGCCTCCTGCAACAGCTCGCGTGGGACGCGGTCACCGCCTACCCGATGAGCGGGGTGAAGGCCGTTGCCCCATAGAATCCCCGCCATGAAAAAACACCTCCCGTTCCTCTGCCTGCTCGCGACCGTCCTGACCGTCGGTGCGACGAACCCGGTTGCCCGCCCGAACATCGTGCTCGTCATGGCCGACGACCAGGGCTGGGGCGACACCGGCTACAACGGCCATCCCGACCTCAAGACGCCGAACCTCGACGACTTGGCCAAGAGCGGTCTGCGCCTCAACCGCTTCTACACCGCGCACTTCAACTGCTCGCCGACGCGGGCCAGCATCATGACCGGGCGCCATCCGAATCGCATGGGCACGTTCTCCCCCGGCGCGCCAATTCGTGCGCAGGAGCTGACCGTTGCCCGCGTCATGCAGTCCGCCGGCTATGCGACAGGGCATTTTGGCAAATGGCACCTGAACGGGAAGAACGGCGACAAGAACACCACGGACGTTCCAGGTCGTGCCATCCTCGCAAGCGACCCGCTCTCGCCCGGGAAGCTGGGCTTCGACGAATGGGTTTCCGCCGACAATTTCTTCGACCTCGACCCGGTGCTGGGCCGCAACGGCGTGCCGGAGAAGTTTCGCGGGGACAGTTCGGATGTCACCACGGACGAGGCGCTGAAGTTCATCCGGAAACAGGCGGGCGCAGGCAAACCGTTTCTCGCCGTCGTGTGGTTTGGCTCGCCGCATGTGCCGCATCAGGCCCTGCCGGGCGACAAGGCGGCCTACAGCAAACTCTCGGAGAGCGATCAGAACTACTACGGCGAGCTGGCCGCCGTGGACCGCAGCGTGGGCCGGCTGCGCGCGGCGCTGCGTGAACTGAAGGCCACCGACAACACGCTCTTCTGGTATAACAGCGACAACGGCGGGGCGGCGGGGCCGAAGTCCACGGGCTTCCTGCGCGGCTCCAAGGGCACGCTCTGGGAAGGCGGCCTGCGCGTGCCCGGCCTGGTCGAGTGGCCCGCGCGCATCAAGCAGCCCTTCATCAGCGAAACGCCGTGCTCAACGCTCGACATCTACCCGACCGTCCTCGCCGCCATCGGGGCGGTGGCGCACAACCAGATTCAGCCGCTCGACGGACTCAGCCTGCTGCCGCTTTTCGACCGCCAGACCGAGTCGCGGGCGAAGGCGATCCCGTTCTGGAATCATCTCGGGAAACAGCCCAACCATGCCGCCTGGCTCGACTGGCCCTACAAGCTGCACACGGACGCCGTGGCCGGGCGTGGCAAAAAAGGCGGCGACGCGCTCCCCGCCGTGCTGCTCTACGACATCTCCAAGGACCCGAAGGAAACCACCGACCTGGCCGCGCAGCAGCCTGAGCGCGTGGCGAAAATGACCGCCGCGCTCGTGGCGTGGAAGGCCTCCGTCGAGAAGAGCCTCGGCGGCGCGGACTACGCGAAGGCTTCCGGCCAATGATTCTCCCGGCAAGCGACTTGATTGGGCCTCCGCAGCGGGAACCGGTCTCAATCCACCTGCCCGGCTTCACCGCCGGGTGATGCGCAGGTAGAAGTTTGAGTTGAGCAAAAACTCAAAGTCCGTCCGCACTTCCTCGAAGGTGAAGGCGGCCAGTTCGCGGTCCGCCCGGAGCCGGTCGAGATACCCGGAGCGCTTGGCCTCGAAGTTCACGATGGGATACACCCGCGCCTCGCCGCGCGTCACCCGCATGACCTCCAGCAGCGAGCGCTGGTGGAACTCGTAGTCAAGCTGGTCCTCATAGACGAAGAGCAGATAGGAGAGGAGCGTGAGATCAAACTCGCCGTCGCGGAACGGCAGCGTGGGCAGCAGGCCGGGCACGTAGCAGGTCTTCCCCTGCAGCCGGTAGTCCGCGAGGAACCCGCGATACGCCTGCTCGCGGAGTTTCCGCAGGTTCTCCGGCGACTGGTAGAAGTCCCAGCGGTAGGTCTTCAGGTCGCGGATGGCGTCGGTGACGTGGTCGAGGTCGGCGGCGCAGCGCGGCTCGATCACCTCCGCCGGCAGCTCGTAGATGGCATCAAACGCCGTCACGCGCAGGCCCGCCTGCCGCGCCTCGGCACCGAAGGAGCTGACGCCCGAGGCGACGTCGAGAATCTTCCGCCCGCGCAGCGCGGCGAGGTCGAGCGCGAAGTAGCGGCGATATTCGTCCAGCGTGCGCCCGAGCAGCACGACCTTGTCCAGCACGAGGCCCTGTTTCATGGCGCGGGAAGCTTGGCTCAAACCTTCGGGTCCGGCCAGCATGGAAGAATTCCGTATGCCACTGTAATGTCCTCCCTGCTCCCGCGTCAGCCCTGGTGAAAGTGACAACCAGACCCTGCCATGAAGACAACCGCTGACCCCGCCTCGGAAGGCGTGCCCTGCTCAATGCCGGAACACGGACGCGAAGATGCTGCTTCGCCCTGCTGCCGCCCCAGCTCACCGCACTTCGCCGGCTTCGCCCGCACCAGCCCAGCGGCCGTGCCCGCCCCCCGTTCCCGGTTCGCCTTTTGGACCGACCGGGCCGCCTGGCGCAAGGCTGCGGCGAACACCTTTAACTGTCTGATCGGCTGCATGATCGGCGACCTCGCGGTGGTGATCTACATGCAAGCCTATCATCCGCATGCACCGATGCTGCTCACCATGGGCCTGGCCATGGCCGCCGGGCTGGTCACCTCGATCTTGTTCGAAGGCGCGATGCTGCGCTGGCGGGAGGGCTTCGGCTGGCGCGCGGCCTTCACCACCGCGTTTTCCATGAGTTTTCTTTCGATGCTCGGCATGGAGTTCGCCGCCAATGCCACCGACTTCATGCTCACCGGCGGACGCGTCCCGCTCACCGACCCGTTCTACTGGACCGCGCTCGCGATCTCGGTCGGCGCTGGCTTCCTCGCACCGTTGCCTTACAACTACTGGAAATTCAAACAGCACGGCCAGTCCTGCCACTAACCCAGCCCATGCACCGCCTCGAAGAACACCTGCTGAAGGAACTTGAAACCTTCACCGCCTTCGCCCGCAGCCGCGTGGGTGATCCCGAGCTGGCCGCCGACCTCGTGCAGGACAGCCTGCTCAAGGCCGTGAAATCAGCCGACCAGCTCCAAGACGACGAGCATGTGACCGCGTGGTTCTACCGTATTCTCCGGCGGACGATCATTGACCTCTACCGCCGGCGTGACGCGGCGCAACGCGCCATTGATCGGCTGGAGGGCGAATTGAACCTTCCGCCGGATGCCGAGGAGCAACGCGTGACCTGCGCCTGCCTGAACGCCTTGATTCCCACGCTCAAACCCGACTACGCCGACCTCATCCGCCAGCTCGACCTCGAAGGCCGTGCGCCCGAGCAGGTGGCCGCCACCGCCGGACTCACGGCCAACAACCTACGCGTCCGCCACCACCGCGCGCGACAGCAGTTGCGCGAGCGGCTGGAGCAGACCTGCCATCTCTGCGCCCAGCACGGCTGTCTGGATTGCACCTGCGGCGGCGAAACGAGCCGGTAGCGGAGGCGGTGTCCAGATGGTTTCACCGGCAGGACGCCGCAAGCAACCCCGCCTTCACTTCTCGACCTTCTCCAGTTCCTTCGACCGGTCCCGGCTGAAATCAATGTCCTTGAGCGCGGAGGCATCCTTGGGCAGCACGAGGTCGAGCTGCGGGCATACGGCCAGTTCCAAGGTGCCGCCGTCCATCGTGAAGTCCAGCACATGTCCGCCAGTCTGGCGGTCGGCCGTGAGGAAATGCACATGCGCGCCGGGCACGTTGATGCCCTTCACGAAATCCGGCATGCGGAAGCCCACGAGCGTCCCCCGGCACGGCCCCAGCTCGAACACCGACTGCTTCCTGGCCGCCTCCACCAGCGTCACATAGGGCTTCGTCTGAGCCGACACGCTCCGGGTCTTCATCTGGCGGAAGGTGCCGGTGACGCGAAACGCGCAGATGACATTCGTGCTGGGCAGCAGCGCATCGAGGCGGGTCTGGAACTCGTGGAAGGTCATGCTCCCGGTCAGCGCGTGCGTCCGTTCCGGCCGGAACTTCATCACCGCCGCAAACGGCGTGGTGAGGCTGGCCGGCGGCAGATACACCTTCCCATCCGCGCGGACCTGATACATGCGGCCATCCAGCAGGATCATCTCGCCATCGAGCTTGTCGAACGTGCCGAGGCCGAAATCGCCTTTGCGCGCCAGCGCGCCGCAGGTCATCTGGCCGTCGTAGGCCCCGGCCAGCAGCGCATCAATGGTGCAAACTTGCGTGACGGAATTGCGTGGTGCCGCACAGCCGGCGAGCAGCGCGACAGCGAGCGAGAGCAACAGGCGGACGGAAAGCGTCTTCACGCGAAGAAGATTAGGGCAGGGGAGGCGGATTGGCGAACCTGCGTTTCCAAAACCGACATCGAAGGGAGAACTGCGGATTGGTTCTCCCCTGCTTTCAGTGGCATGGTGTGTGGGAAGCTCCAAATCCCAAGTTCCAAATTCCAAAGGGAGGCTTCGCCCGGCCTGCGGCTACGTCTGGCCGTATTTGATGCGCAGGTCGCCCAGGTGGCCGCCCTTGCGCTGGGTGTCGAACGTCACTTTGGGCTCGATGAGCGCCGCGCGGCTGGCGATGTAGCAGGCGGCCTCGTCCTCCGCGAGCTGGTGGAAGGGGTAGAAGGGCAGCCGGGTCACGCGCACGTCGAGGAGGGAACGGGCCTGCACGGCGCGGTGCAGCTCCCGCATAAGGCGGTGCCCCCACTGGATCAGGAAGCGGAACTGCTGCTCCTCCTGCGTCAGCCCGAGGTCGTAGAAAATGGCCGCGATCTGCCGGAGGCGGATGAAGTATTCGCACCGGCTCTCGGCCCATTCCAGTTCCGCCTGCTTGTCCTTGAAGGCGAAGGCCTGGACGAGGTGGAAGATGGTGTCCTCGGTGGGAGCCGGGGCGTCAGCATCGGGATACAGGCGCTTGGTCTGCTTCAGGCGGGCGTCAATCAGGTCGAGCCGGCCTTCGCGGTTGAAGCGATGCGTGATCTTGACCAAGTCGTAGGCCCCGATTTCCGCCCGGTAGTTGGTGGTGAGGAAGAGGTGATCGAAGACGATCTTCACCTCGACCGGGGCGTCCTTGGTGCCCGGCAGCCGGCCGATGTAGCTGCGCTCAGCCATGTTGAAGAGCGGCACGGGCGTCTGCTTGAGCTGCTCCCACTGGTTGGTGTCCACATGGCCCAGGCGCAGGGCCAGCTTGCGCACCCGTTGGGCGAGCTGGTAGTGGGGACCGTGCTTGAAGGGCTGGGTCTGGCGCTCCAGCTCCCGGACCTCGTCCAGGCTGATGGGCAACTGCGCCGTGAGCCGGCGCTCGAAGTCGGCGATGCTGTCCGCCAGAAATTCTGGGGCCTCGGGCGCATGTAGGACGGACAGCATCGCGAACTGCAACGTCAGAGACGCGCGGGCGGGGGTTATTCCCGGCGGCTTGCACTTTTTTCACGATGGGAATAAAACCTGTCCCACAACCCTCTAATCCCTGTGGACGAGCCGGACTTCGACCAACTTGTAAGCGACTACTACCAGCCGCTTTATCGGTTTGCGTTGAGCCTGACGGAGCGCGAGTCGGAGGCCTGCGACCTGACCCAGCAGACGTTTTTCCTGTGGGCGTCGAAGGGGCAGCAGTTGCGCGACCGCTCGAAGGTGAAGGCCTGGCTCTTCACCACGCTGCACCGGGAGTTCCTCGGCTCGCGCCGTCGCACCACCCGCTTCCCGCATCACGAGATCGAGTCGGTCGAGCGCGAACTGCCGCCGGTGACCCCGGCCACAGTGAATGCGTTGGACGCCGATGCGGTCATGCAGGCATTGATGCGCGTGGACGAGGTCTATCGCGCGCCGCTCATGCTCTTCTACCTCGAAGACCATTCGTATCTGGAAATCGCCGCCATCCTGGACGTGCCCATCGGGACGGTCATGTCGCGCCTTGCCCGGGGCAAGACGCAGTTGCGCGGCCTCCTCGCGGACCAGGTCCCGGCCGTGGAGCGCAAGATCGTTCCGCTGGACTTCCGCCAAGCCAGTTGACCCGATGAATCACGACGAAGCCAAATTCATCCTCCGCGCCTACCGCCCTGGCGGGCAGGACACCGACGACCCGCAGTTCGCCGAGGCGCTGGCGCATGCCCGCCGCGATCCGGAACTCAGCCGCTGGCTGACGGAGCAGACCGCGCTCGATGCCGCCATCGGCAGGAAGCTGAATTCCGTCCCGGTGCCGGCGGACTTGAAGGCCACAATTCTGGCGGGACGGAAGATCGTGCCGGTGCGTCCGCTGCCGTGGTGGCAGCGCAAGCTTAATCCTTGGGCGGCGGCGGCGGCGCTGGCCGTGACTTTCGCGACCATTGGCTTCCTCGGCCTGCGCGAACCGCCTGCCCCCAAGGCGGACTTGGCGCGCTTCACCCAGGACCTGGGCGACTATCTCGGCAAGGGCTACGGCGTGCTTCCCCGCCACGCGCATCTGGCGTCGGCGGACACGTCCTACTTCGGGGCGATGAGCTACCGGATGAACTACCGCAGCCCCAGCCTGGAGGACATCCGGCACTGGCTGAACCAGAACGGTGGCCATGGCGATTTCGCCAGCCCAAGCGGCCTCAAGAATCCGCTGAACCTCGCGTGCGGGATCATGGACTGGCGCGGCAAGCGCATCACGCTCATCGCCTTCCAGACCGGCCGCAGCCTGCCCCATGACAAGGTCCACCTGGTCATCATCAACAGCGCGGACCTGCCGGACGCGCCCACGCCCGGTCAGCCGCGCTTCGACCAGCAAGACGACCGGACCACCGCCGCATGGAGCAATGGCCCGCTGACCTATTTCCTCATGGCCCCGGGCGATCGCCGGAGCTTGGGAAAATACCTTTGAGCGGCGGTGCGGCCGGAAGCTGGCGAGCTGAGAGACTGGAAATGCCCCGCAGCGCCGCCAATTTTTCTATTGCTTGCCCCCCGGTCGCAGGTATTGTGCGCGGCTCTGTTCGGGAACTATCGAAGCCATGAATCCAGACCTCGTCCGCCGGGCCCTTGACAAAGTCGTCAACCCCAACATTTTGACCAACCTGCTGTCGCGCCGGGTGCGCCAGCTCAATTCGGGCAACCGCCCGCTGCTCGTCGTCCCCGCCACCATGGGCGCGGCCGACGTGGCGCTGACCGAGATCGCCGAAGGCAAGATGCAGTGGGACGCCCCCCTGACGCCCGAGGCGGCCGAGCCGGCCCCCAAGAAGCGCCGCAAGGCGCACTGAGCGGCCTTCCAGTCACTTTTACGCCGGCCAGAAGGTTCCGCCTTCTGGCTGGTTTTGTTTATGGGCGAGATCGTCACCAACTCCAAAGCGCGCCGGGATTACTTCGTCCTGCAGACGTTTGAGGCCGGGCTCGTGCTGCGCGGCACGGAGGTGAAGGCCATCCGCGCCGGCCATGTGCAGATCAGCGACGCCTTTGCCCGCGTGGAGAAGGACGAAGTCTGGCTGCACAATGCGCACATTGACGAATACTCGCACGGCAACCGCGAGAACCACGTCCCCAAGGCCCCGCGCAAGCTGCTGCTGAACCGGTCCGAAATCCGCAAGCTGCACGAGCTGTCCATCGTGAAGGGCAACCAGCTCTTCCCGCTCTCCTTCTTCTGGAAGAATCACCGGGTGAAAGTGTCGCTCGGGGTGGGCAAGGGCAAAGTCCAATACGACAAGCGCCAGGACGTGAAGGAACGCGAGGCCGACCGCGAGATGAAGCGGGAAGTCGCGCGCCGGACCAAGGGGCGTTGACGCGCCGTTCTGAAGCGCTGCCCGCGAAACACGCCAAACAAGCGAAACCGGAAGGGCAGGGGGCAGGTTGGCGCCGGATCATTTCGCGGCTTTTCGCGTGTTTCGCGGGCAGGGGCTCAGGCTTTTGACCTGGGTAAACGCGAAAGGCGTCCACGAGGGACGCCTTCCACCGTCGCAGTCAGACCGCCGGTAAAATCAGGCCGCTTTGGCCTCGGCCTTCTTCCAAGTCCGCTTGAGCGGCTTGACCACGAGGCCCTTCTTGATCGCGGAAGCGGTCACGCGGATGTAGCGCACTTCGCCATTCACGACCGCCTTGACGCGCTGGAGGTTGGGGAAGAAGCGGCGCTTGGTGATGGCCGTCACGTGCGTGCCGATGCCGCCCTCGCGCTTCGCCTTACCACTGCGCCAAATCTTGCTGCCCTTGATGGGGCGCTTGCCGGTCAATTCACAAATGCGTGCCATAAAATCAGTTTTCCAGTTAAAGGAGCGCGTAGTTAGCCAGCATCACAGCCACCGTGCAAGCACGATTTCTGCCGTTGTGGACGCCTACTTGGACCGATGCATCTTGAAACTCGACGCGTGGCCCTTGGCCGGCTCCGGGTTCCACTCCGGCAAACTGGTCTTCGGCGCGGCCGCCGGAGCCATCAGGGAAAGCTGCTCCACCTGATGCATCATGGCCGAGAGGTTCACATTGGCCTTCGAAAGTTCAAATTGCGCCTTCTTCAGCTCCGCTTCGAGGCTCTGCAGCCGCCCCTTGAAGATCACCACCACGTAGATGCCCAGGAACAGGATCACGATGGAAATGCCGATCAGCAGATATCCCATCCCCACCAGCGTGCTGCCGCCGTCTCCGGTCCGGTCGGATGCGGCTTGATGCTCCCTTGGCCGGGACTCCGGCTGCGGCTCGCGCGCCCGGGCCGGGTCGGTGAAGATGCTCGCCGGATTCGTATCGGACCCGCCGGGCTTGGTGGCGAAAATATCCGGCGTGGTCGCGGGCACCGCAGGTTCCTTCGACGTGATCGGCGGTGGTGGTGCGGTGAAGGGCGGCAGGCTCGGTTCTTTTCCGGTGGCTTCCGCACCAGACTTGCTGAAGGTCGGCGGCGGCAGTTCCGTCTTGCCCGCTGGCGGCAGGGTCGGCGTGGCAGGCGTCAGCGGCTCGCGCATCCCGATGGACGGGTTCAAGCTGGTCCCCGTGTCCAATCCACCGGGCGGAGTGAACGTCAGGCCGGTGGACGCCTGCGGCGCGATGAAGGGTGCTTCCTTGCTCGTTCCCGGCGGGGTGAATGTGGGGCCCGGCGGCCGCGCCGTCATTTGACCCGAGGCCGCCGCCGTCATCGCCGACCCGCCCGTCTTGGTGGCCGCGGTGGATGGGTTGGCCGTCCCGCTTGCACCCGGGTTCAGATATTGCGTGGCGGCCTCATGCCGCTGCGCCGCCGCCTTTTCCATCCAGCTCCGGCCTTCGCTGAGGTTGCGTTCCACGCCCTCCCCGGCGATCAGCACGCGACCATAGTGATACTGCGCGTCCGCGTAGCCCTGCTGGGCGGAGGCACGGAACCAGCGCACCGCCTCGTTGGCCGACTGGGTCACGCCTTCGCCTTCCTGATACAACCGGCCCAGAAAGAACTGCGCCTTCGCGTCTTCACCGGGAGGATACGCCGCCTTGCGCAGCCAGATCGCGGCCTCGGTGGGGTTCCGCTCCACGCCATTGCCGGTGATGTAGGCCAGCCCGAGCCGGGATTGCGCCTGCGAATCGCCCGCCGTGGCGGCTTTGAGCAGCCATTCGGCGGCCTTCTTCGGATCCTTGAGCACGCCCTCGCCCTTGGCATAGCACAGCGCCAGATTGAACTGCGCATCCGGCAGGCCCTGCTGCGCCGCGCGCTCATACCAGCGCACCGCCTCGTTCAAATCCCGCGGCACGCCCCGGCCCTCGTCATACAGGATGCCCATCACATACTGCGCGAGCGGGTCACGCTGCTCCGCCGCGAGCCGCAGCCACTTCACCGCCTCGGCCAGGTCCTGCTTGACCCCCTCGCCCGTGAGATAGGCATTCGCCACCAGCCGCTGGGCAATGGGATCGCCCTTGGCCGCCGCGTCCCGCAGATCGGTGAAGGACCGGTTCGCGAGCGTGCTCCCGCCCAGCGACGGCGCGGCCGCCCCGCTGGCGCTGGACTGAATCAGGACCGCCACCACCACCGCCATTCCCCACCGGACAAGCGAGAGCCCCCGGGAGAAGGAAGCGAAAGAATTGCTCATAAAAGCCACCGGCGCCGCGCTCACCTGCCAGTGAGAAACATGCTGCGGGCCAAGCAGACGAATCGTGTAAGCCGTCCATCACAGTGTCAAGGTCGCGTTGCCACCGGAGCACGCCCCGGGCGCATCTCGACACTGCCCCCCGAAACCGAGCCGGCACGGACGCCGGCGACACGGCCCGCGGGACGCCGGCGCTACGTAGCGCCGGCCTCCGGCCGGCCGTGCCGCAAGCGTCCTCGCTTGCCCGGCGGGGCGAGACTTGCGCTCCGCCGTCGTGCGAGAGCGGTGGCAAGCTGCGCCTGTCGAACGAACACTGCATGGCACTCATTTTGACCCTGCTGTTCTGACCTCGCTTCGAATCGCCCCCCATTCAAATTACCCACCGTCTGCCTCCCATCTGTGGTCGCCTTGAATCTGTGGGGAATCACCTCTCGTTCCCAGCCCACCGCAAGCCGTGGCCCCAATGCCCGTTCTCTCCCATCTTTGTCCGTCCCAAATCTTTGGGTGTTCCCTTCCGCCCACCCTTGTCAGCCGCGTTCCACCCGCTACGCTCCCGTCATGCGCTCCCGCCTCCTCCTGCCGCTGATCGTGTGGCCATTGCTCGCTGCCGCCGCTCCGGCCGCCGCCCCCTTGCCCGGCACCACCCTGCTCGCCCGCGAAGGCGATTACTCCGAGCAGATGGTCGCCGGCATCCAGAAGTTCCTCCTGCGCGAGACCGAGAGTTCGGTCGCCGCCCGCGCCCGGCTCTGGCATCGGGATCGCAGCTCGCCCGCCGCCTACACCCAGTCCGTCGCGCCGAACCGCCAGCACCTTGCGCAAATTCTCGGCGTGGTGGACCCGCGGCTCCCGGTGAAGGGCCTCGAATACGTCCAGACCACTGGCGAACCCGCCCTCATCGCCCAGAACGCACAGCTCAAGATCTACGTGGTGCGCTGGCCGGTCCTTGAAGGGGTCACGGGCGAGGGGCTGCTGCTCGAACCCACCCGCGCGCCCGTGGCCCAGGCGGTCGTGCTGCCTGACGCCGACCAGACGCCCGAGCAGCTCGCCGACCTTGCCCCCGGCACGCCAGCGAAAGCCCAGTGGGCCCGCGCCCTCGTTGCCGCCGGCTGCCGCGTCGTCATTCCTGCGCTCATTGACCGCCGGGACGAATGGTCCGGCAACCCGCGCATACGCTTCACCAACCAGCCTCATCGCGAGTGGATCTACCGCCAGTCCTTCATGCTGGGCCGCACCGTCATCGGCTACGAAGTCCAAAAGATCCTCGCCCTCGTGGACTGGTTTTCATCCCAAAACTCGGAACCTAAAACCCGCAACCCCATCCTCGTCGCCGGCCACGCGGAAGGCGGCCTCCTCGCGCTCCATGCTGCCGCTCTCGACACCCGCATCTCCGCCGCGCTGGTCAGCGGCTACTTCGACTCGCGTCAGGCGCTCTGGAAGGAACCGATCTATCGGAACGTCTTCGGCCTGCTGCGCGAATTTGGCGATGCCGAACTCGCCAGCCTCATCCACCCGCGCCCGCTGGTCATCGAGCACAGCCCGGTCCCCACCATCACCGGTCCGCCCGCCGCGCGCACCGGCCGTTCCGCCGGTGCCGCTCCCGGCAAGTGGGCCACCCCTGACTTCGCCGCCGTGCAGGCCGAGGTGAACCGCGCCGGCCAGCTCACCGGCACGCCCCCGCGCTTCATCTACGGCAGCGAAGGTTCCACGACCGGTCCCGGCTCCTTCCCAGCCATCGAGGAACTGCTCACCAGCGTCGGCCTGAAGCCCCGGCAAGATTCCATCCGGGAAGAGCCGCTCGCCGATGCCCGCAATGCCTTCAGCCCCGACGACCGTCAGCGACGGCAAGTAAAGGAACTGGAGAACCACACCCAGAACCTCCTGCGCGTGGCCACCTATATGCGCGACGAAACCTTCTGGGCCAAGGCCAAGGCCCCCAACGCCGCCGCCTGGGACGCCGCCCGCAAGCCGTGGCAGAGCAATTTCTGGCACGCAGTGAACGGCAAGCTGCCGCCCGCCAGCCGCCCGTTGAACCCGCGCGCCAAGGAAATCCTCAACACCGACAAGCTCACCGGCTACGACGTCACACTGGACGTCTGGCCCGACGTCTTCGCCTGGGGCATTCTCCTGCTGCCCAAGGACCTCAAACCCGGCGAGCGCCGGCCCGTGGTTGTCTGCCAGCACGGCCTCGAGGGCCTGCCGATGGACACCGTGACCACCGACAAGTCCACCCGTGCGTGGGCTTCCTACAAGGGCTTTGCCACCGCCCTCGCCGAGCGCGGCTTCATCGTCTTCGCCCCGCACAACCCCTATCGCGGCAAGGACGAGTTCCGCAATCTCCAGCGCCTGGCGAACCCGCTGGGCCAGCACCTTTTCTCCGTCATCTTCGCCCAGCACGAGCGCATCCTCGAATGGCTCGGCGCGCAGCCCTTCGTGGACGCGCAGCGCATCGGCTTCTACGGCCTGAGCTACGGCGGCAAGTCCGCCATGCGCATCCCGGCCGCGCTGGACGGCTACTGCCTCTCCATCTGCTCGGCGGACTTCAACGAATGGGTCTGGAAGAACGCCACGGTGGACTGGCGCGGCAGCTACATGTTCACCGGCGAGTATGAGATCTTCGAGTGGAACCTCGGCCACACCTTCAATTATGCCGAGATGGGCGCGCTCATCGCCCCGCGTCCCTTCATGGTCGAGCGCGGCCACGACGACGGCGTGGGCATTGACGAGTGGGTGAACTTCGAGTTTGCCAAGATCCGCCGCTTCTACACCAAGCTCGGCATCGCCGACCGCACGGAAATCGAACACTTCGACGGCCCGCACACCATCAACGGCCAGCGCACCTACGACTTCCTGCACCAGCACCTGAACTGGCCGAAGCGGTGAATCACCGCTCGGCGGTCGCATCTGTGGTCGCCTTGAAGCTGTGGGAAAGCTTCGGGCGTGCGCCTTGGGTTGAAGCCTCCCATTGGGAAAAGTCTTCGCAGCCGCGCCGCTTCCCGCTACATCTTGCGCATGGATACTTTGCTAAAATTGCTCCGGGACGACGCCTCGCTGAAGCCCGCCCAGCTCGCCGCCATGCTGAATCTCACCGAGGCGGAGGTTGCCGCGAAGATCAAGGCGCTCGAAGCCGATGGGATCATCCTCGGCTACCGCACCGTGCTCAACCAGGAGAAGGTAGGCGACAACGTGGTGCGCGCGGTGATCGAGGTGAAGATAACGCCGGAGCGCGGCGGCGGCTTTGACCGGCTGGCCGAGCGCATCGCGAAGTATGACGAGGTGAAGACCTGCTACCTGATGAGCGGCGGCTACGATCTGCTCGTGGTGCTGGAAGGCAACAACCTCCGCTCGCTCGCGACCTTCGTGGCGGAGAAGCTCTCCACGCTGCAGGGCGTCATCTCCACTTCCACGCACTTCATGCTCAAGACCTACAAGGAGCAGGGCGTGCTCATGGGCCACACGCAGACCGAGGAACGCCTCGCGGTGACGCCGTGAAGTGAAGCGGGAGGAGCGCGGCCTTCAGGCCGCAGAAACGTGAGCAGACCAGCGGTGGTTTGAACGCGGCTTTCCAAGCGCTGCCGTCTGCGCGGTGAACGCCGCGCTCCGTCCGTGTCCGCCACCAGCCTGCAAGGTGCCTTGCCAGCCAAGCCCGGTTCGCCAAGACTCCGGGAAACTTGATGCCGCCCAACTGACGCCGCCCGCGCATGGAATACTTCCTCAAACGAGCCGCCTTCATGGTGCCGCTGCTGCTGCTCATCAGCCTGCTGGCCTTTGCGCTGCTCAAGCTCGCGCCCGGCGGGCCGTTTGACAAGGAACGTGCCCCGGCCACCGCCGAGATCAAGCGCGCCATCGAAGCCAAGTATCACCTCGACGAGCCGTGGTGGCAGCAATACCTCCGCTACCTCGGCGGCGTGCTGCAGGGCGATTTCGGGCCGTCCTTCAAGTATCGCAATCACACGGTCACCGACATCATCGCCCAGGGCCTGCCGGTCTCGGTGGCGCTGGGCGGGATGGCGTTCGCACTGTCGCTGGGCATCGGGATTCCGCTGGGCTTCTGGTCGGCGGCGCGGCGCGGTGAGTGGGGGGATTACACCGGCAGTTTCCTGGCGATCCTCGCCGTGTGCGTGCCGGCGCTGGTGGTCGGGCCGCTGCTCATCATGGGGCTGGCGATTCACTGGCGGCTCCTGCCCGTGGCATTGTGGACCTCGCCCGCGCACGTCGTGCTGCCGACGCTCACGCTGGGCCTCTACTTCTCCGGGCGTGTGGCGCGGCTGATGCGCGAGGGGATGCTCACGACGCTGCATGAGCATTACATCACCACCGCGCGCGCCAAGGGCCTCGACGACACGACCGTCCTGCTCAAGCACGCACTGCGCATCGCCATCCTGCCGGTGGTGTCCTACTCCGGGCCGCTGCTGGCGGACTTGCTCACGGGCTCGTTCATCGTGGAGAATCTGTTTCAGATTCCCGGCGTCGGCGTGTTCATGGTGAACAGCTCGTTGAACCGGGACTACCCGATGGTGATCGGGCTGGTGCTGCTCTACGCCGCGCTGCTGCTCGTGCTGAACCTGCTGGTGGACGTGGCCTACAGCTTCCTGGACCGGAGGGTGAAGTATGAGTGAGGCACCCGCCCATCCAGCGCTTTCATTGGCACCCGGCTTCAGCCGGGTGTGGGTTGCGCGCGCGTGGGAAAACCGTTTCAACGGTTTTCCTCTTCCGTCGCCTGGCACCCGGCTGAAGCCAGGTGCCAATGAGAGTCCGCGCAGGGGGTGTCGGGCCTTTCCATGGGGAGGGCAAACCCCTTGAGCACCGAATCTCTCAGCCCGAATCAACGGGCCTGGCGGCGGTTTCGGAAGAACAAGCTGGCTTCCGCCTGCGGCACGCTGCTCGCAGCGCTGCTCGGTGTCATTTTGCTCTGGCCGATGTTGTCGTCTCCCGCAGTGGCGAAGGCCATGCCGGGTTTTCTCTCCGCCGGGCTGCACACGCCCAACGAGCACTCGGCCGAACCCTTCGCACCGCCCAGCGGTCTGCACTGGTTTGGCACGGACATCCACGGGCGGGACATCTTCAGCCGGGTGATCTACGGGGCGCGCGTGTCGCTGCTGGTCGGCGCGGTGGGCGCGTGCGTGAGCCTCGTCATCGGCGTGCTGTGGGGCGCCCTGGCGGGGTATCTGGGCGGGCGCTGGGACAGCTTCCTGATGCGCGTGGTGGACGTGCTTTACGCGCTGCCCAGCATCATCTTTGTGATCGTGCTCATCACCACGTTGCACGGCGCGCTGGACAAGCTGCAGTCCGCCGGGAAGCTTACAGTGGCGATGCGGGACACGGCGAAGTTTGTCGGCCTCTTCGTCGGCTTGGGCGCGGTGTCGTGGCTCACCATGGCGCGCATCGTGCGTGGCCAGGTGCTCTCGCTGCGCACGCGGCAGTTCGTGGATGCCAGCCGGGCACTGGGGGCCACGCACGCACAAATCCTCTGCCGCCACATCCTGCCGAACATCACCGGCATCATCATCGTATATCTGATGCTGCTGGTGCCGGCGATCATCCTCTACGAGTCCTTCCTGAGCTATCTGGGCCTGGGCATCCAGCCGCCGCAGGCCAGCCTCGGCTCGCTCATCGCGGACGGCGCGGCGCAGATCAACCCCATCCGTATCTACTGGTGGCTGATCGTGTTCCCCTGCACGGTGCTGGTGAGCACGCTGCTGGCGCTGAACTTCTTCGGGGACGGCTTGCGGGATGCGTTCGATCCGCGTGGGGACCGGTGATCAGAGCTGCGGCCCGGCCTCAACCCGAACTCCGGTGCAGACGGACGCCGAGCAAGAGGAGCGCGGCCTTCAGGCCGCAGGAACGGGAGCGCGCCCGGGTGGCTCGGACACCCCCTTCCAGCCGCAGCCATCTGCGGCGTGAACGCCGCGCTCCGCTCGCTGCTGCTGAGTTCAGGCTCAGACCGTGGGGCGGACCGGCGCGACGGGCGGGATGACCGGCACTTCCGGCCCCGCCGCCGCGCACAGCAGGGCACCGAGGAGGAACGGCTTGCGCAGCAGGCCACAGAAGCCTGCCCGCATCGCGCCCTCGGCAGTCAGATCGCCGCTGGCCGTGGTGAGGAGGATGCGCAGGCGGGGCGCGAGGGCGTGCATCTGGCGGCAGAGTTCCAGTCCGTCCAGACCCGGCATGTCCAGGTCGGTGATGACGAGGTCGAAGGCCTCGGGAGCGGCCGCGAGGGCCGCCAGCGCCTTGCGACTGCTCTGAAAGCACTCGATCTCGGCCTGGGTGCTGTCCCGGAGCAGCTTGCCCAGCAGCGCCAGGTTGAGAATGTCGTCGTCCACGAGCATCCAGCGCGGGCGGCGCACTGGACTGGCTTCCGGGACTGAAAGATTCGTCACCATCTAGAGAAATTCGTGGCCCGTGACCGTTTCTTTCAAAGAATTTGCAGGGCTGGCGATTTTCGCGTTTCGGGCACCGCGCTTAAGTGCGCGGATGCCCCTTCTGCATCCGCCTCCTGAAATTGGATGTTTCAGCGGGGCCGGTTTGCTGCGACACTCAGGTGATCGAATCCGATTGTGAACATTTCATCCGCCATCTTTGACCGCAGCGCGCCGGACCTGAGCGCCTGCCCCGACGAGTCGCTGCCCGAGTTTGCCTTCATCGGCCGCTCCAATGTGGGCAAGTCCTCGCTGCTCAACATGCTGGCGGGCAAGGCGGGTCTGGCGCGGGTGTCCGCCATGCCGGGCTTCACCAAGATGATCAACGTGTTCACGATGAACAAGACGTGGCGGCTGGTGGATCTGCCCGGCTACGGATTCGCCCAGGTGGCGCGGAAGGACAAGGCCAAGTTCAACCAGGCCGTGGCCGACTATCTGCAGGAGCGGCCGAACCTCTGCTGCGTCTTCGCGCTCATTGACTCCAGCCTGCCCCCGCAGAAGCTCGATCTCGAATTCGTGGAGTGGCTCGCGGACAGCGCGGTGCCCTTCGTGCTCGTCTTCACCAAAATAGACAAGGTCTCCAAGGTGAAAATGCAGGCGAACATCGAGGCGTTCACCGCCCGCATCGCCGAGTGGTGCGAGCAATTGCCGGAGATCTACACCAGCTCCGCGACCGAGCGGCGCGGCCGGACCGATCTGCTCAAGGTGATCGAAGTGGCGATTGCCGAGTTTCAGGCGCAGCCACCGCCCATGCTGGGGGAAGCCGCACCGGACGCCGAGCCAGCCGAGGAAGCGCCGCGCCCGCCCGCTCCTCAAGCGCGTGCCCGGGACCTCCACGGCAAAGGCACCAAGATGACGCGGCCCTGGTAAGATTGCTTAACGCGCGCGCCTGACCCCGTGCCGCCGGCCCTGGCTTCGGCGACTCGGCCTTCCGTCACCGGCCAAGGGCGCATCCCAGTTTCTTGCAGGAAAGTCCGGGCCGATGGAAGGCGCGCCAGCGTCTGGAGTGCGGTGTCTTTCAGCACCGCTTTATCCCGTGCTAAGCGCGTTGGCCATCTCACCGCCGTCAGTGTGCCGCATCCACAGCGGCGGTGGAACACGCCGCACTCCAGACGCTCCGCGCCGCCGGAGCCCGTGGCCCTCACGTCCGCCGTTGGCCGGGGCGGAGTTACAGTTGTCCCGGGTCCCGATGGCCAGAAACTGAGATGCACCCACCGGCAAATTTGTCCGCACTAACGCCTAGCACTGCCGCCGGATTCAGCCAAGACTGGCGCGTGAAGCGGAACCACTCGCCACCATTTAACCAGGGCCAGCCCCTTCACGGCCTCACCCACCCACTCGCATGAAAGCCTTCCACTGCGATCACTGCGGGGGCCTGGTGTTCTTCGAGAACGTGCAGTGCCTCAAGTGCGGCCACGCGCTCGGGTTCCTCCCGGAAGTGAACGACCTGAGCACGCTCGAGCCGGCCTCCGAAGGCACTTGGCGGGCCATCACACCGGCGGCGCAGGGAGTCCTGTATCGCCAGTGCCGCAACGGCGCGCAGCACCGGCTCTGCAACTGGCTCGTGCGCGTGGAGGACCCGAATCCGTTCTGTGTCGCCTGCCGGCTCAACGAGGTGATTCCCGATCTGGCGGTCTGGGGTAATCTCGAGCGCTGGTGCAAGCTGGAGGCAGCCAAACGTCGCATCCTCTACACGCTCACGCACCTTGGCCTGTCCGTGACCGGGGTGCCGCGGGAGAACCGGCCGCCGCTGAGCTTCCGCTTCCTCGGCACGCCCTACTACGGCCCGCTGCCGCTCACCGGGCACAGCCAGGGCACGATCACCGTCAACATCGCCGAGGCCGATGACGCGGAGCGGGAGCAGTTGCGCATCTATTTGCATGAGCCTTACCGGACGCTGCTCGGACACCTGCGGCACGAGGTGGCGCACTATTACTGGGACCAGCTCATCGCCGGCACGCCGCAACTGGATCGCTTCCGCCAGCTATTCGGCAACGAGCAATGGCACTACGACGCGGCGCTCTGGGCGTATTACCAGCACGGCCCGCCCGACGACTGGCAGACCCGGCACATCAGCGCCTATGCGAGCGCGCACCCGTGGGAGGACTGGGCGGAGACGTGGGCGCACTACCTGCACATCGTGGACACGGTCGAGACGGCGGCGAGCTTCGGCATCACGCTCCACCCCACGCACCCGGACGCGCGGGCCATGACCGCCGATCCCCAACTGGTGGCCGAGTCGGACCCCGCGAGCTTCGACAAAGTGCTGCAACACTGGCTGCCGCTGATCTGCGCGTTGAACTCGCTCAACCGCGGCATGGGCCTGCCCGACCTGTATCCATTCGTGCTCTCCGGCCCGGCGATGGAGAAGCTGCAGTTCGTCCACGAAGTGGTGCAGTCGGCCCGGCAGCGGTAAGCGACAACGCTTCGGACCGTGACATGACCGTTGTGGTAGGGCGAGTCTGTCCCCAGCGCGCCGGTTGCGCGTCCGCACGGTTTAGCGGCGCGCTGAGGACAGACGCGCCCAGCATTAGGCCCGATTCCGAAATCATCCGCTGGGCTGCCGCTCGTGGCGCAGGCTTGCAGCCTGCTGTTCCTCGGTGGTGTTGAAGCGGACGTCGCGCACGGTTAAGTGGCATGGCTTTCATCAGGTGTCCTCCGCCATGAACAGCCAACGCTCTCGCGCTGTGCAACCCAGCCCAGCGGCAAATCGGTCAACTCACAAACTGTCGGGTCATGCTTCACGATTTCGTGCAACGCAACGAGCAATGCGTCCTCGGTCGAGAACTGCCCGCCAGTCAGAAACTGCCAAGTGCCATCGTCAGCGGCATGGGCGACGAGAAGAATCGGCTGCCCCTCACGGAGAATCTGACAAGTTGTAATCGTTGCAACATTCTTTGGCTCGTCGAAGACCCAATCTGCTTGTTCTGATGGATGTGACATGATGCACCAACGGCCGTTATCAACGGACCAAGCTCAGCGACCCGGCCCACGGGGCGCGCGGATTGCAACCGGAAAGCGACGCCCGGAGTAGCTGCGCATGGTTAGCAGCAGCATGTCACTCACGCTTTCGTGGTCTGTTCATGACCGGCTTCTTCTCGTCAAAGGCGTCAAGTTTGTGAAGGAGGCGGTCATCCTCAAGCTTCTGGCCGTCACAATACCGGCGCATATGCAAGTCGGCCAGCAGGCAAATCTCTCCCTGAAAAACGAACAAGTGCCGATTGGTATCGTAGAGGTGTGCGTCACCGCTGGGGCGTAAGCGAATCGTATCTCCGTCGAGCTCGACTTTGCCGGTGATGGGATACTTCGGCTCACGCGGGCTTCTCGCGTCGGAGTAAAACCAATACCTGAACTCGTTGCTCTCAATGACGAGTGCGATGCCCATGAAGCCCGTCCACTTGTCGGACAAGACCCAAGCGCCGTCAATCGTGGGCGGAGCTGACCGTGCTCCAACAACTGTAGTGGCGAGAATGCAGAGTGTGAGGATGAGTGAGCGCATGGTGATGCCCCCTAACGACTCAAGCTCAGCGACCCGGCGCACGGGACGCAACGATTGCAAACCACGGCGTCATGCCGGGTTAGATGCCATGAAAGGTTGCGTGGCGTGGGCAAAACGGGCACACGCCGAGTCGTATGAACCACAACGCA
>CAZCBE010000118.1:0-22856 GCA_964496695.1 uncultured Klebsiella sp.
CCTCTCCCCCGATGGGGGGAGAGGGAGGAGAGAGCGGGGTTCAGCCATGGGTTCCGTTCAGCGTGTTCCGCCGCGCCCACGCATCGGCTTCGAGGATTTGTTCCAGCGTGGGATGCTCGATGACGCGGTGCGTTTCCATCGCGCGGGTGACGGCGGCGAAGATGTCGGTGAACTTGATCTGGCGGTTGCAGAAGGCTTCTACGGCGACTTCGTTCGCGGCGTTGAGGACGGCGGGGAGGGTGCCGCCGACTTCGCCGGCGCGGCGCGCGAGGTTGAGCGAGGGGAAGCGGTCGGTGTCCGGCTCCTCGAAGGTGAGGGTGCCGAGCTTCGCGAAGTTCGTCTGCACGCGGTCGCTGCCGACGCGCTCGGGGTAGGTGAGGGCGTATTGGATGGGCAGGCACATGTCCGGCGTGCTGAGCTGCGCGATGATGGAGCCGTCCACGAACTCGACCATGGAGTGGACGACGCTCTGCGGATGCACGACGACCCGCACGCGGTCCATGCCGATGTCGAAGAGCCAGCGGGCCTCGATCATCTCCAGGCCCTTGTTGAAGAGGGTGGCGGAATCAATCGTGATCTTGCGGCCCATGACCCAGCTCGGGTGCTTCAGCGCGCGCTCGACGGTGATGTCGGCGAAGGATTCTTTCGGGTGCAGGGCCTTGTCGCGGAAGGGGCCGCCGCTCGCGGTGAGCCAGAGGCTGCGGACGGAATTTGGCGGCTTGTCGTCAAGGCACTGGAAGATGGCGGAGTGCTCGCTGTCCACGGCGAGGACGCGCACGTCGTGCTTGCGGGCCTCGTTCATCACGATCTCGCCGGCCATGACGAGGATTTCCTTTGAGGCGACAGCGATGTCCTTGCCCGCGCGGATGGCGGCGAGGGCGGGTTGCAGGCCGGCGGTGCCGACGATCGCGATGAGGACGATGTCGGCCTCGGGCATGGTGGCGAGCTTCAGCAGTCCTTCGTTGCCCGCGTGGACGGTGACCTTGGTGCCGAGCGCGGACTGGAGTTCGGCGGCCTTGGCCGGGGCGGTGATGGAGATGGCGGCGGGCTGATACTTGAGGGTTTGTTCGAGGAGCAGGCCGGAGTTGCCGCCCGCCGCCATGCCGAGGATGCGCAGGCGGTCAGGGAGGTCATCGGCCACCTTGAGGGTGCTGGTGCCGATGGAGCCGGTGGAGCCGAGGAGGACGACGTTTTTCATCTGGGAAACCACTAATGGACACGAATGGACACTAATCCAAAGGCGCTCAGCCCATCATCGGCATCGGAGCGACACAAGCCGTGGGAGTTCCGCAGCTCCCTGATTCATGTTCATTGGTGTTCATTCGTGGTTGCCTTACCGCGTCAGGACGTGGCGCAGGTAGAGATACATCAACGGCGCATTGAACAGCAGGCTGTCGAGCAAGTCCAGAATCCCGCCGATGCCGGGGAAGTAGCCGCCGGAGTCCTTCACGCCGGCCTCGCGCTTGAAGAGCGACTCGATGAGGTCGCCGATCACCGCCGAGACGCTCAGGACCACGCCGAGGATGAGGGCGTGGGTGAGGTTCATGCCGTAGAGCTTGCCACCGGCGAAGTGGGCGAAGGTCACGCTGGCGGCGGTGGAGATCACCACTGCGCCGCCGAAGCCTTCCCAGGTCTTCCCCGGGCTGATGCGGGGGATCATCTTGTGCTTGCCGATGAGCGAGCCGGTGCAATACGCGCCGACGTCGCTGAACTTGGTCACGAGGATGAAGTAGAGCACGTAGAACGTCCCGGCGTCGGCCGCCGCGCCGACGGGGAAGCGGAAGAACTCGATCTTCTGGATGAAGTTCAGGAGCCACGGGACATACATGAGGCCGAGCAGCGTGGTCGCCATGGCCACCATCCCGTGCGGGTTGTCCTTGGCGATGAACTGGCGGATGCAGAGGCCGAGGACGAACAAGATGAGGAAGATCGTCTCGAAATCGTTTACGCGGGCGGGGGAGTCGTGGATGCCGAGCTTGCCGGCGCAGTGGAGGAAGGTTCCGGCGACCATGAGGAGTCCCGCCGCCATGCCGAACTTGCGGAAGCAGACCAGGCCGCGCGCCCGGACGAGGCCGTAGAACTCGAACATGCCGCATGCCGCCAGCAGGAGCATGATGAGGATGAACACCACGTCGGACACGAGCTTGTTCCCGCAGAAGAGGGCACCGAGGACGACGGTCCAGAGCGCGAGCGAGCTGGCGAGGCGGCGCAGGAAGACCTTGCCCTTGGAGGGGGCCGGGGTGGGCGAGGGCGCAGGCGCGGCAGGCGACTCGTTGGTCATGCGGCGGGCAGCGTAATGGGAGGGGCGAGGGGTTGGAAGGAAGTTCAATGGGGCCTCGTGTTTCATTGGTGTCACGCAAATGCGGTGAAGGCAGGGGGTGGTAGGGTTCGGGAAACCACGAATGAACACGAATGAACACGAATCGGGGAGAGGCCCCGCAGAGGCGGGACGGACGCAGAGGGGGATTTTGCGAAACGAAGCCAATGGAGAGGGACGGAGAGCCCGCGAATCACGCGGATGACGCGAATGAAGGGGCTGCGAAACGAAGCCAGTTGGCAGAAGAAAAACCTTTCAAAGGCGCCCAAAGATTTGGGCAGGAACAAGATGGGACGCCGAGTGGCATTTTTGCCAAACGAAGCCATTTTGAAACTACGAATGGACACGAATGAACACGAAGCGGGGAGGGGCACCGCAGAGGCGGGACGGGCGCAGAGCGGGGATTTTACCAAACGAAGCCAATGGGGGGGCGGGTGGCCACCCGGCATCCTGAAGCGACGCAAGTCAGAAAGATGAGGTCAGAAAATTGCGAAACGAAGCCACCTTAAAGCCGGCCGACACCCCTCACCCCAACCCTCTCCCCTCCTCCGAGGAAGGGAGAGGGAGAAGATCGCGGGTCGGCTGCCATCAGTCGGCGGCGGAAGCGGTGCGGAGCAAAGGTGTTTGCGAAACGAAGCCAATGGGAAACCACGAATGGACACGAAGAACACGAATCGGGGAGGGGCACCGCAGAGGCGGGATTTTGCGAAACGAAGCCATTTTGAACCTTGGTTCAGGTGGCCGGCCGGCGAACGCGACTGGAATTTCCTTCCCGCGCCGGCGTCCGATCCATAGCTTGCGATGACACTGCCCATGCTTTACCTGAGCCACCGCCTTGCGACTGTCGGTCGCATGGTGTTGCTCGTCGGGGTGCTGGGACTGGCGGCAGCGGCGCGCGGGGCGGACAAGGTGGATTACCTCACGCAGATCAAGCCGTTGCTCCGCACGCACTGCTATGCCTGCCACGGCGGTTTGCAGCAGAAGGCGGGGCTGCGGCTGGATACGGTCGCGCTGGCGCTGAAGGGGGGAGCGCACGGTCCGGCCATCGTGGCACGGCAGCCGGACAAGAGCCGATTGCTGGCAAAGGTCACGGCGACGAACCCGGAGGAGCGGATGCCGCGCGAGGCGGAGGTGCTGAAGCCGGAGCAGATCGAACTGCTGCGCCGGTGGATTGCTGCCGGTGCGCCGGGGCCGAAGGACGAGAAGGCGGAGCCGAGCCCGGCGGATCATTGGGCGTTCAAGCCGGTGGTGCGGCCGGTGGTGCCGAAGGGGGAGAGGCGGTGGAGTGATGGAGTGATGGAGAAATGGGGTGCAGGATCGCAGCGCTCCACTCCTCCACCACTCCAGCACTCCGTATCGGCGAATCAAATTGATGCGTTTATCAACGCCACTCTTGCCCGCGAGAAGCTCACGCCGCTTCCGCCGGCAGAGAAGCATGTGCTATTGCGTCGCGTTTATCTCGACCTGATCGGGCTGCCGCCGACGCGCGAGGAACTGCGGGCCTTCCTTGCGGATGAGTCGCCGGAGGCTTATGAGCGGGTCGTGGACCGGTTGCTGGGCTCGCCGCAGCACGGGGAGCGCTGGGCGCGGCACTGGATGGATGTGTGGCGTTACAGCGACTGGTTTGGGCGCCGGCAGGTGCCCGATGTGTGGAACTCCGCGCCGCAGATCTGGCGCTGGCGTGACTGGATCGTGAAGTCGCTCAACGCGGACAAGGGCTATGACCGCATGGTAAAGGAGATGCTGGCGGGGGACGAGGTCGCGCCGCTCGACGATGAAGCCGCCGCTGCCACGGGCTACCTCGTGCGCAACTGGTATGCGCTCAACCCGAACGAGTGGATGCGCGCGAATGTGGAGCACACGGGAAAGGCGTTCCTCGGCCTGACCTTCAACTGCGCCCACTGCCACGACCACAAATACGATCCGATCACGCAGGCGGATTACTTCAGCTTCCGCGCGTTCTTCGAGCCGATCTACGTGCGCCAGGACCGCTGGCCTGGCGAGGCGGACCCCGGGCCGTTTCAGGACTATGACTATCTGAAGAACCGCAAGGTCGTGCGCCTGGGTTCCGTGCGGGTCTTCGACAAGGACGCGGCGGCGAAGACGTGGTTCTACACCGGGGGCGACGAGCGGAATCGCCTGACGAACCAGCCGCCTTCCAAGCCCACGATGCCCTCGTTTCTCGGCGGCAAGACGCTGCTGGTGACGCCGGTTTCGCTGCCCACGGCGGCGTATTACCCCGGCCTGCGCCCGACGATTCAGGAGACGGAACTGGCCGAGCGGCGTGCTGCCATCACCAAGGCGGAGGCGGAACTTGCCGCGTTGAAGCAGACAAATGCCACGCCGACGGCTGCCCAACGCGAGGCGTTGGCGAAGGCGGAAGCTGTCTTCAACACCGCGCTCGCCGAGGCGGCCAAGTCCGGCCGGTCCGCCGCGCTCGCCGGGAAGCAATCGCTGGTGCTTGATGCCACGACGGGGCGGCGCGTGCTGGCCCATTCGCTCGCGGGCCTCAAGGAACTGTCCGAGGGCGCGACGGTTCGCTACCAGCTTGCGATCCTCACGGACAAGTATGCGGGGTTCCAACTGGCGAAGGATTTTGCCGTGGGGCTGACCGCCGCCTACGTCGGCTTCGTTGGCGGGAAGATTCACTCCTACGCGCCGGGCACGACGAAGGAGTTCGAGGCGGGCCGCTATGCATTTACAAACGGCCAGCACACGTTTGA
Organism: uncultured Klebsiella sp.; assembly: GCA_964496695.1. GTDB lineage: Bacteria > Verrucomicrobiota > Verrucomicrobiia > Limisphaerales > SXTU01 > SXTU01. Next base: position 5,041 of record CAZCBE010000118.1, read on the forward strand.
TGTCACGCTCGCGCTGGAGCCGAAGGCCGACCGCGCGCTGCTTACGGTGCGCAGCGTGAGCGATGGCAAGATGCTGGTGGACCGGACGCCGGTGGCCATCAATGGCTGGAACCCGGCGAAGAACCAGAGCCAGGGCATGCTCCTCGATGCCCAGGCCGGCACGGTGGCGGTGTGGGACGAGGTGTTTGTCAGCGACGGGAGCGGGAAGGAGTTTCGGTTCGACTTCGAGGCTCCGCGTTTTGCTGACGGGAAGGACATCGTTGGGATCGAGGGCTGGGAGGCGGCGCGATTCAGCGTGGCACCTGCGAGTTCGGTGGTGTCCGCCGTGGCGTTGAACCGCGCGCTGGTGGAGCACCGGCAGGCGGTGCTGGCGGCGCGGCGGGTGATGGAGGTGCCGGCACTGGCCTTGAGCGCGGCGGAGTTGCGGGTGGCGGCGGCGCGTGCGGAACTTCGCAGTGTCGAGGCCCGGCTCGCGGCTGACGCGGCCAAATACAGCGGAGTGGCCGTCGGCGAGCCGGCGCGCACAGCCAGCCGGGTCGAGCGCGAGGCGGCGGTGGTCACAGCAAAGGCCAAGCTGGCTGCGACCAGCCACGCGCTGGCCGAGGCCGAGGCCAAGCCGGCGGACGACAAAGCCCGCGCCACCGCGCTGCAAGCCGCCGGGAAGCAGTTCGCCGATGCCCAGGCCGCGCTGACCAAGGCGGAGATCGCGCTCACGGACGCCAAGCTCGCCGAGACTTACACGGCTTTCAGCCCTGTCTATCCGCCGGAGAGCACGGGGCGGCGCAAGGCGCTCGGGGAGTGGCTGGGCAGCCGGGACAACCCGCTCACGGCGCGCGTGGCGGTGAATCACATCTGGATGCGGCACTTCCACGAGCCGCTGGTGGCGTCGGTCTTTGACTTCGGCCGCAATGGCAAGGCTCCGACGCATCCCGAATTGCTGGACTGGCTGGCGGCGGAGTTCATGGAGTCGGGGTGGAGCATGAGGCATGTGCATCGGTTGATTGTGATGAGTGCCGCCTATCGGCGGGCGAGTGCGGTTGAAGGGTTCAAGGGTTTAAGGGTTGAAGAGCGGGCGGCTCGTCCGCAGTCATCCTTCTTCAACTCTTCAACCCTTAAACCGTTTAACGCTTCATCGCTTCAGCTCTTCAACCATTCCCTCGCCTCCGACCCCGAGAACAAGTGGCTTTCCCGCATGAACCCAGGACGCATGGAAGCCGAGGTGGTGCGGGACAGCATCCTGCATCTCGCGGGCGTGCTGGACCCGCGCATGGGCGGGCAGGAATTGGAGAACAAGGATGCGCTCAGCACTGTGCGGCGCAGTCTCTACTACAGCTTCAACCCGGAGTCTGACGGACGCAGTGAACTCAGCGCACTGTTCGATGCGCCCGATCCAAATGACTGCTATCGCCGCACCCGGAGCGTCATCCCGCAGCAGGCGTTGGCACTGACGAACAGCAAGCTGGTGCATGACCATGCGGGGGAGATGGTGAAGCGCCTCGGAGCGACGGTCTCCGACCCGGCGCGTTCGGATAACTCAGCCTTCGTCATCGCGGCTTTTGAGCAATTCCTCAATCGTCCACCCAGCCGGGAAGAGCTGGCCGAGTGCGAGGGGTATTTGAAACAAGGCGCAGCGGGGCCGAAGGAGGGTGAAAATCGCGCCCGAGAAAGTCTGGTCCGGGCATTGCTGAACCAGAATGATTTTTTGACTGTCCGATGAGTTCGGCGAAGCCAGCAACGCGTGCCGGCGGCTTGCAGCCGCCGCCCTTGACGTTGAATGCAACAGCGACATCCAATTGCGACTCCGGTGTTTCTCCGTCCGGCACAGACGGTCGCAAGCCGACGGCACGGCAGTCGGTATTCTTTAGCAAGGACGCATCCGTGCATCGCTACCGGAACTGGCTGCCCCATTGGCGGCAGCCGGGAAAATGGTATTTTGTCACGTTCCGACTGGGGGATTCGCTTGCCCAGCCGAAACTCCGCCAGTGGAAGGAGGAACGGGAGCTGTGGCTGAAGTTTCATCCGCAGCCCTGGCCCGAGAAAGTGGAGCAGGAATACCACCGACGTTTCACTGTGCGGATTGAGGGCTGGCTGGATGCGGGCCAGGGGGCTTGTGTGTTGCGACGGGAGGCCGCTCACTTGGCCGTGGCTTCAGCGCTGCATTTTTTCGCGGCGGGAGCAACGGACGGCGGCTGCAAGCCGCCGGCACTTGGTGTGCGTGCTGTCGATTCGCTGCGGTCGTCCGAGAGGCCGGTGTTTTCGGAGCAGACCAGTGGTTTTGAAGCCGGCGGCTCAGCGCGATACGAGCTTGGTGATTTCGTCGTGATGCCAAATCACGTCCATGCGCTGGTGCGTCCGTTGGGTGAGTGGGAACTGGAGCAGATTCTTCACTCCTGGAAGACATTTACTGCGAAGGCCATCAACCGGCACCTCGGTCGGCGTGGCCCGGTTTGGTGGAAGGAGTCCTTTGACCATCTGGTGCGAGGTGCGGAGCACTTCGCCAAGTTTCAAGGTTACATCGCTGACAATCCGGCCAAGGCACGGTTGAAGCCGGGTGAGTATCACCTTCATCAGACGAGTCTGTGTTATTTGAACATCGCGCCATGAATGCAACCAAACCCCGTGCCGACGGCTTGGAGCCGTTGCCTGAAGGAAACGGAGCTTTGACCGGGCTCGGACGAGCGTGGCCAGCGGACGGCGGCTGCAAGCCGCCGGCACGGGCCTTGCCCCGCCGCCAGTTCCTCGCCGATTTTGGCATGGGCTTCACTGGCTTGGCGATGGGGGCGACGTTGCTGGGGGATGGGGTGGCGAAGGCGGCGGCACCGGGGCAGGCGAAAGCTTCTCCGAACGATGGCCGGCCGCATTTCACGCCCAAGGCCAAGTCGGTCATCTGGGTTTTCCTCAGCGGGGGCTACAGCCATGTGGAGACGTTTGACCCGAAGCCGGCGCTCAACAAGTTCGCCGGGCTGACATTTGACAAGACGCCGCTGGCGAACCCGCTCAAGTCCGACAAGCATCACAAGCGCTTCCGTTCCGTGCCCGCGCAGGAGGTCAATGTGCGCGACGTGTATCCGAGCATCTACCCGATGCAGGTGGGCCATGCGGCGCGCGGCCAGTGCGGCGTGGAGATGACGGACTGGTGGCCGCATCTGGCCACATGCGCCGATGACCTCGCGTTCGTGCGGAACATGTGGACGACGGACAACGACCACTTCGCCGAGAACCAGATTCACACGGGGCGTCACCGGCTCGACGAGCAGCAGCCCAGCATCGGCGCGTGGATTCATTATGGGCTCGGCACGTTGAACGAGAACCTGCCCAAGTTCGTCGCGCTCGGCGGGCCGACGAACTCGACGACGCACTGGAGCATCAACTCGCTTTACCTCGGTCCGGAGCACGGCGGCGTGCCGCTCACGCTGGACCCGAAGAACCCGCTGCCCTTCGGCCAGCGTGATCCGCGCCAGTCCGCCGACGAGCAGCGCGCGGAATACGAATTGATCGGAAAGCTCAATCGTATCTCGGCTGCCGGACAGCCGCAGGACGACACGTTGCGCGCGCGCATCAAGGCCTATGAACTGGCCTTCCGCATGCAGATGGCGGTGCCCGAGGTGCTGGACTTCACGCCGGAGACGGAGGCGACGCGGAAGCTGTATGGGCTGGATGTGGACGCGACGAAGGGGGCCGGTCAGCGCCTGCTGGCGGCGCGACGGCTGGTAGAGCGCGGGGTGCGGTTTGTGCAGGTGTATCCGAGCGGCTACGGCTCGTGGGATTCGCACGCGAAGCTGAAGGACAACCACACGCGCCTGTGTGCGAGCGTGGACAAGCCGGTGGCCGGACTGCTGAAGGACTTGAAACAGCGCGGGCTGCTGGACGAGACGCTGGTGGTGTTCTGCACGGAATTTGGTCGCACGCCGGGCATGGAGCAGCGCGGGGGCAACAAGGACGGGCGTGATCATCACCCGCATGGCTTCACCATTTGGTTCGCCGGTGCGGGCATCCAGCGCGGGGTGGTGCATGGGGAGACGGACGAGCTGGGCTATCACGCGCAGGGCGAGGGGCACTACGTCACCGACCTGCACGCGACGGTGTGCCACCTGCTCGGGGTTGATCTGCGGCGGCTGGAGGTGCCGGGACGCAAGCGGCTGGAGATAGATCACGGGCAGGTGATCCGGGAGATATTGGGGTGATTGCGGTGGGGCAGGGCGTCTGTCCTCAGCGCGCCGGTGGGTCCGCAAGTTTCGCGGCGCGCTGAGGACAGACGCGCCCTACCAGCAACGGTGAACCGGACAGTGACAGGGGATCAGCAGCGGTATCCGCCTTGCCACCACGGGCGGGGCGGGACACTCTCCATCATGCGCCACTTCAAACTGCCGCTCATCATTACTGGAGTCACGTTGTTCGTCGCCATTGCCGGGGGCATCGGAGTCATCACGTGGATTCACAAGTCCAAGATTTCTGATCGCGAGAAGGCTGAGCGGGCGCAGAAGCTCGGGGGCGGGTTTGCCATCGTCACTTTGCTGATCATCGCGCCGCCGTGGCTGTTCGCGGCGGCGAAGTTTGGGAAGGAGCGGCGGGCGAAGTTGGAGGCGGAGGAGGCGGGCAAGACAGAATGATTTCCAGTGTAATCGGTAGCTTGCCGGCGGACGACACCCCTCACCCCAACCCTCTCCCCTCCTCCGAGGAAGGGAGAGGGAGCTGAACGTGCGTCGTGCTCCCCGTTGCGACGCTACCGATCATCATTGGGAATTGAGATGAGCTGACGCGCGTGTCCGCCGGAGATGGCACTGGGCCTTGGGTAATGGGGACAAGAGTGTCCCCATCACGGCAGAGGTTGAAAGGGGACAGGAGTGTCCCCTTCACAGCTCACGGTTACTTCCAGTCGTCGGTGCGGAAGGTCTGGGCGGGGAGGCCGTCCTTGTTGAAGAGGTTGGCCCACGGGAAGGCGTTGGCCCACGCGTAGCGGACGGCGGCGGGTTTCGCCACCGTGGCGCTGGAGACGATGACGGAGTCACCATCGATCACCGCATCAGCCCAGACGAACTTCTTGTCCTCGCCGGCGATGGCGAAGCCTTGGAGCTTCTCGCTGTGACGGGCGGACAGGCCCTGGCCGACATGGGTGAATTTGAGGCGGACTTTGCCGCCCTCGATGGCGTGCGAGGCGTAGAGCGGTCCCTGCGTCTCGACCTTCTGGCCATAGACCATGCCGAGGGCAACCTGGCTGGCGCGTGCGCCATAGCCGGATTTGTTGGTCGGGTGGACGCCGGAGCCGAGGTCGCTGGCGGTGACGAGCGCGGTGTTCGGGTAGCGCTGGATGCGGAGGTGCAGCTCGCGGTAGGCACCGTCGGTCGGCACGGTGGCGGGGAGCGGGGCGAACGCGCTGGCGTTCTTGGTCACGGGATTGGCGGTGTCCCACGCGCAGCCGTTGCCGCTGGGCTTCTGGATGTAGAGGAAGGGAAATTCGCCCTGGGCCCAGTCCTTGCGCCAGCCACGGATGAGCGCACCCATCAACGTGTATTGATCCACGCCCACGACGGCGGTGCCGCTCTCGCCCTGATCCCACAGCACGCCCCGAATGCCGTAGCCGACGAAGCCACGGATGTGCGTCTCGAAGAGGTTGCCGATCTTGCCGCCGGTGGTTTCACCAGCCTTGCCCGGCGGCGCGGGCTTGCGCGGCGGGTTCTTGCCGTCCTTCTTGGCGGCCTCGGTGGCTTTCTCCCACGCGGCCACGTCCTGAGGATACTTCTTCTGCAAGGCCTCCAGCGGATACGTCTTGGCGAACTCCGCGGCGACCTGCTTGCACGCGGCGTCGGCCTGATACATCTCCTCGCTCAGCCAGTAGCCGGAGGGCGTGCCGCCCACCGCGCCGAGCATGAGGCCGACGGGCACCTTGAGTTCTTCGTGCAGCCGGATGCCGAACGGATAAAGCAACGCGCCGAAGCCGCCGCTGTTCTGCGGCGTGGCGAGCTGCCAGGTGCCGCGTGAATTGATGTGGCGAACCTGCGGGAAGGTCTTCGTGGCGAGGCTGGCCAGAACTTCGTCGGTCTTCGAATAGCCGCCGACGCGGCCGTCCATGTTCGACTGGCCGGAGCCGACCCAGACTTCGCCGACGAGGACGTCGTTGAGGGTGATGGTGTTCTTGCCCTTCACGGTGAGCGTGAGGGGAGCACCGCCAACCTTGAGGGCGTCGAGCTTCACGCGCCACTTGCCCTGCGCGTCGGCCTTGGTGGTCTTGGTCTGGCCGGCGATGGCGACGCTGACTTCCTCGTCGGGCGCGGCTGTGCCCCACACGGGCAGGGCGATGTCGCGCTGGAGCACCATGTGCTCGGAGAAGACGGGCGGGAGCTTCACGTCGGCGCGCGCGAGGGCGGTGAGGGTGAAGAGCAGGGCGAGGGAGGGGCGGAGCGGGTTCATGATGTGAAAGTCGGGCGGTTCAATGACGCTGCGACGGCGGCGACCATTCGGTCATGCAACGGTATGAAGTGCAATAGCCGAGATGGGCGGCTGGTCCAAGCAATAAGCGGCAAGAAGGCCGCGCGGGGCGCATCTCAGTTTCTAGTCATCTTCCTCTCATTGGCACCGGGCTTGAACCCGGTGCCCGTCGGTTCCAACGCAGCCAAGCGGTTGCAATGGCAACACGGCAGCAGCAAGCAGGCAGGGCAGCGAAGTGGTTAGCCTTCGACTCCCTCTCCCTTTGCGCGGAGCAAGGGGAGAGGGTTGGGGGATGGCTGCGTCGTCGCAAGCAGCCGCACCCCTCATCCGGCCTCTGGCCACCTTCTCCCCTCGCTCCGCGAAGGGAGAAGGCGCAGAACGTGGCATCCCGGGTGCAAGCAACTGAGATGCGCCCCGCCGCGCGCCGCCGACGGGTGTGGATCACCACGTTGGGGCCATTGCGAACTGTCCGGCTCCAACGCAGGCAAATTACTGCCGCACGAGCTTCAAAGTTGCCGGATCAAACCACACCTCGCCCTTGTTGGCGCGCAGTTCGGCGACGAGGACCACGTCGGTGGTGTCGTTGACTTCGAACTCGTGTTCGAGCGTGGTCCAGCCGGTGGTCGCGGAAAGTTGATTGACGCGCCTCCCGCCGGAGATGCGCAGGCCGGCACCGGTGCCGGAATCGCCGGCCGGCGAGTCCACGCCCGTGGTCCGCGCCTGGCCGGTGAAGCGATAGCGGCCGGCAGGCAGGGAGACCGTGGTGCGCCACGAGGCCACGCAGGGCTGGTTGCTGGCGTTGATGTGGAGGGTTGGCCGGCCATCGAGCTTGGCTTCGTCATGCACCGGACCGCCCGTGTCCTTGACGGGAGCCCAGCCGCTGAGTTTGGGCGGAGCGGTTGGAACTGGCGGAGTCGCCGGAATGGGCGGAGCCGCCGCCACCTTGGGCGGTTCGGGGGCGAAGTGCTTCTCCAGCGTCCGGTAATGCTGGGTGAGGCGCTGCCGAAGCTCGGTGACGGCGCCCGGCTGCGGACGCGCAGACTTCACCACGGCATCCAGCGCGTCCACCTGGGCCAGGAGCGGCGCAAGCTGGAACTGATTCGTGAAGAGCGAGCCGACGCGGGCCAGATAGCGCTGCCGGCCTTCGGGTGTTTCCAAAAATCCCTTGGCGACGAGGCCTTTCATGGGTTCCGGGCGCAGGGGATTGCGGGTCTGCTTGAACATGTCGTCCATGCCATGCGGGATGAAGACGAACTTGCCCGAGATCTGGTGGTGAAAGAGGCGGTAGTTGTTCAGGTTGTAAGTGTAGCCATCCCAGTTGCCCGTGAGCGCCTCCATGGCCAGGTAGGAAGTGAAGCGGTCCACGTCCAGCAGCGTGCTCAGGCGCGCCCAGCGCTGGGAGAGGTCGGGCTCGCGGGCCGCCTGCGCCAGCTCGCGCAAACCGGACTGCTCGTCTGGGTTGTCGCCCAGGATCTTCTCCTTCTTCTCGGTGATGTCCTGGCAGAAACCGCCGTCGTAGAGGTCCCCGCGGATGTCCGTAAAGTAGCGGCGGAGGAACTCCTTGGAGAGCCCCTCGATGACCGTGTAGAGGCCCAGCTCGCGTCCGTTCAAGGTCACGCGCGCAAAGGTGACGCGCGAGGCGGGCACGCCTGCCGCAGCATAGAGCCCGCCCGCGAGGTGCTCGCTCAGGTAGGTGGCGTCCTCCGCCGAGTTGTTCAGGTGCAGCTTGCGGATGCCCATCAGAGTCTGGTGGTCCGTGAACTTGCTGAAGTTGAGGGTCAGCGAAGGCCGGGCGTTCAAGCCTTGAAAGGTGGCGTGGCCCTTGAGGTGGACACCGGTGTTGTGCAGGGCATAGCGGCTGTCCACCGTGACGTCACAGGTGACGTAGGCACGGTTGTTGCCCGTGAGCTTGGCCAGCGAGGCTTCGGGAATGACCACCTGGATTTGGTGGATGGCGGGCGGGTCGAAGAAGGCTTCACCGCTGCCGCGTGCGCCGGATTTGGCTGCGCTGCCAATGGATGGCAGGGCGAGGGTGGCGAGCAGCGGGAGCAGGACTCTCAGTCCGGTATGACGCAAAGACGCGAAGGCGCAAAGAAGGGTGGCAGGAGGCCATCCTTTGCGCCTTGGCGTCTTTGCGTCAGAGGTCACGGTGCAGTTTCTATTTGCGCACCTCGGGGGTGGCGGTGAGTTCCACGCGCTTGCCGTCGCGGAGGACGACAATTTTGACGGGCTGGCCGATCTTCACGGCCTCGATGGCGTAGGTGTAGTCGTAGATGTTCGCGATCTTTTGGCCGGCGAATTCCACGATGATGTCGCCGCCCTTCAGGCCGGCCTTGTCGGCAGGGCTGCCGCCGCGCGTGCCGCTGAGCTTCACGCCGGCCACTTCCTGCGCGTAGTCGGGGATGGTGCCGAGGTAGGCACGGAGCTGCTCGCGTCCGCCGCCGCCGTCCTTCTTCTCGACCTTCGCGTAGGCGGGCCGCTCGGCACCCGAGGCGAGGTCGGTGATGAGGGCGCGGGCGAACTTGGCGATGCGTTCGAGGCCGTCGTAGTTGAGCGTGTCCGGCTTGTCGGCGGGGCGGTGATACTCCTCGTGGCTGCCGGTGAAGAAGGCGATGACGGGCACGTTCTTCGGGTAGAACGGCGTGGTGTCAGTGGGCAGATACGGGTCTTCCTGCAAGGCCAGGTTGAAGCCGGCGGCGACATTCCGCTTCTCGATGAGCTTCCGCCAGGCGGGGGAGGAGCCGATGCCCTGGAGGCTCAGCTTGTTGTCCCGTAGGCGGCCGACCATGTCGAAGTTCACATAGGCGACGACGTTCGAGAGCGGGAGCGGCGGCTTCTCGGCGAAGTGCGAGGAGCCGATCAAGCCGACTTCCTCACCAGACCAAGCGGCGAAGACGATGCCACGACGGAAACCAGTCTTTTCCAAACTTGCCTGGGCCGAGATGGCACCTGCGAGTTCGAGGAGCGCGGCGGTGCCGCTGGCATTGTCGTCCGCGCCGGGGTGGACTTTGCCTTCCTCGTCCTTGCGCGCGAAGCCGCCGGTCTCGCCATGACCGAGATGATCGTAATGCGCGCCGACGATGACATACTCCTTGGTGCCGATCGGCGGGATGTGCGCAAGGACATTACGGTCGGATTTCTTCACATGCTCAACGGCGGCGGTGAGTTTCACGGCGACGTTCTTCAGCGGGAACGCTCCTTCCGCGTGCGGATCTTCCTTGTCGAGTGCCGCCTGGGTCTTTTTCAAGTCCTTGCCGGCGGCGGTGAACATCTTGGCAGCAACGTCGCCGGTGATGCTGGCGCAGATGATGCCGCTGTGGCTCGCGCCGGTCTCGAAGGTCAGCCGTGCAAGTTCGCCTGCGTTCGGCGAGGTGGGGCCGGTGACGACGAGCAGGGCCTTCGCGCCGCGATTGCGGGCGATGAGGGCTTTGTAGCGAAGCCCGGCGTAGCGGTTCAGCTCCTGGCGGCGCTTGGCGTCGGCTTCTTCGGGGACGTAGCGAAGGACGAGCACGACCTTGTTCGAGACATCGAGGCCGGCGTAGGAGTCATAACCCTCGCCCATCTTGCCGGGCACGGAGAGACCGTAGCCGGCGAAGACGACGTCACCCTCGACCGTGCCGTTCGCGGTGAAGGCGAGGGGGCGGAAGTCCTTGTCGAGCGCGAGCGTGGCGGGCGCGGCGGCGGCATGGAGCGTGGCGGAGTTTTGGTTCGTCAGCACGCGCACGCCGGAGCTGAACTCGAAGGGTTGGAAGAAGTCCTTCGCGCCGGGCAGGGTTTGCAAGCCGACCGTTTTGAAGTAATCGGCGATGAAGGTGGCGGCCTGCTGTGCGCCGGGCGTGCCGGTCAGGCGGCCTTCGAGGGCTTCGCTGGCGAGGAAACCGACTTGGGCCTGGAGGTCGGTGGACTTGATCTCGGACGTGAAGTTCTTGGGTGATGGTGCGTGGTGCGTGGTTCGTGGTGCGTGATCGGTCGTCGCCGGTTTGGACTGAACATTGGACCCTGAAGACTGATTACCCGCCGCGCTCCGCCTCGGCGCCTGCGCCAACGCCGCCAGCGCCGCCGTGTGGTTCCAGTCCGCCATGAAGACCTGCGAGTTCTTCTCCGGTGTTCTTCCGCTCGTCCACGCGAGCTTCTTGCCGTCGGGGGAGAAGACCGGCAGACCGTCGAAGCCGTCGGTGTAGGTCACGCGCACGGGCTCCTTCGCGCCGAGGGCGTCCACGATGAACAGCTCGAAGTTGCCGAAGCCGTGCTTGTTCGCGGTGTAGATGACGTATTGCCCGGACGAGTGGAAGTAGGGCGCCCACGACATCGCGCCGAAGTCAGTGAGGCGGCGCACGTCGGAGCCGTCGAGCTTCATCGTGTAAACGTCGGCGGTGTCGCCCTTCTCGTTGAAGCGCCGCCAGATGACGCGCTGGCTGTCGGGCGAGAAGAACGGGCCGCCGTCGTAGCCGGGGGTGCTGGTGAGGCGGCGGACGTTCGAGCCGTCGGCATTCATCAGGTAGATGTCGCCGAAGTAGGCGGTGTCCACTTCGAGCTTCTTCTTGTCCTCGGGCGAGAGCGTGCCGGTGTAGGCATGGCGTAGGGAGCAGAACACGATGAGTTTGCCGTCGGGCGAGTAGCTGCCCTCGGCGTCGTAGCCGGGGGCGTCCGTGAGGCGGCGGACGTTTGAGCCGTCGCGCTTGGACACGAAGATTTCCATGCGGTCGTCGTAGTCCCAGGCGTAGCGGCGGGATTTGCCGGAGGCACGAATATCGAACTCCGCCTTCTGCTTGGCCTTCGCCTCGGGATCGGTGTGAGTGCTGGCGAAGAGCACATCGTCGCTGCCGGGGCGAAGGAAGGCGCAGGTGGTCTTGCCCGTGCCAGGCGAGACGCGGTTCACATCGCCGGTCTCGAGGTTCAGCAGGTAGATTTGGTAGAAGGGATTGTCCGCCTCGCGCTCGCTCTGGAAGACCATGAACTTGCCGTCGGCGGAGAAGTAGCTTTCACCGCTGCGCCGGCCCTCGTAGATGAGCTGGCGGGTGTTGGTGAGAAACTGGGCTTCCTTGGCGGAATCATCGGCCCGCAGGGGCGCGAGCGCGCAGGCGAGCAGGGCGGCGGACAGGCAGAGACGTTGGCTCATGGGTAAAATGGACGTATGAACTGGGCGGAATCGTGAAACCAGCTTCAACCAAGTGCAATGCTGGAACTGTTCGAAACCAAGACGGCGGCCACCATTCCCGCAGCCGGATGCGTGGCGCGCGGCGTTCACGCCGCTTCACCGTCCACGCGCACCGTGGGCAACCCTGTGGCCTGTGAACCAACGAACGTTGAAGCGGCGTGAACGCCGCGCGCCGGGAGGCAACGAAACGCTCGCGTTTGGCGGTGGGCGGCGTAGCTTGGCCGAGTCTTGCCAATGAAGAGCGTTCTCACTGCATTATCGCTGGTGTGGGTGGTGGCCGCCACCGCGCAACAGCCTCCGGGCCTGCCAGTGGAGAAGCCGCCCACGCCGCCTGCGATTCGGGAAACCTCGCCCGGCATCTTCCAGGTGGGCGGCGTGAAGCTGGAGAAGGTGGCGCGGCGCGTCTCCTTCCCCGCGAAGCTCAACATGAACGACGGGCCGCTCGAATACCTGCTCGTCACGGCGATGGGGAAGACGCACGAGAGCGTGCTGCGAACGGACATCGAGCCGCATCACCTGCAGATCGCGATGCTGCTGCTCGGCGCGAAGGGGATGCAGGCCACGCCGCTCACCAATGCTCCGTCTGGCGGCCCCATCACGCAGGGGCCGGGAGCCGAGCGCAATCCACCGTTGCCGGGGGAGCCGGTCTCGATTGAGGTGGCCTGGACTGTGGAGGGGAAGGTGCAGCGGAAGAGCATCGAGGAGATGGTCTTTAACAAGCGTGCGAAGGAGCCGATGAGCAGGGGACCGTTCACCTTCACTGGGTCCCGCGTCTGGCAGGGCAAGTTTGTGGCTCAGACGGAAGGATCGCTATTCGCCCTCATTACGGACCCGGACGCGGTGTTCAACAACCCACGTCCGCGCCGGGACGAGGACGATACGTGGATCGTCCGGAAGCAGGACGTGCCGCCAGTGGATACGGTGGTAGAGGTGAGCGTCACCTTGCTGCCGCAGGCCAAGGTGCCGGCGGGGCAGGGGAAGTAGGTGCCTGTGGGGCAGGGGGCAAAGCGGGTTTTGAGCGTTTCAACCTAGGGCCAAAGCACCGTGCAGTGAACCCCTGAGCCCGTGCCGGTGGCTTGCAGCCACCGCGTTGCGGGTGGATAGCTTGAAGCCGGTTCGTGCTGCGGTGGCCCACGGTCGGCGGCTGCAAGCCGCCGGCACGGGGTTTAGGGGAGAAGGGGAGCGGTCACCCATTGTTGTAGCGAGCCAATTGTCGAGAGCCTTGTTCAGCATCTGTTTGAACCCTGAAATTAAGGTTTGCGGTTCAGTGACTTGATTTCCCGTCGAAGAGCATTACGCTGCGCACCCTGTTTATTTATGCAATTGAGCAACGAAGAAATCCGCCGCTACTCGCGCCACCTCATCCTGCCCGAGGTCGGCATGGCGGGGCAGAAGAAGATCAAGGGCACCTCGGTCCTGTGCATCGGCGCGGGCGGGCTGGGCTCGCCCATCGCGATGTATCTGGCCGCCGCGGGCATCGGCAAGATCGGCATCGTGGATTTTGACACGGTGGATTACTCGAACCTCCAGCGCCAGATCCTCCACACGGACGCCGACGTGGGCCGTTCCAAGGCCGAGTCCGCCAGGGAAACGCTCGCGGGCATCAACCCGAACACCGAGGTCGTCCTCTACAACACGCGCATCTCCGCCGAGAACGCCCTCGACCTCATCCGCCCCTACGACATCGTTGTGGACGGCACGGACAACTTCCCCACGCGCTACCTGACCAACGACGCCTGCGTGCTGCTCAAGAAGCCGAACGTCTATGGCTCGATCTTCCGCTTCGAGGGGCAGGCGAGCGTCTTTGCGCCGCACCTCGGCGGGCCTTGCTACCGCTGCCTCTACCCGGAGCCGCCGCCGCCTGGCATGGTGCCGAGCTGCGCGGAAGGCGGCGTGCTGGGCGTGCTGCCCGGCATCATCGGCTGCATCCAGGCCACGGAGATTTTGAAGCTCGCGCTCGGCAAGGGCACGACGCTGGTGAACCGCCTCGTGCTCTTCAACGCGCTGGACATGAAGTTCCGCGAACTCAAACTGCGCCGCGATCCCAAGTGCCCCATCTGTGGCGATGCGCCGACGATCACCGAGTTGATTGACTACGAGATCTTCTGCGGCATCCAGCCCGCGTCGGCCGAGCCCGAAGCGAACCCGGACGAAGTCACGGTTCAGGACATGAAGCGAGCCCTCGACGACCCCGCGCTCAACATCAGGGTCGTGGACGTCCGCGAGCCGGACGAATACGAAATCGCGATGGTCAAGGGCGTGCCGCTGCTGCCCCTGAGCGAACTGAACCAGCGCTTCACCGAACTGGACTCGAACCAGCAGTATTATCTGCACTGCAAGGGCGGCGTGCGTTCGTTGAAGGCCCTCAAGTTTCTCCGCGAGCAGGGCTTCAAGTATGTGAAGTCCGTCAAGGGCGGCATCAGCGCCTGGAGCGACGAGGTGGACCACAGTGTGCCGAAGTATTGAGGCCAGTGCCGGCGGCTTGCAGCCGCCGTCAGTTGGCCACAGTAGTTCGAGACGCTCTGCGCAGAGCACCCGCAACGCGGCGGCTGCAAGCCGCCGGCACGGGGTTTCAGGCCTCGCGTGTGCGGTGATCGCCTTGGCAGTTACCCAAGAATCTTCGCCACCTGCTCTCGGAGCAACGGAACGATATCTGCCTCGAACCACGCATTCTTCCGCAGCCAGAGCCGGTTGCGCGGGGAGGGATGCGGCAGCGGCAGAAACTCGGGGAGGAACTCCGCGGCGCGGCGCACCGTCGCGGCCAGCGTCGCTCCTCGCGCGTTGCTCAAGTAGTGCGCCTGCGAATACTGGCCGACCAGCAGCGTGAGCTGCACCTGGCGCATCTGGCGGCGCAGCCGGTCATGCCACAACGGCGCGCATTCCGGGCGCGGCGGCAGATCACCGCTCTTGCCTTTGCCGGGATAGCAGAAGCCCATCGGCATCAGGGCAAAGTTCCGTGTGTCGTAGAAGGCCGCCTTGTCCACGCCCAACCACGCGCGCAGCGTGTCACCGCTCGGGTCGTTCCACGGAATGCCCGTCGCGTGGACCTTCCGCCCCGGAGCCTGGCCGATGATGACGATACGTGAGTCCGCGCTGGCGGCAACCACCGGACGTGGGGCGTGGGGCAGGGATGCTGCGCAGGCCATGCATTGAGAAATCTCCCGGAGAAGGGTTTTCACAGCGCGTGAAATCAGAGCGGGACAGGCCCTGCCTTGCCTCCCAAGTTGAGCCCGCTAAACACCCGAAATGACGCGAAACAAGGCGGACGTTTGTCTTCCTGCATTTCGCATGTGTGGCGTCGTTCGCCGGCACTCCCTTTCAGGTGCCGCGCGCGTGGCGGCGACGCTCCCGCTCCTGGGCCGATCGTTTCAGCCAGTCGAAGCTCTGGGTCTCATGGTGCTCCGTGCGGAAGAGTCGGAAGAGGAACGTGTAGCCCGCCGCGAGAGCGATCCACTCCATGGCCAGATACTTCCATTGCGGCTGCCATTCGGCGCTCAGCTCCCAGACCGCGAGCCAGTCGCTCTGGCCGAAGCGCGCACTGAGTTCGTCCACATTCAGCACGGGCATTGCCAGGAGGGACAGGGCGAAGAGGGCCACCGCCACCGCAGTCAGAAACTTTTGGTTGAGGGTCAGGCCAGGGCGAGACGCGGGTGGCGACATGGGGTGTTTATCCTCGCATTGAGGATGGCTGTAAAGGCCGGTCAACGGTTTACTCGCGGCTCGCAGTCCGCTCCGGCGCAGCCTTCCGCACCTTGATGAGCACGGGCGAGGAGGTTGGCTTGCCCTCACCGGCATTCTGGCGCGCGCTGCGGTTGATGACGTGGCAGAGACGGTCGGTGTCCGGCACCCAGCGGGCGCAGGTGAAGAAGATCTTCCGCTCGGTCTCGCCGGCCGCGATCTGCACGCCGTTCAGGCCGATGTCCGACACGATGATGCCGTGCGGCAGGTTCTCGATGTCCATGTCCACGAGGTTCGTGTCGCCGTTGCGGACGACGCGCAGCCACGCGGGGACCTCGGTGCCAGGGGCGATGGTGATTTCGGGAATCGCTGTCGGAATCATGCCCACGGCGGCGGCGGGCAGCGGGGTCGCGGAGTTTTGCAGGGAGAGGAAAACCTTCGGTGCGTCGGCGAGCTTCAGCGTGCCGAGAGTGCTGAGCGGTTTGGTGACGGTCTGGCCGTCCACCATGGCGGTGGCGGTGAGCTTCACTTTGGCCCAGGCGTCGGCGCTGGCTTCTGCGGCATCGGTGCTGGCAAACAGGACGCCGCTGGCCTCCACGTGTCCGGCTTCGACGGTCAGCGGAGTGGAGGCAAACCAGCCCGGCGGCAGCCCGGTGATATCCACGCGCACGGCGCCCTCGAAGCCGTCCGCGCGATCAAGCTTCACCGAGAAGTTCCGGCCCGAGCCGCGCGGGATGGTCTGGTTCCCGCCGGTCAGCGTTGGTGTGAAGTCGGGTTTGGATTCCCGCACGATGAGGCGGTAGGCAAAACGGTCACCGCCGAAGCCCTTGGCTTCCGTTACGCGGACGACATAGCTGCCATCGGCGGGCGGGGTGAAGTTCACGCGTGAGTCGGTGCCCAGCTTGCGCTCGCCGTCGTCGTCGTTCGCAAAGGCCAGCTTGAAGACGGGCAGGCCGTTCGGGACGAACTGTGCGCCCGGCGGATGAGGCTCCACGATGTAGGCCGGCTCGTCCAGCGGATGCGCCACCGGGCTGGTGTCGAAGTAGGTAAGGCGACCACCGCGATTGTAGAGCAGGAAGCCCGCGTCCGGCCCGCGCGGCGCACGGAAGAGCCGGCAGACTTCGCCGCCGAGGTAGAGCCACTGGTTCAGCTCCATCTCCTCCCAGTTCACCAGGCGCACGTCGGGGTTGTTCGAGTCAATGCCCCGGAAGGTAACGCTGGAGTCGCGCACGGCCTGCAGCCACAACCGCTCGACGGGCCGGCCATCGGGGTGCAGCACTTCGATCTTTGTGTCCGCCGGGGAGCCGCGCCGCGAGGCCATCGTCTCGATGACCCAGCGCTGGCCCTTCTTGGCATCGAAACGGAAGTGGTCGGTGTCGGTGGACTTGCTGAGACGGCCGTTCGCGGCACCGGGAACTTGGATGGAAGTGGCGCTGGGTGGCGTGTCGTTCGGCTCCGCTTCCGCCACTTCCGCCGTCGTGCTGGCGAGCACCTTGAAGTCCTTTCGCGCCCGGAACTTCTCCGCGTCCACCGGCACGGATATTTCGCCCATCGCGCCAGCCTTCACCTTCACGCTTGCACCTGCCGGCAGGTTCTCGCCGGCAAGCTGGATTTCCGATTCCTTGTCCGCCGGCACGGCCAGCGGGAAGACGCCGGTGACCGCGGGGAGTTCGCCCACGGAGACGCGGAAGAAATGCTCAGGCGAGGCCATGTATTGCGGGTCGCTCACGCGCACGGTGTAGCGCCCGGTGGCGGTGAGGCGGTGGACGAGCAGGGCATCCGAACTGCCATCGAAGCCGCGATTCACCGCCAGCACGCGGCCACGCTCGTCGAGCAGGGTGAGCATCGCATTGACGGCCTTGGAGCCGAGGCGTTCGGCGGCGAGGTCGCAGACGAGGTTCTGGCCCGCGACGGCGGTGAAGGTGAATTCTCCCGGCTTGCCCGGCTGCTCCAGAGAGCCCCAGAAACTGACCGGGAGGGTTTCCGTCTTCGATGCGTCCGTCGCCTGCCGCAAGTCATCCACATGCAATTTCAACCGCGCGCTCTCGCCCGCCGCGCTCTTCACGGACAACTCGTAGCTCCCGCGCGCCAGGTCCGACGCAGCAGTGACCTTCAGCCACGCTTCGCCCGCCTTCGCGTCCGGCAGCAGCGTGCCGGTGAGCTTGGGCGTGTGGAACGTGACGTTGGTCAGCCCCGCGAGATTGCTGCCAACGAGCTTGAGCTTCGTCTCAGCCCCACGCTGGATGCCGCGCGGTTCGAGGCGGGTGATGGCGGGCGCAGCGGCGGGAGGCATTTCCTTGGCTTTCGCCTTCGGCTTCGGGTCGGCGGCGGAGAGGGGCAGGACGAAGGAAAGGGCCAGTGCGGCCAAGAGAAGGTGCTTCGTGTGTTTCATGGCTGTTTGAAAGTGTGCGGTGTCATCGGACGGTTTGCCCCCTCACCCTAGCCCTCTCCCCCGATGGGGGCGAGGGGACTGTCGTTGACGCAGTGGGCGCCGTTGCAAGTCGCGCGTTCGTGTCACCGCGCGCCGTCTTCTCCCTCTCCCCCACTGGGGGAG
>CAZCBE010000119.1:0-22145 GCA_964496695.1 uncultured Klebsiella sp.
GACGGCGACAAGTCGCCTGCGGAAAGCGGTGACAAGTCACCGCACTCCATAGGCACCGCCGACGATACTGGCACCGCTGTATGGCAGTGGCCGCGGAGGAACGCAGAGCAGGACCAATCATGAGATTCGACATGCCTGTCGCCTTCGCCGGGGACTTCTCCGCGCTTCTCAGCGTCCTCAGCGTCTCTGCGTTGATTCAATGCGCGCCGGTTTCAATTGCATCGCTCCAGCCAAACCATGATTTTCTGCGGGGAGAATGAGATTCAGGCGAGTTTCATAAGCTCTGCCTCAGTGGGCGCGACTCCCACCCCCGCAACCATTTCCATGACGAGTGACGAGTGACAGGTGGCATGTGTCCCGTGGCGACCGAACGCAGACCTTGTCACCTGCCACACGCCACCTGTCACTCCTCGGGAAGCGCCCCGGCTGCCGGTCCGTAAAACCGGTGTCACTAAACGAGCCGGAAGCCGACGACTGGTGCATTACCAGCGCTTCCTATGGACCCGTAGCTCAAGGCAGAGCACCCCGTTGTCTGCGGGGCGGTTGAGGGTGCAAGCCCCTTCGGGTCCGCCACTTTCGAATGCAGAGTTCAGAAGCCGGACTGCGGAATGAACCGTGCTCGGTCGCATGGCCGGCCATTCCTCATTCCCCTTTCCGCATTTCCATCCTCTTCCACAGCGGGACAGTTCCCAGGGTTTATGTCCTGCTTGCCTCAGTCCCGGCTCCGTCGCCCGACGGAGCCGGGGCCTTCTCAGCGCGTAGTGTAGCAGCAACATGCCCGGCTTGGGCCCGGGTGATCGCAGGTGCAACTCCTGCCGCGCTGACCATTTGGGAAAGGTTGAGAGTGAATAGTTGAGAGTTGAGAGCCGCTGCGGAGACTTCTTCGCCTCTCAACTCTCAACCTTCAACTCTCAACTTCCCCTTGCTCAGTGGGATAACAGTAGTCCACCCGCCTGTTACGCGGAGAAGTGCTGGTGCGATCCCAGCCTGAGCAGCCACTTTGCCCGGGTGGGCCGGTTTGCCGACAGAGACCTCGCACGGTCGAAGTAATGGTTGGAGACCGCGCCCTGTGCGACCGGGCGTCCGCTCGCGTAGCTCAATCACAGAGCACGGCGCTTCTAACGCCGGAGATGGAGGTGAGACCCCTTCCGCGAGCGCCATTCTCACGTAGCTCGACATTCCAATGTCGAGATTCGTATGAGGGCAGAGCGCAGCAGCACTCGACATTGGAATGTCGAGCTACGGACACGCCGCATTCCCTCACCGTCCCGCCGCGCGGTTGCCGGCTGATTGCAACGTGTCCAGCAGGGTGATCTTCTGCCAGATCTTCTGCGAGAGTTCCGTGGTGAGGTCCTCGATGTCATCCACTGCATCCAGCACCACCGGGTCCTCAAGGCTCTGCGAGTAGAGCGCGGAGATCTTGCCCAGCAGCGAGAGCAGTTCGCTGCAATAATCGAGATACCGGCCCAGGTCCGCCGCCGAGAGCGTCCGCTTCGGCGAGGACGCCGTGTCCCGGCCCGCCGAGAAGATCGCGTCCGGGTCCTTGGTCAACTGGTGCATGTCCACGATGTGCGCCATGGCGCGCAGCTCATGGATCGCCTGGAGCGCACGGTTCCGCTTGATCCGCGACTCCCAGGTGACGAGGAAAATGACCGACGCCCCGATGAAGAAGAGCGAGCTGAGCCCGGCCTCCAGCGCCTGAATGAACGCGCCGACCTCGCGCAGGTCCGAGCTGCGCAGGTCAGACACCCAGACGCCCGCGACCGCCAGCACCGCCACCATCATCGTGCAGATGGCGAGGCGCAGCGGCAAATGAGGCCGGTTGATCCAGTGCAGACGCTCCACCGTCTCGTCCGCGACCACGGACACTTCCGCGCTGAGCTTGCTCAGCCCCGCCTCGGGAAACCGCTCGGCGATGCGGCTCTGCAAGGCCTTCGCCGTCGCCACGATTTTTGCTGCATCAAGCTGCCGATACATGGATGTCAGGCGGAAGTTAACACCCACGGACCCGGCCTGACACGCCTTTTGCGCGGCCGGTCAGCTCTTGGTGGGCCGCGCTTTCACGTAGCTCGACATTCCAATGTCGAGTTCTGCGGTGCCCCCCAGAGCGAATCTCGACATTGGAATGTCGAGCTACGAGCACATCACATTTTTCCCAGGGCGTAATGTCAGCAGCAGACGGCCTCGTTCGGAACGAGGAGGTCGCGGGTGCGAGTCCCGCCGCCCTGACCATTTCGGATGGTTGGCAGAGCAGTAATGCCCCGGTCCTGAAAGCCGAGCGAGCCTCCGGGCTGCGTGGGTGCAACTCCTACACCATCCGCCACTCCACCACTCAACGAAAGGAATCCCATGAAACCTGCCTCCGCCTCCTGAGCCGCCTGCCTGTCTGCAAGCGGCTGCCAAATAAATCCCGGCGTGTGCGCCAAGCCCGCCGGAGAAAACTCAAAACGTATGAATGCGAATCACCTTGAGTCCAAGTTCGCCGCGATGGGTGCGCGCCTGAAGGTGCGCGAAATCGGACCGGCCTGGAACCGCTGGGAGCACCGCTGGACGCCAACCGCCGGAGATTACGCCGTGGACATCCAGAGCGATGCCCGCGGCCAGTTCTTCGACCTCCGCGTGCCGGCCCACCTGAGCGGTTCGCTCGACGTCTCCGTCCTGCAGGCCGTGCCGAAGGAGCGCCATCTGCTCCTGCTCGTGCGCAAGCTGGCAGACCAGCCGCAGCTCGACCGCTTCCTGTGCGGTCACGATGAACGCGAATGGTTCGTCGCCGCCGTGCCGGGTGGTGCGTCCAGCGTGCGTCAGGCGATGGATGCCCTCCAGCCGCCGGATGTGCGTGACGCGCTCGCGCGGAACCACGTCTCCTTCAGCAAGCGTTACGCGCGCAAAAACCGCGCGTTCCGCCGTCAGGGCGAGTGGTTTTTCGTGCCGGAGCCGGGGTTCGTTGTGGACGAGAAGCTCGTCCTGCGCGAGGAACCCCTGCGCCGGGGCGCGGGCAAGCCGCACTTCGTGCAGCAGGTTTACCGCACCGGCGGTGAGACCGTGCATGTGTGCGACAAGCACCCGAACGGCATCTCCCCGCAGGAATACCGTGAGCTGCTGCGCGTGAAGCCGAAGGCCGCCCACTGGGGCTGGCGGGTGATGAGCCGCAACCCGGGCGTGTATGCCCGGGGCACGGTGCGTCACCGCGACCATGCCACCATCACGCTGCCGTTCTGGCACCGCGTGGTGATGAACACGGAAACCCAGAGCCGCACCATGGCCAACCTGGCGTTCCTGGACTAAGCCAAACCGTCGGGAGGCGTCCCTCGCGGGCGCCTCCCGACCCACTTTCCCGTCCCGTAGCTCAATAGCAGAGCGCCCGGTTGATAACCGGAAGACGCAGGAGCGTTACCTGCCGGGACGACCACTCTCCGCGGAGCGCCGGTCTCCGACCCGGCGCGGACCGCAGCCTGCAACCGCAACCCAAAACGAAAGACACGCCCATGAAAACCACCCTCCGTTTCCAGAGCCAGCTCCTCAACCGCCGCAGCTACAAGCCGGGCCGCCGGGTGCGCGTCACCTTCCGCCCTTCGCCCCGCCTCGTGCTGCCGCTTGTGGCGGCAGCGCCAGCTTCCCCTCCGTTCCAATTTGAATCCTCAACCGCCACCTGACTCATGTCCTCCGCCCCCTCACCCAAACCCAGACCCGTGCGCTCCGCCCTCGCCGTCGGACTGCGCACCTCGCTGAACTTCTGCTGGGAGTGTGCCTTCCCCTCGCCGGGATGGCCCCCGCTCCCCGCCGAATTCAAGCCGCCACCAGCCTGCGACCTCCATCAACTGGAGCACGCGCGGCATCTCTCCGAACTGTCCCGCAACTGGCCCCGCTGGACGGCCTGACGCCGTGGCGCGCGGCGTTCACGCCGCTTCACCAGGCGAAGGCTTTGGTGTGCGGAGACACTCGGGGCCTTCGCACGCCGAAGCGGCATAAATGCCGCGCGCCTCGGTCAGGCCGCCGGCCACCGCACCAGCGGCAAGCCCGTCGCCGCCTCGATCGCCAGCAGGCGGTTGTATTTGCTCAGGCGCTCAGACTGCGTGATCGAGCCGATCTTGATCTGGTCTCCGGCCCAGCCCACGGCGAGGTCCGCGAGCCAGTCGTCCTCCGTCTCGCCGCTACGGGCGCTCACGGTCACACGCCAGCCCGCGTCGCGCGCGAGCCGCCGTGCTTCGAGGGCCTCGCTCAGCGTGCCGATCTGGTTCACCTTGAGCAGCAGCGTGTCCGCCGCGCGGGCTGCCACCGCGCGGCGGATGCGGGCGGGGTTGGTGCATAGAAAGTCATCGCCCACCACGAGGCACTTCCCCGCGAGCCGCTCACGCAGCTTCGGCCAATGCGTCCAGTCGTCTTCTGCCAGACCGTCCTCAACGCTCACGATGGGATACGTCGCCACCCAGCGCGCGAGCTGCTCGATCATCCCGTCGCTGTCGAGCGGTTGCGCGCCGAGATCGTATTTGCCTGCCCGATAAAACTGGCTCGACGCCACGTCCACCGCAAGCGCCACGTCGCGACCCGGTTGCAGCCCGGCGGCCTGAATCGCCGCGACCGCGTCCTCCAGCATCGCCTCCGCTCCGGCGAACGGCGGGGCCAGGCCGCCCTCGTCCGCGCGCAGCAGCCGCATGCCATACTTCCGCGCCATCAGTTCCGCCGCGCACTGATAGACCTCGAACGTCACCGCGAGTGCCTCGGACATCGTCCGCGCCGCTGCGGGCACCACGAGCACATCCTGCAACGGCGACTGCCCGCCTGCGTGCTTGCCGCCGCTGAAGAGATTGATCGTCGGACGCGGCAGCGTGCCCGCCGGCTGGCCCAGCATCTCAGCGAACAACTCAAAGAGCGGAAGCTGCCGCTCGCACGCCACCGCGCGCGCGAAGGCGAGCGACACCGCCAGCAGCGCATTGGCCCCGAGCCGCGCCTTGTTCGGCGTGCCATCCAGTTCGAGCATCGCGTGATCGAGAGCAGCCTGGGTGGCGAACTCTTTGCCGGACAACGCGCGGTTCAGCTCGCCGTTCACATTCGCCACCGCCTTCTGACAGCCCAGCCCGCGAAAGCGGGACCGGTCCCCATCGCGCAGTTCCAATGCCTCGGCACTGCCGGTCGAAGCCCCGGACGGGACGGACGCCATGGCCTGCGCGCCGCCCGCGAGCCGGCATGTGGCCTGCACCGTCGGCCGCCCGCGGCTGTCGAGAATCTCCAGCGCGCTCAGTTGCTTGATTTCACTCATGATGCTGTCTCCAAGTCCGGTATCGGATATAAGTGGCCGTTCTCCCTCACCCCGGCCCTCTCCCGCTGGGAGAGGGAGAATCTCCGCCGCTTTTCTATGCTAAGGCGGCGCCCTTTTGCCAACCGACGCGGGCTGTGTGGCCCCCTCTCCCAGCGGGAGAGAGCCGGGGTGAGGGAGAGGACTCGCGAAGATCCGCGACATACTTTCCTCCAAGTCGCAACTGCGTTCACTTTCATGCTTTTAGCGCTTCGCCAAACTTTCGGACGAGTTCACCCACGTTGCCTGGCGGATGCTCTACCATTGCCAGCACTACGGCGCGCTGCTGGTCACGCTCGGCGGGCTCAAGATATTCCAACGGTGAGCGGCCATCCACCCGCGCGAGCAGGCAGCCGAACGTATGCCGCGCCGCCCGCGAACTGATGTCCGTTGCCGCCGCGACCTCGCCCGCCGCCTGACGCCAAGTCTCCCAAAAGACCTCCGCCGCGCCGAGCAACGCCTCACGCCGCTGGGGCAGATGCAGCGCCTTGCTCAGCAAGTGCGTCAGCCCAAAGCCAACATCAAACGCCGGGTCGCCGACATGCGCCACCTCATGGTCCAGCAACACTAGCCGGCCGTGATGCACGAGAATGTTCTTTGGGCTGAAATCTCCATGCACCAGCGCCACCTGCTGTGCGCGCGTCTCGGCGATGAGCGCCGAGTAAAATGGCGCGGCCACCGGATTCCGAGTGGCCGTAAACGCGTAGTAAGGCTCGATGCGCAGCGCCTCGAAGAAGCTCCGGTCACGCAAGTCATCCGGCAGCTCCCCCAGATGCCGCGCGGACTCGCGATGCACGCGGCCAACCAATTCACCGAACTGCCGCACATGGCCAAGGTCCACCTGCCCGGCGAGCAGCAGCGTCTTCCAGTTTTCATGCGGTTGCGGCACGGCGGCCATCGCGAGCAGATGATGCGCCTCGTCCTCGAACCGCAGCGGCGTAATCGCCCCGGCGGGCGCGAACCGCTCCAGCACGCGCAAGGCGAGCGCCTCGCGATGCGCCCGGCGGGGGTCGCACTCCCAGTTCACCCGCACGCGCAGCTTCGGCAGCGCCTGCTTGAGCACGAACGACTCGCCGCACGCACGCTCCACGAGCACGGTGCGGTTGGACACCCCGCCGCGCAGCACGGTGATGGCTGGGGTTTCTTCCGCGTCGAGACGTCCGTGTTCCCGCAGGTAGCCGGTCAGCTCCTGCGGCTCCTCGATGTTGAGCGGGTTGTGCGTCACCGGATGGATACCAACTCCAAATGAAATTCGATCGTGCGTGGTAGCGTCATGGCGTGCCCGGCTCCCTCTCCCTTTGCGGAGCAAGGGGAGAGGGTTGGGGTGAGGGGTTGCGTGCGTCGGCGAAAGTAGCCCCACCCCTCATCCGGCCTCCGGCCACCTTCTCCCCTCGCTCCGCGAAGGGAGAAGGCTCCCCACGCACCCCACCATACACGCTACCGGTTTTCATCATTATTAGGGTTCACTCCGCGAACTCCAGCCAGCCGAACTTCGTCGGCGTGTGCGCCGTCCCGGTCGCGGTCGGGCTCCACGCGAGGAACGACTTGTGCGTGATGTCGTGGCGAAAGAGGTTCAGCCGCCAGCGGACGCCGGCGGCGGGCTTGATCCCGCCGAGCGCTTTGATCGGGATGCGCCACTCGCTGGTCCAGACTTTCGCCGCCTCGTCCACATGCACCACGGCTTCAAACTTGGAGTCCCATGCGAAGTCCTTCTGCGTCGGGTCAATGATGAGGTCCAGCCGCTCGCCCGTCGGCGCGACTTCAAACTCCGTGTAGGAACGGATGCTCGTCGGGTCGCTGCCGATGAACGCCTCCACCACGTCCCGGTCCCACAGGCCGATGCGTTCCTTCGTCACGTCCGCCGGGAGGAACTGCGTGAGCTTCGTGTAGGGCGCGCGATAGCCGATGTAGAGATACTCATCCGACCACAGCAGCCGTGCCTCCGTGGCGATGGCTGGCCGCGCCGCGCCGCTGGTCAGCGTGTATTCCAGCCGCGCGACCTGCGCCTTGGCCCACGCGGGGTGGGTCAGCTTCCCGTCCAGCTTGAAGTCCGCGCCGAGCCGCGACGCCTTCACCACCGGCAACGGCAGCGAGCGCACGAGCAGCTTGCGCGCGTTGTCGAAATAGATTTTGCGCAACACCTCGGCAGGCAGGCCGATGCTGCTGATGTTCCAGTCGCCCTGGATCGGCGTCATGTGCGGCCAGTCGCGGTCGTTCGTCTCCAGCCAGCGCCAGTGCTTGCTGAAGAAGGTCAGCGCATCCGCATCAGTCGGCGGCGGCTCATTGCCGCTGCTGCCCAGGATGAGCCGATCATACACCTGGAAATCCGTGGCGAAGAAAATGCGGTTCTGATGCTTCGTGAACAGGCTCCGGACTTTTTCCGGGTCGTGCCGGCCGATCTCCGGGATGCGCGCCGCGAGATCCGCCATCATGTTGGGCCGCCGGTCCAGCGCACGGTCCACCCAGTCCAGGTCCTCCGCGTTGTTCGCGAAGTGGACGCAGACAAACGTCGTCTTCGGGTGCCGCTCGATCACGCGGTCCAGCGCGGCAAGCACTTCCTCGCGCTTGGGGAATTTCGCCGGGTCGCCGAACCACCACGACTTGTGGTCCTTCAATTCCTTCCAGCGCTCGTTCTTGTCGTCGTAGGGCAGCCAGAACGCGCGCGGGTCCGCCACATGGATGCTCACGGGCAGGCCCAGCTCGCCGCATCGCTGCCACACCGGGTCGAGCTGGGGATCGTCCACGCCGATGAGCCGGTTGTCCTTGTCGCGCAGGAAGAGACCGAGCCGCTTGTATTCCTTGAGTCCCGCCGCGCCGAGACGATGCGCCTCCTCGACCTGCTTCACCGCGCGCGCGGACCAGTCCGGCTCACCCCAGCCGGCGTAGTCGAGGTTGAAGTAGAGCACGAAGCGCCCCGGCGCGAGCGTGTCGGCCAGCCACTTGTTCCGTGCGAACGCGGACGTCTTGCCTGCCGCCGCCGTGACCGTGCCGCCGCTCAAGTTCGCCGCCACGCCGATGCCCGCCGCGTCCATGAGGCGCACCGCCCGGGCGAGGTGCTGCGTGGTGGAGTTGACATGCTGGTGCAGGTCAATCAGGCGGTGCTCCGCGCGCCACTGCGCGGCGGCCGCCGAATCAGCCGCGCGAAGTTCAATCGTGAGGCCGGCAGCGGCGGCCAGGCAGCCCACCGCGCGGAGGATGAAACAATTCATGGCAGTCCGGGGAGTTAAGCCGCTCCCCGCGCGCCAAGCAACGCTGGATGGTGTAGTCAGTCTGCACGCCGGTTTGAAAAACCGGAGGTGTCGGCGCAATCCCGACTCCAGCGGCCATTTTACCTGCCGTAGCAGCCGACGTGAGGAGGCTCACTTCAAACGTGAAGCGCGGAGGAAGTCAGAGCCTCCTCACGTCGGCTGCTACCGTGTAACTCCGTGAATGCAAAGCAGTCCGAGCGCCCGCTCTTTCAAGGCGGCCCTAGCCGGTGCAAGTCCGGCCACGGAGACCATTTCCAAATGCGGAATTGAGAGTGCGGAATGCGGAATGACGGCGCACGCGCGTCGGTTTTCATTCCGCATTCTAAACTCCACATTCCGCATTTCTCAGGCTCTCAAGGTGTAATCAGTTCTGCACGCCGCTTTGCGAAGGCGGAGGCTCGTGGTGCAAGTCCACGTGAGAGCACCATTTTTGAATGCGGAAGGGTGAGTGCGGAGTGTGGAATTGGCAGCGAGTGCGCACCTGCTTCATTCCGCATTCCGCATTCCACCCTCCGCAATTCTACTGTTGGTCATGTTGTAAGAGCAGCATTCCGCCCTGTGACGGCGGCAGTGCGGGTGCAAGTCCCGCTGGCCAACCCAATTTGCGATCCTCCTCACGGCGGATTGCTGCGACCAAACCGATGGGGATGTAGCTCAACAGCGACAGAGCAACCGGGTTTTGCCCGGGAGACGCGGGTTCGAGGCCCGCCATCCCCCTTCACACACCACCATCATGAGACCTGACATGCACAAAGTCGTTGTCGAGCGCCCGCGCGGCGGACAGGGCTGGGCGAAGAAGTTCCTGCGCCCCGACGTTCCCTTCGACCATCTGCCCAAATATCAGGGCATCAAGCGTCCGCACCGCCATCGCAAGTGGTTCACCGACCTGCTCGGCCCGCTGCATCGCTGGCTGCGCGCGCAACTGGGCCGCCCGTGGGACGACGTCTATTCCGAAGCCTGCGCCGTCATCAAGGCCGACAGTGTCGTCCGCGCGCACATCAGGACGCATCTGCTGGAGTTTGTGGAACGGAATACGTTCATGAAGGATGGCGAGGTCTGCGTTCTGAATACCGGCTCTGGCCTGGTGATTCCGGTGGCGAGAGTTCGGTTCTGGCGGATGCAACTCTATGTGCATCCTGAGACTGGGCTGCTCTGCGAAGTGCCCCCGCGTTCGAAGCTGAGTCTGCGGCGGGAGAAGGCAGAAGCAGCGCGTGTGCTCCGGCAGCGCTGGCCCATGGCGGACCTCGCTCATGTGCAAATCCATGGACTTTGGTTTGCCTGCCAGTTCAAACCGGTGCGGGCCAGAGATTCGTTTCCGGCTTACGACCACGAGCGGGGCCGGATGGTTGGCCTGAGTGAACTGCGCTGGCGGGACGGAGAACACTTATTGTGCGTCGCCAAGCGCCAGCTCTCGCACCGCGAACTTCGCCGCCACGGCCTCGTGAACGCCCCGGCTGGCACGCAGCCTTCACCCCATTCAGATCTGAATGGGGTGAAGCCTGCGCGCAACCCGGCGCAGCGCAACCGCAACCCCCAACCCCGGAGGCCGTATGGCAAATCCACAGCACCCCCACGAAGACGGACCGTTTTTTCGAGATCACCAGCAAGCGTCGCAAGGGCTTCCCGTCTGAAACCCAGGTCAAGCGCGGCCTCCGCGTCGTCCATGGCGACAAGGAGCTGCGCGAGAAGCTCGGGCGCAACGACCTCTGCCCGTGCGGCTCCGACCGCAGCTTTCCGCAACTGCTGTCTGCGCACCGGTCGCTACGACGGCGCACTGCGCAAGCACTACAGCCGTGAGTAGCCTTCACGATAGAATTTGGGCGGGTCAGCAGCTCTCTGGTTGTGACCAGAGCAGTCCTGCCATTGGCCCGCTCACCTGTGGTTCGACTCCACACTCGGCTCATAACCGATCCATGGCAAGGATGGGGGAAACCCCGCACCACGTCAGGGGCAGCGCGACCGGCGCGCAAGCGCAGCCGGAACGCGGCCCAGCGAGTCTGCTCACGCAGCCTCCCGCCGCCGACCGGTGGCCGCCTGCCCCTGGCGTTCAATTTCATCATCGCGTCTTGGACTGCGCCGGCAGAGCGCAGCGGCGACGGCGCTTTGGCACCCCGCGGAGCGGAGTTCGTGATGCGGGCCGCTCCGCGGGAAGCGAAAGCGGCGTCGCTCTCCGCTTGCCGCCGCAGTCCAAGATAACTCTCAACCGAAAGGAGCCTCACCATGACCATCGAAACCATCACTTTCATCACCGTCACCCTCGTCGTAGCCGCAGCCGCTGCGGTTACGCTCGCCAATCGCCTCCGCCACGCCTTCCAGGTGGACGAGGGCTCCGCCGGCCTGCTCTACCAGGACGGCAAGTTCATTGAGCTCCTCGGCGTGGGGCGTCACGTCCGCTGGGGCCGGCGCTTCTCACTGAGCGCGTTTGACCTCCGCCGCACGCAGCTCGCCATCGCCGGCCAGGAAGTGCTCACGGCGGACAATGTCGGCCTCAAGCTCACCCTCACCGTCGCCTTCCAGATCAGTGACCCGGTGCGCGCCGCGCACGACACGCAGAGCTGGTATGCCGACCTCTACCACCTCGCGCAGCTCGCCCTCCGGGCCGAGGTGGCCGCCGTGCCGGTTGAGGCCCTGCTCGGAGCGCGGCTCAACCTCGGTCCGCAACTGCTCGCCCGTGTGCAGCCGGAAGCCGCCAAGCTCGGTGTCACGGTGCATGCCGTCGAGGTGAAGGACGTGATGTTCCCGGCGGAACTCAAGCGCGCCTTTGCCGACGTGCTCAAGGCCAAGCAGGAAGGCCAGGCTGCGCTGGAGCGTGCCCGGGGCGAGAGCGCCGCGTTGCGCAACCTCGCCAACGCCGCCCGCCTGCTCGACGACAACCCGGCGCTGCAGAACCTGCGTCTGCTCCAGTCCCTCACGGCGGCGCAGGGCGCGGGCAGCACGCTCGTGCTCGGCGTGCCGGGCGGGTTCGTGCCGCTGAAAGGCGGGAAGGCCAGCGCGCCGGAAGCGAAGAGCGCCACGGAGTAAGCAACACGCGGGCGGGTGCGAACGCATCCGCCCGCGTCCCTTTATCGAAATTTGGAAAAAATTTTGCGAACTCTGAAACTGAACGGCGGCCGGAGAAGAACACTTTGACGCGAATTGCACGAATTATCGCGAATGGAGTCGGCAAAAATTCGCGCCAATTCGCGCAATTCGCGTCAACCTCTCCGTTCGGAATTCGAGTTCAAGAGAGCGAGACGAAACACCCTGCATGAGGAGCGCGGCCTTCAGGCCGCAGAAGCGTGGACAGCTCACAAATGATTCAGGCACACTTTTCCGGTCGAAGCCTTCTGCGGCGTGAACGCCGCGCTCCGCCAAGGTGATCAGCGAGCGCTACGCGCTCAAGCACGGGGAATAAGCAAACCACACGCGGGCGTGTCTTTGGCTACCCCCTGCAATGAGAAAGTCACATTCATGAAACCCCGACCCAATGCCTCTATCTGCGACTTCCGTCTGAAGCTGCCCAGCTATGGGGATGCTTACTTCATCAAGCGGGCGCTGAAGCTGGAGGCCGCTTTGGCAGAACGGCCCAAGACCCTTCGCCTTGAACTGATTGGCGAAGGGGAAATCCCGGCGGACACCGCGCTGCTCTTCCGCTCGATTCTGATGAGCCGCCCGCCGGGCACCGAACTCATCACCAACGCCCGCTCCAGCCTGCTCAACGGCTCCGTGCTGGTCTGGCTCCTGGGCGACCGGCGCACCATCCGCGACGACGCGCGGGTGTTTTTCAAACGCAACCCGCTGGAGGACGAGGACCCGGTGGAGGTGTATGCGGGAGTCGGCGAGGTCCAGCCCAAATACAAGGACTCCTACTCGTCCCTCGAACCGGAGGACGCGGACCACGCGCGCATGCTCCAGTGCATCAACGAATTCCTGCCGGTGCATGAATTTGCGGGACGCATCGTGAGCGTGAGCGTGTTGCGCGACTTCGGACTGGTGGACCACGGGCCGCTGGACCACGCCCTCGCCGCCGCCTTTGCCCAAGGCCAGGAAACCACCCCTGCCCGGCTAAATCCGGCGAGAGCCAAAGCCCCGCGCCGCGCTGCGCCGGAAGCCAAGGACGCCAAGGAGTGAAACGGCGTCGGCGGGTGCGAGTGCATTCGCTCGCGTCCTCACTTTCCGGTGACGAGCTTAAGGCAATCCACAGTGACGCTTTTGGTCACTTCGCCTTTGCGTATCTCCACTATCGGGCTTTCAACCGACTCGTAATCTCCGACACTGGGCTTTACCAGAACCTGGTCCGACTTGGCAATGGGTGCGGCCTTGTCCCACACAACCTTCACCCGGTAATTGCCGGGTGTGATGCCGTAGATGATGAAGTTCACTTGGGATTCCAGTTTTCCCTCCTTCATGGGGCGTGCGCGGATATCCATGGGGAACATGAGGCCAAGGTCGGCCGTCAGATAGTGCTCGGGTTGAGACCGGCTCCACTGGTCAAGGGGTAGGCTCTCGGGAATCAAGTAGGCGTGCAAAATGCCGTCGCCTTTTCCCGGTGAGGCGGGAAACTTGGCGGAGAATTCCAATGTGCCGAGGAGGTAGTAGGCTTCACGATGCCTGGGACCGAGTTCTTCAGGAACACCGGCATCCCATCGAGCGAGGATTCTGTCTGCCTCGGACCGCTGGTAAGGGGACGACGTAAAGGCGAAGTGCGCGCCCGCTCTATCGGATGAGTATGAATGACGCAAGCCTGGGTTGAACTCCCCCAGCTTGAGCCACGCTTCGATGAGCGGGCGGTCCTGTGGGTGGCGCAGCCGACCAAGGAAGTTGAGCGCGGCGGCGGAGTATTCCTTCGACTTGGCCGCCTCAAGCGCTTTCAGTCGGGCGCTGACGTTCCATTCCTTCGTCTGGCCATCCGTCGGTCGCACGAGCTGTCCATCATTGAGCCGCCAGGCAACCCAGCGGTTAGCCCAGTCCAGCCAGAGACAAAAGTGATTGCCACCTGACTCCGTTGACATGAACTCGAAACCATTTTGCCGCCAATGGCGCGAGGCCGTGCTCCGCGAGATTTTTCCGTCGTAGTCACCGTTTACCTCGGGCAATCCATTCGCCAGTTTGATTTTTGGCGGTGGGACAATCTGCTCCAGCGCATACTTCGCTCCTTGGCCGTTTCGGTTGTAGATCGCCACCACGTCGTCCCCGTAGCCGCTGCCAAACCAGTTGTCCAGAGTGACCACGGCCTCGCCGTCATCACTGATGAATGCCTGAGTCGGCGCCACGGGGTTGCTCAGCGTAGCTCGCCAGCGCTCGCGGCGAGCACCTCCATTTGCGGCAAATACCACCACCCGTGGCTTGGTGGAATCTCGCTGGCCCGGAGTGATGCGGGCGATGAACTGCTTGTTGTCCGAGTGAGCTTCAAACTCAGTCGGAGGTGCCCACGAATCTGCCTGGGCAGGCGAGAGGAAACAAGCAACCAGACTGATGATTGAGAAGGCTCTCATGTCGTTGGCTCGGGGTTGTTGTTCGGAACCTAGGCGGGCGCACCGAACACATCAAGCGCGCAACAGCGTTGGCTCCTTCACACTTTCGTCCCGTTGGCCGAGCAGCCCAGGCGGCGGTTTGCAACACCGTCCAGGCAGGTGCAACTCCTGCACGGGACTCCACTTTGACACGGCGCGCTTTGTTCGGTGTCCACCCTTCAGGGTGTCCACACGCGCCGGCCACGCTGAAGCGTGGACACCAAACGAGGGCAACGCTGCCGCTGCGCTTAAATCTCGCCGCCCGCGCGGCTTTCAACCTCAATCACCCCATGCGCCTGCACCTGCTCAGCGATCTGCACCTGGAGTTCAGCGCGGCCCAGATTCCGGCGACGGAGGCCGAGGTCGTCGTGCTGGCGGGGGACATTCATCTCGGCCGCGAGGGGCGCAAGTGGGCGCGCCGCCAGTTTCCCGGCCTGCCGGTCGTTTACGTGCTGGGCAACCACGAGTTCTACCGGCACGCGCTGCCCGAGCTGACCGAGACGCTGCAGCTCGAGACCGACGGCAGCCCAATCCATGTGCTGGAGAACAGCGCGGTGGAGATCAATGGCTGGACGTTTCTGGGCTGCACGCTCTGGACGGATTTTGAACTCGCGTCGGACCCCGCTGCGGCGATGTGGGCGGCCGAGCTGAACATGAGCGATTACAGTCTCATCCAGTTCAGCCCGGAGGGGCGTTTGCTGACCGCGCGGGACACCGCCCGGCTGCACGCCGAATCGGTCGCGTGGCTGCGGGCCGCGCTGGCCCGGTGCGACCGCGCCCGGACCATCGTGGTGACGCATCACGCGCCGAGCGGACGTTCCGAGCCGCCTTGCTTTGTGGACAGTCCCATCAGTCCCGCGTTTGCTTCCCATCTGGATGCGCTGGTGGAGGAGAGCCGCGTGCCCCTCTGGCTGCACGGCCACACGCATCACAACGTGGACTACTACCTCGGCTCCACGCGCGTCCTGACGAATCAGCGCGGCTACCCGGACGAGCGCTGCCCCGGGTTTCATCCCGGCATGGTGATCGAAGTGTGAGGGGGCGTATCTTGACACCGCCCCCGAAGCCGAGCCGGCGCGGACGCCGGCGACACGGCCCGCGAGACGCGGGCGCTACGTAGCGCCGGCCTCCGGCCGGCCGTGCCGCAAGCGTCCTCGCTTGCCCGGCGGGGCGAGGCGCGCATCCACGCTCAGCCGCTCAGGGCACCACGTTCCCCGAAGTATAATGAAAGCCCAACCGGGGCACGCCCGCATGATTGGTCACGTCGGCGAAGGAAACGGGAACTGTCGTGCGGTGCGCACTTTCCCGGACGTGGAAGTGCAGGTGCGGCGTCATGCTCCGGCCCACATGGCCGCTCCGGCCAATGCGCTGGCCTTGCACGACACGCTCACCCACTCGCACGAGGCTGCCGTCCTTCTGCAAGTGGAGATACCAGCCAGACGTGCCGTCACCGTGGTCAATGGCGACGTAGTTGTTCGGCGCTTTCAGGCCGTGGCCTTCGTGGCTGACGAGCACCGCCGCCACCGTGCCGCCCCGCGCCGCACACACGTCCGAGCCTTCCGGCATGAGGAAGTCGAACGCGAACTCGCCCGTGCCCCGGTGGCTGACCAGGCCGCGATTGCTCTGGCAGCACAGCCACGTCTGACCCGCCGGATACGGCAGCTTGTAGGGCGAAGTCTCACGGGCCGGGTAACTGGAAAGATCGCGCGGCCCGGTGCAGAGCACGTAGGCCGCCCCCAGCAGCACGAGCGCAACGCCCAGCCCCCACAGCAGCCGACGACGCCAGCGACGTGATGGCTGGGCAACGGCGGGAACTTCGGTTTGGACGGCGTCCATGCGGTTCAAGGATTGCGCCTGCCAGGACCGGCGACGTCAAGCCATCCGCTCCGGTAGCAGCCGACGTGAGGAGGCCCACTTTCAGTGCCGCGCTTCGCTTCCATCCGAACAATGGAGCCTCCTCACGTCGGCTGCCGCCAGTCTTTCCGGGCATAGGTGTTGAGAGACACACGCCGCGCCTCCAACGCGGAGTAGAGGGCGCACTTCCCTCATGCCCGTATCCCTTTTCCCAAGCGAACCTAGCTGGCCGGCTCAAGGTGCCGGCGCATGGCCGCCGCGTTGCGTGCCGGGTTCGGTGCGCTTGGGAACCCCTTTCGCGGTGCGGGCGGCAGGTGTCCGGTCAGGCCCCACAGACCTGGCCGCGGCGGTTCGAGTCCGCCCCCGCGCCGCGTTCCTTTCAACCGACGGGGGGGCGCCCGTTCGTGTCGCCGGCATTGTTCGTTGTCCTGCGGTTTCCCCGCGATTCACGAATGCCATGGGGGCTCAACGCGTCGAACCCGCCACACCACAATTGTGATGCCTATGATGCCTTGTGGTATGGACCACGCGGGGAGACAGCCGATGCGACGCCTGATCCATGTCCTCCTCGCCTTCGCCGTGGTCGCGGTGGCGGTTGGGGAATGCCGGGCCGGCCAGGCGGATGCGGTCGAACTCGCAAAGTTGATCGATCAACAGGTGGACGCGCGGTTGAGCAGCGAGGGAGTCCGGGCAGCGGCTTTGGCGGACGATGGCGAATTCGTTCGGCGGGTCTATCTCGACCTCCATGGCGCGGTGCCGACGCTCGAACAGGCCAAGCGCTTCCTGGCCGATACGGCGCAAGACAAGCGGGCACGGCTCGTGGACGCATTGCTCGCCGAAGCGCGCTACGGTCAGCATCTGGCCGACATCTGGCAGGGCTACCTCATCTCGCCGCTCGCCGATGACCAGAACAAGCGGGCCGAGCGGTTCGGCCACTGGCTGGCCGGGCGGTTTAACACGAAGACGTGGGACCAGATCGTCACCGAGCTGATCACCGCCACCGGGAAGATGGAAGACAACCCGGCGGTGTCCTACATTATCGAGGGGCGGTTGCCACGCGCCGTGCCAGACCTGACAGACCTGACCTCCCGGTATGTCCTGGGAATCCGGTTGAACTGTGCCCAATGCCACGATCATCCGTTCGTGAAGTGGAAGCAGGAAGAATTCTGGGGAATGGCGGCGTTCTTCACGCAAATCCAGACGCCGAAGCGCGCCAAGCAGGTTTACGAAAAGGGCGTGGTGGACGATCCCAGCCTGACCCTCGCGACCTTGCGCGACGCCGGCGCACCGGATGGGTTCGTGCTGCGTCCGCCGACGTTTCTCGGCGGGAAGGCGCTGCCTCCGGGGGACAAAACCACCCCGCACCGCGCCGCCTTGGCCCAGTGGATCACGGCACCGGAGAATCCCTACTTCGCCCGCGCCACGGTGAACCGGACGTGGTGGCGGCTGATGGGGCGGGCCATCGTTCAGCCGGTGGATGACATGCACGAGGCCAACGCGCCGAGCCATCCGCAGTTGCTGGAGCTGCTGGCGCGAAAGTTTGTCGAGTCGGGCTTCGATCTGAAGCTCCTGACCCGCGCCATCGTGTTGAGCCGCGCCTACCAGCGCACCAGCCAGTCTGGTGAATCGGCCGACCCGTCCGTCCCCCGCACTGCTGCCACGGAGGACAAGCAGGCGGCGCTCTTCGGCCGCATGGCCATCAAGGTGCTTTCCGCCGGGCAGTTGTATGACTCACTGGAGACCATCTCCGGGCCGGCGACGAAGGTGACGGGCATTGACACCAAGCCGGGGACGCGGTGGGAGTTCACTCAGTTTTTTGGCGAGAGCGGCGATCCCGACCCCATGGCGTATCGGCGCGGGATTCCGCACCTGCTGCGGCAGATGAACTCGGGGCAGTTCACCGGGCGAAATCTCGATGGCCTCGTGACGCGGCTCGGCACGGGCGCCGAGCGAACGCCCGTGGAGATCGCGTCGGATCTGTTCCTGACGATCCTCTCCCGGCGGCCCACGGCGGACGAACTCCGCCAGGCCAAGTCCTATCTGGATCGCTCCGGATCGGCCGCCGGCGCGCTGGGCGAACTGGCGTGGGTGCTGATCATGACCAGCGAGTTTTCCCTGAACCATTGAAACGCGACTCAACTGCGGGAGACTGACGATGCAATCGAACTTTGACCGGCGAACGTTCCTGACCGCGACGGCGGCCGGCGTTTCACTCAATGGCTGGCTGAGCCGGCTGGCGGCGGCGGCCCCCGCCGGTCAGCGGCCCAAGTCGTGCATTCTGCTCTGGATGGCAGGCGGCCCCAGCCACATTGACACGTTCGACCCCAAGCCCGAGGCGCCCGCCGACATTCGTGGCGAATTTCAGGCCATCGAAACCTCGGTGGCGGGCATCCGCATCAGCGAGCATTTCCCGCGCTTCGCGAAGCTGATGAAGCACGCCGCCATCCTGCGCGGCATGAGCACCCTGGAATCGGATCACAAGCTGGCCACCTATCACCTGCACACCGGCTATCAAAACCGCGCCGGGGCCGTGTCGTTCCCGAGCCTCGGCGCGCTCGTCGCCAAGGAGCTGGGCAAGCGGGACGTGGCGTTGCCGAACTTCATCACGATCGGACGCGGCCCGCAGGAAGCGCTGACCTCCGGCTTCCTGGGACCGGAGCAGCAGCCGCTGACCGTCAACGATCCCATTCGCGGGCTGGACTTCATCGAGCCGGCCGGCGAGCCGGCCAAGTTCAGCCGGCAGATCGAGCTGCTGCAGGGCTTTGACAAGGCATTTCACGCCCGTTACCAGAGTCCGGCTGGTGAAACGCACCACACGTCCATTGACCGCGCGGTGCGGCTGATGAACTCGCGGCAGAAAGAGGCCTTCGACCTGTCGAAGGAGCCGGACAGCATCCGCGAACTGTATGGCCCGCCACCTGCGGCAACCGCCCCACCGGCCGGTGGCAAGATGGTGAAGCTGGGCGGCGGCGGCGAACGGCCCGGCAGCTTCGGCCAGGGCTGCCTGATGGCCCGGCGGCTGGTGGAGGCTGGCGTGCCGTTCGTCGAGGTGGTCATGGGCGACGGCGTGGGCTGGGACACGCACCGCGACAATTTCCCCCGCGTTCGCGCCTTGTCGCTGGAATGCGATGCCGCCCTGGCCGCCCTCGTCACGGACCTCGAGAGCCGAGGGCTGCTCGACTCGACGCTGATCGTGTGGATGGGTGAGTTCGGGCGCACGCCCCAATGCACTGGCGGCGGCCGCAACCACTGGTCGCGGGCCTGGAGCAGCGTGCTGATCGGCGGGGGCATTCGCGGTGGGCAGGTCGTGGGCCGCACCGACCGCGACGGTGCCGCCGTGGTCGAGCGCCCCATCAGCGTTCCCGACTTCCTGGGCACGGTCTGCACGGTTCTGGGCGTGGACTACAAGCGGAAGAACCGTCCGCCGGGAGTGGCGCGGCCGATCCCGATTGTGGACACGAGCAAGGAAGTCAAGCTGCTGACGGAGCTGCTGTAGAGGACGGGCTCATCTCAATTTCCTGGCATCGCATCAGCACCGGGCTTGATGCCCGGTGTTGGTTGGCTAGGCCGGAGCTGAGCTGTTTCAACAGCTTGGCAAGGAGGCAGCGGAAATCGGGCATGGCTGCGAAGTTGTAAGCCTTCAACTCCCTCTCCCTTTGCGGAGCAAGGGGAGAGGGTTGGGGTGAGGGGGTGCGTGCGTGGGCGAGGGTGGCCGCACCCCTCATCCGGCCTCCGGCCACCTTCTCCCCTCGCTCCGCGAAGGGAGAAGGCTCCACAAGCAGCATCCCCGGGCGCAAGAAACTGAGATGCGCCCGTAGAGGGCTGGAGGATCGCGCGTCAGCGCAGCGTGAGGACTCGACCCGGCAGGCCCTTTCTCGCGACGCATACACCGTATCGTTTAGGATTTCACCGGCCCGATGGCGGAGTTCAACTTCGCGTCGCGGTCCAGGCAGACGGTCATCAAGGGTTGCAAACTTTGACAGTGAAGCCCCGGCTCTTAACCGGCGAGAACTCGGTGCGAATCCGAGGCGACCCACCACCTTCGTCAGTTCCGGGTTCAAGGTTCCGAGTTCAAAGTTGGGACTGAGCAGAACCGTTGAGCCCAACGCCCCTGATCGGACGCGCGCAGGAATGCACGCGCCCGACGACAAGACGTTCAGTCCTTCGCAGCGGGTTGCGGATGACTGCCCGTTTGATTCCGGAGCATCAGGCCGAGCAGTCCGTCCACCAGGCCGTTGCCGCTGCCGGCTCCGCTCACCGCCACGTCGGGCACGATGCGGACGTTGCGCTCGCCGACAATCTGCATGAGCTGCATGACCGTGTAACCCTGCGCCCCGAGCGATTCGACACCCACGCGATACGCCTCCGCCTTGGCGTTGCCCGTCGCACGGATGGCCTCGGCCTCGCCGTGCGCGTGGAGGCGCATGGCTTCCGCCTCGCCATTGGCCTGCTTGATGTGCGCGTTCGCCTGCAGCTCGGCGATGTTCACGCCCTGCTCGGCGCTGACCACCTGCTGCTGGATGTCCGCGAGCGAGGTCTGCCGGACGAGCTGCTGGCGCTGCACCTGCGCGGCCTCCTGCACCTCGTAGGTCTTGCGGCGCTCCTCGGCGATCTTGCGGTCCGTCTGCGTCTCCATGAGCGAGGCGGGCGGGTTGATGTCGCCGATGAGCGTGTCAATCGCCTGCACGTCATACGCCCCGATGGCGCGGCGGATGTGCTCGGCCGCCTCGACCTGGCGCTGGCTGCGCGCGCCGAGGAAATCGAGCACGGTGTAATCCTGCGCGGAGTTGCGGAAGTAGTTGCCCACGATCGGCTGCAGGACGTGGTCCACCAGGTTCTGCATCGAGCCGACGCGCGAAATCACCTTGGGCGCATCCAGCGCGCCGACATGGATGATCTGCGAGACATCGAGGTTGAACGCGAAGCCGTCGCGTGACCGCACGGTGATGGACGAGAGTTTCGAGTCGTAATTGTGCGACTCGGTGCGCGAGGCCCAGTTGAGGACAATGTTCGTGGTGGGCACCAGCTCCACCTTCATCACGCGCGTGTTCAGCGGGTGCTTGCCGGGATAGAGCGGCGTGACCCACACGCCCTTGTGCCCGGCATTGACCAGGTCGCCGTGCTTGAAGTCCACGCCGCTTACGTCCTGGTGCGCGTGCCCGACAAACGAGATGACCACGCCGACGTAGCCGATGGGAATCTCCACCATGGGCACCTGCTCCACCTGGGTGAACCAAGGGTTCAGGTTCCACGAGCCGGAGAGGAGTATCTGCTCCTGCAGGCCGCGCCGGCCGCCGGCATCCAGGAAGGCTTGGGCATTCTGAAAGTTGTCATGTCCGGGCAGTGAAGGCCCGGCGATCTCCGTGGCTTCGATCGGCTGCCCGTCCAGCGTGGTGACGATGCCAACCATGTCCGGCTCGACGCGCTGCACGCAGAACTGCTCGGAGGCCATGCCGTGGTAGGAGGCTTCGCTGCCCACGATCACGGTGAACAGCGCGGAGTTGATGCGATAAGTTCCGGCCGTAAGGTAGCCAAGCTGACGGCCTTTCTCCCCACCGTTGAGCAGAAATTTCCGTGCGTCCTGGAAATTATCGCTGTCCACCACCCGCGCAAGTATGCGTTCGGACGGAATGGACGCGCCACCCGCCGCGACGATGAGCGCGATCTCCCCCTGGGGGACCACGGTGATCGCCTGCTTGATCACGCGGTATTGCCAGGGCCAGAAGCCGAAGTGCAGCCCGGGTGGAAGCGTGTCCGCCTGATAGCCAGCCTCACCCTCCAGCGCGATGAGCTGTCCCGGACCGAGCGAGCGGTGGCCGAATTTCTTGATGACGACGCCCACCTCGGTTTCGCGAATCCAAACGGCTCCCAGCAGGAACAGCACAAACGCGGGGAGCAGCAGGAGGCTGACGAGCAGGGTGATTTCAACGGGGGTGAGGACGCCCAACAGGACCAAGGTTGTCATAACGAGTCTCCGGCAGACCGCGCCGGTGCAGACCGCACCGGGGCGGAGGTTTTCAAGTGGGGAGATCGTGCGGGCCGCAACGCGCGGCGCTAGAGGATCGCCCTTCCAGATGCCGACGAGGTTAGCTGACGGGCTGGGTCCTGAAAGTGACCTGGACGATGGTTCGCCATCGCCCTGCGCCCCGTCCGGAGTTTCCTCCGGGGTGGTTTCCCCGTGCTGGCCTGCAGGAAGGCACGCCAGCTTAGCCGGAACGATTCAGTTTGAAAGGGCAAGCACCGTTTGGCGGGCTTGCG
>CAZCBE010000120.1:0-21605 GCA_964496695.1 uncultured Klebsiella sp.
CCGCAAGCCCGCCAAACGGTGCTTGCCCTTTCAAACTGAATCGTTCCGGCTAAGCACGACGCACCTCTGTCTCCCTCGCCCCGCGAGGCACGAGCGGGGAGAGGGCCGGGGAGAGGGGCGCTTCGACCAGCTCCCAACGCAACTGGACCTGCCGCACCTCCTCTCCCCGGCCCTCTCCTCCATGGAATGGAGGAGAGGGAGACCCGAGCACGCCAGTGGTTCGGCGAGGCCGTATCCATTCGCGCCGGGGCAAGGTGCGCGCCGGGAGGTTCATGGGGGAGAAACGATGGCCGCGTCCGGTGAATCCGCGCGCCTGCATTGCTCCGTGACTGACTGACTGGCCCCCTCTCCTCGGGGGAGAGGGACGGGGTGAGGGGGAAGGGAACGTCCGATCCTCAAACCGCATTCCACCGGATTTCACGCCACTTGGCTCACTCCGCGTGGTAGCCGCGCCACAACCACACCAGCGTGTCCGCCAGGGTTTGCTGGAAGACTTTGCCGTCGCAGTGGCCGGTGGCCTGGCTGAAGACGTAGCGGTGGTGGTAGCCCTTGGCCTTGAGGGCTGCGGCGGTGCGATGACCGGCCATCACCCAGTTGTGGTGCGTTTCCTCCGGATCGTTCGGGCGGATGTCCTTCTCAGACACATGGGTGAAGATGCGCAGGGGCTTCTGCTCGCTCTTTTCGATCAGCTTCATGCTGGAGTGATACTCCCAGGCGCCGAGCGGAAAATTGGCCTCCTCCGGCGCGTCGTCATCCTGCTGGTCCACGAAGGTGCCGGAGTAGGCGATCACGCGGCGGAACAAGTCCGGCCGGAACCAGGCCATGGTCAAAGCCGCCGCGCCGCCGGAACTGCAGCCAATGACGCCACGGCCCCAGGGGTTGTCCGTGAAGGCCAGGCGCGGGTAGGCGGCCTTGATCGCCGCGTCGTTCAGCACGGCGGGCAGGACTTCGTCGTTGATGAAGCGCGCGAGGCGGTCGGACATGGTGTCGTATTCCAGGCCGCGCTCGCTGTTCTTGCCGTCGTTGCCACCGTTCTCCACGGCGATGGCGATGAACGCCGGGAGGCTCCGCTTCGGGTCCTTGGAGATGGTGAGGTTGTCCAGCGCGTTGCGCACCGAGCCGAGCGGCCCCGGGCCATCGTGGATGATGAGCAGCGGCGCCTTGGTGCCGTCCTTGTAGGCGGCGGGCACATACACCGTGATCTTGCGATCCTTCCGCACGGGCTTCTTGACGGGGTCGAGGGTCTTGTCGGTGCCGGGGAAGATCTTGCTGTTCGCCAGCGGCATGGAGAACGAGAAGGACTTGCCCTTGGGATTGCCCCGGTCGGTGAGATCGGGGTCCACCTTGTATTCGGGGCCGATGGTGAAAAGCCCGTCGCCCTCGGTGCCGGGGTTTTCGGAATACTTGTCGGCTGCGATGGTGGTGAGAGTGAACAGGCCAAGGAGGCTGAGGGAGAGCAGATGGCGGAGGCCACCGAATCGAGGATGCGTGTTTGACATAAGTGGAGAGGACATGAGCAAGGCTGGATGTCGGCAGGGGCGGTGGCAAGGCGAATCCAGTTCGAGTGCGAGCGGAGCGCGGCGCTCCGGGCCGCAGCGGCTGGCAGCAGGGAAAGGTTTG
The DNA here is from genome assembly GCA_964496695.1 of uncultured Klebsiella sp. Classification (GTDB taxonomy): domain Bacteria; phylum Verrucomicrobiota; class Verrucomicrobiia; order Limisphaerales; family SXTU01; genus SXTU01. Next base: position 1,621 of record CAZCBE010000120.1, read on the forward strand.
GCCGGGACAATGCAGCAGCAGCCTTCGTTTTGACGCCGAGCCATCGCGCGGCGGAGCCGCAAACCCAGTTCCCACCGAGCGGTGCCATACAGCGGCGCCTGGATCGCCGACGATGCCTATGGAGTGCGGTGACTTGTCACCGCTTTCCGCAGGCGACTTGTCGCCGTCAACAAGCGGTGGCGCACTTGCGCCCAGCGACCGGCCGCGCTCGCGCGGCCCGGAGTGCCGCACGCCCACCCGCTCCGCCGGCTTGCAACTTTCGCCGCTCACCGGCAACTTGCCCCGCACCATGCGCCACTTAGCATTGCTGTTTCTTGCGTTCGCCGGGTCATTGTCCGCCCAGCAGCCGCCGTATGATGTCTTTCCGCCGGCCGAGCCGCCCTACTATCGCGTGCGCTACGAGGCCTCCACGAAGCCCGGCGAACTGGTCTTCCCCGCGAACTACACCGTGTGGGTGCCGCCGGGCGTCAAGTCGCTCCGGGGCTTGATCGTCCACCAGCACGGCTGCGGCGAAGGCTCGTGCAAATCCGGCCTCACCGGCGCGTTTGACCTGCACTGGCAGGCGCTCGCCAGGAAGCACGGCTGCGCGCTGATGGCCCCGTCGTATGAGCAGCCTGACAAGGCCAACTGCCAGCTCTGGTGCGATCCGCGCAACGGCTCCGACGCGGCGTTTCAGAAGTCCCTGACCGATCTGGGTGCCAAGAGCGGCCATCCGGAACTGGCCACCGTTCCGTGGGCGCTCTGGGGCCACAGCGGGGGCGGGCACTGGGCGGGCGGCATGGTGCTGCTGCATCCGGAACGCATCGTGGCCGCGTGGCTGCGCTCGGGCGTGCCCCCGCTCAAGCCCACGGAAGCCAAGCCCACGCCCTACACCATTTCCGAGGCCGCCTGCCAGGTGCCCGTGATGTGCAATCTCGGCACCAAGGAAGGCGTCACCGACAAAACCAACCGCTTCGCCGGCGTGTGGCCGGGGGTGGAGACATTCTTCACGGCCATGCGGGCGAAGGGCGCGCTCATCTGCGTCTCCGTTGATCCTCTGACCGCGCATGAGTGCGGCAACCAGCGCTATCTCGCGATGCCGTGGCTCGACGCCTGCCTCACCGCGCGGCTGCCCGCCAAGAACGGCGAACCGCTGAAGGCCATGCCAGCCGCAGAGGCATGGCTCGCTCCGTTGCACGCCGGCGAGCCGAATGTCATCGCGCCGGTGCCGGCCAACAAGTTTGAGGGCGGGAAGGAAAAGTCCGTCTGGCTGCCGAATGAAGCCATGGCCAAAGCCTGGGCGCAGTATGTCAAGGATACCGCCGTGGCCGATGTCACGCCGCCGCCCGCGCCGACCAACGTGCGGGTGAAGGGCAATGAACTCACGTGGGAAGCGGACGCGGATGTGGAGAGCGGCCTCGCGAGTTTCATCATCGAGCGCGACGGCCAGTTCCTCGCCAAGGTGCCCGAGTCGGGCAAGAACCCCTTTGGCCGCCCGATCTTCCAGAACCTCCAATACAGCGACACGCCCACCCAGCCATTGGTCCAGATGCGCTTCACCGACACCAAGGCCGAAGCGGGCAAGACCCATCAGTATCGTGTGATCGCGGTGAACACGGCGGGGCTGAAGTCGAAGTAGGGCCCGCGAAACACGCGGAAGAACGCGAAAAGGCGAGGTGCTATCGGTGAGCCGGAGCGCCGGTCTCCGACCCGGCGTGTTGGCCGACAGCATGATCACGCCGGGTCGGAGACCGGCGCTCCACCCGCGTTCCCGGCCCGTCCTCACCTCGTTCCGCTCCCTGCTCAGCGCGTCACGATGCAGAAGATCTGCTTGTCCCAGGGCACGCTGCCGGCCTTGGTGAGATCGCCGGACGCGGTGATCTTGAAGGCGGAGAGGGTCGCGCCATCGAAGGCGGCCACCAGCAGATGCTCGCCGCTGGGCGAGAGCGCGAGGCCCCACGGGAGCTTGTCGGACGCCGTCAAGCCGAGCAGTTCCAGTTCGCCGGACTCCTTCACGCGATAGCGGCTGATCCAGTCGAACGGGCGCGTGTGGCCCCGGAGGCCGACGAACAGGAACTTGCCGTCCGGGGTGATGACAATGTCCGAGGAACTCACGCCGTCCTTGGGCTGGTCCTTGCCGATGACGTCACAAATCTGACGGAGCTTGAGCTGGCCGGACTTTTCCACGGAGTAGGCGGAGACGCCGAGGTGCTGTTCGTTGCTGAAGTAGAGGATGGGCTTGGACGGGTGGAAGGCCATGTGGCGCGGGCCGGTGCCCTCGGGCGGCTTCGCATTCTTGGGATCGAGGGCGGTGAGCTGGCCGGTGCCGGCGTCGAAGCGATACTGGAAGAGGGCGTTGTTCTCCTTCACGTAGGAGACATAGACAAAGCGATTGTCCGGCGAGGTGAGAATGCAGTGGGCGTTGGGGCTGCCTTCGTTCAACGCGGCCACGCGCTGGCCGAGCATGCCGGCGGCGTCCAGCGCATAGACATCCACGAAGCCCTTGCCGTAATCCGCGCCCAGCAGATAGCGGCTGGTGCGGTCGAGGCTGATGTAGGCGTAGGGATGGGCGAGGGTCACGTCCGTGTGGCGCAGGTAGCTGCCGTCGCCTTTCAGAGTGATGACCGCGCCCTTGGCCTTGCCCTCCGCGCCCGAGGGCGGTGCCACGTAAAGGAGCGGCTGGGTGGGATGCCTGGCGATGACCGAGGCCGCAAAGCCCAGCTTGATCTCCTCGGCCAGCTTGAGATCCAGACCGGTGGGGGAAGGCGTGGCCTTCACCACGAGCAGGTTGCCCTTGGTATGGCTGGGTGCATAGACATGGAAAGGTTGCTCGGCGCTTGCGAGGGATGCGGTGGCAAACAGTCCGACGAGCAGAATTGTGAGGGAGAGACTCATGGATGTGGGTAGGTCGAAGAAGCGATGAAGGGATGAGCGTCGGTCATGTCGTTGAGGCCGTCAATCTGCCGGGACGCGAGTGCGCCAGCAAGCCCTGCCGCCGGTTGGACTTCAGGCCGGAGCACTGGGTGATTGAGAGCGCGATTTCATCTCCCGCAAGAACCGGAGCACGATCGCTTCCGAGTGTGCGTCTGCCTGCCGGCGCATCCGGACAGGGGGTATCGCAGCGTCGGGCCGGCCGAGGGCGGTGAACAACGCCTGGATACTGGTCTGGAAATGATCTGACAGGCTCTCGTAGTTGATCCGGACCGGTGCAAGCAGATTCGCTTGGAAGTAAGCCTCCCAGCGCCGGCGGCACCGGTGCTCGAACGCCACGTTTCCCGCGATGCGCTCGTAATCGTAGGCCGGTTCCTGTAGCGGGACCTTCTCCTGCACCATCGGGATGGCACGCCAGACCCCCGTCTGGGAGGCGATCATGCCGGACACGGCCTGACGAACTGCATCCTGGCGGGCAAGGTAAACAAAAGTCGGATTTGGAAACAACGGGGTCAGCAGGGCATGGATGCTCCGATATCCCTTGGCGGCGGCTGGTCCATCCAGTGAGTCCAGCAACGGGCCATGCGCTTCCGGCTCGAGGCGGGCGCAGAGTTCTTCGATGTCGCCCCAGAAAATCTTCACCCCGAAGGTGCCGGAAGGATCCGTTCGGTGCTGGTGAACCGCGCGCACATAGGCCGGAAAATCCGCCGTTCCCCAAAGGCGTTCGAACCCGGGCTGGAAGCCATGGTGAAAGTATTCGAGGGGACATCCCCACCCGCCCGCAGCATGCAACGTCTCCCCTAGCAAGGTGCTGCCGGAGCGAGGTTGGGTGCAGAGCAGAAGAGTCCTCTTTGGCGGGCCTTCCCAGCCAGGGTAATCCCCCGCGGCCGTCGCCAGATCGTATTTGTGTCGAGGCGCGGGAACTGGGGCCGTCGGGACGGGCTGCAGTTTCATCTCGTGCCGGGCATCACAGTGGCCGTGAGCGGGAGCCACCGAGAGGCGGGCTGCCGAGAAGTTCGGGGTGGCTCCCGATTAACTGTTGCTGCTCAAGGCATCACCGGGGTTGATGGTGGCCGATTTCGTCACTCCGCTTAGGTCGCCGAAATCGGTCAGCACGGGGCACTGCCAGGGCAGCTTGGCAGCCTGCGCGTGCAAGGATCGGGTGTCTGCGGAAACCGGAGCATCATTTTTCGGTTCGTCCATGACACGCAAAATGCACATTCCGGGGACGAAATGCGAGCGAATTTTGCCAGCCGGCTGGAACTGGAAAAGCGTCACGCTCCGCCAGCCTGACGCAGCCAGACATCCAGGGAAAACGCCATCCAGACGGAATTGAGACTGCTGGCCGGCAGCGGAATCGGATTGGCAATGCTGGTCTGGGTGGCGATCCAGGCCTGATGTTCCCGCCACACGCGGGCCAGCTCTTCTGCGTCCACCCAGCCCTCACGGACACAGATCAGATCCGCCATCGAACGTCGGGGCAGCCGACGCATGATCGCATCCGAGATGGGGGTGATGAAGCGGGCCTTGTCCTGCCGGGTGCGCACCCGCTCCGGCAAGGTGCCTCGCATGGCCTCGCGGAGGATGTGCTTGCGCTCGCCATGCCGGCGCAACTGGTCGCCGGGCAAACCCATCGCAAACTCCGTCAGCCGACGATCGTGGAAGGGATGCCTCATTTCGACACGGCGGGAAGCGGCATAGGCGAGCACATTCTCCCAGTTGACATGCGCCCGTGCGAAGTCGTAGCGCCCCGCCCGTTGCTGCTGGGCCAGGCCATGGGCGCCGGGCAGAGGTTCGCGGGGAGGCACGCGTTCCCGGAGCGCAATGCGGGCCGCCCACTCCGGGCGGATGAGCGCCGGCACCGGGCCGAGGAGCTGGTAGGGAAACTGGATGCGCTGACGTCGGGCAGGAATCAGCCAGGGCCCCAGACTGTTCGCCCCGATGCTCAGCAGCGCCCGCCAGACCGGTCGAGGGGGTTTCAAGGCCAGGCCCTCGCGCAACAGGCGCAGCCAGCGTCCCCGCGCCAGCAAGTCCGGCCAGTGGGCGTAGGTTCCAGTAAACCAGTCGTCCCCGCCTTCGCCCGTGAGCAGCACGCGGATGCCGGCCTGTTTCAGTTGCTCGCACACCGCCACGTAGGCGCCGCTGGTATTGGGCCGCAGTGGCAGATGGAGCGTCTGGGCAGACCAGTCCTCCGCCTGCTCCCAGTCATACGCGGACGCCGTTACCTTGAGGGCGGAGGCTCCCAGATGCGCCTCCACCTGCTCGATCCACCCGGACTCATCCTGCAATTCACCGGGAAACACCGCGGAAATGGCGCACGGTGCCCGCCCCAGGGCACCGGCCCGGAACAGTTCTGCCCCGCGGCAGACGACCGAAGAGGAATCGAGTCCGCCGGAGAGTTGCGCGGCCACCTCGGTGCTGGCCCGGGTGCAGGCACGCAGGGACTGGTCGAAGAGCTCCCGGAAGCGGCTGGCATAAGCCTCATCCGAGGGAAGCTCTATTTCGGGAAACGGGCCGCAGTGCCAGCGCCAGACGCGGGGCGGGCCATTTTCCACCGCCAGCGCCCAGCCGGCCCGCAGCCGGAACACGTCCCGGTAGAGCGTCTCCGTCGGGTGGGTGAAGCGATGCGAGAGGATTTCTCCGATGATGGGTTCGTTGATCCGTCTGGGGATGCTGGGAAGAGAGAGCAGCACGCCCGCATCCGTGCCGAAGGCGAAGGTTCGCCCATCACAGTGCCAGTGGAAGGGTCGCAAACCCACGACGGAACGGGCGCAGAAGAGCCGCCGTCGTCGTGCGTCCCAGACGGCAAAGGCAAAATCGCCCACGAGCCGCTGCACGCACGCGTCACCCTCGTGCTGGTAGAGCTTGAGCAGGAGGGTTGCGTCCGGGGTGGTGTCCAGCACGGCTTCACGGAGCCGGAGCCAGGCGAGCAGTTCGTCACGGTTGTCGAGCCGGCCGTCGAAGGTGATGCCGATTTGAGCGGACCCATCCACCGTTGGCTGATGCTCAGTGAGCGCCTCGGGGGTGGTGGCCAGTTGTCCATGCAGCAGCACCGTCGGCCCCGCGCACCAGTGGTGCACGCCATCCGGCCCATGGCGGAAGAGCGCGCCGGCCATGGCCGGAATCCACTCGCGTGCGGCAGGCGAGCCATCCAAGACGACATAGCCGCCGATGGCACTCACGAGCGCGTGGTCTCCGGGACGGGCGCGCGGTCCAATAAACCCGCCTGCACCAGCGCCGCGATCACGCGTCGAACCTCGACTGCGATCGCCGCCGGGTTGGCGTCATACCGCTGCGCGAGCTGGGCGATGATGGCCGACATGGCGAGGCGGTTGGCCAGCAGCCGCCAAATCTCCGAGGCCGTGGGATTGAGTCCGAAATAACGCTGTGATCCGGTATGCAACAAGGCGAGTTCGGTTCCGGTATCGTGCCAGGCCACCCAAGCAGAGATCACGAAGTGCTCGCCTGGTGCAGGCGAACTGTCGCCCCCGGCGGTCAAGCACAACAGGGTGTGGGCCGGATTCATCGGCATGATGAACCTGGCCGGCGTGCGCGAACAAACATGGGGGCAATTGTTCTCCCCCGCCCCTTTTCCGGCAAGGTGGTTCTCGGCTTCAATCCAATCTCGAGCGTTCAAAAGGATCACGGTGGCAACCAGGTTCGCCCTGGGCTGGTGGCTGCTCTGCGACCGCATATTTGCCAGACCGCTTCCCTTGACGGCTGGCAACAGTTGAGCGTGGCACCTAACAAGTCAGCGACATACCGGGCCGACATCGATGGCACGAGGGGCATCGCCATCTTGGCAGTTCTGTTTTTCCGTGCCGGGCTGGTGCTTCGCGGTGGTTACGCATGGGCCCGTTCCGATGCTCCTGCGCATAGACCGGCCAGGTTGGATGAGGGGAGCGGTTTGGCTATTTGCTGGGAATCACCACGTCTCCAGACGTCATTATTATGCGGTCACGGCCATGGCGTGCTCCGTCAACCGTCGCCTGATCATCTCCAAACGGCGGGGCGGGGCCTCGCCATGACCTGCACCTCCGGTTTGAGCGACTGGCGAATCAGCTTGCCGCGCACCCGAATCCTAGCAAAATAAGCGCTCCGATGGAACGTGTCGGAGCGGAGCGGCCCAGCGCCGTTCACCCGCCCGCGTTCCACCCGGCGGTTGGTTGGAGAGGTGGCTGAGTGGTTTAAGGCACACGCCTGGAAAGCGTGCGTGGGTAACACCACCGGGGGTTCGAATCCCCCCCTCTCCGCCACTCCCGTGGGGGGAGCGCGGTCTTCAGGCCGCAGAAACCGGCGCACACCAGGGGTAGTTCGAGCGCACTTTTCCCGGCGCAGCATTCTGCGTAAACCCGCGCTCCGCTCGCTACTGGCGCACTTCTGGACTTTGTGCTCGGAATTCGGGACAGCATCTCCACCCATCAATCACTCATCTGCCGGACCGCAGGTGCAGGAGCCACTGGCGCGCGCTCTGGGCATATTGGGAATTGGAAGGGTCGTTGCGGAGGTAGAGTTCGAGGGATTCGATCGCCTGCGGCTTGAGGCCCATCTGGGCGGCGGCCACGCCCAGCCCGTAGTAGGCGCCCGTGGCCCGCGAATCCATGTGCGTGACGGAGAGATAGGAGAGGTAGGCCATCGCGTGCGCGTTCGCCTGGAGAAACTGGCTGCCCTGGTTGTAGAGGCCGCCGGTCAGTTGCGGGTCGAGACGCATTGCCTCGGCGAGGTGCTTCCGCGCGGCCACGGGATCACTCTGCCATAACGCCACCTGGCCACGAAGAAGCTGCGCGTGGGCGCTGCCCGGCTGGACGCGCAGGAATGCCTCCGCGTCGTCCCGTGCCCGGGCGGCATCGCCGGCCAGCAATTCCAGCGTGCCCTTCATGCGGCGCGCTTCGAGGTCGTTCGGGTCCGCCGTGGCGGCGGCTTGGAATTCCGCCAGCGCGGTGCGCACATCGCCCTGCCACATCCGGCCGTAGCCCCGTGCGATGGCCGGGTGTTTCTCACCCGGGGCGCGCGGTTCGGAGGCGGTTGCAGTCGGTGGAATGGGCAGCGAAGGCGGGCTGCCGGGACCCGGTGTCGGTGGCGACGACGGAGAAAGACTGGGCGAAGTCCCGGCGGGAACCACCGCAGCAGGGCTTGCTGGCGCGCTGGGCGACGAGGTGGTGGGCACGACGGTGGCAGGCAGCGAAGCGACCGGTGCTGGAGAAGCCGGCGGCGTGGATGGGACTGCGGCTGGGAAAGGGGTCGCGGGCACGGACTGGGCGGGCAGGCCGGTCGCAGGCGAGACGGTGGTTGGCTGGGTTGTGCTGGGGACTCCAGACGGGGTGCCCAGCAAGCCTGGGGTAGGGCGCGGGGCGGGAGTTGAAGAGCCGGGCGTGGGCAAGGTGCCGCCGCTGACGGCGGTGCTGTCGCGCGCGGGATTGTTGGTGACGCGCGGCTGGTCGAACTTGAACGGGTCGGACACCACGCCGAGCAGCGACATCGGCGGCGGCGCGGAGGCGCGGCTGAGTTCGGCATTGGTGCGCGGCTGAGCCGAGGCGACAGCGGCGGCGAGTTGCTGCGCGGCGGGAGCGGGGCCGTAGTTCTCAAGCTTCGCCCCCTGCTTGGCCGCGAGATACCAGTAGGGGCGTTCCTTCTGGATGGTCTCCACGGCCTTGTCGCGCGCCGGTGGCTGGGTGCGCGCCAGCATCCGCCGCAGTTCCTCCTGCTCGAACAAATCCCAGTGCGTGACCGCTTCCGCGAGCCGGCCGGCGTAGGCACGATTCCACGCGGCCTGCTTGCGGAGGTCGTCGGGCCAGTTGGTAGGCTTGTTGTCGAGGCGGAGCTGCTCGAGCCGCAGGCGGCCCTCGGCTTCCAGCAGTTCGTTCGCCGCATCGAGGTTGCCCAACTGGAAGAAGAGTCCCGCCGCGGCGCGGTAGGTGTTGTGCCAGGAATATGCGCGCGGGGTGAGTTCGACGCGGTTCGAGTAACCGTTGTGATAGGCGTTGGTGAAGGTGATGTCCGTCATCAGCCGCCGGCGCCAGGCGGCCTCGTAGAGCTGGAGCGCGAATTGCCAGAGCTGCAGCGCCTCGCTGGTGCGACCAGCCTGGGCCGCAGCGGAGACCGCTTCGGCGAGCGGCTTCTCGAAATAGCCCAGCCCGTAGCCATCCGTGCGGTGCGCGATCGCCGTGTAGTCGCGTTGCAGCCGCGCGGCGGATTCCGGCGCGCTCTTCTGGATGTCACGGATGCGGTCCGCGTCGCCGCGCTGTGCGGCGCTGGCCAGCTCCTTGGGCCAATACTCGGCGTCCTTGCGCATGGCCGCGACGTGGTTGCTGATCTCCTTCGCCGCCTTGTCGCGCGCGGCCACGATCAGTTCCTGAAACTTCTGCGGGGTGATAAACTTGTTCGTATAAGCCTGCTCCAGCGACACGAGCGCGTTCGACGGGAAAGCCGGCGTGATGAGCAGCCGACGATGCGCCTCGCGGCCGAACATCACGGTCGAGAGCACCAGTTCGGACGGTTCGCGTGGCACGGGCAGGTCAATCGCCACCTGGCCACGGTCGTTGAGGGTGCTGGCGGGTGCGTTGGTGGGCCGGGTGAAGAAATGCCAGTCGCGCCCCAGCCAGTTCGCACGGATGTGGACGCCCTCGCCGCGCGCGGGTTGGTCCTCCAGCCGCACCGTCGCGATGAGCCGGAACGTATTGCCAAAGTTCTCAAAACTGCCCCAGCCCGCCGAGGCCCAACGCAGGGTGAACGCGTTGGTCTCATTGGCGATCCATTGGCCCTCCGGCCAGCGCGGGACGTAGAGCGAGATCAGCGGTGGACCGGGCCCCCTGACCTCTGACCACACCTCCTGCCCCGAGGCCAGCACATGCGCGACGCGATACCACGCCTGCGCGGTGCCATCGTAGGTTTCGCGCGCGGGGGCGTTGGTCGCCGCCCAGGCGTCCATCAGGACGGACTGTTTGCGCCCGATGGAGCCCTCGTTCGCGTAGAACGGTGCGTGGTCAATGCCCAGCCGCACGTCCTTCTCGCGCACCGTCAGCCACGGTCCATTTGGAGACATGGCGCGGGCCAGCCGAAACTTCGCCGCGTCTGCGCCTTCGCCGGGGCCTTTCAAAAACAACGGCGAGTGGAAATAGACGTAGGTTCCCATCATCGAGCCATAGCCGGACACCGTTGCAGTGGACTCAATCACCGGCGCACCGCTGGTCTGGGTGCTGACGTGAACGGTCTGCCCCATGGGAACGCGCTTTCGCACCGGTGCACCACCGGCGGGAGGTGCGCATTCCACGCCTTCTCCTTCGTTCTCCATTTCGTCCACGCACTGCGGTCCGCCACCGGGCTGGTAGCCGGGCAGATGCTTCACCGTGTTGGGATTGGCCTTCGAGAGGTCCGCCATTCCCGCGGCGAACACCGTGACCACCGGCACGAGCACCTCCTCGTTCTTGAGCTTGCCCAGCTCGCCGTTGAGCAGGCCGCGCAACTGCTCCACCACCTGGGGCAGCAACGGGTCATTGTCCTTCCCGACTGTGCCGCTGGCGACTGCCGCGCGGAGCTGGTTCAGGTCGAGCAGGTGGAGATTGCCCTCGTAGGGCGGATAATAGAGATCGGGGTCCGCCGTGATGGCGAGCTGCACCTGCCACTTGAACTTCTCATCCGCTGGATTGGCGAGCCGGCCCGTCTGCTTGATGGGCAGCTTGAAGATGGTGCTCTTGATGACCGGCGCGCTCCGTGGGACGTTGGCCAGACGGATGGCGTCGAAGAGCGCGGCGTAGCGCGGATTCTTCTGGAGACCGGCCAGCGCGGCCCCGGCCTCTTGCGCGCGATAGGCATTGATGCGGTTGCGCAGCTCGATCTTCTCACGCTCCACGCGGTTCTTCTCGGCGGTCTGCCATTTCAAATACATCTCGCGGCTGCGGGTGAAGTCGGCGGAGAGGCGGTCGGCGAGTTCCTGCTTCACGCTGGGCGGGATGAACTTCTCCGGAGTCGCGCCGATCTGCGCGGCGGCGGCAATGGTTTCCCGGTCAATGAGGCCGAGCGAATGCAGCTCATTCAGCACGTTCCCATGCGTGCGGAGGTAGGTGTCCACATACTTCGGGAGGTCCGCAATGCTCGCACGCGCGAACTCGGGCAGGATGCTGTCGCGCTTGATGCGGTGGATCAGCTCGGGCACGGGCATGGCCTGCTCGCGCTTCGTCAGGCCGGCGCGGTCGGTGGAACGGCCATAGGCGAGGTCGAGGTAGCGCTGCGCGCGGGACCAGCGGTTCGACTGCAGCACGAGGTTCGCATGCTCCTCGGCCATCGTCAGCACCTGCTCGATGTCGGCGGCGGGATTCTTCATCGCGGCTTGCACGGCGCTTTCCAACTGGGCAAGACGTGGACCGTCGGTCGCGGGATCGAACTTCGCCCGGAAGTCCACAATGCCCGCCGGGGAGAAGCAGATGACCGGCTGGACGAACTGAAGCAGGTGGTTCGTGCAGGGCTTCTGCACGAGTTGCGCGCCCAGGCCATACGTGTAGCCGCCGGCCCACGAGCCATCGCTGAATTCCTCCCAGGCTTTCTTCTTGGTTTCGAGGGCCTGGAGCCGCGGTCCCACGGCGGCGGTGCGCTGCTTGAGGAGTTCCGCCGCCTGCTGGGAGGAGTTGTGCCAGGCCTGCGCTTCGCGGTCGCTCAGGAGCAGCCATTGACCAAAGCGCAGCGGCTCGGCGAGGCCTTGGAGCCGCCCCAGCTCGGACTTGATCTGCGTCAGTTCCTTCTGCTCCGCGTCGGTGAACTGCGGCGGTGCATCGCCGGGATAGCTGCGGGTCTCGGGGCCGACGAAGCCGCGATAGAGCGCGTCCGCCATGTTGCCGAGCTGGGGTTTCTGATACTCGATGTCGTAGATGGCATAGCCCGAGTCCACCATGCTCGCCGCCAGGAGCCCTACTCCCAGCGGCGGATAATACATCGCCGCGCCCATGAGGAACGCGCCGGGAATGCCGCCCTGCGTGGCCGCGTAAATCTGTCCGGCCACCGGCACGGCGAAGTAAAGCTGGTCCAGCGCCGTGGCCTGCACCGCGCCCATGTCGCCACGCGTCTCGATGGCCACGCGCCAGACTTGGAGGAGGCCGTCGAGGTTGCCGGGATCGTGCGCCGCCTCCTTCACGAAGCGCCCCAGCCCGCGCCCGAGGTTACGCCCGCGCCCGTCCGATCCCGCGCTGAGCAGGCTGTGGACCGACTTCCCATGCTCGAAGTGTTCGTGGCCCAGCACCCACGCAACCTGCGAGTGCGCCGCCATCGCAATATCCCCCGCGACCACCCGCGCCGGGCCGGTCAGCGCGCGCCATTCGGCGGGGTTGCTAAGCCGCTCGATGAGAAAGCGTCCGAACTCGCGCGGGTTCTGCCGGACGAGCCGGTCCACGAGCTGGTTGCCATGCGTCCAGCCGAGATCGTAGAGGCCGTAGAGGAACGTGAGCAGCACGCCCTGGCCCTGCTGGCGCTTGAACTCCGTCCACTGTGTGTCGTCCATCGGCGGCAGCAGCGAGCGGTAACGCTCGATGTCGAAGTGATGGCCGCCCTTGCCGTCGGGCTGGAGCAGCAGGCGGAACGCCTCGGTCGAGGCATGGAAGGTCGTCTCCAGGCAGAACTCGCTGGAGAGCTTGCGGTGCTGTTCGACGGCGTTCTTGATTTGCTGGGGCGTGGGGGTGTCGGTGTTGTAGAGCTTTTTGGCGAGCGCCTCGAAGACCTTGGCCTCCTGCACCTTGGGGTCGGCGACCTGGTCAGGGGTCAGCCCGGCGAGGGCCGTGATCTTGTGCGGCTCCTTCTTGTGCAGCAGCCGCAGATCGGCGGAGATGTCGAGGGCGAGGGTGTGAAGGAGACGCTTCTTCGCGTCATTGGGGAACAGCCGTGTGAGCAGTTCGCCGTTGGCGATGCGACGCTCGGCGGCGGACAGCTCCGAGTAGTCCAGCTTGTGGCCTTTGTCGAACCGGTTCTCCGCCATGAAGAGCACCGCCAGCGCGTCCTCGTAGGTGCGCAGGTGATACTTCACCTCAAACTTCTCCGCGTGCAGGTAGTGCTGCAGTTCGAGGAAGTTGGCGAGCGCCGCGCCGAACGCGTGCCCGGGCATCAGCTCCGGGTGCGTGCCAAACATGAACTTCACCGCCGTGTCCCCCTCGAACGGCCACTTCTGAAACTTCGGCTTGCCGTCCGCTCCCACCACCAGCTTGCCGGTTGCGTCGAGTTCCGGCCCGTAGAGCTGGAACATGCGCGGGTTCGCCTTGAGGATGCCTTCCAGCGCGCGGAACTGCATCTGCTGCACCACCGCGCCCTGCGTCGTGTAGGCCCCGGGCGTGGCGCGCAGCTCGCGGATCGCGCGGTCGAACTCAAAAAGATAATCGCCCCGCACGTCGCGCGGGTCGGGGAAGCGGTTGCGGCCTTCGATGGACGCGATGTCGAACATCTCAATCGAGAGGTTGGGATGCTTCTCCTTCCATGCCTGCTTGAACTTCTCGATGAACTCGCCGTCCTTGAGTTCGAGCCGCTTGAGGTTCTTGGGATCGCTCGCATCGAACACGTAGAAGGTCTGGTCGAGATCGCTCTTGATGCCCGCCTTCACGTTGCCCGAGTCGGAGCGGCCGATGATCCAGCCGTTCTTCGCGGCCACGTCGTTGATGACGGCGTCAATCATCACGTCGCGCATCTGCGCCATGCCCACGTTGTGGTTGTCGTGGATCTTGGTGTGGGCCAGTCCCTCCTTCTTCGCCACATCCGGGTCCAGGCCGTTTTGGATCAGGCTCGCGACGGTCTTGAAGGCCGTTTTTCCCTCGCCCGCCGCCTTATACATTTTCTCCACCACGTCCACGGGAACGGCCTTGTCCACGCCCCCGCCGGCAGCCATCCAGCGGTTGTATTCCTTCAGCGCCGCGAGGTAGTTGCCCTCGTGCTGGACCTCGATGATCTCGGCGAGGCGATAGACGGTGCGCGCCGTGCCGGTCGCGCTGGCGGGCGGTGCGTTGGTGGCGGCCCGGTTTTGGGCGAGAGCGGGAGCACCAAGCGCGAACAGGGCGGCGGCCAGGAGCGAAGCAAGCCACGGCGCGGGCCACGAGCGCGGACGTTCGCAGGGCGGGAGACGGGTGGTTTTCACGGGACTGGAATTGTGCAGGCAAGATGGGCGCGCCTTCCCGGGCCTGCAACTGGAAATCGGCCTTGAGCAGCGGTTTCAGTGCCGGTGGCACAAGCGCTGGCCAGAGAACAGGCACAATGGTCGCTGGACTTTGTGACTGCTCCCCGTGAACCGCGCTTGGAGTCCCGGCTTCAGCCGGTGGAATGCCGCTGCGATCCAGACGCTGCGCAGAACACTCGTCGCCGGTCGGGCGCCCCGCCGCCTAAAGGCGGGACTCCATACCAGTGGCACGCGGTCCGTGGGGGAGAGCGTGGACCCTGGCCTACCGTTGCGCTCCGTCACTTGAGTCGCGGGCTCAGTCCAGCAGCTTCTCGCCCCGCGTGTATTTCTTCAGGGCATCCCGGTCCAGGGTCAGGCCGAGGCCGGGCTTGGTGGGAATCGCGAGCATCCCGTCGGCGTCGAGGTGCCAGCCGCCGGCGGTGATCTCGTCAATGAAGGGCGAGCCGGTCAGATACTCGATGATGTCCGTGCCGGGGAACGCGGACGCGAGGTGCAGGTCCGCGGCAAGGCCGACCGCCGTGTTCCAGCCGTGCGGGATGAAGCGCACGCCGTGCTCCTGCGCCATCCACGCGATGCGCCGCTCCTCGCTGATGCCGCCGACCTTGGTCACGTCGGGCTGGATGATGTCGAATGCCCGCGCTTCGAGGAAGGGCTGGAACGCCTGCCGCCGCGTGAGCACCTCGCCGCCGGAGATGGGCACCGGGGAGTGCTCGCGGAGCTTGGCGAAGTCTTCGAGCGCATCGGGCACCAGGGCTTCCTCGAACCAGAACACGTCGTAGTCCGCGAGCATCTTGGCGGTGCTCAGCGCCCACTTGTAACCATTGTTCCAATAGGCGTCGCTGCCGCCCGCGTCCACCATGAGCTTGTTCTCCGGGCCGACGGCCTCGCGCGCGGCGCGGACGATGGCCTCATCGGTCGCCGCGTTGCGCCGGCCAAACGGACCCCAGCCGATCTTGAACGCGCGAAAACCCTGCGCCTTCACACGCAGCAGGTGGTCGCGCAGCTTCTCGGGTTCATCCATGAGCAGGGAGGCGTAGGGCTGCACGCGCTCGCGGTAGCGTCCGCCGAGGAGGCGGCCCACGGGCTGGCCCGTGGCCTGGCCCAGCAAGTCCCACAGCGCGATGTCCACGCCGCTGATGGCGTGGGTGATCGAGCCGCCGCGCCCGAGCCAGAACATGTGCTGGCTCAACTTCTCGCTCACGCGCTCCGGCTCCAGCGCGTTCTCGCCGCGATAGAGCGGCTCCAGCACGGCCAGCGCGGCGCGCACGAGCGCGTCATTGGTGAACACGCTGCCCAGGCCCACCGCGCCCTCGTCCGTGTGCACGGCGATGAGCGTGTGGACACAATCTTCGGGCCGCAGTTCATTGCTCCAGCCGCCTTCAGGAGTGGCACCGCGCAGGCCGGCACAACGGATTTCGCGAATCTTCATGGTTCAGTAATCGGTTCTCAGTGCGTGTGGGCGGAACTGAAAACTGAAAACGGACGGCTGAACACTGAAAACTTTCTGCTCTCGGGAGCGCGGCCCTCTGGGCCGCAGCGGCTGGCAGCAGGGAATGACGCAGGAAAGTCTGGAGCATTTTCTGCAAAGTGGTCGCTGCGGCCCGGAGGGCCGCGCTCCGGGCGGTGAATACTCCCTTGCACGCGCCAGTCACTCGACACGCCCATGATCATTCGGTCCTCCTCCAAAATCGTTTGCCGGTTCACCGCCCTGAAGGTGGTGGTTTTCGCCACGGCCTGCCTGCTTGGCCGGCCGGCTGCGGTAGGCGCCGCCAGCCCCAACGCTGATTTCCTCAAGCAGGCTGTGCCTTTCCTTGAAAAGCATTGCCGCGACTGCCACGGGGGCAAGTCCACGAAGGCCGATCTTGACCTGGTCAAACTTGACCGGGGGGACGAAGCCATCCTCAAGAACCGCAAGGTCTGGATCAACGTCCTGCAACAGGTCAGCACGGGGGAAATGCCGCCGGCGAAGCAGGCCCGGCCCACGCTCGCCGAGATCGAGCAGTTCACTCGTGCCATCGAGTCCGCCTTCGAGCGCGCCGAGGCGGCGATGAAACCCGACCCGGGCCGCGTCACCGTCCGCCGCCTCAACCGCACCGAGTATCACAACACCGTCCGCGACCTCCTGCTCGTGGACTTCAACCCCACCGAGAACTTTCCCGCCGACGACATCGGCCATGGCTTCGACAACATCGGCGACGTGCTGACGCTCTCGCCGCTGCTGATGGAGCGCTATCTCGACGCCGCGGAGACCATCGCGCAGCGGGTAATTTTGGAGAAGATACCCAAGCCCGGCGTGCGCAACCTCTCGGGGCGCTACCTCCAGCCCAACAACGCCCAGACCCCGGAGACCCGCTTTCGCCTGATGGACCCCACCCTCCCCGAGGCGGTGAAGTCCGGCCCATTCGCCGCCGGTGGCGACTACCTGAAGCTCACGGGCGATGCCGACCTGATTCTCCGCGCCAACGTGTATGCCGAGCCGCGCGGCACCGCGCCGGTGAAGGTGGTGTTGTTCGTCCAAGGCGTGAAGCTCGCCGAGACTTCGAGCGACGAGGAAATCGCCCAACTCGCCGGGGCGGGCGTGGCGGCCATGAAGCCATTGAAGATCCTGAAGACCTACGAGATCACCGCCCGATCCGCCGCCAAGCTGCAAACCCTCGAGTTCCCCCTGAATCATGTGGACGGCATCAAGCGGGCGGGCATCGCCCTGCTCAAGCCGGAGGGCGGCGAGGAGCCCGCGAAGCTCTTCATCGAGCACATCGGCAGCGAAGGTCCGTTGGAAACCCGCCCGCCGTCGCAGTTGATGCTGCTTGCCGGTCTCGCGGGCAAGCCGCAGGCCCAGCAGACGCGCGAAGTCCTTACCAGCCTCCTGACTCGCGCCTACCGGCGGCCGGCGACTGCGAAGGAAATCGCCACCCACACGCAGATCGTCGAGCAGACGGTCACGGGCGGGCGCTCGTGGGAAGCCGGCCTTCAGCGTGCCATTGCCGCCATGCTCTGCTCGCCGAAGTTCCTCTTCCGCGTCGAGCTGGATGACCGGCCCGAGGCCCGGCAGCCGCACCCGCTCGATGAATTTCAGCTCGCCTCCCGCCTCAGCTACTTCCTCTGGAGCACGATGCCCGACGCCGAGCTGTTCGCCCTCGCCGAGAAACGCCAGCTCACCGCCCAGCTCGACGCGCAGGTCCGGCGCATGCTCAAGGACCCGAAGGCCACCGCGCTGGTGGACAACTTCGCGATGCAATGGCTGCAGTTGAAACGCCTCCAGACCTTTGCCCCAGACACCAAGCTCTTCCCGGGCTTCAACGACTCCCTGCGCCGCGCGATGTTCCGCGAGACCGAGCTGTTCTTCACCGAGATCGTGCGCGAGGACCGCAGCGTGCTTGACCTGATTGACGCCGACTTCGCCTACCTGAACGACGCCCTCGCACGCCACTACGGCATCGCGGACACCGTCGGCAACCGCACGGGCACGCCCGTGAAGGGCCGGCTGCCCGGTGGCAAACCCTTTGCCCGCGACGCCTTCACGCGCGTCGTTCTGCCGGCAAAGGAACGCGGGGGCCTGCTCGCCCAGGCCAGCATCCTCACCGTCACCTCCAATCCCACGCGCACTTCGCCCGTGAAGCGGGGCCGCTGGGTGCTCGAACAGCTTCTCGGCACGCCGCCCCCGCCCCCGCCGCCGAACGTGCCTGAGCTGGAGGATCAGCAGAAGCTCACCGGCACCCTGCGCCAGCGCATGGAGCAGCACCGCGCCAACCCCGCCTGTGCAAGCTGCCACACGCAGATGGACGCGATGGGCTTTGCGCTGGAGAACTACAACGCCATCGGAGCGTGGCGAGAGAAGGACGGCGAGGATGCCATTGACGCCTCCGGCAAGCTGCCCGACGGCAAGAGCTTCAACGGCCCCAGCGAACTCAAGGCGGTGCTCAAGGAGAAGAAAGACCTCTTCACCCGCAACCTCGCCGAGCAGCTCCTCACCTACGCCCTCGGGCGCGGCCTGGAATATTACGACAGCCGGGCGCTCCGCCAGATCACCAGCGCTGCTGCCAAGCAGGATTACAAGTTCTCGGCGCTCATCACGGCCATCGTGCAAAGCGAGCCGTTCCGGCTCCGGCGCGGCCAGGATCTGGCGGAACCGGCCGCAGCAAAGTGAAGCGGACGCTCCTTGTCCGCTGGAGAGGGGAGGAGCAGGATTAGGATTAAGAGTAGGATTATGAGGCGGGTCGCCGCCGTGGCTTTTACTCGTAATCCTACTCTTAATCTTAATCCTGCTCTCCCTACCGACCCCGCCGAAACACCTTCACCTGCGGCGTGAACTTCACGTCCGGGTCCAGCGGGAACATCGGCCGCGCACAGCGCGTGTGCCCGAGACTGCGGAGGTTCGCGCTGGTCGAACCCGGCGCATCCACATCCACGTAACGGGCCGCCCAGGTCTTGAACATGTGCGGCTCGCAGTGCGGTGACTTCACGACCACGACGCCGAAATGTTTTGGGTCGCAGCCGTGGGCGAGAAACAACGCCCGGTCATACAGGCTCACGGCGCGGCTGGTGAGGATGAGCGTGAACCCGCCGGTCTGCACCATGGCCGTCCGCCCCGCCTGCCACAGCTCGCGCGTGGTCTCGCTGTGGAACCAGCCGTCGGACAGCATCCGCACGCGGCCTTCGATGAGCAGCGGCGTGAACCGGCCCCGGTCCAGCGCACCGCCGACCGTCGTCTGCACCACATTGCCGATGCCCGCTGCGAACGCCGCCGCCACGGCAGCCGGGTCCACGATTGGAATCAGCGCGGTGCCCGGATAACAGGCGTCGAGCAGTTCGCGCAGGATCGCATTGCTGTCGCCCGATGCGCCGGAGCTGGTCGCGTCCGCCGCGTCCACCAGCACCACGGTGCCGGACGTGGTTTCCTTCGCGATACGCGCCGCCTCGGCGAGGCTCGTCAGCGGCACCTGCATCTTCTCGTGGTGCTCCCAGAACAGGTTCGCGATGCGCAGCGCCTCGCGCTCCGCCCGCTCCGGGTCGTTGTCGGTCACCACGAAGCTGTTCGAGGCCAGCGCGGGCACGTCGGTGAAGGGGTTGCCCCACATCATCGCCGCCGAAAGTCCGCCGGGGCTTTGCTCGATGGCCTTCGCCGCGTTCACGGCGTGGCGGATGGAGCCGGTTTCGGTGATGAGTTCGTCCCCGCGCACCAGCGCCGGCACGGTGACCTTCGCCGTGACCGGCTTCACCTCGCCGGCCACGATGCGCAGCAGCAGCCGGGCCGCGCGCGCGCCGGTGCCGAAGAAGTCCACATGCGGATAGGTATGGAACGCCACCGCCGCGTCGCTCTGCTCCAGCATCCAGTCCGTCAGGATGCCGTGCAGGTCCAGCGAGATGACGATGGGCACGCGCTCGCCGAGAATCTTGCGGGTTTCGGCCAGCAGGAAGCCTTCGGGGTCGCCCTCGGTCTCCGAGGCCATTGCGCCGTGCAGGGAGAAGTAAACGCCGTCCACCGGGGGAGCCGCCTGGATGCTTCCGAGGAGTTCGCCCGCGAGGTTGGCAAACGCCGTGTCCGCCAGGGTGCCGCCGGACGTGATGAAGTGCGCGCTGCACGCCGGCACCAGTTCGACGCCCGGCGTGGCATCGAACACGCTCAGCGCCCCGCCCACCTCGCTGCGCACGCGGCGATGGTAGTCCAGGATTTGCTGCCCGTGGCGAAGGGTGAAGTCGTCGTAGCCGCTCAACACGGGGTTGAAAGTGGAGACTTCCTGTTTGCACTCGACGATGAGGATGCGTGGCATGGCAGTGCGTTCTGAATACCGGTCTCGCAGCGCGGCGGCGAGGAAGAAGATGCGGGGGAACCGGAGCGCCGGTCTCCGACCCGGCGTTTTGGCGGACGCATGATCACGCCGGGTCGGAGACCGGCGCTCCGCCCCACGGGTTCCCTGCGACGGGATGGGCAAGG